>NZ_JBQFNZ010000001.1:0-1065910 GCF_056532945.1 Ruegeria sp. H7
ATCATGCTCGGCGGGTTCCAGTCGAGCCGCGACATCTGTCACTACGCCGAAGTGTTCCGGCCCTCGCACCCCAACCTCTCAGCTGTTCATCGCCGCCCAAACGCGCGACGGGCTCACGGGCATGTCGATGTGATCGACCGCCTTGCCGCCCGAATTCAGCGCATCCAGCACCGCATTGACCACCGCAGGCGGAGAGCCAATCGCCCCGGCCTCACCACAGCCTTTCACCCCCAACGGGTTATGCGTACACGGCGTCTGGCTGGAATGATCCACGCCATAAAACGGCACGTCATCTGCGCGTGGCATCGCGTAATCCATGAAAGACGCGCTCAGCAGTTGCCCGTTTTCGTCATAGGCGCAGTTCTCCAGCAGGGCCTGACCGATCCCCTGCCCGATCCCGCCATGAACCTGACCATCAACGATCATAGGGTTGATGATGTTGCCGAAGTCATCCGCAGCGGTGAACTTTTCGATGCTGACCTGACCGGTTTCAGGATCGACCTCGACCTCACACGCATAGGCCCCTGCCGGAAAGGTGAAGTTGGCCGGATCGTAGAACGCAGTCTCTTCCAGCCCGGGCTCCACCTCCAGCGGATAGTTATGCGGCACATAGGCGGTCAGGGTCACATCGCCCCAGGCCACCGACTTGTCGGTGCCTGCCACGCTGAATTGACCATCCTTCAGCTCAATATCAGCCTCGGACGCTTCCAGCAGATGGGCGGCGATCTTCTTGGCCTTCTCGATCACCTTCTCTGTCGCCTTGACCATGGCCGAGCCACAGACCGCCAGAGACCGAGACCCATAGGTCCCCATCCCAAACGGAATCTTGGACGTATCCCCATGCACAATCTCGACCATCGACTCGTCGATACCGATCATGTCGGCCACCACTTGCGGAAAGGCGGTCTCGTGCCCCTGCCCGTGGCTATGTGCGCCGACCATGACGCTGATCGAACCGGTGGCATTCACCCGCACCGTCGCCGCGTCATAAAGACCCGCGCGGGCCCCCAACATGCCAACGATGTTCGAGGGCGCAATCCCGCACGCCTCGATATAGCAGTTGATGCCAAGACCACGCAGTTTTCCATTGGCTTCACTGGCCGACCGGCGCGCGGCAAAGCCCGCCAGATCGGCGGCGGCCTCCAATTTATCCATCGTCCCGTTGTAGTTGCCGGTGTCATAGGTCAGCGCCACCGGCGTGTCATAGGGGAACTGGGTGACAAAGTTCTGGCGGCGCAGGGCAATCGGATCGACGCCCAACTCGCGCGCGGCCTTGTCCACCACGCGCTCCAACTGGAACGTCGCCTCGGGCCGACCCGCACCGCGATAGGCATCCACCGGAACCGTATTGGTGAACATCGCCTTCACGTTCACCTGAATGACCGGCGTCTTGTAGTTGCCCGCCATCAGCGTGCCGTGCAGCCATGTGGGCACGGAACTTGAGAAGGTCGACAGATACGCCCCAAGATTCGCGAAGGTATTCGTGCGCAGACCGATGAAGTTATTGTCGGCATCCAGCGCCAGTTCGATGGTACTGACATGATCGCGACCATGAGCATCCGACATGAACGCCTCGGACCGGCTGGACGACCATTTGACCGGACGGCCGCAAGCTTTGGCGGCAAAGGTCACGAACGCCTCTTCCGCATAGTGGAAGATCTTGGTGCCGAAACCACCGCCCACATCCGGCGCGACCACGCGGACCTTGTGTTCAGGCAGGCCCAGAACAAAGGCGCACATCAGCAGACGGATCACATGCGGGTTCTGCGAGGTGGTATAAAGCGTATATTCCTCGGTCGCACGAGCGTATTCAGCGACGGCAACGCGCGGCTCCATCGGGTTAGCAACCAATCGGTTGTTCACCAGATCCAGAGTGGTCACATGCGCCGCGTTGGCAAACACCTCATTGACCTTGGCATCGTCGGCCTCACCCAACTGCCAGTCATAGCAGATGTTGTTTTTCAGATCGTCATGGACCAGCGTCGCGCCATCCTGTGCGGCGGCCTTCATGTCGATCACGGCAGGCAGTTCTTCGATATCGACCTCAATCGCCTCGGCGGCGTCGCGGGCCTGTTCCAGACTATCGGCCACAACGGCGGCAATCGGATCGCCCACATGGCGCACCTTGCCCTGGGCCAGAATCGGATGTGGAGGTTCCTGCATGGGCGCGCCGTGCTTGTCGGTCACTTCCCAGCCGCAAGGCATCCCGCCCACGCCTTCGAAATCCTTGCCGGTGAAAACCTTGACCACACCCGGCATCCCCTCGGCCGCCGAAGTATCGACGGATTTGATCCGCCCATGCGCGATGTCGGACCGCAGGAAATGCACATAGGCCTGGTTATGTACGTTGATGTCGTCGGTGTAATTGCCTGCTCCGGTCAGAAAGCGCACGTCCTCGCGGCGCTTGGAACTGGCTCCGATGCCACTGTCTTTGGGCATTGCTTGTTCTCCTCCCATAAACGGATGCGGATGCATCCTCTGTCATCCCACGGGCGTCTCCCTTACGCCCGCAGTGGCATCATTCGGCAGCGATGCTGCTGGCGTCCTGACCCGAAGCGGCCATGATCGCCTTGACGATGTTGTGGTATCCGGTGCAGCGGCACAGGTTGCCTTCCAGATACTTGCGGATCTCGGCCTCGGTCGGGCGCGGATTGTCTTTCAGCAGGGCCGCGGCACTCATCACCATACCCGGCGTGCAGAACCCGCATTGCAGCCCGTGGTGATCCTGAAATGCCTGCTGAATGACGTTCAGCGACCCGTCCGGATTGGCCTGACCTTCGATGGTACCCACGTCGGCCCCATCAGCCTCAAGCGCCAGCATGTTGCAGGATTTGACCGCCTCACCATTCACATGCACCACACAGGCGCCGCATTGGGCCGTATCGCAGCCTACATGTGTGCCCGTCAGCGACAGGTGGTCGCGCAGAAAGCTGGACAGCAGGGTCCGGCCTTCGACGTCACCGCTAACGGATTTACCGTTCACGGTCATTGAGACCTGTGTCATGAGTTCCTCCCAGTTTTGATTTTCTCCCTTGCGACCGAGTTAAACACGGGAATTTTCGTTTGAGAACAAAAATCTTGTCGCGTTCAACGCTCCGAGCGTCGCTTAACACTCATAACCTAAAGTGGCGGGGATAGAGGTCAAAATGCCGTAGCGTCACGGCCTGCGCTGGGCGCGCGGCTGAGGTCGTGTCGGGATTTCCTTGAGCAATCCGCCCACACCCATGGCCGCAATATCCGCGCCTGTGGTCTCGACACCGCAGGCAACGCGGGACAGAACCCAATCCGCGCCGTTCAAAGCAGGCGAGCGTGCGCAACCCGGCAGGCCAATCACGGGCCGATCCCCCATCGCACCCAGAAACAGCAGATTACCGGGATCAACCGGCATGCCGAACCGATCCACCGCCCCACCCGCTGCCCGCACAGCCGAAGGTGCCACATCATCCACATCCGAGGTGGCCGAGGCGGTCAGGATCATCAGAACGTCGCCCTGCGTTCCGGCAATGGCCTTCGCAAGGGGATCGGTGTCATGCGCGACGATCTGCACGTCGCACAACTCCATCCCCAACAGTTCGACCCGCCCCCGCATGGCCGCGATGCCTTTTTCGTTCGGTGGTCCGCCGGGAATATCCGTCACGATCAGACCAGCGGTCTTGTGAACCGGCGCAATCAGTTGAATTGCGCTTTGCGCAAGGCTTGCTGCGCGCTGAACGTCTACTTCGGGCACGGCGTAGGAAATCACCTTGATCGTCGCGACCATTCCGCCATCGCTCATCTGCTGATGCTGCGGAACAGTGGCGACGGTGATCATTGGGTTGACCTGATTGAACTGCTCCAGCGCGGCCACGTCCAGCGCCACGACGCCCGGCCCGTTGGCCAGCAAGTTGACGCGCCCCGTAAATGCTTCGGTCACGCGCAGGTTCGCCGCCGACGGGTCAGGTACCAAAGCCTTGGCCAACAGCGTAGCCGCCTCGTCCTCGTGACAGTCGCCGGGTTCCAGACGGGCCACGACAATTTCGGTCAAACCGGCCTGTGTCAGTTGTGCGATGTGATCTTCGGTCAGTCTCAGGCCCTTGCGCAGCTTACCGTCCGCGGCCATGACCGAATGCGCCAGAATCGCCCCGCTTGCATCGGCTACGGGCACCGGGCCAAACTTCATGCTTTGCCTCGCAGAACAGCCGTCATCTGAGCCAGGATCGCAACGGCAATTTCCGAAGGATCAGCGGCCCCGATGTCCAGACCAATTGGCCCGTGTATTCTGCCGATCTGCGCATCGGTAAACCCGGCAGCAACCATACGCTCGACCCGTTTGGCATGGGTTCGCTTTGACCCCAGCGCGCCGATGTAGAACACGTCCGCCTCCAACGCGGCTTGCAGCGCGGGGTCGTCCAGCTTGGGGTCATGGGTCAGCAGAACAACCGCTGTGCGCGTGTCCAGTCCCAGTTTCAAAACGGCTTCGTCCGGCCAATCGGTGAGAATCTTTTCACCGGGAAAACGCGCATCCGACGCGAAGGCATCGCGCGGGTCCACGATGGCCGGGTCATATCCCGCAATCCGCGCCATTGGCACCAGAGCCTGCGCGATGTGAACCGCACCGACGACGATCAGGCGCAACGGCGGGTTATGGACGGCGACAAAGGTCTCTCCATCCTCTTCAAACCCTGACCGGTCCATGCGCAGTCGGTCGGGGTATTTGTTGCGCCTCAGGGCGCGGTGGCCGCTGTTAATATTGACCTCATAAGCCAGCGGCTCGCGCGCCGCCCGCGCGGCGACCAGTTCGGCCAGCATCGATTCAGGCAGGACGCGGCCAACCGGCTCAACCAGAACCCGGATGGTGCCGCCACAAGCCAGACCCACGGCAAAGGCGTCTTCGTCGCTGACGCCAAACTCCAGCAATCGCGCCTCGCCCTCATCAATGGCTTCCAGCGCCTCGACGATCACCGCGCCTTCGACGCACCCGCCGGACACGGACCCTTCGATCCGCCCATCACCGCCAATCACCAACTGAGCGCCCACCCGGCGCGGTGCACTGCCCCAGGTCTCGACCACCGTCGCCAGGGCCGCACCGCGTCCTTTGCGGTGCCAGTCCAAAGCGGTTTCCGGGCTGTTGTCGAATCGCTCCATCGAAGCCTCCTGAGGTCATCGGACTCAACATAGTCAGGAAAAGCGGGAAGAAAAGCATGTGGGGCGGTCCCCGCTCAGGGACGAGCTTGCTTGGGGGCAAAGGTTCCTTCGTATTCACATAAGCAAAGCATTGATTGTCTGCGCCCGTGCTTTTAGCCTGCAGCTACCTTCGGGGCCAATCCCGGACGTGCCCCCATTTTCAAAACGGAGACAGAGAGTTGAAACGCATTCTTACACTCGGCGCAGCCTTTGGGCTGTTGGCGTCAACCGCAGCCTGGGCTGATACATTTGAACGCTATGGCGAGGTCGAAGGCTGGAAGGTCTTCATCGACAATGAAAAGAAATCCTGCCTGATCGAAGCGATCGATGACTCGGAAAATGTGGTTCAAATGGGCCTGACCGAGGATCGCGCCGTGGGCTATGTCGGCGTATTTACCAAAGCCGAAACGGACATCAAGCGCGGTGAGAAAGAAGCCGTGGCGATCATTCTGGGCGACAACCTGTATCTGGGTGAGGCCACGGGGATGAAGGGAAACATCACCAAGGGGTATTCAGGCGGCTACGTGCTGTCGGACGATCCGCAATTCGCGGAAGATCTGGCCAAACAGAAGGTCATGATCGTGTTCCCGGAAAAATCCTTTGGATTCACCGTCGATCTGACTGGTACTTACAAAGCCATCGAAATGGCGCGCGAGTGCAATGAAAAACAGCTGGGCTGACGCTTAGCCGGAAAGCGCGGAGATCAGCCGCGCTTTCTCTCCCACATCCTGTGGTTCCGAAATGACGGTCGCCAGATCTTCGAGCGATGCAATCGAGTGACCGGCGCGGAAGCTGTCCACGTGCGGCAGCATGGCAGCCACACCCTGCGCCTTTGGTGCGAACCCATCCCATCGCAGCAACGGATTGAGCCAGATCAGACGGCGCGCCGACAGGTGCAGACGTTTGGTTTCTTTCGCCAAGGCGTCCGTGTCGCCACGATCCAGCCCGTCCGAGATCAGCAGAACAACGGCACCCTGCCCCATCACGCGCCGCGACCAGTCGCGGTTGAACGCGTGCAGACAGTCCCCGATCCGTGTGCCACCCTCCCAATCCTGCGCTTCGGCCCCGGCGGCGGCCAGCGCGGCGTCCACGTCGCGTTGATGCAGATGGCGAGTAATATTGGTCAGTCGTGTGCCGAAGGTGAAAGCGTGGACCTTGGCCCATCCGGCGCCCTTGGCGTTCGAGACGGTGTGCAGGAAATGCAGGATCAGGCGGCTGTATTGGCTCATTGAACCCGAGATGTCGCAAAGAACCACAAGATTGGGCCAGCGTGGCCTAGGTTTTTGCAGCGCAATGTCCCGTATCTCACCACCCTGACGCATGGCTGCGCGCAGGGTTCTGGCGCGGTCGATGCGGTGGCCCAGAGGGTTGGCCTGCGCCCGCCTGCTGGCAATCGGATGAACCGGCAAGGTAAGACGCGCCAGAAGGCGTTTGGCCTGCGCGATTTCATCCGTGCTCATCTGCTCAAAATCCAGACTGCGCAACCTTTCCTCGGAAGACGCAGTTTGCGAGGCGTCAATGTCGAGCGCGGTCTCGCCTTCATCTTCCGCAGGCTCGGGCAGATCACGTTCAACCCCGTCCAGCAGCGCCTCGGCTGCGCGCTTTTCGGCGGCGTCGGCTTTGCGTTCTTCCTGCACGCCCCGAATGGCGGGCAGCATCATGGACATCATGTGTTCCAGATAGCGCGGGTCGCGCCAGTAGAGGCGAAAAACCTGTGCAAAGACGGTGCGATGTTCAGGTCGGTTCACGAAACAGGCATGCAGGGTCCAGTAGAAATCCTGCCGTTGGGTGAAACCCGCCGCCTGCACGGCACGAATTGCGTCGACCACCCGACCTGTCCCGATGGGCAGTCCCGCCTTGCGCAGCGCACGGGCGAAATGGGTGATGTTTTGCGCCAGTTTCGGATCTGCGGGGGTGTCGAGCGTAAGGTGTTCGGCCATTACCTTTCATGGGGGCTCTGCCCCCATACCCCCGAGGTATTTTTGAACAGAAGAAGCATCAGGCGGGTTCGAGGTCGGCTTTTGCCTCATCCAGAATGCGTTTGGCTTCAGAGCCTTGCAGTTTCTGGATGTCGTCCTGGTATTTCAGGATCGCGCCGAGCGTGTCGCCGATGACCTCGGGGCTGAGGTTGATAACGTCCAGCGCCAGCAGGCATTTGGCCCAGTCGATGGTTTCGGCCACGCCGGGCTTTTTGAACAGGTCTTCTGTGCGCAGGCGTTGAACAAAGGCGACAACCTCGCGGCTGAGTGTCTCGGCGGCTTCGGGGGCGCGGGCGTGCAGGATTTCGATTTCGCGGTTGAAATCGGGGTAGTCGACCCAGTGGTAGAGGCAGCGGCGTTTGAGGGCGTCATGCACCTCGCGCGTGCGGTTCGAGGTGACGATGACGATGGGTGGCTCGGGCGCATGGACGGTGCCGAGTTCCGGGATTGTGACCTGAAAATCGCTGAGCGCTTCCAGCAGGAACGCCTCAAAAGGTTCATCGGTGCGGTCGAGTTCGTCAATGAGCAGCACCGGCGCGCCGTGCTCATCAGGTCGCATGGCTTGCAGCAAAGGGCGTTCGATCAGGTAATCGTCCGAGAACAGCTCGGTTTGCAGGGCTGTTCGGTCCGCACCGCCAGCGGCCTCAGCCGTGCGGATGGCAACCATTTGCGCCGGAAAGTTCCATTCATAGACGGCTGAGGAGGCATCCAGCCCTTCATAACACTGCAGGCGGATCAGGCGGCGCCCCAAACCCGCGGCCAGTGCCTTTGCGATTTCGGTCTTTCCAACGCCTGCCTCACCTTCCAGAAACAGCGGGCGGCCCAGCTTGAGCGCCAGAAAAACCACCGTCGCCAATGCCCGGCCGCACACGTAACCTTGCGCGCCCAGTGTTTGCTGAACGGCATCAATGGAACTTGGTTGGGTCATGCATGTTCTCCTTGCGGCCTAACAGGTCATGGGCCGGGGTCTTCGTCAAGCCTGCGGTGGGGGAAGAGGTACGGCGATCCTGCGCGCTGACAAGGTCTTTTCCGGCGGCGGGGTCTGTGCTAGCGGGTGCGTCATGACCGATAGCATCACGATCCGCCGCCCCGACGACTGGCACCTGCATCTGCGCGATGGCGCGATGCTGCAGGCCGTTCTGCCCGAAACCGCACGCCATTTTGGCCGTGCGATCATCATGCCCAATCTGGTGCCCCCGGTGGTGACCGGTGCCCATGCCGCCGCCTATCGCGAGCGCATCATGGCCGCGCTGCCCGAGGGGATATCCTTTGAACCACTGATGACCCTGTACCTGACCGAGGATACGGACCCGGACGATCTGGCCGCTGCCCATGCAAGCGGGCTGGTCAAGGCGGTCAAGTTGTATCCGGCGGGGGCCACGACGAATTCGCATTCCGGCGTGCGGAATTTCGACAATGTGCGCCCTGTGCTGGAACGCATGGCCGAGATTGGCCTGCCCCTGTGTGTGCATGGTGAAGTGACAGATGCCGAGATCGACATTTTCGACCGCGAGGCGGTGTTCATCGACCGCGTTCTGGACCCGATCCGCAAGTCCACGCCGGGCCTGCGGGTGGTGATGGAGCATATTACGACCCGTGACGGTGTTCAGTACGTCAAAGCCAACGACACCGATCTGGGCGCAACAATCACGGCGCATCACCTGATCATCAACCGCAACCACATTCTGGTTGGCGGGATCAAACCGCATTACTACTGCCTGCCCGTCGCCAAGCGCGAGGAGCATCGGTTAGAGCTGCTGAAAGCCGCGACCTCGGGTGATCCACGCTATTTCCTGGGCACCGACAGCGCGCCTCATACCGATGACAACAAGGAAATGGCCTGTGGGTGCGCGGGGTGCTTCACGGCGACCAACACCATGTCGCTGGTGGCCGAGATGTTCGACCGCGAAGGGGCGTTGGACAAGCTGGAAGGGTTCGTTTCCCTGAACGGGCCTGCCTTCTATGGCCTGCCTGTGAACGAAGGTTCGATCACGCTGACCAAAGGCGAACCGGTCGAATACCCCGACAAGATCGAAACCGGAGATGGCCCGGTAACCGTGTTCGACCCCGGTTTTCCCCTGCACTGGCGCGTGGATTAACCCGCCAGTTTTGCAGCCAGATCGCGGGCGCGACCACCGGTGCGCAGCATCGACCAGATCGCGTCCGCCTCAATCCCTCCGATCAGTTTCGAGGCTTTGGCACGTACCCGGTCTTCCCGGTCGGACAGAGACATTGGGGTCATGAGGTCATAGGTTGCCTCGCGCCGCGCCCCGTCGCGCCGCAGCAAGGTCAGGCGAGCCTCAGTTTCGGAAAGGGAGTCATCCGCTTCGACAGTGATACGATCTTGCAGCGACCGGATGCGCGGGTCGGCACAGACCTTCTCAGAGTAGCTGCCCGGTAACGCGGTGTCATATCCCAACGCCTGCATTGCAATCACCGTGCGATACGAGAATTTCGCGCCCAATCCGGTGGTCGGAGATATCTGGTTACACACGCTCATCCAGCGCGGGTGGGTTATTACCTTGATCTCGGCCACTTCGGGTTCGGCGATATCCAAAGAAAGCGCCGCCTCTAGCGCCGCGTGCAACCCATGGCAGCAGGCGTGGAACTTGTGGCTGACGGATTCGAACAGCCATTCGTCGCCCAACCCATCCAGAGCGGCCGCAGCATCCGCAGCCCCCTGATGCGTCGCGCCAAAGCCATAGGGCCCTTCCAGCGCGTCCGCGTTGGGTTCAAATCCGCGCTTGACCAGCAGCGCCGCCTCAACCCCATTCGAGGCTGCCAAACCCGCGTTGTAAGGCTTGCCCATCGTGCCGAACTGAGCCTTCAGACCCGCCGAACGGGTCGCCGTCAGGCCCAGCACCTGACGCATCTGATCGGCGTCGAACTGTAACAGACGCCCCACCGCCACCGCCGCCCCAAAGGCCCCGGCCGTTGCCGTTTGGTGAAACCCGGCCTGATAGTGGCCGCGCCCCAGCCACAGGCCGATGCGGATCGAGACCTCCATCCCGATCAGGGCCGCTTCGAGGAAGTCCACAAGAATACGATCATCCCATTCCGACACCGCCAGCGCTGCAGGCAGAACCGCGACCGAAGGGTGGCCGATATGGGCGAAATGGGTGTCGTCATAATCCAAGGCATGGGACACCGTACCATTGACCAGAGCCGCCGCGCGAAGGGGCGCGCGCGCCCCGCCGAACATATGCGCCTGGGCGGTGCCCCCCTCCTCTAGCACCATATCCCGAACGGTATTGGATACTGGTTCATCCGCCCCGGCGCGGCCAACGGCGACCCAATCCAGAACAGATAGCGACGTGACAATCCGTGCCTGCGCAGTGGTCGAGATCGGGCCCGCGGCAAAAGCCGCCAATGCTGATGTGAAATCTGACATGAGGCGCAGTCTAACGTGCGCCGTTCGTTGGTAAAGCCTTAGCTGTAAAGCTCGGCGGCACGAGCCTCAAACGCGCGAACGATGCGCTGCATGGCCTCGTTGAAGACCACGCCAATGATGCCCTGCAGGATGGCGTTCTTGAATTCGAAATCCACATGGAACGACACGTTGCAGCCCCCGTCCGGCGCGTCTTCGAACTGCCAGTCGGATTTCATGTATTTGAACGGACCGTCCAGATATTCGGTGTCGATCTTCTTCTGATCCGCGAACAGCGTCACCCGGCTGCCGAACCGTTCGCGAAACACTTTGAATGAGATGACCAGATCGGCCTCCATCACCTCGGCCTCGCCTGCCGCATAGGTCTTGCGGATACGGGCCGCTGCGCACCAGGGCAGAAACTGCGGGTATTTCGCCACATCCGCGACCAGATCATACATCTGCTGGGCGGTGTATGGCAGGTGGCGGGTTTCCGAGTGGATGGGCATGGCATTCAGGCATTTAAAGGTGACAATGGCGCGTCATGTCGTATGTTGCGCGCCAAAGATCAAGGGGGCTGCGATGACTGACCGCGCTTATGTGATAGATGAGATGATCTCGGCCAAGGCCATCGCGGCGCGGATTGAGGAGCTTTGTCGCAAGATTTCCGAGGAATTCGGCAATACCGACAAGCTGGTCGTGGTGGGCCTATTGCGGGGCAGTTTCGTCTTCATCGCCGATCTGGTGCGCGAGCTGGACCTGCCCATCGAGGTCGATTTTCTTGAGGCGTCGTCTTACGGCGATTCCATGGAGAGCAGCCGGGAAGTGCGTATTCTCAAAGACTTGCGCGGCGCAATTGAAGGGCGCGACGTATTGGTGGTCGAGGATATTGTCGACACTGGCCACACGCTGAACCACGTCACCAACCTGCTGCACAGCCGCAATCCCAAGCGTCTGAAATCCATCGCCCTGCTGGACAAACCCAGCCGACGCGAGGTTGATTTCCGCTCGGACTGGATCGGGTTTGAGATCCCGGATGAGTTTGTTGTCGGTTACGGAATTGACTACGCACAGCGCAATCGCAATTTGCCCTTTATTGGCAAGGTGCGCTTTACCGAAGACACGTAAGCGGCTGGCTTAACCCAAAACCTGACGGACCGCATTCAGAAAGATTCCGGTTCCGATCGGGATCAACGCATCGGGAAAATCGTAATCCGGGTTGTGCAACTGCGGATGATCGCGCCCGGCCCCGAGCCAGAACATCGCGGTCTTCGCGTCTTTGCCGAATTGGCCGAAATCCTCGGAAAACCGCTGTGGTGCGTTGGTCCGTTTACACGCAACGTTTTGGGCGGCGCAGGCTTGGGCCAAAATCTCCACCGCATCCGAATGATTGGTGCAGGCGTCGAAAACGTCTTCGTAAGTGATCGTGGCACCCAGCCCCTCGGACTGCGAGACCTGCTGCACCAGGGTCTCGGCATCCGCAATCAGTTTGGACATCCGGTCGTCGGATACCGTTCGCAGCGTCACCCAAAGCTCGGCCTGTCCGGGGGCGACGCCGAATGTCTGTTCGCCCAAACTGGCATGGGTGATCGTGGTCAGAGCGTAATCCGCGTTCAGCGCGCCACCACCGCCAAGCGCCGTCAGCGCCGGGATCAAAGCCGCCAACGCGCCCGCCGGAGAGACCCCGTCCTGAGGCGCGGCCGCGTGCGACGTCTTACCCGTCAACGCAATACGCATCCCGCGTGACGCGCAATTGGCGGGGCCTTTACACAGCTCGACCGCGCCAAGTTGCAAACCCGGAAGATTATGCAGCGAAAACACGAAATCAGGTGCGATTTCAGCGAATTGAGGATCGGCGCGGAAGGCTGTGGCCCCCTGCCCGGTTTCCTCGGCAGGCTGGAAGATCAAAACAACGCGACCTCGTTCGGGGCGCTGTTTCTGCAACGCCAGCGCCACGCCCAACACCATCGACATATGGCCGTCATGCCCGCACAGATGCCCCCGGCCCGGTCTCTGCGAGACGTAAGGAACATCCGAGAGTTCCTGAATCGGTAACCCATCCAGCTCACACCGAATACCAACGCATGGCCCGTCCTGACCGCTGTCGAACACAGCGGCGACGCCGTGCCCACCAAGCCCGGTCAACACGCAATCCGCGCCGATGCCGCGCAATTCATCCGCAATCCGGGCGGCGGTCTCGTGCTCGGCTCCGGACAGTTCGGGCTGTTTGTGCAAGCCATGGCGCAACCCAATCAGCCGCGCCAGCGTGTCAGGTGTCACGCCTGCCCCAGCTTCTCTTGCCGGGCGGCGCGCAGGCGGGCGAAATCATCGCCTGCGTGATAGGACGACCGGGTCAACGGCGTGGCCGAGACCATCAGGAACCCTTTGCCATAGGCCGCTTTTTCGTACGACTCGAACTCTTCTGGCGTGACAAACCGGTCCACCGCGTGGTGCTTGGGCGTCGGTTGCAGATACTGACCGATGGTCAGGAAATCGATATCGGCGGCGCGCATGTCGTCCATCACCTGACCGACCGACTGTTTGTCTTCGCCCAGACCCACCATGATGCCGGACTTGGTGAAGATCGACGGGTCCAGTTCTTTCACCCGCTGCAACAGGCGCAGCGAATGGAAATACCGCGCGCCGGGACGGACCTCGGGGTAAAGGCCCGGTACGGTCTCAAGATTGTGGTTGAACACGTCCGGTTTCGCCTCGACAACAGTCTCAAGCACTTCGGGCGCGCATTTCAGGAAATCCGGCGTCAGAATCTCAATCGTCGTCTTGGGTGAGCGATGACGGACCGCGCGGATGGTCTGCGCAAAATGCTCGGCCCCGCCATCGGTCAGGTCATCGCGATCCACCGAGGTAATCACCACGTGGTTCAGACCCAGTTTTTCAACCGCATGTGCCACGCGGCCGGGCTCGAACACGTCCAGCGCATCGGGGCGCCCGGTGGCGATGTTGCAGAAGGTGCAGCCGCGCGTACAGATCTCACCCATGATCATCATGGTGGCGTGGCCCTGACTCCAGCACTCGCCTACATTCGGGCACCCGGCCTCTTCGCAGACGGTGACCAGATTGTTTTCACGCATGATCTTATGCGTGTCGGCATAGCCTTTCCCACCGGGGGCCTTGACCCGGATCCACTTCGGTTTCTTGGGCTGTGCATTGTCCGGGCGATGCGCCTTTTCGGGGTGACGTTGCTCGGGGATTTTCAGATCTCGCACGGGCAGTTTTCCTGACTTTGGGTCAACTTTCTGTTCTCATAACATAAAGCAGTCGTAGGTGTTACGCCAGCGACGCATAGCCGCTATGCAAGCCATCCAAGTCGTGCAATTTAGTTTAACCTTAAACTATATCTTTGCCATACATTTCAATGGACAAACCCAAAAGCGACGCTTTGCGATCGCAGCATTTCTTGGATTGAAGGCAGTTTAGACCTGTTTTAAATCACGCCCGGATCACATGTGAATGACAGGAGCTTGAACGTGAAAACCGGAACCAAACTGCCGCAGGTTACCTTCCACACCCGCGTCCGCGACGAGGCTGTCGAAGGCCCCAACCCCTATCGCTGGCAGGATATGACAACCGCAGATTACTTTGCGGGCAAGCGGGTCATCTTGTTCTCGCTTCCTGGCGCGTTCACGCCGACCTGCTCGACATATCAACTGCCCGGTTTCGAAAAAGGCCACGCAGATTTCGTCGCCAAGGGTGTGGACGAGATTTACTGCATGTCGGTCAATGACAGCTTTGTCATGAACAAATGGGCGCAGGATCAGGGCCTGAAAAACGTCAAGGTCATCCCCGACGGATCCGGCGAATTCACCCGCAAGATGGGCATGCTGGTCGACAAGGACAATCTGGGCTTTGGAATGCGCTCGTGGCGCTATGCTGCGATCATCAATGACGGTGTGGTCGAGGCGTGGTTCGAAGAGCCCGGCCTGATGGATAACTGCCCTGAAGATCCCTATGGCGTGTCCTCGCCGGAAAACCTGATGCAGCACCTGCAACAGGTGGCTGAGCCTGAACTGGCCTGAGGCACGATCCGTCTTTATCGGATTGGCCCGCCCCTTCGGCGGGCCTTTTCAGTTTCGCGTGGCGGACACGATGGATTCTCCGACCTCGCGGATAACCTCGGCCAGCCGGTCAGACCAGTCTTCATCCCCGCTGGACGCACGGCGGACCAGACCCACAGTGCGGGCCGGTTGTGGCGCGCCAAAGCGGAGCAGTTTCAGGCCGGGAACCGCCTCACCCTCGGCCCGTGCGGCAAGTTCCGGGATCAGGGTCAGGCCAAACCCTTCGGCCACCAAGCGCGACAGGGTCGCCAGCGAGGATGCGCCCATGTTGATCTGGCCGCTGCCCCGATCCTGACCACATACCTCAAGCGCCTGATCCGTCAGGCAATGACCGTCTTCCAACAGCATCAATTGCGCAGATTGCAGGTCCAGCGGGCGCAGCATGTCCGGGGTTGCGGATACTTTTTCCAACCGCGCGGCGCTGCCTGCCAACAGGAACTGATCCTGAAACAGGGGCGTCTCCCTGAACTCCGACCCCGCGACAGGCAGGGCCAGAACAGCGGCGTCAATCTCTCCGGTACGCAGCAGGGTCAGCAGGTGTTCGGTTCTGGCCTCGCGGATCTGCACCCGCAGCAAGACATCGCCGGCCCTTAACCCGGCCAGAACGCCGGGCAGCAGATACGGCGCAATGGTCGGGATGATCCCGATCGACAGCGACCGATGCCCGCCTGAATGATCGCGCGCAAATTGATCCAAACGGTCTGCGGCACCAAGGATCAGCCGCGCGCGGTCCAGAACATCCCGGCCAAGCGGTGTCAGAAGTATATCGCGCGCCTGCCGTTCGAACAGCACACCGCCCATGGTTTCCTCAAGCGCTTTGATCTGAACGGACAAAGCAGGCTGCGATACGTTACAGACCTGCGCCGCGCGCCCAAAGTTGCGCTGCTCGGCCACGGCCTGAAAATATTGCAGCTGTCTGAGTGTGAAATTCATAACCCCTGCTTATCACCACCCAAGTGATCTGCAAGGGTTATGTATGACTTCTAACCGATCATCCGATCCCGTTCAGCCTGATCTTCATAGTGTCGTTTCAGGCGCTGCAAAGCGATGCGCAGGACGATTTTACCGGACCGCGCCGACCATCCCATACGCTTTTCCGCCAATTCCAGCCCTTCCAGATAGCAGCAACACCGCAAGGCAACATCGCTGAGACCCGGACCCAGATCAGACAAGGCCCGCGCCACCCGGTCGCGCGCATCAGAGGACCCGCGTCCGCCATGCGACTCGCTGCCGAAACTGCCCCGGCCACCGCTTGTAAGAAACCGGTCCCAATTCTGCGCCACCTGAGGGCCGATCTGCGCCAGTTCAAAATCTTCGCGCAGGCGCTCTCCTGCACTGACAAGGGTCTCGTCCAGAAAGGGTTTACCGTCCCGATCCCGACGCCGCGCCAGCGCGATCAGCGGGCTTTCTGCAGCGCTATAGCGGATGCGCCGCGCCCGGTCGCCTTGGTCCGAGGCGGCTTTGGCCTGAAACGGTGTTTGCGCCTCGGCCATACCAAATTCATTGCGCGCGCGGGCTTTGTTTTCGGCCTTGGCCACAAGACGGCTTAGCGCGGTGCGACCTGATGCCGATATCCTATACCGTGAAATCCGCCCGGGATTGTCGCAGGTGATCCAGTCCTGCAAGGCCAGCGCCTGTGCAATCCTGCATTCGACCACGGCGGTTCGGGTCGCACCGGCCTCGCCCGTATCCCGAACGACAACTGCCTTGTCCATATCTTCGGCCACGGCAAGCACCGACCCGGTTTCGCACAAACGGCGCAGAACGCGCATGGCTTCCTGATCGAAAACGTCCTCTTCCCCCTCGTCCGGCAAGGCACGGTGGTTTTCGGAAATCGAAAAATGGGTTTGGGCCAGCGATTGCAGGGCTGCATCCACAAGCGGATCGTCACGGCGCATTTCAATGCGTCTGATCTGCCGAAGAATGGTCGACGCATGGCACCCTGCCGATCGCGCGATATCCCGTATCGATCGGCCGGTCTCGGTATGAGCAAGGTATCTTTGCGCCCCTTCAGGCACCCATGCCGGGATGGTGAAAGCCACGTTGTTTTCCATATTCATTTGCCCTCGTCGACAAAACAGACTGCCACTTTTCGCCCTCGGAATTTGAGTTAACCAAATCTAACTAGAGGTGCTTTCGTTACTCGTTCGTTAACCCCAACGGCCTGGAACCAGATTTGATTCAAAAAGATAAACAGTCGTGAAACCATCGTTCGGGGGGAGCCGAACTAAGGCAACACCCGCTTAGGTTGTGTGACAAACAGGCCGTCAAAGCTCGTACAAGGGAACACGAACATGCAGGACCTGATGACCATGATCACAACGCTTCGCCGCCCCCGACTGCTGGCACGGGCGGCCAAACACGGGGCGCAGGATTACAATCGGGACCGGCACCTGCAACGCATTCTGGGATATGGTTCGCTGCCCGGCACAGGCGCGGCCCTGATGCGGTTGCTAGAGCTTGAGAGAGAGGTAAATGAGCAACGAAAAGAAGAAGATGCTGCCTATTCTCTGGTCCGGCATCTGGATCTTCTGATTGCCCTGTTGGGCGAGGCGCAGCTGTATCAGGCCAGCCGCGCCTCGTACACTACTTGATCAGATGAAAGCGTCCGGCATAGAGGCTTTCTTTTCCGCTACATAAGCCTCAAGCGCGGCGGCTTTGTCCGGGTCCATCTGCGGCTGCTGATAGTTTGCCAGCAGATGCTCGACCCGCGCAGTTGCCAGGGCGCGCGTATCGCGGGCGCCTTCTTCCTGCCAGGTCTCGAACGGCTTGTAGTCCAGCATTTCGGTTTTCCAGAACGCGTCCTTGAAATTGGCCTGCGTATGCGCGCAACCCAGATAGTGACCGCCCGGCCCGACTTCGCGGATCGCGTCCATGGCCAGCGCGTTTTCGTCATAGGTCACGCCTTTGGCCAAGCCGTGCAGAATGCCCAGTTGATCGGCATCCATGACGAATTTCTCGAAATCAGCGACCAGACCGCCTTCAAGCCAGCCGCAGGCATGCAGCATGAAGTTCACACCCGACAGCAGACCCATGTTCAACGAGTTGGCTGTTTCATACGCCGCCTGCGCGTCCGGCAGTTTCGACCCGCAGAACGAGCCGGCCGAACGGTAAGGCAGGTTCAGACGCCGCGCCAACTGGCCCGCGCCATAGGTGATGTGCGAAGCCTCGGGCGTTCCGAATGTCGGCGCACCCGAGTTCATGTCGATCGAGGTCACCATCGCGCCGAAAATCGCAGGTGCGCCGGGGCGAATAATCTGGCTATAGGCGACACCGGCCAGAACCTCGGCCAGAACCTGCGTCAGCGTCCCGGCGACCGACACCGGAGCCATCGCGCCGCCGACGATGAACGGAGAGATGATGCAGGCCTGATTGTTGCGTGCATAGACCTCCAGGGACCCCATCATCACATCGTCGAAGGTCATCGGCGAGTTGATGTTGGTCAGCGAGGTCATCACCGTGTTTTCCTGCACGAACTCTTTGCCGAACAGGATCTCGCACATCTCAACCGAATCCTGCGCGCGACTGGGGTCGGTCACGGATCCCATAAAGGGTTTGTCCGACAGGGTCATATGCGCCAAGAGCATATCCAGGTGACGCTTGTTCACCGGAATATCGGTCGGTTCGCACACTGTCCCGCCCGAGTGGTGCAGCCACTTGGACATATAGGCCAGTTTCACGAATTTGTTGAAGTCATCCATGGTCGCATAACGGCGACCGCCCTGCGCGTCACGCACGAATGGCGGGCCATAGACCGGGGCAAGCACCAGATTGCGGCCGCCAATTTCGACCGATTTCTCGGGGTCGCGGGCGTGTTGCGTGAATTGGCTGGGGGCGGTCTTGATCAACTCTCGCGCTAGACCGCGTGGGATGCGCACACGCTCACCATCGATATCCGCGCCCGCATCGCGCCAGCGTTCCAGCGCCGCCGGGTTGTCGACGAAGTTGACGCCGATCTCTTCCAGCACGGTTTCCGCGTTGTATTCGATGATCTCCAACGCTTCTTCGTTGAGAACTTCGAAATTCGGAATGTTGCGTTCGATATACTTTGCAGTTTCGATGCGAACCGCGGTGCGCTCGGCCCGGCGGGCAGCGCCACCGCCGCCTCTCGCCCTGCGCCGGGTGTTTGCCTCTGCCATGAGAAAATCCCGTCTGAATGGTTAGATTGACCGTTTAGTTACAGGATTGAGCATCATCGAGCATATGGTTTACGGCGCTCTGGGGGGAAAAGCGACATCGGGCCTTATGTTGGCGTAGATCTGCACCGTCGCGTTACGCTTCGGAAACCGTATCCCATTCAATGCTGTCGATGCTCGGCTCAAGCATCAGAGGGGCGACAACCTTGTGCTGCAGCTCCTCGGGGTGATCTTCCATCGAGACCAGAACAGCGATTGTTCGTTTGCCTTCCACCGCATCGCCCTTTTCAAAGCCAACGATTCGAACATCGTTTTGCGCCAATGCCTTGAGAACAGCGACACGCGCATCTGCCTGCGTCTCTTCCGAGCATTGAAGAAGGATTTTGAACTCTTGCGTCAGCGGCACCCCGGCACGCGTGGTGCGCTTGAGCCATTTCACCAACGGCCTAAGCCCGAGATTCACAAAAATCACGAAACCCGTCATCATGACGGCAAACACCCAGGCCCCTGCCCCCGCCATCATTCCGACGGCAGCCGAGCACCACAGGGTAGCGGCCGTATTCAGGCCATGAATGGTGAAGCCATGACGGAAAATGATACCGGCCCCCAGAAAGCCGATGCCCGAAACGACCTGCGCCGCAACGCGCGTCGGGCTCACCTCATCCGGAAACAGCGCCGAGAATACAACAAAAGCAGCAGCACTCAGCGCGACCAGCGCATTTGTCCGCAGCCCGGCCATTCTTTGGCGGACCTGACGCTCGGACCCGATTAGCGCGCCGCAAAACAGCGCCAATGCCAGATTCAGTGCGGCAATCTCGATGGAAATCGGCAATTTCGGTCCCTTGTTCTATTTGTATATACATCGACCCAGCCGAGTTGTCATAATTTCGTTACAAAACTTTTACAATTCCTTTTTTTGAATCGCTGAACCCCTTTGAGAATCAGAGGTTGCTCTTGCGAAACAGGTGCGCTTGGCCTAAGGCGCGGATATGACCCAAGACACCCATGACCGCCTTCTGATCATCGACTTCGGCAGCCAGGTAACGCAGCTGATTGCCCGTCGCCTGCGTGAACTGAACGTCTATTGCGAAATCCACCCCTACCAAAATGTCACGATGGATGTGGTGCGCCGGATGGCGCCGCGCGCCGTGATCTTTTCAGGCGGCCCGGACAGCGTCACGCGCGAGGGATCGCCCCGCGCCCCGCAAGAGATTTTCGACTACGGCGTGCCGATCCTTGGCATTTGCTACGGTCAGCAGGTGATGATGCACCAGCTTGGCGGCAAGGTCGAAAGCGGCCATGGCACTGCCGAATTCGGTCGTGCCTTTGTTACACCGGAAAGCAAGCTAGACATTCTGGACGGCTGGTTCGCTGACGGCGACGAACAGGTCTGGATGAGCCACGGCGACCATGTCAGCGAAATTGCACCGGGTTTTGAGGTCTACGGCACCTCGCCCAACGCGCCCTACGCGATCACAGCAGACCCCGCGCGCCACTTCTATGCGGTGCAATTCCACCCCGAGGTGCACCACACGCCCAAAGGCGCAAAGCTGTACGAAAACTTCGTCAAGCTGGCCGGGTTCAAGGGCGATTGGACCATGGGTGCCTATCGCGAAGAGATGATCCGCAATATCCGTGAACAGGTTGGCGACAAAAAGGTCATCTGCGGTCTGTCCGGCGGCGTCGACAGCTCGGTCGCGGCGATCCTGATTCACGAGGCTATCGGCGACCAGCTGACCTGTGTCTTTGTCGATCACGGCCTGCTGCGCAAGAACGAAGCCGCCGAGGTCGTGGGCATGTTCCGCGACAACTACAACATTCAGCTGATCCACGCGGATGAAAGCGAGCTGTTCCTTGGCGAGTTGGACGGTCAGAGCGACCCGGAAACCAAACGCAAGATCATCGGCAAACTGTTCATCGACGTGTTCCAGAAACACGCCGACACCATCGATGGGGCCGAGTTCCTGGCGCAAGGAACGCTGTACCCCGACGTGATCGAATCCGTCTCGTTCTCGGGCGGGCCCTCGGTGACAATCAAGTCGCACCACAATGTCGGCGGCCTGCCGGAAAAGATGGGCCTGAAACTGGTCGAACCCCTGCGCGAATTGTTCAAGGACGAAGTCCGGGCACTGGGCCGCGAACTGGGCCTGCCAAACAGCTTCATCGGCCGCCACCCCTTCCCCGGACCGGGGCTGGCCATCCGCTGCCCGGGCGAGATCACCCGCGAAAAGCTGGAGATCCTGCGCGATGCCGATGCCATCTACATCGACCAGATCCGCAAACACGGCCTTTACGACGACATCTGGCAGGCCTTCGTTGCCATTCTGCCCGTGCGCACCGTTGGCGTTATGGGTGACGGCCGCACCTATGACTATGCCTGTGCCTTGCGCGCTGTGACCTCGGTCGATGGTATGACCGCCGATTACTATCCGTTCAGCCACGAGTTCCTGGGCGAAACCGCCACGCGAATCATCAACGAGGTCAAGGGCATCAACCGCTGCACCTATGACATCACATCAAAACCCCCCGGAACGATCGAGTGGGAATGACAGAGCATCGCAAAAGCCGGGATTGGTGATCACCATCCCGGCTTTTTTGTTTACTGGCGCTGCTTCTGCGCCGACCTTAGGTTCTTAGGACCCTGCTGAACTCAGGCGTGACCCATTGCGCGATTCAGCGCAGATCCGTCAAAACCGGATTCAGGGTGCCCGATCCGCCCGAATCCGTTTAAGCCCTGTAAGACACAGGAACAAAGCGCGGAGGATGCGGGGTGGAGAAAGGATCGGTCCAGGTCTTCAAGGCCGGTTTCTGGATGATCGGCGCGATCCTGTCGTTTTCCTCGATGGCTGTCGCCGGGCGCGAACTGAGCCTGCATCACGACACGTTCGAAATCATGATGTATCGCAGCATCGTGGGCATCATTGTCGTCGCGACTGTGCTAAGCGCAATTCGCGGGTGGCATCAGGTCACCACCGAACGCCTGAGCCTTCATGCGATCCGGAACGCGCTGCATTTCACCGGACAGAATCTGTGGTTCTACGCGGTCGGGGTGATTCCTTTGGCACAGGTCTTCGCGCTGGAGTTCACGCAGCCGCTGTGGGTCATCCTGCTATCGCCGTTGTTTTTGAATGAGCGTCTGACAACACTCAAGGTCACTGCGGCCCTGATCGGTTTTGCAGGTATCCTCATCGTAACGCGTCCCGGCACCGCCCCGCTAAGCCCCGGCTTGATGATGGCTGCCGCCTCGGCGATTTTCTTCGCGTTTACAACGATAACCACCAAAAAGCTGACGCGGTTTGCAAGCATCGGATGCATCATGTTCTGGCTTGCCGTTATGCAGGCCGTTCTGGGGGCTGCGGCCGCAGGTCTGGACGGTCAGATCGCCCTTCCCACCCTGCAAACAGCGCCCTACTTGCTGTTGGTCGGGCTGGCCGGATTGCTGGCACATTTCTGTATTACCAACGCGTTAGCCATCGCTCCGGCCACTGTGGTCATCCCCTTTGACTTCGCGCGTCTCCCCACAATCGCCGTGGTCGGAATGCTTCTTTACAACGAGCCCATCGATCATTGGACAATGCTGGGGGCTGCCGTGATCTTCTCGGGGATTTTCCTGAACGTGTGGTCCGAGAATCGTAACAGTTTGGCAACAGTCCGCGACTCTAGTCGTAACTAGTAACGCACGGTCACGACTTGACCTTAAACTAACCGGAAAGAAAGTATCGGGCACATTTTTGCAGGTTGGTACGCAACTCACACTCAACGCGTAGCCGAAAGCACCTGCGAGGGACTGTAAAGGGAGGTTCAAAATGAAAAAAGCGCTACTGACGACATGTGCGCTTTGCTTTGGGGCGACAGCTGGTCATGCAGGTGGCCTGGATCGAAGCGGGCAAGGCATCAACCTGATCTTTGAGGAGGGATCGGTAGTTCAGTTTCGCCTTGGGTACACCAACCCAAGTGTATCGGGAACAATGCCTGCGTTAATCGGGCCAAATGCTGGTCAACCTGTCGATTCGGGCAACGTTGCAAATGACTTTTTTACACCGCACCTGGGGTACAAGACTGCTCTGACTGAACAGTTGGACTTTGCGATCATGTATGATCAACCTTTCGGCGCGGACATTGAATATGCCGATGATTACCCGCTGTCGATCAACCCAAACCCTGCTGGACGCCAGGATACTCTGAATGCAACCGCAGACACAGATGCTGTGACCGCGCTTTTGCGTTACAAATTTGACAACGGGTTCAGCGCACTGGGTGGCGTACGCGCGCAGCGCGTAAAGGCATCGGTTAGCGTACCACTTGTAGCCGGGTATGAAGTCAATACGGACGCGGACATTTCGTTCGGATATGTTGTCGGAGTCGCTTGGGAAAAACCGGAAATTGCTGCTCGTGTCGCACTGACTTATAACTCAAAGATCAGCCATAATCTCTCGCAAACCGAGGCACTTGATTCCACCGGTACGCTCAACTCAGGAACCGAGATCGAAACACCGCAATCGGTCAATCTGGATTTTCAGACTGGCGTCGCCCCGAAGACCCTGCTTTTCGGATCTATTCGTTGGGTTGACTGGCCTCAGCTCAACTTTTCGCCGCCGAATTATCCATTTAACCCACTTGTCGACTACGACAACGCCACCTATACCTATTCGCTCGGTCTTGGTTATCAGTTTTCCGACGAATTCTCTGGTGCGGTAACACTTGGCTATGAAACCGACGAGGGTGAACCAGTATCGAACCTTGGTCCGACCGACGGTTTCTGGAGCATCGGTGTCGGTGGAACATATTCGTTGGAAAAAGCCAAAATCTCGGGAGGCATCCGCTATACCGACATCGGCGATGCGACCGTGGACGGCGCAGGCCCCAACGCGCGCGCCGACTTCTCAGGCAACAGCGCCTGGAGTGTTGGTTTCCAGATCACCTACGCTTTGGACTGATCTGACCGATCACGCAAACACAAGGCCCCGCCCATTCGGCGGGGTCTTTTTTGTCGCATGTTTCGGGTCGCTTCGGCGTTCGCGTGGTGACAGGTTGGCCCTATGGAACCTCAGAAACATCTCTCATCCCGCGCCTGGGCCGAACTGTTGCTTCTTGGCCTGATCTGGGGCGCGTCCTTTGTGTCGATTCGCATTGCGCTGGATACGATCCCGGTGATGACTTCGGTCCTGCACCGCACGTTCTGGGCCATGGCCGCGCTGTGGCTGGTCGTTTGGATCAAGCGCCTTGAGCTGCCCACGGACCCACGAACCTGGCTGGCCTTCTTGATCATGGGTCTTTTGAACAATGCCGTTCCCTTCTCGCTGATGGCGTGGGGACAGTTGCACATCGACACCGGGCTTGTGGCTATTTTGAATGCGGCAACGGCGATCTTTGGCGTGCTGGTTGCGGCCTTATTCTTCGTGGATGAACGGCTGACAAAATCGCGCCTGACTGGAGTCGTTCTTGGGTTTGCGGGCGTCTCGGTCGCCATCGGCCTTGGCAACTTTGCAGGTTTCAACCTGCAAAGCCTGGCTCAGCTCGCCGTTTTGGCGGGCACGGTGTCTTATGCCTTCGCCAGCGTGTGGGGCCGAAAACACCTGTCCGGCATGTCCCCTGTCGTCGCAGCGGCGGGTATGCTGACCGGCGCGACGCTCTTGATCCTGCCGATCACGCTGATGGTTGATGGCGTGCCAACCCTGCGCCTTCCGGCGGCAACATGGGCGGCCATTGGATACTATGCCATCGTCGCAACGGCGGGGGCCTATCTTCTGTATTACCGGGTTCTGGCAATGGCTGGCAGCGGCAACTTGATGCTGGTCACTTTGGTCATCCCGCCCGTCGCCATTGTCCTTGGCGCGGGGCTAAGGGACGAAGCGCTGCCGCCCAATGCCTATGTCGGTTTTGCAATCCTTGCCTTTGGGCTGGTAATCCTGAACCGCTCGGGCAAGCGCGATTGACGCGGTCCCCTGCCCGTTCTAGCAAAGGCAAAACTAAGGGACAGCACAACATGATCTACGGCTCGGCAAAGGATTGGCGCAGCGCTGCGCGGAAGAAAGTGCTGTTTTTCGGCATGTCGGGCCTGGGCAAAACCTATGTGTCGAACATCCTGCGGGATTCGGGCGACTGGTTTCATTACTCGATCGATTACCGGATCGGCACGCGCTACATGGGTGAATACATCACCGACAATGCCAAGGCCGAGGCGATGAAGGTGCCGTTTCTGCGCGATCTGCTTTTGTCGGATTCGATATATATCGGCTCAAACATTTCATTCGAGAACCTGACACCCGTTGCCGCCTATCTGGGCAAGCCCGGCGATCCGGTCAAAGGCGGGCTTGAGATGCCCGAATACCGCCGCCGTCAGGAACAGTTCCGACTGGCCGAGATTCATGCCTTGCTGGATACCGAGTATTTCATCGACCGGGCGCAACGTCTGTATCACTACCCGCATTTCATCTGCGACACCGGCGGGTCGATCTGCGAATGGGTCGATCCCAATGATCCGTCTGATCAAGTAATGACCGAACTGTCCAAGCACACGCTTATGATCTGGCTGAAGGGGGACGAGGATCACACGGCAGAGCTTGTCCGCCGCTTCGACAAAGCTCCGAAACCGATGTCCTATCAGGCCGAATTCCTGACTCGCGTGTGGACCGACTATCTGGACCAGCACGGCTGCGCCGAGGCCGAGGTCGATCCGAATGCCTTCATCCGCTGGACCTATGCACAGGCGCTGGCCCATCGTCAGCCCAGATATGCGGCCATGGCCAAAAACTGGGGCATCACCATCACCGCCGATGAGATCGGCAAGGTGCGCGACGCGGCCGATTTCGATGAGTTGATCGAACGCGCCCTTGAGACCCAACCCAAGAACGCCTAACTACAAGCTTCTGTAAAAACCCAAAAAAGCCTGAACCGATGCCGATCAAGATCCCCTCAGACCTGCCTGCCTTTGACGTCCTGACCAAGGAAGGCGTTATGGTCATGGCCGAGGATCAGGCAATGCGTCAGGATATCCGCCCCCTGAAGATCGGGTTGCTGAATCTGATGCCCAAGAAGATTCAGACGGAAAACCAGTTCGCACGTCTGATCGGTGCGACGCCACTGCAGATCGATCTGTCCCTGATCCGCATGACCGAGCATCGGACCAAGAACACCGCAGCCGAACATATGGCCGAGTTCTACCGCCCTTTTCAGGAGGTCAAGGATCAGAAATTCGACGGTCTGATCATTACCGGCGCGCCGATTGAACATCTGGAATTTCCGGATGTCACCTATTGGGACGAAATCAGCGAAGTGTTTGAGTGGACCCAGACCAACGTGCATTCCACCTTCGGCGTCTGTTGGGGCGGGATGGCGATGATCAACCATTTCCACGGCGTCAAAAAGCACATGCTGGATGCCAAAGCGTTTGGCTGTTTCCGACACCGGAACCTGAACGCGGCGTCTCCGTTCCTGCGCGGCTTCTCGGATGATTGCGTCATTCCGGTCAGCCGCTGGACCGAAATGAAACAGGCCGAGATTGACGGCGCACCGGGGCTGAACACCCTGCTGGGCAGCGACGATGTGGGCCCCTGTCTGGTCGAGGATCCGGGGCATCGTGCGCTCTATATCTTCAACCATTTCGAATATGACAGCGATACGTTGAAGCAGGAATATGACCGGGACGTGGCCAATGGCACGCCGATCAATGTGCCGATGAACTACTACCCCGATGACGACCCGACCCGGACGCCGCAAAACCGCTGGCGCAGCCACGCGCATCTTTTGTACGGAAACTGGATCAACGAGATATACCAGACCACACCATTCGACATGGACGAAATTGGCCGTTAAGCTTCTGATATCATTTGCCGTACTCGTTCTTGGCTTTGCCGCGTTCACCGCGTGGCGCAGCGCCCAGATCGAAGCGCGGGCCGAAGCTGCCTTTCCACCGGAAGGTCAAATTCTGGACGTCGATGGGATCGCAGTCCACGCTGTCGTGATGGGCGAAGGCCCCGATGTGGTACTGATCCACGGGTCCAGCGGAAACACGCGCGACATGACCTTTGCGTTGGCGCCAATCCTTGCCCAGACCTACCGTGTCATCGTGTTTGACCGTCCGGGGCTAGGCTATTCCGCCAGTTTCAATCCTGACGGAGAAACCATCACCGAACAGGCTGACATCCTGCAAAAGGCTGCCGCTCAGCTAGGGGCCGATAAACCCATCGTCGCTGGCCAAAGCTATGGCGGATCCGTCTCGCTTGCCTGGGCCGTAACGCGGCCCGACAATATCTCGGCCCTTGTTCTGATCGCCCCGGCCGCCATCCCATGGGAGACGCCGCTTGATGGGTTCAACCGCCTCGCCTCGACCCCTGTCGGGAACACGCTCGCCCTGCCCCTGATCACGTCTTACGTGCCGGGTTGGTATGTCGAACAGGCGATGGACAAGGTCTTTGCCCCGCAGACAGCCCCCGAAGGATACGCCGCGCATTTCGGACCCGGCCTGACCATGCGCCGGGCCTCGATGCACGCCAATGCCAAACAACGCGCCAACCTGCTGGACGAAGTCGCCGCGTTACAACCCCGTTATGCCGAGATTTCGGTGCCGACGGAAATCCTGCACGGCACCGCCGACGATACGGTCGGGCTCGAATGGCACTCGCATCGCCTGATCGATCAGATACCAGGCGCCGAATTGATTGAACTGCCCGGCATCGGTCACATGCCACAGGTCGTGGCTGCCGAGGAAGTCGCCGCCGCAATCAACCGGGCTGCGCAGCGTGCGGGTTTGCGTTAGGCGGGCACCTAATCCATAGTAAGAAATGGATTTTATTGCGAGGTGATGCATGGCCCGGTCCGAAAAAGGCTCCATCGATAACTACTTCCGCAAAGGCGCGCCGAAGGATGTGCGCGACCTGATCAAAAAGGCAAAAAAGGGCGAGATCCTGAACCCGACCTACCCCTATGCGGAAAAGATGAAGTTCAAGGACTATGAGGCGCAGATCGAGGCGTTGCAGATCGAACTGGTCAAAATGCAATCCTGGGTCAAAGAGACCGGTCAGCGGGTTGCAATCATCTTCGAAGGCCGCGACGCGGCGGGCAAAGGCGGCACGATCAAACGCTTTCGCGAAAACCTGAACCCGCGCGGCGCACGCAATGTGGCACTGGCCAAACCGTCCGACGCCGAACGCAGCCAGTGGTATTTCCAGCGTTATATCCAACATCTGCCCACGGCTGGGGAAATCGTGTTCTTCGACCGCAGCTGGTACAATCGCGGTGTGGTTGAAAACGTTTTTGGCTTTTGCGAGCCTGAACAACGCGAACGTTTCTTTCGTCAGGTTCTGCCGCTGGAAACCGGGCTGGTGAATGACGGTATCCACCTGTTCAAGTTCTGGCTGAATGTCGGGCGCGCCGAACAGCTGAACCGGTTCCTCGCGCGAGAAACCGACCCGCTGAAGCAATGGAAACTCAGCCCCATTGATGTGGCGGGATTGAACAAATGGGACGAATACACTCAGTCGATCTCGGAGACTTTGACCCGATCCCATACCGAGCATTGCCCCTGGACCATCGTCCGATCAGACGACAAGAAACGCGCCCGCATCGCAGCGATTCAGACGGTTCTTGGCGCGCTGGACTATGATGAAAAAGACAAGGGCGCGGTGGGCAAAATCGACCCAAAGATCTGCGGCGGGCCAGAGATTTGGGACGCGTAGGCACGCAGCACCAAGTGATGGACGCTCAGACACAGGTGGACTATGTCTTTGCTTCCCAAGGAATGAAAACTGACCTGAGGCCAGGATGACGAAACGCGGTTACCACCATGGAAACCTGAAACAAGCCCTGATTGAGGCTGCGTTGTCCCTGATCGAGGAAAAAGGCCCAACGGGGTTCACTCTGTCCGAGGCGGCGAAGACGGCCGGGGTCACGCCAGCGGCTGTTTATCGGCACTACCACGGGCGTGAAGATCTGATTGCAGAAGCTGCCAAGCAAGGCTTCGAGATGTTTGCCGACCTGATGCAGTACGCCTATGACAAAGGCCAGCCCTCGGCCCTTGCCGCGTTCGAGGCGACGGGCCGCGCCTATCTGGCTTTTGCCCGCAAACATCCCGGCCACTATATCGCGATGTTCGAAAGCGGCGTGTCTCTGAACCGCACGCCCGAGCTGTCTCTGGCGGCCAATCGTGCCAAGAACGTGTTGGAAAAGGCCGCAGCCGATCTGTCGCAACATATTCCACCGGAAAAGCGCCCGCCTGCCTCGATGTTCAGCGCACATATCTGGGCGATGAGCCATGGGGTTGTCGAACTCTACGCCCGCAACACGGGCGCAACGTCGCCCTTCCCGCCCGAGGACCTGCTGGAAAGTGGTATCGGTATCTATCTGCGTGGATTGGGGTTGGTGCCGCAGGACGACTGAACCGGTTCAGACCCGCTGACTGTTTTGCGGTACGCTCAGGCCAGAGGTGACATTGATCAGGTTCATCTGCCCCATGCCCTTTATGTCGACAAGACCGATATCCGAGACCTGAAATTCGTCGATCAGGGCGTATTTCATTTCCTCCGGCGCGACGATATTCATCGGGTTTGCAAAGACTTGCAGACGCGCGGCGGTGTTCACCGCTGGACCAAAGACGTCATAGACGTATTTCTGGATACCCACGACCGACCCGACCGCAGCCCCCATGCCCAACCCGACACGTGCCTGCCATTTATGGGGGTGGCTTTCATTGCGGCGTTCGAGATAGCGCAGAAACCGCACGGCACAATGGGCCACGGCGGTTGCGTGATCCGGCGTCGCATCGGGCATGCCCGAAACGGCCAGATAGGCGTCACCGATCGTCTTGATCCTCTCGCATCCGAACTGTTCTACGATCCGGTCAAAGGCTGTGAAGATGTCGTTCAACTCGCTCAGCGTCACTGTCGGATCGGTTTTCGCGGCAAAGTCGGTGAAGCCGACAAAATCCAGCATCACGACCGAGACCTGATCGTACAATTGCGGGGTCACAACGCCAAAGGTCTTGAACTCTTCGTACACCGCGCGCGGCATCACGTTCAGCAGCAGACGTTCGACCCGTTCCTTTTCGCGCTCCAACTCTCGGGTGTTGCGCTCCACCATGGTCGAGTAGCTGTCGATCATGCTTTCAAGTTCGCGAATGCGCGTGATGTTCTGGCATTCGATGATCAGAACCTGCTCGGACAGGCCATTGGCCAATGACACTGTGACCGCAAAGATCAAGGTCCGGCGTCTGGGCTTGATCTGCAACTCGACCGAGTAGCGCAGGCCAGATTGTTTGACGTCATCCAACTCTCTCAGATCAAGATCGGGCACCAGATCCAGCAGCGTTTGACCCTCCTCTGGCTTGCCGAACCATTCGGCGAAAGAGCCATTGTGAAAGACAAACTCCAGATCCTCGGCCCGCACCACGGCCACGCCGACGCCAATAGCGCGTAACAATTGCTCGTTGATGGCATGGATGCTCATGCAGCGTCCCGGGCGACGATGATCGACCGTTTTCCTTCAATCGCGCCAAGGGCTGTCTTGATGTCGGGCTCTGACATACCGTGCATTTCCAGCGCCTCGCCGAACAACACGGCCATGGCGTCGAAATCCTCATGGCTGATGTTGAGATGGCGATGAACCGCCTCGATCCTGTCGTCACTGAATGCAGCAGGCCCCCCGATCAGAGAGGAAACGAATTTGGTTTGATGGTCGATCAGGCGCGGCATATCGATATCTTCGAAATAGTCGCCGATCTCGTCGGAATCCAATGCCATTTCGTAGAAGGACATCACCACCCGGCTGATCGTTTTGAAACCACCGTATTTCTCATAAAGCGTCTGTGTCACACCAATACCCGGGCGTTACCAATTGAATAACGCCACAAGACTATAACAAATTCCGATTTTTGTTAACGTTTATCAGACTTAAGGGTCTATTCGCCTGTTGTGGGGCTGTTTTTTGAACCCGGAAAGCGCCGCGAAATATCCAAACTCAATCCGTTCCATGTGTGCGGCTATAGGCCGAAACGGCCGGTGGTTCATGCGCAGCACGGGCTGTTTCACCGGGGTCGTAGACCTCGATCAACAACGGGTAGCAAGCGGCGGTGTCCGAGGAATGCTCGGACGAACAATCCCCGCCCGGGCAGGCCGACAGACCAACGATCAGATCAATCTCGGCGTAAAACTCAAGGTAATCTCCCGGACGCACCGGGCTGGCCTTCATGAAATACTGACCGGTGTCCCGCGTGAATCCGGTGCACATGAAAACGTTCAACACGTCATGCACGTGCATCTCGGCCTCGTGCAGCGGCAGACTGCAATGCCGGGACAAGGCGCGTGTCAAATTGGAATGGCAGCAATAGTGGTAGTCATCACCAGACAACAGACGACCGGTATACGGGTCACAGCGCGTCCCGATAACATCGTGGACCGAGCCGCCGAACTCATCGAATCCATACCAGTCCAGAGTGTCGTCAATGATGGTCGCCATCGGGCGCATGGCAGGGAAACTCGACCACATCCGGTCTCCGGTCGACAGATGCGTGCCATGCAACGCGCGGGTTTTTCCGGAATAGAACCGCTCGGTCAGATCGTGCTTGTTCCACAGGTTCAGATCGCCGACCTGAGACCCCTGCACCGACACAATTCGAAAAAACGCGCCTGCGGGGACGTCGATACACGCCGCATCCCGAGGGGCCGCAGTGATCTCGGCGGATTTGACGGCTGCGTTGCGCAGGGCACGCAGCCCAGCCAGGTCCGGCGGGTCCAGCGTGTCTGGCGGATAGCAGATGACAGGTTTTATGGTTTTGCGCTGAGACGCATCCGCAGGTGGCGTGGAGTTCGGGATTTCAAGTTTCACGGCGCACCTCTTGGCGAAAGACAATCAAATTGACGAACCCTGTAAGGGATAGAGCAAATCAGGCCGAACCGCCAAGGCCCGGAATCACAAATGCGCACCCCTTTCCGACACGCGTCAGCGCGCCATACGCGCGCGCCGCCGGGCGATTGATTGCCGAAAGGCCCAATCGCTGAACACGGTCAAAGGGAACAGAACCCGCTCACCCAGACCATCGATCACCACAAGCCGTCCGCCGCGTTCCTGTGCGCGGACGATGTTCTCGGTCCCCATGTCGCCCACGATGATGCGACCGCGTTCCAGATCATCCAAAAGCTCTAGCAAATCGGCCTTCAGCTTTTTCTGCACCTGAGGTTTGCCCTTCGCGGCGACGAACTCGGAATGCAGTGAGGGCGCGAGGCCTCCGTCCGGCCCGGTCATTTTTTCAACCACTATGGCTGGCCCCCGAGAGGTGGGCGCATAGCCCATGAACCGCGCCAGACGCTCAATCTCGGGACACCCACGATTTAGGGCCGCCAGGTATTCATTCGCCTCACGCGCCCACTGACGCAGATTTCCGTACCGCCATTCGGCATAGCGCGGAATGAGGTGGTTGCGCTTTGGCTCATCAACCCGAACCTTCAACAAGGCGTTTTCCAGTTCAGGATGTTGGAATATCTCGTAATTCTGGCTTTTGCGCAGCGGCGCATTACCGTCCAGCTCAATCATTTTGTTTTTTGTCCTGTCTGCCGATACGCAGAGTTTTCCGCTTGAGGCGAATATAATCCCGTCATCAATTCGTTACAATGCAAGCAGTTGGCGCACCGGCGCTGACGGCTTGGAAATTGGACTGTGAGTTGGGTGAAAGTGGCGGAAACGAAGGAACTTTGTACGAACCTCGCAAGCTCTCATCGTTCCTTGGGAACGACTGCCGCTCAGCGCTTTGATCAGAAGATGGTTGGCCTTTCTCACGAAAGTCCTGTGGCGGAGAGACAGGGATTCGAACCCTGGAGACGGTTTCCCGCCTACACACTTTCCAGGCGTGCGCCTTCGACCACTCGGCCACCTCTCCGTGACGGCGATATTTGGACCAATGCCGGTGGATTTGCAAGGGCCGAATTCAGGGAAAGTGAACGGTTTCAAACAAATCCGTGACGTCAAAATCCGATGCCGTCTATGGACGGTTCAAAGCTCATCCCCGGCGTCAGGGTCCAAATCCGCCTCGGTCATTTGGATCGGGGCAGACGTCGCCTTTTTCGCGGCCTCGGGTTCTTTCTCAGGCGGCTCGGACGGGCCTTGGGGCGCCGGGTGCAGAACTTCGGGGTTGCGCAGCCACAGATCACGCTGCGCAAACGGGATCTCGATCCCGGCCTCGGCAAAGCGGCGGTTGATTTCGTGGTTCATGTCGGATTTCACCGACAGAACCCAGTTCACGTCGCGCAGGATGGCCCGGATTTCGAAATCCAGCGAATCCGCGCCAAAGCCCTGGAACACCACGCTGGGCGCAGGGTTCGCCAGAACCATCGGATGGGAATTTGCGATCTCACCCAGAATCGTTTCGACTTGCTGCGTGTCAGTGCCATAGGCCACGCCCACCGGCACGATCACCCGCCCGATGGTATTGCCCCGCGTATAGTTCGTAACCACGCCGCTGATCAGGTCCGAGTTCGGAACGATCACATCTGTTCGGTCGAAGGTCTCAATCGTCGTGGACCGGACCGAGATATCGCGCACATAGCCCATCATCCCGTTCACATCGATCCAATCCCCCTTCGAAATCGGGCGCTCGACCAGCAGGATAATGCCCGAGACGAAATTCGACACGATGGTTTGCAGACCAAATCCGATCCCGACAGACAGCGCCCCGGCCACAATCGCAAGCGAGGACAGATCGAACCCGGCCACCATAATCGCGATCAGCGCAGCAATGGTGATCCCGACATAGCCGGACCCAGCCACAATCGCGTTCTGGCCACCTGGATCAATTTTTGTTTTGGGCAACAAAGAGTTGCGCAACCCGCTTTGAACCAGCCGCGTCACCGTATAGCCGATGGCAAATACGGCCACAAAGGTCAGGAAATTGCTGGGTGAAATTGTGACCCCACCGATGTCGAAGCCCAGCAGAATGCGCGTCCAGACCTCGATCAGATCAGTCTCGCGCGCGCCCCAGTAGATGGCCAGAACGGGCACCGACAGGATCGCAAGCGCAAACCCCAGCAGAACCGAAAATAATGAGTCGCGCGCGGCGTCGCCCTGCCCCGTTATCCAACCATAAACCGTTGTCAGGAAGCGCTGCGCGATCACCAGCGCCGCAATCAGGATCAGCGTCTTGACCGCCGGAAAAACAATGGCCTCGGCTGCATTCGTATAGCCGAACATCGCCAGAACCGGCGTCGCGATGCCAAGCAGGAACAGCACACGACGCAGCAGCTCGATCAGTTGGCTCAGGCTTGCGCCGCGGGTTGACGCGTTTGGGTCGACCTCATCCTGTTGGACGTCATTGGTCCGGATATGGCGCACCCGCAGCAGAAGCAACGCGGTCATGACAACAACCGGGAAGCTGACAACAGCCCGCGTCGCGTCCGAGATATTTTCGATCTGATCGAACAGAATGGCCAGTTCGTGCAAAATCAGCATGATGGCCAGCAGATCCAGATAGACCCGCAATTCCTTGATTTTATTTGCTGACAGGCGGCGGAAATTCTGCGCCTCTCCGATCAGATAGATCTGCCGACCGATCCAATCGTAGAAGAAAATGATCGCGGCCCAATACGGAACGCTTTGCAACAGAAAGGTGCCACGCAAGCCCAGCACCCCGGTCAGCGTGATCGCCTGAACGGCGGCCCAGACACCCAACCAGGGCAGAGCAATGCGGAACAGCGAGACGACAAAGGTCCAGACCCCGGTGCCCCCACCGCCCAGTTTACGCAGGTAGTCCCCGCCTCTTTCCGACCAATAACGCCCAAAGATCAGCAGAACCGCCGAGGCAACCATCAACAGAAAAATGCCCAGACCGCGCTCGCGGATTTGTTCGCGGACGGAATCTGTACGCAGGTTCTTGGCGGTCTCGTTGAACAGGCTGCGGGTGGCTTCGGTCACATCCGCCCAGGCCGGCCGCCAATAGATCGGGTTGATCGGGGACGGACCACGCTGCAACAGCTCTTTTTTCTGGCGGTCCCGGATGATCCGGTCAATCTCGCTGATCAACCCGTTGGCCCTGCTATAGGCCTCTTCCGAGATGATCCGGGGGACGCGCAGGCTGTTGAGTTGTTCGTCCAGATGCGCGCGCAACATCGCCAGTTGTTCTGGTTCTTCGGTATCACCGTCCGGCTTTGGACCTAGCGCCTTGATCTGGCCTTCCAATGTCTGAATGCGGTCAGTGTTTGCCCCGCGCGCCTGATTAAAGTCCTCGCGGTAAGTGTTTATTTCAGAACGTAAATTTTCTAACGCAGCGTTCGAGGCCCTGTTGGCCTCGATCACCGTTTCGGCCCGGTCCGCCGTCTTGATCCAGCCCTGATAGTATTCGCTCTGCCGGTCGGTCAGTTGCGCGGAGGCCGCGCCGACAAACCCGAACAGACACAGGGCAACCAGAACAAGGCACAGGCGGACCTGCTGCAGCATCATACGTCCTCGAACACGCCCGGAATGCTGCGGGGTGCTTCGGTCATCCAATCCGGTACCGGCAGTTCTTTTTCACGCAGGAATTCCGGGTTGAACAGCTTGGACTGATAGCGCGTGCCATAGTCGCACAGGATGGTCACGATAGTATGGCCGGGGCCCAGATCCTTGGCCAGACGCACCGCGCCCGCCATGTTGATCGCGGTTGAACCGCCCATAACCAGACCTTCCTCGCGCAGCAGATCGAAGATCAGGGGCAGCGCCTCATTGTCGGTCATCTGGTACGAAAAGTCCGGCGTGAAGCCTTCCAGGTTCTTGGTGATGCGCACCTGTCCGATGCCTTCGGCGATCGAGCTGCCCTCCATCGCGATCTCACCGGTGGTGTAGTAGGAGTAAAGCCCTGCCCCCATCGGATCGACCAGGCCGATCTTCACACCTTTGGGCTGCAAAGCGTCGGCCACACCGGCCAGCGTTCCGCCTGAACCTACGGCACAGACAAAACCGTCCACCTTTCCATCGGTCTGTTCCCAAATCTCGGGGCCGGTGGTTTCCACATGGGCCTGACGGTTGGCGATATTGTCGAACTGGTTGGCCCAGATCGCGCCATTGGGTTCGGTTTGCGCCAGTTCCTCGGCCAGACGGCGCGAGTAATGCACAAAGTTGTTTGGGTTGCGATACGGCGCCGCCGGAACCTGAACCAGTTGCGCGCCGGCAAGGCGCAGCATGTCTTTCTTTTCTTCCGACTGGGTTTCCGGAATCACGATCACCGTCTTGAAGCCCATTGAGGCACCAACCAGCGCCAAGCCGATCCCGGTATTGCCCGCCGTGCCTTCGACAATGGTGCCACCGGGTTTCAACTGACCCCGCGCGACCGCATCGCGGATGATATAAAGCGCCGCGCGGTCCTTGACCGACTGTCCCGGGTTCATGAACTCGGCCTTGCCGAGGATTTCGCATCCGGTCTCTTCACTGATGCGCTTCAGCCGGATCAGCGGTGTTTTCCCGACTGCGTCGGCAAGGTCTCGTGCAATGCGCATGGCGCCCTCTTGTCGTTTGGTATCAGGGAAGATTTACAGCCGAGCCGCCGCAACCACAAGCGCGATAGTCACTGGCGCAAACGGTCCCGGTGACGGGCCAGCCAATGGGCCAGCGACAGCAAGGGCAAATCCTTGAAGGCATGGCTGTCCACAAGACTGATGAATTCCGAATACGGCAGAATTCGGGTGCGAATATCCTCGCCTTCGCTGTCCAATCCGCCTGCGTCGGTCGTTTCGGTCAAAGCTCCAAGACCGACATACAGATAGACATACTCGGTCGAAGACCCGCTTGAGGAATAGGCCCCACCCGCAAACTCTAGCGCATCGAGCGTGACCTGAGCCTCCTCCAACGCCTCGCGATGGGCCGCCTGTTCCGGTGTTTCGCCAGCGTCGATCATGCCCGCCACCGGCTCCCACATCCAGGGCTCGGGGTCTTCGATCAGGAAGATCGGGGGGCGGAACTGCTCGACCAGCATCACGGTGTCCTGCACCGGGTCATAGGGCAGAACCACAACCGCGCTGCCCTGCATCAGGCTGTTGCGGTTCAGAACAGGACCCATCGAACCGTCGTGCTGGCGGTGCTGTAGCTGGATTTCCTCTATGCCGAAGTAATCGACATAGGCGCGTGTATGACTGTGGACGACAACATCCGTTGCCGTATCGCGCGGATCACCCGAGCGGCGCTGCCGGGCAAACAACTTGGCCTGGGCGCGAGTCTGTATTGCCGGGATGCTGCGGGTCATCTTTTTGGCATCAACCTTGCCGAAATAGGCCATCTCCTCTTCGGCGGCCAGCGCGGTGACCTCGCCCAGTTTCTCGGCCCACCGCTCCAGCGACCAAAGACCCGCAGGCACCCAGGCACCGGGGGCCGGGAAAAACACCTGAGCGGTCGTCGTGCTGCCATCGGGTAAGGCTACGGCCAAGGGCTGCAAATCATAGTCAAACCCGCCTTCGTAATAGGCCAGTCGTGCCAGATCCTGCTTGGTCAGGTCGCGGGCCAAAAGGCCGTCGGCCTCAGCCCCCGGCATTGGCTGGATCATCGGAAAGTCCTCTCCTACCACCGCATGAACTGCATGATCCGGCAGACTGGCAGGGGTCAGCGACACATCCCCAGCGGACCGACCCAGCACGCGTTCCAGCAGTGGAACGTAGCGCAGGGTGCCGTAAAAGAACAAATCAGACACGGGTGAACAGCTTTCCTGTCGGGTTGAGGGTATCAGCGCCAGCGTCGGCTGGCGATTTCCGTGGCCAGACCGGCCAGAACCGACCCGACGGCCAGAGTGATCAGGATTTCCGGAACCAGCAGCAACCGCCCATAGTCGACACCGATCACGAAGATCGCCTTGAGCGCCTCGAACGGGCCGTCATAGCGGTTGCGCATGGCAAGGCGAAACATCTCGTAACAGCCCTGCACAAACAGCGCCCAGAACACCAGCGAGGCCACGCCGGTCAGCCCGTTGTTGATCCCGGCAGTCCAGCCGCGCCCTGCCCGTTTGCCCATGATTTTCCAGCCACATGCGACAGCGATTACAAGGTTCACCACGGTAAAATAGCCGTAATCCTTACCCTCTTCCCCGTTGTTGATAACCATGCTGGAGACCAGAAAGGCCACCACCGCAAGACAAAGGGCGGCAACTAATCGCGCGGCTGTGGGCATTTACGAATTCCGTTCCTTAACTGGGCTTTGCTATGGTGATCTGTGTCACATCGCAATTGCCCGTGTCAAAGGCCGCGCCACATGCGGTCAAATAATAATTCCACATGCGGCGGAAACGCTCATCAAACCCCATGTCAGCGATCTGATCCCACTTGGCGTTGAACGTGTCATACCAGCGGCGCAGCGTCAGGTCGTAGCTTTTGCCAAACTCTTTCGAACGCACCAGATCAAGCCCCGCCAGATCGATCTGTTGGCGCAGGATCGTGGGCGATGGCAACATGCCGCCCGGAAAGATGTATTTCTGAATGAAATCAACGCCGTTCTTGTAAAAATCCCAGCGGTGATCGCCCACGGTTATGATCTGCAACGTGGCCTGAGCGCCGGGCTTCAGACGTTCGCGCACCGTCTCGAAATAGACAGGCCAGTACTTTTGTCCTACAGCCTCGAACATCTCGATCGAGGCGATGCCGTCGTACAATCCGCGCTCGTCCCGATAATCCTGAAGCTTCAGCTCGACCATATCGGAAAGTCCAGCTTTTTCCATACGTTGTCGCGCAAAGTTCAACTGTTCCTGACTAATGGTCAGGCCGGTGACGCGCAAACCACGCTCTTTCGCGGCATATTCGGCAAAGCCGCCCCAGCCGCATCCGATCTCAAGCACATGATCGCCGGGTTTGACGCCCATTTCGTCAATGAGGCTGGCGTATTTGGCCGTCTGCGCCTTTTCCAGGCTCTCCTGTCCGGTCTCGAACAGTGCGCTGGAATAGGTCATCGTGTCGTCAAGCCACAGGCCATAGAAGTCATTGCCCAGATCGTAGTGGTACGAGATGTTCTTCTTGGCCTGTTTCCGATTGTTGCGATGCAGCCAGAACCGCAGCCGTTCATAGGCCTGCACCAGGAACTTGCCGGTGAACCCGTCATAAACCGTTTCCGAACCGAGATGGACAAGATCCATAAAGGATCGCAGGTCGGGCGTGCTCCAATGTCCTTCCAGATAGGCGTCCGAGAACCCAAGCTCTCCTTCCCGGATAAGACGTGCAAAAACATCCGGGTCGTGGATTTCGACCGCTGCAATCGGGCCGGGTTTGGAGCCTTCTGATCGAAACACGCGACCATCCGGCAAAGTGATATCCAGCCGCCCGGACTCCATCTTGCCCAGCATCTTGAAGACTTGCGCGAAATATCTGGGCAGGTCTGTCTGCCCCTCGGTCGACGTCAGGATCATCCGCTCTCCCCTCTGCGGTGTTTGGTTCAGGCTAGGACGGCTTTTTGTTTCTGGCAAGTTTTCAGTTCCTTACTGGGTTTTTCGGCTTTCATACGCAGACAGAGCGCGCTTGCGCCCGTCAGCCAAATCCACGACCGGTGGCGGGTATGGCGTGGACGGGTTCATTCCCCAGGACCTCGGGATCGCGTCGAAATAGGCCAAGGCGGTAGCGCTTGGGTTTGCGCGTCCTTCCGCGATCCAACGCTGCAGATAATGGTTCTTGGGATCGAACTTCTCTTGCTGCGTTTGCGGGTTGAAGATGCGGAAAAACGGGGCCGCATCCGGACCTGATCCCGCCACCCATTGCCAGCCCATCGCGTTCGAGGCCGGGTCCCAGTCGATCAGGCAGTCCTCAAACCAATTCATCCCGACTTTCCAATGGGTCATCACGTGCTTGGTCAGATAGCTTGCGACAATCATCCGGGCACGATTGTGCATCCGGCCGGTCACATACATCTCGCGCAGGCCCGCATCGACTACAGATATGCCGGTTCTGGCCTGTTTCCAGGCCAACACCTCGGGGTGGTCCGGGTCGGTATTCCATGGGAAGGCATCCCATTCGGGCCGCCAGTTGCCGGTCAGCAGGTGCGGCGTGTGGTACATCAGGTGATAGGCGAACTCGCGCCAGACCAACTGCCGTAAGAATCCGTCGGTCCCGGTCGTTCCCATCAACGCGGCCTGTTGCACCCGGTGCCACGCCGCCCGAGGGCCGATCTCGCCCAAGGACAAATATTCCGAGAGGTTCGAGGTGCCATCGACATCCAGTCGGTCCCGGTCTTCGGAATAGCGTGAAACGCGATCCAAAAAGGCGTTCAGTTGGTCATAGGCCGCGTTCTCACCGGGTCGAACATGCGGGCGAACGACCCGAGCGCCCCGGTTCATCGATTTTCCCATACTCCAGTCAACCAGCGTTTCTGACACAGGCCAATGGGTGGGCGCGGTCAGGTTGGTTACATTGGGAAATGGCTCGGGCACCTCTCGCCCCTGCACTGCGCGCCACATCGGAGTGAACACGCGGAACGGCTGCCCGGTTTTCGTGGCAACGGTCCAGGGTTCGAACAGCAGATGGCCCGCAAAGGACCTGGCTTGAACGCCATCATCGATCAGGGCCGCTTTGACTTTGATATCCCGCGCAATCGACTCTGGATCATAGGCCCGAGACCAGTAGACCTCGGTCGCGCCGGTCTCGGACACCAGTTTCAGCAACTGGTCCAACGCATCGCCGCGTCGTAGGATCAATTGGCTGCCAGCCTGACCCAGCGATTGCGCGAAGGCTTCAAGCCCCAAACCCAGACGCCATCTGGGTGCAGCGCCAAGTGCCTCGGTCAGTGGATCAAGAATGAACACCGGAATGACAGGCCGACCGGTTTGCGCGGCGGCAGACAAGGCCGGATGGTCCGACAGGCGCAGATCCCGTCGGAACCAGATAATGATTGGGGACTGTGTAGATGACATGACCGCCCTGGCGTTTTCTTCGTATTACGAAACAGGGCTTTGAGTGGATCACAAAACGCGGTCAAGCGCCTCCAACAATTGATCAATTTCCTGTTGCGAGGTGTAGTGCGTGAAGCTGACCCGCAATACGCCCTGCGCCGGATCAACGCCCATGGCTTGTAACGGGCGCACCGCGTAGAAATCACTGCCACCCGCCATGATGCCATATTTGGCCAACTCGGCTGCCACAGGCTCGGCCGGTTTTCCCAAGGCCATAGCGACCGTCGGTGCACGACGCGCCGCATCAGAAGGTCCGATCAGGCGCACGGCATTGCGCGATTTGACCGCATCCAGAACGGGTTGCAGCAACGCCTCTTCATGGGCGCGCATCAGATCATGGACAAAGGCCCCCTGCGCGGCCGCGCCTGTGTCCGGTCCGCCGTGGTGCTGACACAGCAGTTCGATGTAATCCGCCATCCCAGCGCTTGCCGCGATCTGCGCGTGGTCGGGACCAGCGGGGGTAAAGCGCTTATACAGAACGTCCCCGTTGAAATAATGCGCCTGGTTCGGCAGCAGCTCTCCTAGCGTTCGCCGAATGACCATGCAGCCCTGATGCGGGCCATAGGTCTTGTAGGCCGAAAACAGGTAGATATCCGGTCCCAGATCCCCGACATTCGGCAACCCGTGCGGCGCATAAGACACGCCGTCAACGCAGACAAACGCCCCGGCAGCATGGGCAATGGCGGTGATTTCCGTCACCGGATTGATCTCACCCACAACGTTCGAGCAATGCGGAAAGCAGACAAGGCGGGTTTTCTCGTCCAGCAGATTCTCAAGGTCTTGCGGGTTCAGCGCGCCTGTCTGAGGGTCGATCTGCCATTCCCGGATTTCGATCCCCGCATCTGCTAGGCGCCGCCACGGACCGGAATTTGCCTCGTGATCCTGGTTGGTTACGACAATCGCCTCACCCGGCTTTATCCATTGCCGTACCGCTTGCGCCAGAACATAAGTGTTTTGGGTGGTCGAGGGTCCAAAGCTCAGCTCATCGGTGTCGACGCCCAAAATGGCCGCCAGCCGCGCGCGGGCTTCGTCCATTTCAGCCCCTGCAAGCTGGCTTGCCTCAAACGGCGCATAAGGCTGCACCTTGCGCTGGGCGTAGAACCGCGTCAGCCGGTCAATCACCGGCTTGCACGTATAAGACCCGCCCGCATTTTCGAAAAAAGCCTGCCCTTTCAAGCTGGGCTCGGAAAAGGCCGGGAACTGAGCCCGAACGAAATCGATATCCAAAGACGTCATGGCCGGTACCCTTCCCCAATTGCTTTCAAAAGCGCCGCGTCAGCCCTGAACCTTGGTATAGGTTCCCTCGCCCGCCAGAATGCCGCGGAAGCCTCCGGGCTCATCAAGGCCGAACACAATCAGCGGCAGGTTGTTGTCCCGCGCCAGCGCAATGGCCGAGGCGTCCATGACCCGCAGCCGCTTGGCCAGCACATCATCATAAGAGACGGTGTCGTAGCGTACCGCATCGGCGTGCTCTTTCGGGTCCTTGTCATACACGCCATCAACGCCGTTCTTGCCCATGAAGATCGCCTGACAGGCCATTTCGTTGGCGCGCAGGGTCGCGGCGGTATCGGTTGTGAAATACGGGTTGCCGGTACCGGCGGCAAAGATGCAGACCCGCTTTTTCTCCAGATGTCGCACCGCACGGCGGCGGATATAGGGCTCGCACACTTCATCCATGCGAATGGCCGAGATCACGCGGGTGAACACCCCAATCTCTTCCAGTGCCGACTGCATCCCCAGCGCGTTCATCACGGTGGCCAGCATTCCCATATAGTCAGCGGTGGTCCGTTCCATCCCCTGCGCCGATCCACTGAGGCCGCGAAAGATGTTGCCCCCGCCGATCACCATGCAAATCTCGACCCCCAGATCATGAACCGATTTCACCTCTTGCGCGATGCGTTGCACGGTTGGCGGGTGAAGTCCGAATCCCTGATCCCCCATCAGCGCCTCGCCTGAGATTTTCAGCATGACGCGGTTATACTTGGGTTTCGTTGTTTCGGGTGATGGGGTCAGGCTCATATTGCGCTCCGGGCTGGCACGGGTTTATTTGCGGCGCAAAATGAAGCAAAAGTTCCGCAGGTTCAATGCGGATGCTTAGGAAGAAAGCGACCCTGATGGCGGACCGACCCGCAACACGAATTTGGGACCGGTTGCCACCTATCGAGGATGGCAAGCCCGTGCTAATCGCAGGCCCGACCGCATCCGGCAAATCGGACCTGGCTTTGCAGATCGCCGAAACCTTTGGTGGGGTCATCGTTAACGCCGATGCCAGTCAGGTTTACGACTGCTGGCAAGTGATCTCGGCCAGACCTTCGCCGCAGGACGAGGCGCGTGCACCGCACAAGCTGTATGGCCATGTCGCCTATGATCATAGCTATTCAACCGGCCACTGGCTGCGTGAGGCTGTGCCTCTGCTGACCGCTGGGGAACGCACGATCATCGTCGGCGGCACCGGGTTGTATTTCACCGCCCTGACCGAAGGGATGGCCGAGATCCCCGCCACCCCCACCGAAGTTCGGCAGATCGCGGATCAGATGTCCCTGCCGGATCTGATCGATGGCGTGGACAGTCAAACGCTGAGCCGATTGGACATAAACAATCGCGCCCGCGTTCAGCGCGCGTGGGAGGTTCAGACCGCGACGGGTCGCAGCCTTCAATCCTGGCAATCGGATACGCCACCACCTGCATTGAAGCTGGAGAACTGCGTTCCGATCGTCTTTGATGTGGACAAAGCGTGGCTGTTGGATCGGATCTCACTCCGATTTGATCAAATGGTGAAGACGGGAGCCTTGGACGAGGTTGCAGCCATGCGCGACCGATATGATCCGTCGCTGCCCGCCTTCAAGGCTATCGGCGTGCCCGAGCTGATGTCTTATCTGGACGGTGAAATGACACTGGACGAGGCTCGTGAACGAGCCACGATTTCGACGCGCCAATTCGCAAAACGTCAGCGCACGTGGTTTCGCGCGCGCATGAAACGCTGGGCAAATGTGGATTTCTCCAAGTAACAACATGGTAAGATTACGACGCGGGCCCCTTCCCTGAAGAAAACTTAATCCTTGTCCATGTTACGCAAGGAATCGATGCGCAATTCCCCAAAAACAGGCGGAAATACTGCGAATTTCGTGACAGACCGGTGCAACCTGTTACCGAAAACATCCCGAACACAAGACCGGCCAATGTCGTTTTTGTGCCTCGAATGACGATTTCGAACATTGACGCGTTCCAAATTCTGGTGCCGAATACGCCCATGGGGATGCAGAGAATCCAAAAAACAAATCCCGTAGATTTACCCGTCGGCGCGAAAAGCGCCGGGTAAGCTGGTTCATCAAATCAAAAAAACTGTTACTCAGGGAGATAGAGTAAATGTCAGATCGAACACCAACCGGAGCATCGGTTCATTGGGCAGCAGAGATGCACGCCCAGGAATGCCGCGACGGTAAACTCAGCCGGCGCGAGTTCATTGCCCGCGCCACGGCGCTGGGCGTTGCAGTGCCCACGGCTTATGGCCTGATCGGCTTGCAAGCACCGGCAGCCGCACAGGAACCGCCGCGTGGCGGCACCATCCGCTATCAGATGGAAGTGCGCGCGCTGAAAGATCCGCGCACCTTCGACTGGACACAGATTGCCACCTTCACCGCAGGCTGGCTGGAATATCTGGTCGAATATAACAATGACGGCTCGTTCAAGCCCATGCTGCTGGAAAGCTGGGAGGCCAATGACGACGCCACCGAATACACTCTGAACGTTCGCAAGGGTGTTAAGTGGAACAACGGCGACGATTTCACAGCCGAAGATGTTGCCCGCAATATCACCGGCTGGTGCGACTCGTCGGTCGAGGGCAACTCGATGGCGTCGCGGATGGCGTCCCTGGTTGACGAAAGCACCCAGAAAGCAGCCGACGGTGCGATCACCGTGGTTGACACGCACACCGTAAAGCTGAAGTGCAACGCGCCGGACATCACCATCATTCCGGGCATGGCTGACTATCCGGCGGCCATTGTTCACAGCAGCCACGACCCCGACAACATGTTGGGCAACCCGATCGGAACCGGCTTTATGCTGCCCGAAAGCCACGAAGTCGGCGTCAAAGGCGTTCTGGTGCGCAACGAAGGCTTCGACTGGTGGGGTTATGAAGCCGGAAAAGGCGGCTATATCGACCGGATCGAGTTCATCGACTACGGTACCGACCCTGCCGCCTTCCTGGCTGCATACGAAGCCGAAGAAATCGACATGAACTGGGAATCGGTCGGTGAATTTGTCGACATCTTTGACGGCATCGGCCTGACCCGCTCGGAAATCCCGTCGGGCTTTACCATCGTCATTCGTCCGAACCAACTGGCCGAAGACGCCGATGGCAACAAGATCTACGGCGACAAACGCGTGCGTCAGGCGCTGGCGATGGCCGTGGACAACGAAGTGTGTCTGGAGCTTGGTATGTCCGGCTACGGCATCGCTGCGGACAACTGCCATGTCGGTCCGATGCACCCGGAACATGATTCAGCGGTCACTCGTATTCCCTATGATCCTGCAAAGGCCAAAGCCCTTATGGACGAGGCCGGCATGGGCGACTTCGAGCATGAAGTTCAGTCCATCGACGATGACTGGCGCCGGAACACAACCGCAGCTGTTGTTGCTCAGCTGAATGACGCCGGGATCAAGGCGAAGCACACCGTGTTGCCTGGCTCGACCTTCTGGAACGACTGGACCAAATACGCCTATTCGTCGACCAACTGGAACCATCGTCCGCTGGGAACTCAAATCCTGGCGCTGGCCTATAAGTCGGGCGTGGCATGGAACGAATCCGGTTTCGCGAACGAGGAGTTTGACGCGCTGCTTGCCGAGGCCAACTCGATTGCCGATGTAGACCGCCGTCGCGAAGTGATGGGCAAGCTGCAGGCGATCATGATCGACGAAGGTGTGGTCATCCAACCCTACTGGCGCACGGCGATGCGTCACCATCGTGAAAACATGGTGGGTGTTGAAAAGCACATCGCGGACCTGCCGCAGATCTACAAATTCGGCATTCTGTCCTAAGCCGAAAAACCCAAGGCCGCGCCGCGCTGGCGCGGCCTTTTCGTCCTGAATGCGGCGACCATAAAAACAGCTAAGCGTGAAGCCAGACGACATTCACGCCAGCCTACCAACAGGGGCTAACATGGGACTATTCATTCTAAGGCGCGTCGGCATCATGCTATTGACAGCATTATGCCTGACGTTCCTGGTTTTCTTTCTGACCAACCTCTACCCGAACCTTGAAAAGCTTGCGAAGACGCAAGGCAACTTCCGCATGTCGGATGAACAGGTCGAGAGTTTCCTGGAAAAGAACGGCTATCTTCAGGCGACGCCGATAAAATACGGCGAATGGCTGGGCGTGTTACCCTCGTACCGGCACACCAATGAGGACGGCACCGTCCAAGGCCGCTGCATTCTGCCCGGTCAACCTGCGGAAGAAGCGCCCAATTTCTGCGGCATCCTGCAGGGATACTGGGGTTATTCGACGGTCTTCAAAGACGAGGTCTCGGCGGTTGTAGGAACCCGTCTGGCGCTGACTGGACGGCTGATGTTCTGGGTCATGCTGCTGATGGTCCCTTCGGCGCTGATCCTTGGCATTCTCGCTGGGATGAAAGAAGGGTCGGCCACGGATCGCACGTTGTCCACCTTTGCCATTACCACGACGGCAACGCCGGAATACGTCTCGGGCGTTATCTTCATCGCGATCTTCACCTCCTCTGCTGTTGGATTGAAATGGTTCAAGGGGACGGCAACACAGGCGATGGAGAACCCGACGTTTGAGAACTTCTTCCTGCCGGTTCTGACCATTGCTCTGTACGGGATGGGCTATATCGCCCGAATGACCCGCGCCTCGATGACCGAGGTGATGACGGCGCAATACATCCGAACCGCGCGCCTGAAAGGTGTCTCATTCCCGAACATCGTCATGAAACACGCGCTGCGCAACGCGCTGATCGCGCCCTTTACCGTCATCATGTTGCAGTTCCCATGGCTGCTGAACGGCGTTGTGATCGTCGAGACCCTGTTCAACTACAAGGGTTTTGGCTGGGCGCTGGTACAGGCGGCGGGCAACAACGACATTCAGCTGTTGCTGGCGATCTCGGTCGTGTCGGTCTTTGTGGTGCTGGTGACGCAGCTGATCTCGGATATCGGCTATGTCTACCTCAACCCGCGCATCCGCATCGCATAAGGAGGGATAGATCATGGAACCACTTACCTGGACCGGCTCTATCGCCTTCCTCAACCCGCTTCTGGTGCTTGCACTGGGGCTGATGTTCCTGTCGATCATTGTCTGGATGCTGGCCAGCATCGTGCTGCCCGAAGACCAGATGACCGTGAACCCGGATGGCACGCTGACCTCAAGCTCGGGGCTGCGCAACATGATCCAGGGCGCGCTTCGCTACAGCTTTCTTGCAAGTGTCGGGATTGCCGTAGCCTATATCGTCCTCGGGATCGTGATGGGCACCGGCGCCGGTATCATCGGCGCGATATCGCAACAGTTCCTGCCGGTTTGGCTGTCACTGATCCTGCTTTATGCAATGTCGATCGCGTTCAAACGCAAGCTGGGTCTTTACGGCAAGCTGTTCGACAGCCCCATCGGCATGATCGGCTTTGGGCTGGTCATGTTCTGGGTGTTCACCGGGATCTTCGGAGCGCTTGATCTGATCATCACCCATGACCCGCTGGCGCAGGTCTCGGGCATGAAGAACAAGGTGCCGGGAACTCCCCTGCCGGGGTCGGAAGAAGGCGCGTATTCCTGGTATCTGCTGGGCGGCGACAACCTTGCCCGCGATGTCTTTAGCCGTATGGTCAAGGGCGCGTGGATCGTGGTTCAGATCGCGCCACTGGCGACCATGTTTGCCTTCATGGTCGGCATTACGCTGGGTCTGCCCGCAGGATATTACGGTGGTCGTCTGGACACGTTCATCTCGTTCCTGGCCAACCTGATCCTGGCCTTCCCCGTGATCCTGCTATTCTACCTGCTGGTCACGCCCGAGATCGTGGCGACCGGGGTTCCGAACTACATGGCTGCCGTGCTGTTCGTGTTCCCGATCCTGTTCCTGGGTGTATTGCTGAACTCGCGCTACTACACGCGTCCCAATTTCCGCACACCGTTGCTGATCGGGGTGTTGGGGGTGACGATCTGGCTGTATCTGTCGCTGATCTCATCCGGCGGCTACATCATCGATACTGATGCCTATCGCATCTGGGGTCTGCCGACCTATCTGGACCTGTTCGATATTCCGGGCGGGATTCTGGTGGTGTTCGTCTCGGTGGTCTTCGTCAACTCACCCACGGTGTTCCGCATCGTGCGCGGTCTGGCGCTGGACATCAAGACACGCGATTATGTGGCGGCGGCGCAGACCCGTGGTGAAGGCCCATGGTACATCATGCTGTGGGAAATCCTGCCCAACGCGCGCGGCCCGCTGATCGTCGATTTCTGTCTGCGCATTGGCTACACCACCATCCTGCTGGGGACCTTGGGTTTCTTCGGGCTGGGCCTGCCGCCGGAAAGCCCGGATTGGGGGTCGACGATCAACGAGGGGCGTAAGCTTCTGTCGATCTATCTGCACCCGGCCCTGCCGCCCGCGCTGGCGTTGTTGTCGCTGGTTCTTGGGTTGAACCTGCTGGCAGATGGTTTGCGCGAAGAAAGTCTGAAGGACTGATGTGATCTGTTCTGGGGGCGCTGCCCCCAGACCTCCGGGATATTTTTAGCCAGATGAAGGGGATCCCCGGACTCTCGCGAGGAGATACAAGATGAATAAACTGGCGGATTATGACGGTCCAATTCTGGAGATCGACAAGCTTTCGATTTCGTTCTTTACCCGTCTGCGTGAAATTCCTGCCGTGATGGATTTCTCGGTCAGCGTACAGCCCGGTGAGGCTGTGGGGCTGGTTGGTGAATCCGGGTGCGGTAAGTCCACCGTGGCCCTTGGCGTAATGCAAGATCTTGGCAAGAACGGCCGGATTGTCGGCGGCACGATCAAGTTCAAAGGGCGCGACCTGTCCGAGATGACCTCGGATGAATTGCGCGACATTCGCGGCAATGAAATCGCGATGATTTATCAGGAGCCGATGGCATCGCTGAACCCCGCGATGAAGATCGGCAAGCAACTGATGGAAGTGCCGATGATCCACGAGGGCGTCGGTGCCGAAGAGGCCTATGCCCGCGCGCTGGAGGTTGTCACCGACGTACGCCTGCCCGACCCCGAGCGGATGCTGAATTCCTTCCCGCATCAGTTGTCGGGCGGTCAGCAACAGCGGATCGTGATCGCGATGGCGCTGATGTCGAAGCCTGCGCTGCTGATCCTGGACGAGCCGACCACCGCGCTGGACGTGACGGTCGAGGCCGCCGTGGTGGAACTGGTCAAAGATCTGGGCAAGAAATACGGCACCTCGATGCTGTTCATTTCGCACAACCTGGGGCTGGTTCTGGAAACCTGCGACCGGTTGTGCGTGATGTATTCGGGCGAGGCGGTCGAGCGTGGCTCGATCAAGGATGTGTTCGACGAGATGCAGCACCCCTATACGCAGGCGCTGTTCCGCTCGATCCCCCTGCCCGGCGCGGACAAGAACGCACGCCCGCTTGTGGCCATTCCGGGGAACTTCCCCCTGCCACATGAACGCCCGCCGGGCTGTAACTTTGGCCCGCGCTGCGACTATTTCGAAGAGGGTCGCTGTGACGCGCAGAATATTCTGATGGAGGCTGTGCCGGGCAATGATCGCCACCACACGCGCTGTCTGAAGTTCAAGGAAATTGACTGGAATGCGCCCATTACCGTCGGCGAACAGAAAGAAAAGGCCGAGATCGGGCGCACGGTCCTGAAAATGGACAACCTCAAGAAATACTATGAGGTGGCGGCCAACGCCCTGTTCGGGGGCGGTGAAACCAAAGTTGTGAAAGCCAATGAGACGCTGAGCTTTGAGGCGCATGAATCCGAGACCCTCGCCATTGTGGGTGAATCCGGATGCGGCAAGTCCACCTTTGCCAAGGTGTTGATGGGGCTTGAGACGGCAACGGACGGTCAGATCCTTCTGGACAACCGCAATATCGAAGCGGTGCCTATTGAGGAGCGCGATGCCAAGACCGTGGGCGAGGTTCAGATGGTGTTCCAGAACCCGTTTGACACGCTGAACCCGTCGATGACGGTTGGGCGACAGATCATCCGGGCGCTGGAAATCTTCGGTGTCGGCAATTCCGAGGCCGAGCGAAAGCAACGGATGCTGGAACTGCTGGATCTGGTGAAACTGCCGCGTGCCTTCGCCGACCGAATGCCACGGCAATTGTCGGGCGGCCAAAAGCAACGCGTCGGTATCGCACGCGCCTTTGCAGGCGATGCACGGATCGTGGTTGCGGATGAACCCGTATCTGCGCTGGACGTGTCAGTACAGGCCGCAGTGACCGATCTGCTGATGGAGATTCAGCGCGAACACAAGACCACCTTGCTGTTCATCAGCCACGATCTGTCGATTGTCCGATACCTCAGCGACCGGGTGATGGTAATGTATCTGGGCCATGTGGTCGAGTTGGGGACAACCGATCAGGTCTTCTCGCCGCCCTATCACCCCTATACCGAGGCCTTGCTGAGCGCGGTTCCGATTGCGGATACTTCGATCGAGAAAGAGCATATCGTTCTGGAGGGCGATATCCCCTCGGCCATGAACCCGCCGCCGGGTTGCCCGTTCCAGACCCGCTGCCGCTGGAAGTCCGAAGTTCCGGACGGGCGATGCGAGTCGGATGTGCCACCGGTCAAGACACTGGCTGATGGGCATCAGGTGAAGTGCCATCTGGCCGACGAGGTTCTGGCCCGTATGGAACCGGTGATCAAAATCGCAGCGGAATAAACCCTGCAACACTGGAAAAAAGGGCCGGTTCAAGGACCGGCCCTTTCTTTTGCGCCCTGAGGCGGGAAAACCGTCAGATTACCGGCGCACTTGATTTGCGAGTGGTGGTTTTGCCGGTCCTTGTATCAACCGGTCATCACGTTGTTGCCGAAATGCATGAATTCCTGAGTCATGCCGCCAATCTCTCCGGCCTCAAGCGTCAGGCTCGCGCTTTCGAGCATTTTGTAGCTGGGCTGGGCTTTCACCCAGTCATCTGCCGATTGCAGCGTGGTCAGCGTGTAAGACGTGACCTCGTTCAGATAGTGGGTCGGAATGACAACCTTCGGCTTCAGCTTTGAGACGATGTCATTGCCCTGCTGGTAGCTGAGGATATGCTCAGATCCGTCAACCGGAAGGGTCAGCACATCCACCTGCCCGATTGCATCCCAGAATTCCTGCGGCGGGTTGTGGCGGTTGTCGCCCCAGATCAGCGTGCGGATGCCGCCGGTTTCGACCAGATAGACCACCATATCCATGTGACCCACGTTGTTGGGCGGACAGGCTTCCACGCCAAACTCGGCCAGCGCATTGGTCCATTCGTACCAACCCGGTGCCACACAGGCGTGTTTGTCTGCAAAGCCGGTGATTTTGACATCGGCAAATTCGAAATGGCCGACCATCCTGTCCAAAACCATGGTCGAGCTTGGGCGCTCGATCGCGTCATGGTCAAAATGGGCGTGGGTCGAAAGGGTGATGTCCACAGGGATCTGAGGGAATTCGTTGCGGAACCACAGGCCCCACGCGCCCGACGGATCATCGCGCCACGGGTCGAACAGCACGGTCGCACCGTTTGGCGAGGTGATCTTGATCGCGCAATGCCCGTAATAGTCGATCCCGACCGTGCCTGTACTGGCCTGACCGGTCGCGCCTTGCAGGTCGATAACGTGGTTATTGTTGCCCGGCTGAAGCCAGGCTTGCGATTGCGCCTCTGCCGGTTTTCCGTTCAGCAGCGATGCGCCGACTCCGGCCGCGCCTGCCGCCATAAAGAAAGACCGGCGCGACAGACCCTTGGCCAATCTGTCTTTCTGTCCGTTCAGGATTGTGGGCTTCAGATCTTTGCGATCCATCTTGTACCTCCTTGTTGGTCAGGCGCGCGTGCGTCGCACCTGATCGGAAGGGTAACAACGGGGGAACAACAGGCTCAGATCAGAAAAATCTGGGGGGAATATGGGGGCATTCCCCATATTCGATACTCAGGAAATAGACAGCAGATGACTGCGCAGATTCTGATCGCGCCCGTCCAAGCCCAGTTTCCGACGAATGTTGTTGCGATGGAAATCGATGGTCGACGTCTCACGCGACAAGGCCCGCGCAATGTCTTTCGTCGTTTTCCCGGACATCACCAACTGCGCAATTTCGATCTCGGTCGGTGTCATGATCGAGAACGCATCGGACAGTTTGTCCGACAGCATCGAGGTCATATCCCTAAGGTTGCTTTCGGCCAGATCCAGATAAGCATGGGCCGCGTCGCCCTCGGGCAGGTGTCCGCGCAGCTTGTCCAGATAGGGCAAGACCATCAGGCGCACCCGCTCGACAATATCCTGGTCATGGTCTTTGCGGTCATCATCGACGCTGGTCAGCAGAACGCGCAGGGCGGTGTTTGTTTCTTGCAATTCACGGGTGCGAGCCTGCACCCGGCTTTCCAGTTGCGCCAATGTTTGATTCAGCTTTTCTTCCAGCGCGCGACGCAGATAAACCTCTTGAATCAAAGCGAGATCGGATTCGACCATACGCGCGAATTGTGCCAGCCCTTCGCGAAACAACAGCGCGCGACGATTGCGGTGCCGGTCCAGAATGCAGATGGTTCCGAACACCGCCCCGTCCGGCCATTTCAGCGGCAATCCGATGTAAAAGGACATGCCGTGTTCCATGTCGTCATTACCGCTCCAGACGGGATCACAGGTGGCGTCCTCGACCACCAACTCGCTGTCCTTTTGCAACACGCCCTGACAATAAAGCTTGGGATTCAACTGAAAGTTCATCCCCACGGGATACGGATTCTGAGGGTGGTCCGAGGTGATCAGGACCGTATGATCCGGCGCATCCGTTTTCATGATCAGGCTGGCAGGCACATCGGCAAGCTTGGCAACAAGGTCCACCAACCTTTGCCAATTGGCCTTTGTTTCAGCGGGGATTTCCGGTCGGTCTTGCAACATCGGCACCTGTTCGGGTCCTGAAAGATCGCCTACAGGTTAGGTCAGCGGTCATTGCCGGATCAAGGATCAGATCATGCCGCCTTGCAGCATCACCCGATCAGCCGCCCCAGATCACTTTCACGTAGTTCTGGGTTTCCTTGTAAGGTGGGATTCCGCCGTGCTTTTCAACCGCTTTCGGGCCAGCGTTATACGCCGCCAGCGCCAAAGGCCAGGATTTGAACTTGCGGTATTGCCAGGACAGATAGCGCGCGCCGCCTTCAAGGTTCTGCTTGGGATCATGCGGGTTCACGCCCAACAACTTGGCGGTCTGAGGCATCAACTGCGCCAGCCCCAACGCCCCCTTGTGAGATTTGGCATGCGGGTTCCAGCCGCTTTCCTGCTGCACCAGCCGCAGGAACAGGTCCTCGGGGATGTTGTGCAACCGGGCCGCATCGCGTGCGAGGCTCAGGTATTCGCCTCGGTAGCTGCCGGTATAGCGCTTGCTTACCTTGGCGCGATCAGTCTTTGGTTTCAGACGCTCGGATCCGCGGTACTGCGTCGCTGCGCGGTTATCCAAAACCTTGGACTGCTTCAGAAATATGTCCATCCGGCTTTTCGTGGACAACGTGTCCGCCTGCACAGATCCAGACAGCAGCACAACGCCCAGAACCGTTAACCCAACACACACAGAACGCATGAAAGCCTATCCCGCTCGCTCAAAAATCAGTCGGAGTATAGGTATTCCAGTCAAAAATGAAAGCTTGGTAAAGACAGACGCAAGAATTCTTGCCGAACGTTGTCGTGATCAATCATGTTTTAACCAAGACGCAGGCGATATAGGGTCGCAAAGACATCCGGCGCCAGATTCGGCGCACTCAGATCAATACAGAACGGGGAAATACATGGCGGGTTCAGTCAACAAGGTCATTCTGGTCGGCAATCTTGGCCGCGATCCCGAGGTTCGGTCATTTCAGAACGGCGGCAAAGTGTGCAACCTGCGCATCGCGACATCCGAGAACTGGAAAGACCGCAACACCGGTGAACGCCGGGAACGGACGGAATGGCACTCGGTTGCCATCTTCTCGGAACCGCTGGCCCGCATTGCCGAACAGTATCTGCGCAAAGGCAGCAAGGTCTATATCGAAGGCCAGCTGGAAACGCGCAAATGGCAGGATCAATCGGGGCAGGATCGCTATACGACCGAGGTTGTCCTGCGTCCCTATCGCGGTGAACTGACACTGCTGGACAGCCGCGGGGGTGAAGGCGGCGGCGGTGGCGGCTATGGCGGAGGTCAATCGGGTGGCTATGGCGGCGGTCAGGCCGGCGGCGGCTATGGCGACCCCTATGGCGGCCAATCCAGCGCCCCTGCCCCCGCATCCGGCGGAATCGACGACGACGAGATTCCGTTCTAAGCGAAACGGAGTAAACACATGACATGGTCCTTCGCCCTCGGCCGGTTCCTCGGGTCCGAACTGAGGGTCCATGTCACCTTCTTCCTTTTGTTGGCCTGGGTCGGCTTTGCCGCCTATTCCAACGGTGGCTGGCCTGCGGTCATCGACAATCTGCTGTTTGTGCTGGCCCTGTTTGCCTGCGTCGTGGCGCATGAGTTTGGCCATGCCCTGATGGCCCGGCGCTTTGGCATCAAAACCCCCGATATCACGCTGCTGCCCATCGGCGGTCTGGCCCGTCTGGAACGGATGCCGGAAAAACCGATGCAAGAGGTCTGGGTGGCGCTGGCCGGGCCTGCGGTGAATATCGTTATCTGGTTGGTGTTGGTTCTGCTGGGTGCGGGCATTTCGCTCGGTTCAGTCACTGATCTGGACTCGGCCAGTTTCGGGATCTTGCAACGGTTGGCCTATGTCAATTTGCTTCTGGCGGCCTTCAACATGATCCCGGCCTTCCCCATGGATGGGGGTCGCGTGGTCCGCGCCCTGTTGTGCCTCAGGATGGACCGGGTTCAGGCCACCCGCATTGCCGCATTCAGCGGGCAGATCGTTGCCATTGGGCTTGGGTTCTGGGGTCTAAGCTCGGGCAATCCGATCCTTGTTCTGATTGCCGTTTTTGTGTTCATCGCAGCCAATGCCGAAAATCAGGACGTCGCGCTGCGATCCGTCGCGCGCCGTGTGCTGGCGCGGGACGCGATGATCACCGAGTTTCACGCGCTGTCGCCGCAGGACAGTTTGAACACCGCCGCCCAAGCCGTCATTCACACGACGCAGCACGAGTTTCCCGTCTTGGATACCGACGGGGCCTTGCTTGGCTTTGTCGCGCGGGATCGTTTGTTTGCCGCGCTGGCAGGGGATCATCCCCGGTCGGACCCTGCGACCTCGATCATGGAGAGCGACATCCCTCAGGTTGGGCTGACTACGGGCCTTGAGGCGGTTCTGAAAGGGCTGCACAAGGGTGCCCCGGCGATTGCTGTCACCAGCCGCACGGGTCGTATGATCGGCTATATCACTCGGGAAAACATCGGCGAATTGATGGTGATCCGGGGACGCTAGAGCGCGCGACCCTGAACCCGAGACACGAAGACCCTGCTACGCCTACGGCGCTTTCGGGCCATTCGTGTCGCATCATGCTTCAGGCTAAAGATCGCACGCTCTAGGATCAGGCCTTGGCCAACGCGTCCTGCAGCACCGACACGACCGCATCGCGCGGCACATCCGATGTGACAAAGGCCCGACCGATCCCGCGTGCCAGAATAAAACGCAGCTGACCGTCGATCACCTTCTTGTCCTGCGCCATCAGATCGACCAAAGCTTCGGCACCCGGAAGCTGTCCGGGAATGTCGGCCAGATCGGTTTTCATCCCCATCGCTTTCAGATGCGCCCGCACGCGGCTTGGGTCTTCCTGAGAACACAGACCCAGTCGGGACGATAGCTCGAACGCCAGCGCACAGCCGATGGCGACACCCTCGCCGTGCAGCAGGCGGTCGGAATAGCCCGTCGCGGCCTCCAGCGCGTGACAGAAGGTATGGCCGAGGTTCAGCAGGGCGCGGTCGCCCTGCTCGGTCTCATCCCGCGCGACAATGTCGGCCTTCATCTGAACCGACCGGGTGACAGCCCGCACCCGTGCGGCCATATCACCGGATGAAACGTCGGGGCCGTTGGCCTCTAGCCATTCAAAGAACTCCGCGTCGCCCAGCAGACCGTATTTGACTACTTCGCCGTAACCGGACAAGAAATCCCGCTGCGCCATGGTGCCCAGTACCGAGGTATCGGCCAGCACCAGCGAGGGCTGATGAAACGCGCCAATCAGGTTCTTGCCTTGCGGTGCGTTGATCCCGGTTTTGCCGCCCACCGAACTGTCGACCTGCGCCAGCAGCGAGGTCGGGATTTGCACAAACCGCACCCCGCGCCGCAGCACGGAAGCGGCAAAGCCAGCCAGATCGCCGATCACGCCACCGCCCAAGGCAACGACCACATCGCGCCGTTCGACCTTTTCGGCCAACAGCCATTCCACCGCACGTTCGAAATGCGGCCAGCTTTTGGTCGCCTCACCTGCCGGAAGGGCCAGCGCCGACATCTCGATCCCGGCAGCGGCCAGACCGTCACGCAGCGCGTCCAGATGCAGTGCCGCTACGTTTTCATCGGTCAGAACCGCAACCTTCGGACGGTGCAGCAACGGGGCAATCCGCGCACCGGATTGCGCCAGCAGATCGGGGCCAATCTCGACATCATACGAGCGTTCGCCCAGCTCCACATGTACGGTTTGATGCATTTACTTCCGTTCCAATACATCCGGGCGGGCCAACAGGGCCTCGACCACGCGGTCCACCATATTGTCGATCGAGGTCTCACCATCCGACTCGGCAATCAGATCAGCCTCGGCATAGACCGGCACGCGATCCTCGTACAGGGCCTTGAGCGTCGCATACGGGTCGGAAGTGCGCAGCAGCGGGCGGGTATCCTTATGGCGCACCCGGTTCCACAGCACGTTCAGATCGGCCCGCAACCAGACCGAGGCCCCCCGCTCGCTTATCATCACGCGGTTGCCCTCTGCCATGAACGCGCCGCCGCCGGTGGACAGGATGCCGCGTTCCTCATCCAGCAGACGGCCAATAACCTGCGTTTCCTTCTGGCGAAAAAACGGCTCACCATCCCGTTCGAAGATCTCGGGGATGGTCATGTTGGCCGCCGATTCGATCTCGGCATCGCTGTCGAGAAACGGAACACCCAGCCGCGCGGCCAGGGCACGGCCCACAGCCGTCTTCCCTGCCCCCATCATGCCGACAAGAACCACGGTTTTGTGCAGATCATATCGTGATCCCGTATCCGCCGGATGCGTGTTATGCTTAATTTCGCTCATTTCACCGTGAATGACGTGATCTTGGAAAAAATGCCAGTTATAACTTGGCCAAAATCAAAAATTGAGGCAGCGTGGCGCCATGGGTCGTCTGATCAAGTTCCTGATTTACTTAATTTGCCTGAGTTTCATCGGGCTGGTGGCCTATGCCTATATCGGCCCCTATTTCGGGGCGGATTTCTCGGCCCCGCAAACTGAAATCCGTGAACCGGTCACTCTGGATGTCGACTAAGCACATTGCGGTGGCATTGCTGCTGGCCGGGGCCGCGCAGGCGCAAGAGCCGCTGTCGGCTATCGAATGGCTGACCGAGCCGCCGGAAAACCTGCCCGGAACCGTCCTGCTGGAGCCGCCTGTCACCCAGAACGGGGTGCAGCCTCAGGTCGAGGTCACACCGCTTGAGGCGCTGTCGCAGCCGCTGGGTCTGGTGTCATCCACTGTCACCGGCTTGCCGGTTGATCTATGGCAGGGCAGCGACCCGGAACGTCTGTCCGAACTGATCGCGCGGGTGCCAGTCAAACATAACCCGGCCATGCAGCGGTTGCTGTTCACCCTGCTGCTGTCCGAAGCCCGCGCGCCCGCAGGTTCCGGCGCCGAAGAGGTTTTGCTACTGGCGCGCCTTGATCGGCTGATGCAATTGGGGGCCGCTGATCCGGCGCAATCGCTGGTTCAACTGGCTGGTCCCACGGATTCGCAGGCTCGGTTTCAACGCTGGTTCGATGCTACTCTACTGACCGGGGACGAAGACCGCAGTTGTACTGCCCTGATCGCGCAACCTCATCTGTCGCGTGATTATGCGGCACAGATTTTCTGCAAGGCCCGGCGGGGCGATTGGCCTTCGGCTGCGCTGACGCTGGAGGCCGCGCATGCGCTGAAAATCCTGCCGCAGGATGAGTTGGACGTGCTGGACCGTTTCCTGAGCCCCGAACTTTACGAAGACGCAGCGTATCTGCCGCAGCCCGAAGACCCAACGCCGCTCAGCTTCCGCCTGTTCGAAGCGATCGGGGAACGATTGCCATCTGCCCCGCTGCCCCGCGCCTTTGCCAATGCAGACCTGCGCGATGTGGCCGGGTGGAAAGCCCAGATCGAGGCCGCCGAGCGTCTGACGCGTATCGGGGCCCTGACGCCCAACCAGTTGCTCGGGCTTTATACCGAGCGGGACCCAGCTGCATCCGGCGCGGTTTGGGATCGGGTCGCGGCCATCCAGCAGTTCGAAAGCGCGTTGGATAGCGGCAATGCCGAAGCGATCGGAAAGACCCTGCCCCGCGCATGGGATCAGATGCGCAGTGTCGGGCTCGAGGTGCCATTTGCCGAGCTGTTCGCCGACCGGCTGGCCGACGTGACCCTGCCCGTTCCGGCCACGGACAACCTGCGCTGGCGTATTCTGATGTTGTCCGAGCAATACGAGCGGGCAGCGCTGACAACACCGGACAAATCAACCGAGGCTCAGTTCCTCGTGGCCCTTGCGCAAGGGGACCCCGGTCGCGCCGTATCGCCCTCGCCGCTGGCTGATGCGGTGGCGCAGGGGTTCGAATGGGCCGCGCCTGTTCCATCGGATATCGACGCCCTGCTGGAACAGGGCCAGTTGGGAGAGGCCATTCTGGAGGCCATGCAACTGTTCACCCATGGTGCACGCGGCAATCTGGTCGATCTGACAGCGGCCATTGCGGCCTTTCGGCGCGTGGGACTGGAAGACACCGCCAGACGCGCGGCGCTGAACCATCTGATCCTGCAGGGGTGACGGTCATGGGTGGACCAGCCTCGCAAGAATTGTGGATCTCGACCTTTTTGCAGGCGCAAGCGGCCGAGTTGGGGGCCGCTACCAACACTCTGCTGGCCTATGGGCGAGACCTGAAGGATTTCGCGTCGTGGCTGGAACATCGCAACATCACCTTCGAACAGGCTGATCGCGACCAGATTGAAGGGTATCTCATCGATTGCGATGCACAGGGGTTGTCGAAATCCACTCGGGCGCGGCGGCTTTCGGCGATCAAGCAATTGTATCGGTTCGCATTCGAGGAAGGCTGGCGCGAGGTCAATCCCGCCATTCAGATCAAAGGCCCCGGACGAACCAAGAAACTGCCCAAAACGCTGGACGTGCCCGAGGTCGACCGGCTGCTGGAAGCCGCCCGCAATACCGGGCGCACCGAAGCCGACCGCGTGCGCAATTCCTGTTTGATGGAGTTGCTCTATGCCACCGGCATGCGCGTGACCGAGCTGGTCTCGCTGCCTGTGTCATCGGCGCGGGGTGATCCGCGCATGTTGCTGGTGCTGGGCAAAGGCGGCAAGGAACGCATGGTGCCGTTGTCGCCCCCGGCCCGCGAGGCGCTTTCGGAATGGCTGAGAATGCGGGACGAAGCCGAAGACAAGACGGTCGAAAAAGGCGGGCAGCGATCCAGGTTCCTGTTCCCGTCACGTGGTAAATCCGGCCATCTGACGCGGCACCGGTTCTTCCTGCTGGTCAAGGAACTGGCGGTTCAGGGCGGTGTATCGCCCGAAAAGGTCACGCCCCACACTCTGCGCCACGCCTTTGCCACCCATCTGCTGGCCAACGGGGCCGATCTGCGCTCGATCCAGACGCTGCTGGGCCATGCCGATGTTGCCACGACCGAGATCTACACCCATGTTCTGGACGAAAGACTTGCGGAACTGGTGTTAGAGCATCACCCGCTGGCGAAAGACCCCGGCGACAAGGGCTAAACCCTTGATCCATAGGGGCAGCATCCCCATAACGGATGCAGAAACACGAACAACCAAGGACCGATGGAACCCACATCCTCTCTGATCGACGGCGCATTCTGGTTAACCTCAGGCGCTATCCTGCTTTTGCTTTTCCTGTCTGGCTTTTTCTCCGGCTCTGAAACGGCACTTACAGCGTCATCGCGCGGTAAGTTGCGCGCGCAGGCTGACAAGGGCTCGCGCGGGGCCAAGAAGGCGCTGGAAATCACCGACGATAATGAGCGTCTGATCGGATCGGTCCTGCTGGGCAACAACCTTGTGAACATTCTGGCGGCTTCGCTGGCCACGGCCCTGTTCACGCGCCTGTTTGGGGAAAGCGGCGTGGCGCTGGCGACGCTGGTCATGACCCTGCTGGTTCTGATCTTCGCTGAGGTCTTGCCGAAAACCTACGCCATCACAAACTCGGAAAAAGCGGCCGCAGCCGTTGCCCCGATCATCAGCGTGGTGGTCACGGTGTTTTCCCCCATCGTGGCTGCGGTTCGGCTTTTGGTGCGGGCTGTTCTGCGCCTGTTCGGGGTGCAGATCGACCCCGACAGCAACATCCTTGCCGTGCGCGAGGAAATCGCTGGTGCTTTGCAACTGGGTCACTCCGAAGGTGTCGTCGAAAAGGAAGACCGCGACCGCATTCTGGGCGCGCTGGATCTGGGCGACCGGGTGGTGGAAGAAATCATGCTCCACCGTTCGAACATCGAGATGATCGATGCAGATGCAGCACCCGAGGCGATCCTGAAGCAATGTCTGGAAAGCCCCCATACCCGCCTGCCCGTCTTTCGGGATGAGCCCGAGAATATCGTCGGGGTGGTCCACGCCAAGGACCTGTTCCGCGCCATGTACGCGCAGGTCGGCGGGGCCGAAGGTGACACGGACCGTCTGAAAGCGTTCGACATCTCAAGGGTCGCCAATGACCCGTATTTCGTGCCGGAAACGACCACTCTGGACGACCAGATGCGAGAGTTCCTGCGCATGCACAGCCATTTTGCGCTGGTTGTGGACGAATACGGCTCGCTGCGTGGTCTGATCACGCTTGAGGATATTCTGGAAGAGATCGTCGGCGAGATTGCCGATGAGTTCGACCTTGAAGAAGAGGTTCCGGTCACCCGAACCGATGATGGCCAGTATCTGGTCGAAGGGGCGATGACGATCCGCGACGTGAACCGCGCGTTGGATTGGTCCCTGCCGGACGAAGAGGCCAACACACTGGCCGGGCTTGTCATTCACGAGGCGCAGATGATCCCGGTTGTGGGTCAGGTCTTCTCGTTCCACGGCTTCCGGTTCGAGGTCACGGCCCGTGAGGGCAACCGGGTAACGGGCCTGAAAATCCGCCCGCTGTAACCAGCCGAAAGAAAAACCGGCGCCCGATCACAGGGCGCCGGTTCTGTTTAAGGGGTTATGCAAACCAGGTCCGGCTTGCGACATAACCGTCCATCAGGTCGCCATTGGCATGCGCGGCCCAGCCGGTCACCTTGTCCGAATAGCCGTCGATGAACTGGTTGAACATCGGGTTGATCAGACCGCCTTCTTCCCAAACGATCCGGGCCATCTGACCGTAGATTTCTTTGCGCTTGGTCTCATCCAGTTCGGCACGGGCTTTCAGCAGCAGCGCGTCGAATTCTTCGTTCTTGAAACGGGTGTCGTTCCAGTCGGCAGTCGACAGGTAGCCAACCGACCACATCTGATCCTGCACAGGACGCCCGCCCCAATACGAGGCACAGAACGGCTTGTTGTTCCACACTTCCGACCAGTAACCATCTGCAGGCTCACGCTGGATTTCCAGCGGAATACCGGCCTCTTGCGCCGACAGCTGGAACAGCTGCGCCGCATCGACTGCACCGGCAAAGGCACCGTCAGAGACATGCAGAACGATGGGAGAGCCGTCATGGCCCGACGCCTTGTAATGCTCGGCAGCCTTGGCCAGATCGAACTGGCGTTGCTCCATCGTTCCGTCGAACAGCGGATAGGCTTCGTTGATCGGAATGTCATTACCAACCGAGCCGTAGCCACGCAGCACCTTGTCGACCAGTTCCTCGCGGTTGATCGCGTATTTCAGCGCCAGACGCAGGTCTTTGTTGTCGAACGGCGCGGTGTCGCAATGCATGACAAAGATGTAATGCCCACGGCCCGAGGTCGCGTTGATGGTTACACCCGGCGCGCGACCGAATAGTTTCGCGGTGCGCGGCGGCACGATGTTGATCGCGTGCACCTGACCGGCCTGCAACGCGGCCGAGCGGGCGGTGTCGTCGTTCAAAACCAGAATCTCGTGGCTGTCGTAATGGCCGACACTGTCATCCCAGTGGTTCGCGAATTTCTCGAACGCGTAGCGAATACCAGGCTCATCCGCGACCACCTTGTAGGCACCGGTCGAGATCCCTTCGGCCGGGTTGTCCATGCCACCGCCCGGCTGCATGATCAGGTGATAGTCGGACATCAGGTAAGGAAGGTCCGCGTTGGGCGTGGTCAGGCTGATCACGACGTTATCGCCATCGACGCGAATATCCTCGATCCCGCGCATGATCCCCAGTGCGCCGGACTGCGACTCTTCGTTTGAATGGCGCGCAAGGGTCAGTTGCACGTCTTCGGGTGTCAGGGTCTTGCCGTTGTGGAACTCGACCCCTTTGCGAATGCGGAAGGTCCAGTCTTTGGCGTCTTCAGACGCCTCCCAGCTTTCAGCGATGCTGGGCTCAAGCCCACCATCAGCCGAGACAACGGTCAACGTGTTGCCAAAGGCCCGCAGCGCCTTGGCGGTCACATGCGAAGCCGACAGCGCCGGGTCCAGCGTGTTGGTGCTTTCGCCGCCCTTCAGGCCCAACACGAAGTGGCCGCCCTTCTTGGGGGTATCCGCCAGACCGGCCTCGGCCCAGATCAGGTTTGCCGCAGCGGCGCTCAGGCCCAATGCGCCTGCTTTTGCCATGAATTCACGGCGGCTCAGCGACAGCGGTTTGAGGTCAAACTTGCTCATCTCATTTTCCTTGTTGAGTGTTTCAGGAGGGATCCAGTCGGCGCGGCAGTTAGCTTGATTCTGTAACAGCCTTGTGACCGCTTTTGTCTGTCTTTGACCGGAATTGAGGATTTCGTCCAGCGACAATTCTTGTCGCATTTGGCGTTGCATCTGCGCGCGCGCAGATCACAGTGGAAACCAAGCAAATCGGAGGCGTTCATGAAACTTCAAACCCGTGTGGCGGTGATAGGCGGCGGCGTTGTCGGGTGTTCCGTGCTGTATCACCTGACCAAGCTTGGATGGGCTGATGTGATGCTGCTGGAACGCTCGGAACTGACCAGCGGTTCGACCTGGCACGCGGCGGGCGGGTTTCATACGCTGAACGGCGACACCAACATGGCGGCGCTGCAAGGCTATACGATCCGGCTGTATAAAGAGTTGGAAGAGATCACCGGCATGTCCTGCGGGCTGCACCATGTGGGCGGTGTGACCCTGGCCGACAATCAGGACCGCTTTGACATGCTGCTGGCCGAGCGGGCCAAGCATCGCTTCATGGGTCTTGAGACCGAGATTGTCGGCCCGGACGAGATCAAAAACATCGCCCCCATCACCAACACCGACGGCATCATCGGCGCGCTTTATGATCCGCTGGACGGGCATCTGGACCCCTCGGGCACGACACACGCCTATGCCAAAGCGGCGCGGATGGGCGGAGCCACGATCGAGACCCATTGCATGGTGCGCGAAACCAACCAGCGCGCCGACGGCACATGGGACGTGGTCACCGACAAGGGCACGATCCACGCCGAGCATGTGGTCAACGCAGGCGGCCTTTGGGCACGTGAGGTCGGCGCGATGGCGGGGGTCTATTTCCCGCTGCACCCGATGGAGCATCAGTATCTGGTGACGGACTCGATCCCTCAGATCGAGGCGATCATCGACGCGGGCGGCGAGCATCCGCATGTGATGGACCCTGCGGGCGAAAGCTATCTGAGGCAGGAAGGCCGCGGCCTGTGCATCGGGTTCTACGAACAGCCCTGCAAACCCTGGGCCGTAGACGGAACGCCATGGGAGTTCGGGCATGAACTACTGCCGGATGACTATGACAAGATCACCGACAGTATCGAGTTTGCCTATAAACGCTTTCCGGTTCTGGCCGAGGCCGGTGTGAAATCGGTGATCCACGGGCCGTTCACCTTTGCGCCGGACGGGAACCCTTTGGTCGGGCCGGTGCCGGGGATGCGCAACTATTGGTCGGCTTGCGGCGTGATGGCCGGATTCTCTCAGGGCGGAGGTGTCGGACTGACGCTGGCGCAATGGATGATCGAGGGTGAGCCAGAACGCGACGTCTTTGCCATGGATGTGGCCCGGTTTGGCGATTGGATCAGCCCCGGCTATACCCGCCCGAAGGTGATCGAGAACTATCAGAAACGCTTCAGCGTCGCCTACCCGAATGAGGAACTGCCCGCCGCCCGCCCCAACCGCACAACACCGATGTATGACATCTTCAGCGATATGGGCGCGGTCTGGGGGCAGCAATACGGGCTTGAGGTGCCGAATTATTTCGCCCAAGGGGATGAACCGGGCTACGAAACGCCGTCCTTCCGACGTTCAGACGCGTTCGACGCCACGGGCCGCGAGGTGCGCGCCGTCCGCAACAGCGTCGGCATCAACGAGGTGCATAATTTCGGCAAATACCGCGTCACCGGCCCCAGCGCCCGTGCGTGGCTGGACCGGATCATGGCCGGACGCATTCCGCAGCCGGGGCGCGTGTCTTTGACGCCAATGTTGTCGCCCAAGGGCAAGCTGATCGGTGATTTCACCGTTTCCTGCCTGCGCGAGACCGAATTCCGCCTGACGGCCTCATATGGCAGTCAGGCTTATCACATGCGCTGGTTCCAACAAAAATTGGCCGAGGGCGTGACCGTTGAAAATTTCAGCGACCGTCTGAACGGCTTCCAGATTGCAGGGCCAAAGGCCACCGAAGTACTGGCGGCCTGCACACGTCAGGATGCGACAAACCTGAGGTTCCTCGACGTTTGCCCAATGACCATCGGCATGACCGACTGCATCGTCCAGCGGGTCAGTTATACCGGCGATCTGGGGTATGAGATCTACTGTGATCCGATGGCCCAAAGGCAGCTCTGGTGGACCTTGTGGCAGGCCGGGCAACCGCATGGAATGGTGCCTTTTGGTATGCGTGCCATGATGTCCCTGCGGCTGGACAAGTTCTTTGGCTCATGGATGCGAGAGTTCTCGCCCGATTACACCGCTGCCGAAACGGGGCTGGACCGCTTTATCTCATTTTCCAAGAACGCGGACTTCATCGGCCGCGCCGCAGCCGAGGCAGAGCGTGCCAATGGCACCGCCCGTAAGCTGGTCGCTTTTGAGGTCGATGCCGAAGACGCCGATGTGAATGCTTACGAGCCGATCTGGCTGGACGGGTCCGTCGTCGGTTTCTGCACCTCTGGTGGGTTTTCGCATTATGCGCAGAAGTCCGTCGCCATGGGCTTTCTTCCAACAGACCGTGTAAGCGACGGGCTGGAGGTCGAAATCGAAATCCTGGGCCAGATGCGCAAGGCCCGCGTGATCTCGACCCCATTGTTTGATGCGGATGGTGCCCGGATGAGGGGATGACTCGGCGTCGCCCGGACGGCATGGTGGCGGAATGACGAGGATTCCCATCATCCTGCTGGCCGCCGGGCAATCGTCGCGGATGGGCGGCGCGGACAAGCTGTTGCAACAGGTGGACGGTGCTCCGCTGCTCAGGCGATCCGCCCAAACTGCGCTGGCCGTGGGGCCTGTGACGGTCGCCCTGCCCCAAAGGCCTCATCCCCGGTATCAGGCGCTGGACGGTCTTGATGTTCGTCGGGTGCCGATTCCGGACGCTGCGGAAGGGATGAATGCCAGCTTGCGCGGTGCTTTGGCGCATATACGCCCGGACGCAACAGCCGTCATGGTGATGCTGGCCGATTTGCCCGACCTGACTGCGGACGATCTGGCGGAGGTTCTGGCAGCACACAACAACAACCCCGACTTCCTGATCTGGCGCGGTGCCACACAAAGCGGCAAGCCGGGTCATCCCGTGGTGTTCGACCAAAGCCTGTTTGCCGCGCTGGCCCAATTGACCGGAGACGAAGGCGCGCAATCCGTCGTGCGCGCAAACAAGGATCGGGTCTTCACAGTTGCCTTGCCGGGGTCACATGCACTGCTGGATCTGGACACGCCCGAGGACTGGGCCGCATGGCACCAAAACCAGCCCCCAAAATGATCACGGCCCGGTCGTTGAAGACCGGGCCGCGTACCCAAACAGGACTACCACTTTTCTTCGATCTCAAAAGCGCGACCAATCTCGCCAAACAGGCTGACTGGGTTTTCCGCCGCTAAACCTAAACAAGACCCCCTCGTTAACATGCCGCTAGCGCTACTTAAGACCGAGATCACCGTTGGCACCCCCTAGTGCCTTCGGTTCCCCCTCACTTGGGCAGGTTCATATTCCCCGATCCGATCCGTCGAAACAACGTAAAATTGGACAAAACTGCCCAGTTCAGCAGCAAACGAATGGCTTTTAAGCAACATTCTGCTTTCGCTTGCACAACTTCCAAGTGTGCTTAGATTTTTAGGAATTCACAAATAAGGCCGTTATGCACATGCGTAATGCGCTATCTGATAACAATCTCGTGTTGTTAAACCGGTCGGCTCACAGTTTTTGGAACCGGTCCACAACTAAAGGAAGATCACTCTCTTTTTGATATTTCAGGCCACCCGATTGTCCACAAGGGAAACGAAATTCAACACTTTTGAGTGTTTGACACACGTTTCGGCAACAATCCTCCGATTCGCTCAAGGCCTTCGCCCGAATCTCTGACCCACATCGCGGCACACCGAACAGGCGGTTTGTGGCAAAATTAAGATTTCTTAACCCTCTCGCCACGTAAGCCAAAGACTGGCGTTCTATCTGCCTGTTAACGCGCGACAGCAATCGCGCGATATGAACAGGAGACACAAATGAGCATCCGTAAATCCTCGCTTCTTTTGCCGCGAAATTCCAGTTGGATCGGCGTCAGCGCACTGGGCGCTGCATTGCTGGCGACAACCGCTCTGCCCTCGATGGCGGATGAGGCACTGGCCGATCTGGTCGAAACCGTATCCCCGTCGGTGGTGACCATCATCGCCGAGCAGGACATCGCCACAAGCCCGGCGCAAGGTCAGGAGTTTGACTTCGAAGGCCATCCCTTTGGCGAGTTCTTCAAACGCTTCGGTGGCCCCGAAGGTTTCCAAATGCCACAACGCGGCCCGGCACAGGGTCTGGGATCGGGGTTTGTTCTGGATGAGGCCGGGTTTATCGTGACCAACCACCACGTGGTCGACAACGCCTCATCGGTCACTGTGCGCCTGAACGATGACCGCACGTTTGACGCCGAAGTGATCGGCACCGACCCGCTGACCGATATTGCCGTTCTGAAGATCGACGCAGGCGAAACCCTGCAAGCGGTCGAAATGGGCGACAGCGACGTGATCCGCGTGGGCGAGGACGTGGTGGCCATCGGCAACCCGTTCGGCCTGAGCTCGACCGTTACCACCGGGATCGTCTCGGCCAAGGGCCGCAACATCTCGCAAGGGCCTTATGCCGAGTTCATTCAGACCGATGCGGCCATCAACAAAGGCAACTCGGGCGGTCCGCTGTTCAACATGGAAGGCGAAGTGGTCGGTGTAAACTCGGCCATCTATTCGCCCAGCGGCGGCTCGGTCGGCCTTGGCTTTGCGGTGACATCGAACATCGTGGAACATATCGCAGCCGATCTGCGCGATGACGGTCAGGTCAGCCGTGGTTGGCTGGGCGTGTCGATCCAGAATGTAAGCCCGGAACTGGCAGCGGCGCTTGGTATCGACAGCTCGACCGGTGCTTTGGTTTCGGACGTCGTGGCCGGTAGCCCGGCGGACGGTGTTCTGCAACAGGGCGATGTGATCCTGAGTTTCAATGACGAGACCGTGGATAACAGCAGCGACCTGCCCCTTCTGGTTGGCACCACCAAAGTTGGCACCGAAAGCACCCTGACCGTGCTGCGCGACGGCACCCGACAGGACCTGCAATTGACGATTGGCCAGCACCAGTCGGCCCAGGCCCAAGTGGACGGCCCCGTTGATGCGGAAGCCACTGGTACCCAACTGGGTGTCACCGTTGCGCCGCTGACCGAGGCCGCCCGCGCCGAGATGGGTGTGGCCGAAGGCGTTGACGGCGTGGTTGTGACGGACCTGAAACCTGACAGCCCTGCCGCCAAGGCCGGTCTGCAGCGCGGTGATGTCATCGTCAAACTGGGTGGCCAGGACACGCTGACGCCGGATGCACTGAAAGCTGCGCTGGACAGCGAAAAGACCGACCCGGCGCTGGTGCTGATCAATCGCAGCGGCAACCAGATCTTTGTCGCGGTTGAAATCGCCTGACCGAAGACCCGCGCGCGTCACATGATGGGGATATATGACGTGCGCTTCCTGGCGGAATTGATTTGTCCGCAATCCGCCGGGCTTGCCGGGTGCGCGAGGCCGCACCCGGCTCGATCCCTCAGATACGAACCATTCTCAAACCATGTGCTTTATCTGAAAATTGTGTTTAAATCCCGATAGAAAGGAACCCCGATCATGAGCCGACGCCTGCTGATCGTCGAAGATGACGAAGACACACGGGACTTCATCGCTAAAGGTTTCAGCGAGGAAGGCTATGTGGTCGAGGTTGCCGCCGATGGCCGCGAAGGGCTGTATCATGCCACGGATGGCGGCTTTGACGCCATTGTTCTGGATCGGATGCTGCCGGGCTTGGACGGGTTGTCCCTGATCAAATCCATGCGCGCTGCAGGGTTGAAAACCCCCGTTCTGATGCTGACCGCCATGAGCGCGGTGGATGAGCGCGTGAAAGGTCTGCGCTCGGGCGCGGATGATTATCTGGTCAAGCCGTTTTCCTTTCAGGAACTGCACGCAAGGATCGAAGCGCTTTTGCGTCGCCCGCAGGAATCCGAGGAAACGCCTACCCTGACCTGCAAGGATCTTGAGATGGATCTGCTGACCCGCAAAGTCACGCGCGACGGGCATGAGATCACGCTGACCCCGCGCGAGTTCCAGATCCTCGAATTCTTCCTGCGCCGCAAAAATCGCGTCGTATCGCGCACCATGCTGCTGGAAGGCGTTTGGGATTATCACTTCGACCCGAACACCAATGTCGTGGACGTCCATATCTCAAAACTCCGCCGCCAGTTGGACGAAGGCGGCGACGCGCCGCTGATTGAAACGGTCCGAGGTGCGGGTTACATGATGTCTGATGGATAACCTGCGGCTTTCCCTGAACAATTCTCGCACACGGCTGGTTCTGGCCAGCATGGTTCTCAGCACGCTTTTGACGGCGACGGTGCTGGCGCTGGTCTATGTTACCGCCAATCGCAGTATTGAATCCGAAACCCGCTCGGTCGTGTCAGCAGAACTCACGGGGTTGGCTGATGAATATGAACGCCGGGGCCTGATCGGGCTGATCACAGCCATCGAACGCCGCCTTCCCAGCGCCTCGGAACGCGATGCGCTGTATCTTCTGACGGATCGGTTCGGCAACAAGCTGGTCGGAAACCTCAAGCAATGGCCCGAACATATCACGGCAGGCAGTGGCTGGGTTGAACTGGAACTGCGCCGCGCCGATGACGATCAACTCGTCCCCGTCTCGGCCGCGTCGATCCGCCTGCCCGGCAGGGAGCGCCTAATCGTCGGCCGCGACGCCGTCGCGCGGCAACAATTCGACCGGGTTCTGCTGCGATCCGTAGCGCTGGCCCTTGGCATCGCATTGGCGCTGAGCGTGCTGACCGGCTGGTTGTTCACCCGGCTGGTTTTTTCCCGCCTGTCCGACATCGCCAGCACTGCCGAGAACATCGTCTCGGGCGATCTGTCCCGCAGGATGCCGTTGCGCGGCACTGGCGATGAGTTCGATCAGGTGGCCGGAACACTGAACAACATGCTGGATCGGATCGAAGAACTGATCAGCAACCTGCGCACCACGTCCAACTCGATAGCCCATGACCTGCGCTCGCCCCTGTCGCGCCTGAAACAACGGGTCGAGGCGCTTTCAGATCCCGACAAAAGCGACTTGGATCGTGAGGTTGATATTGCCCGCGCCACCGGAGAGATCGACCACGTTTTGCGGGTTTTGGGGCAGTTGACGGAAATCTCACGCGCCGAGGCCGGGCTGGGCCGTGAACAGTTCGAACAGGTGGATTTGCAGCAACTCGCCCGCGACGTTGTTGAACTCTACGAACCTGTCGCCGCTGATCAGAACATCCGGCTAAAGGTTCAGGGACAGGCCGCCCCGATACAGGGCCACCGGCCCCTTCTGTCTCAGGCGCTGTCGAACCTGCTGGAAAACGCTATGCGCTATGCGCCCGAAAACACCGCCATCACAATCTCGATCGGTGAGGATGGTGACACGGCCCACCTGAGTGTGCGTGATCAGGGACCGGGCGTCCCGCCAGAGGACCTGCATCGCCTGCAACTGCCATTTGTGACGCTTGACCCTGCCCGTACGGAACGCAATGCGGGGTTGGGGTTGGCGCTGGTCGCGGCGATCTCACACATGCATGGCGGTCAGTTCGCGGCCCGGAATTGCGAACCGGGCCTTGAAACCACCCTGAATCTGGCGCGCCGGGTTTAGTCAGGCGCGCCGTCGATGGCCATGTTCTTGTTTTTGTAGCGCTTATCCTCGGTCACATCCGCGCCGAACCAAGCGGGCGGCGCAAAACTGTGCGCCTCGTCTTCTGACGAGAACTCAACCTCGACAAGTTGCAGCGGCGCCAAATTGCCTTGGAAGATATCCAGCTCGAACACTCGCCCATCTGGCAACGCGCCGGTGAACCGTTCTTTTTCGACCCGCCGCCCTTCGGTCTCAGGCCAGAAGGTTTCGAATTGATCGGCCGAGATTTCGGCCTCACGCTCAACCCGAACCAGCCCTCCGCCGCCCTTGAGGGTCAGGAAGTACCGGTCATTCTTCTGCCGCAACCGCAATTCGGTCGAATCGTCAGGGGCCGTCAGATAGCCCTGCCGCACGACCGCCTTCTGCGTGCCGCTCAGGTCCGGCAGACTGTTGACCAGAAATTTGCGCTCGATTTCCTTGCTCATTTGGTCGCAACCACCCCGTTTTCCAATTCCTCATACAGCGCCTTGTAGGCCGCCCCTGCCACGCCGCGCGGGGCGTAGGTGACCACCGGCGCGCGATATTGGCCCATCTTTTCGATATCCGAGGCAAAAGGAATGCAACTTTGCATGAACCGCTTCCGATAAGCCTTGCGCATCGTCTCCATCGTCTGCTGATGCAGGGTTTTGCGTTGCTGGACCATCGAAAAAAATGCATTCAGCTTTTTCTTCGGCAGTTTGTGTTCGTCAAAGAACCCCACCAACTGATCGAACGTACGCTCCGACAGGGTGGTTGGGATGACCGGCACGACAATCTCATCGGCGGCCTTAAAGATATTCTCGGACAGGGTCGAAAAATTCGGCGGGCAATCGAGGATGATGACGTCATAGTCACTGCCCGCCGCCATCAGAGCCTTTTTCAGGCGCGAACGCTTGTTCCGCATCCGAGACAGAAACACGTCAAAATCGCGGAAGGTCAGGTTTGCGGGAAGAATATCCAGACCGTCGAAATCGCTGGCCCGGATGGCGTTGGTAAAGCGCTTCACATCCTCAAAAAACCGCGCATCCGTGAGCTTTTTCGAAGGCTTGACCCGAAAGTAAAACCCCGAGGCGCCTTGTGGATCAAGATCGCACAGCAGCACCAGCTTGCCCGCCGCGGCATAGGCATGGGCCAGATTGACCGAGGTTGCTGTTTTCCCGACACCGCCTTTGTTGCTGTAACAGGCAATGATCTTCATTCCTCACTCCTTGGGCTGGTGAAACAGGCTGCGGAACAGATGGCGTGTTTCGGGGGCATCGAATTGCTGGAAATTGGCGATCACCCGGTCACGCTCGGCCCGCTGACGTTGATCCAGTACGGCGATCAGCCCGCCAACAGCCAAACCGACCTGAGCATCCACACGGCCTTGGGCGTTTGATTGCTGAGACGTAAAAGCCAGCAGAGCCTCTTGCTGGACCGAGAAATCGTTGAACAGTCCAAGGTTATCCTGAAGCTTTTTCAGGGGCTTGAGGATCGATTTGAAATCCTTTGCGTCGAACAGGGGCGCAAAGAACTCCATCAGGTATCGGAGTTTCTTGCAGTCGATCCGAAGGCCATGCACTGATTCATCCGGAGTTTCGGGCGTGATGCTGCGCGCGATCTTGCAGACCTTGCGATAGCGTTTCCAGATCAGCGCGCAGGCATAATCATACGCCCCGCGCTGCGCATTCGGTCCCGGTTTTACGTTATCCGTCCCGTCAAACAGCGCCCTGAGGTCAGACATCTGGCTTTGGTAAGTCTTGCTGCGCAATCGGCGCGTGATGCGCGACAGTTCTTGGGCGCGTTCCTTCTGGAATTGCGCAAACATGGCGTCCAGACCAGCATGAAGCGTGCTTGGCACCAGGTTGAAATACATATCCTTTTCCAGAAGATAGACGTCCAGATCCCGCATCCGCCCTGTCGGCGCCATCAGCTCCGAGAAGGTCTTTTTGAATTCGGCGGTCTGCGCCTCAGAAAACACCCCTTTGAACAGGCTGATGACCGAGCGAATTCGACGCAGCGACACGCGGTAGTCATGCAGAAACTCGGTATCAATATCCGCGATCAGGCCACTTTCATTTTGCTGCGCAACCTTTAGATAAGTCTTGATAATATCAGCCGCGACTTGAATCGAGGGTTCGTCGGTCCCCAATGCGATCTCGGGCTTGGCACGATAACGCGCGTCGGTCGCCGATACCGCATCCGCCAGTGATTCAATGTCCGGGCTTGCCCCAACCATTGCACGGACCGCAGCGCAGGCTTTGTCAAAGGCTTTGTCGTATCCACGCAATCGCCGAAGGCGCAGGATTGTCGCCCGACCATGTTCCGTAGACAACGACACCACACTGCCGCGCACTTGCGTCTTTTGCAGATCGTCCAGCAGGGCCACGTCGCTTTCCTGCCTTTCTCCCGTGGCGATTTCCATCAAGGCGCGTAGTTTGGGAAAGCCGCTCAAAGCCTCACGCACAGGACCTGTTGGCAGATCCTGCACAAACCGGCCCCGGCCCTTGCCTTTTTGGATCCGGCGCGCACCGTCCTTCTGCAACAGGTGCAACGCCCCTTCCGTTTCCAACAATATCCGACCAGAGGCGCGGATCGACTGATCATGGCAATCCAGCAGAATAAACGGCTTACCAGCGTACGACCTGGTGACTCTCACCGACATATCAGTCAGGGCCGACGCAAACGCAGCCTGATCAAACGCGCCAAGAACAAAGAAAAGCGCCTCGGACTCAGAATTCATGAACTGCTCTTTCGTTCTGCTTCAAGGTCGTCATTGACCAGAATCTCCGTGACCTTCTGAATGCCGATGCTTTCTACAATCGAACTTTTTTCAGCAATCCAAGGGGCTTTCCCTCAAGCCAATGTGGGGTGTTTTTCGCTATTCTCCACAGTTTGGCCGAAGCCTTTGGTTCTAACCATCCAATTTTCTGCGATGGCATGACGTTATGAATGCAAGACTCTGCATTCGTTGCAAGTAAAACCGGGCGCGACCCGACGAAATGCGCGGGTGACAGCCCTGCAACGGCTGGTTAAACCAAGGGCATGTCTGATCCCGTCTCATCCATCCGCAATCTGGGTCCCGCCTTCGAGCAAGCCTGCGCCCGCGCGGGCATCCATTCAGCGCAGGAACTGCGCGAGTTGGGGCCGGATGAGGCGTATTCCCGGCTGCTACAGGCCGGAACCAAAGCGCATTTCATCGGGTATTATGTGCTGGTGATGGGCCTGCAGGGCCGCCCTTGGAACGACTGCAAGGGTGAAGAGAAAAAGCAGCTGCGTCAGCGGTTTAACGCCATCAAGGCCAGCACCAAAGCCGCTCCGGAAAACCAGATGATCTCGGATCTGGATGCGATTGGCGTGCGTGTTGCCGCCAAGGATCTGAAACAGGTCTGAACGAAAAAGACCGCCCCAAAACGGAGCGGCCTCAAAATCCGATATAAGCCGTAGCTTAGCCGACCAGTTCGATGCCCGAGAAGAAATAGGCAATCTCGACTGCTGCGGTTTCCGGTGCGTCCGAACCGTGGACCGAGTTTTCACCGACCGATTCAGCGAACTCGGCGCGGATGGTGCCGGCGGCCGCGTCAGCGGGGTTGGTTGCGCCCATGACTTCGCGGTTCTTGGCAATGGCGCCTTCACCTTCCAGAACCTGAACAACGACCGGAGCCGACGACATGAATTCGCACAGTTCGTCATAGAACGGACGCTCGGCGTGGACTTCGTAGAACTTGCCAGCCTGTTCCTTGGTCATGTGGATGCGCTTTTGCGCAACGATGCGCAGGCCCGCGTCTTCGAATTTGGCGTTGATCTTGCCAGTCAGGTTGCGGCGGGTTGCATCGGGTTTGATGATCGAGAATGTGCGTTCCAGTGCCATGTCGGCCTCTCCTTAACATAGGGCGCGACACTCGCGCCGAAATCCATCGCGCGCCGCGTAGCATGGTATCGGGCGTAAGAAAAGGACAATGATTGCCTGACATTCAGATCGTGTCGGGAAGCGGGTCGTGCAGATCGATCCAACGCACATAGAGGATGGACAAAAGCCCCGCAAAGCTGCTGGCGCACATCATGCCCAACACGACAAAGGGCGCGTTCTGGGCACTGACCAGTGCGCCGGTGGCTGAGGTGAGAATAGCGCCCAACAGAACGGTGATCGCGCCGGACAATCCGGCGGCGCTGCCCGCAAGCTGCGGCCTGACCGACATCAACCCGGCCGTTGCATTGGCGACAGTCAGACCGTTGCCAAAGCCCACGAAGACTGCGGACCCAAAAAACGTCCAGACCGTGCCGAACCCGCCAAGGAATGTCAGCAAGCCGATCAGCGGACCAAGCGAGGCGATTGCCCGTCCAACAAGGATCATCGTGCTTAGTTTTGTGTGGGCGGCGAGGCGTCCGGTCAGAAAGCTGCCAGCCATGAACCCCAGCGTGATAATCCCGATCCCTACCCCTAACAAAGCCGGGTTGAGATCGAACCACGCGCCCGCGACCAAAGGCGCGCCAGTGATGAAGGCATAAAAGCCCCCGATCGAAAATGCCGCGCAGAACGAATAGCCCCAGAACCGGCGAGAGCCGAACAGCTGCGGATAAAGCCGCATCTGCGCGGCGAAAGTTGCGTTGGCGTTTGTGTTGGTCTCGCCCATATCGGCCCAGACCAGCACCAACATGGCCACGCCCAACATGGCATAAAGGACAAAACCCGCGCGCCAGCCGAACAGCATTTCAAGCACGCCGCCCAGCATCGGGCCCAGCATTGGCGCAAGGGCCATCGCCATCGAGATGTAACCCAGTTTGCTGGCGGCTTCGTTGGGCTCGTACATATCGCGCACAGCAGCGCGCGACAGCACCTGCCCCGCGATGATTGCGCCCTGCAACATGCGAAAGCCAAGAAAGACCCAGATCGACTCGGCCAAGGCGCAACCGACAGATGCCGCAACAAAAATCACCATGCTGAGCAGCAGAACGGGCCGCCGCCCGAACCGGTCGGACAAGGGCCCCATGATCAGTTGCAGAACAGCGGACAGAGCCAGATAGCCCGCGACCGCCAGATTGACCAATCCATAGTCAGCCTGCAAATCCTCACCAATATGGGCCAGTGACGGCAGGAACATATTCAGCGACAGCACCGACAGCGCGGTCAGCAGAACCAGCGTGATCAGTGTCGGGTGCGATTGGGCCGCGCGCATAAGGTGTCTCCGGTGCTTGCAGAACGCGCTAACACATTGCCCGGCGGTTGAACATGCCAAGCCGCTGGCGGCGGCATCACGGCTCTGCTAAGAGCGGCCTCATGCTACGGATCGAAGACATCACCTATGCCGTTGAAGGCCGCCCCCTGTTCGACGGGGCCAGTGCAACCATTCCCGACGGGCACAAGGTCGGGCTTGTGGGCCGCAATGGCACCGGCAAGACCACCCTGTTTCGACTGATCCGGGGGGAACTGGCGCTGGAGTCCGGCAATATCTCGGTCCCGAAACGGGCGCGGATTGGTGGGGTGGCGCAAGAGGTGCCCTCGTCCGATGTGTCGCTGATCAACACGGTTCTGGCCGCCGATACCGAACGTAGCGCGCTGATGGCCGAGGCCGACAGCGCCACCGACCCCGCACGGATCGCGGAGATCCAGACCCGTTTGGCCGATATTGATGCGTGGTCGGCCGAGGCGCGCGCGGCCTCGATCCTCAAGGGTCTGGGGTTCGATGACGACGACCAGCTGAAACCCTGTTCCGATTTCTCGGGCGGCTGGCGGATGCGCGTGGCGTTGGCGGCGGTGCTGTTTTCTCAGCCTGATCTGCTGCTGCTGGACGAACCGACCAACTATCTGGACCTCGAAGGCGCCTTATGGCTGGAAAGCTATCTGGCGAAATATCCGCATACGGTCATCATCATCAGCCACGACCGCGGGCTGCTAAACCGCGCGGTGGGCTCGATCCTGCATCTGGAGGATCGAAAGCTCACCTACTACGCGGTGCCATACGACAAATTCGCCGAACGCCGGGCCGAGCGGCTGGCGCAGGCGGAATCGGAAAACGCCAAGGCCAAGGCCCGCATCGCGCATCTGCAAAGTTTCGTGGACCGGTTTCGCGCCAAGGCGTCCAAAGCCGTGCAGGCCCAATCTCGCCTGAAGATGATCGAACGCATCCAACTGGTCTCAACCCCGCAAGAGGCCGCGTTGCGCGCGTTCTCTTTCCCGGAACCCGAGGAACTGTCGCCACCCATCATCAATCTCGAAGGCGGCGTCACGGGCTATGGCGAGACCGAAGTGCTGCGCCGTCTGAACCTGCGCATCGATCAGGACGACCGCATCGCGCTGCTGGGCAAGAACGGTCAGGGTAAATCGACCCTGTCCAAGCTGCTGTCCGACCGCCTGCCCCTGATGGTGGGCAAGATGAGCCGCTCCAACAAGCTGCGCATCGGCTATTTCGCGCAGCATCAGGTGGATGAGCTCTATGTGGACGAGACGCCGCTGGACCACTTGCGCCGCCTGCGCCCGGATGAGGCGCCGGGCAAGTGGCGCTCGCGTCTGGCCGGGTTCGGCCTGAACGCGGATCAGGCTGAGACCAAGGTGGGGCGTCTGTCGGGCGGTCAAAAGGCGCGGCTGTCGCTGCTGCTGGCCACCATCGACGCGCCGCATATGCTGATCCTGGACGAGCCGACCAACCATCTGGACATCGAAAGCCGCGAGGCGCTGGTCGAGGCGCTGACCGCCTATTCCGGCGCGGTTGTGCTGGTCAGCCATGACATGCACCTGCTATCGCTGGTGGCGGACCGGCTATGGCTGGTCTCGGACGGGACGGTCAAGCCGTTCGATGGCGATCTGGAGGCCTATCGTTCCTTGCTGCTGGCCCGCGACAAACCCGTGAAGGCGAAGCCGCAAACCGCCAAGCCCAAGCGCCCCTCGCGTGAGGCGATGCTGGCCCTGCGCGCCGATCTGCGCAAATGCGAGGACCGGATCGAGAAACTGACGGACATGCATGACAAGCTGTCGGCCAAGCTGGCGGACCCGGCCTTGTACGAGGATGACAAGATCAACGATCTGGAAACCTGGAACCGTAAATTCGCCGAAGTCACCGAAGCCATGCAAAAGGCCGAGGCGCTTTGGGTTGCTGCGGCTGAAAAACTGGAACAGGCCGAGAGCGCCGCATGACTGACGCCGCCTTCTTCATCACCGCCTTCACCACCTTGTTCGTGGTGATCGACCCGTTTGGCACCGCGCCCATCTTTGTCGCGATGACGCAGGATATGGACGCGCGCACCCGGCGGCGAACGGCCTATCGCACCTGCGTTGTGGCTTCGGGCATCCTGATTGCCTTTGCCGCCTTTGGTGAGGCCGTACTGGGTTTCGTTGGCATTTCGATGGAGGCGTTCAAGGTCGCCGGCGGCGCACTGCTGTTCCTGACCGCGCTGGACATGCTGTTCGAACGCCGCACCAAACGGCGCGAGGATCGGGCCGAGGAAGAGGAACACAACGATCCGTCCGTCTTTCCGCTCGCCATCCCTCTGGTCGCCGGGCCGGGATCGATTGCGACCATTATTCTGCTATCCGGGCAGCATCCGGGCATTCAGGGAATTGCTGCGGCAGTGGCCGTAATGCTGGCCGTCATGGCGGTGGTTCTGTTGTTCTTCTTGTCGGGCGGTCTGATCGCCCGCATTCTGGGCAAAACCGGTCTGAACGTGTTGACCCGGTTGTTGGGTATGCTGCTGGCCGCCCTGTCGGTGCAGTTCATTCTGGATGGCCTCAAGGCCTTTGGTTTTGCGTCCTAAATCCCCATATAGAGGGTCAGAACCAAGGATAAGGGCAGCAGCATGAATGGCGACGATATCGGGCGTTTGGTGTATCTGGTCGTGTTGGCCGCGGCCATATTGCTGTGGTTTGTCGCCCAGAACCGCCAATCCCTGAACAAGACCCTGCAACAGGTGATGGCCTGGGTGTTCATCTTTGTGGGCGTCATCGCGGTCATTGGCTTGTGGGAGGATATCCGGTCCTCGGTCGGCCCTGCTCCGCAAATGGCCGTCACCGGCGACACCATCGAGGTTCCGCGCGCGCAGGACGGGCATTATTACCTGCCGGTCACGGTGAACGGCGAGCCTATTGTCTTCCTTGTGGATACCGGGGCCAGCCAGATCGTCCTCAGCGCGCAGGATGCGGAACGTGTGGGCATTGACCCGGATCAGCTGAACTATTTCGGGCGCGCGATTACCGCGAACGGCGAGGTCCGGACCGCGCCCGTGCGGCTGGATAGCCTGGAACTGGGGCCGATCACGGACCGCAATGTCTCGGCCTGGATCAATGAAGGTGAACTGCATCAGTCGCTGCTGGGCATGGATTACCTGCATCGGTTTTCGAACATCCAGTTCACCGATGGTCGCCTGATCCTGTCGCGCTAAACGCACCCCACTTGAGAGCAAAATAAGAACATGATACGAACATATCATGTCTGCTCAGCTTCTTGGTCAAAAATCCGCGCGCGCCGCGCCGGGGGTCAAACTTCATGAGGAAATCGCCCTGCAACTGGGCCGCGTGCACGAAGTCTGCGGTCCGGCCCGGCGCAGTTTTGCCATGTGGCTGGCCGGTCAGATGCAGGGGCCGGTCTTGTGGATTTCCCCCGCGTGGGAGCCCGGCCAGTTACACCCCGACGGGATGATGCCCTTTGCCGATCCCGCCCGGTTCATCTTTGTCCACCCCACCCGCGCCGAAGATCTGCTGTGGTGTCTGGAAGAGGCGCTGCGCAGCGGGGCCATTCCGCTGATCGTCGGCGATCTGCCCCGCGCGCCGGGGCTGACCCCGATCCGGCGGATGCATCTGGCTGCCGAACAGGGCGGCGCGATGGCGCGCGCGCCGCTGGGTCTGCTGCTAACCCCCGGCGATGGTGGCGCGCAAGGGGTCGAGACGCGCTGGCACATGGCCGCCAATCATAAGGGAGAGGCCCGCCGCTGGACCCTGACCCGCCGCCGCGCCCGCGCGCTGCCGTCGGTCACATGGCAGGCCACCATGACCGCCGCCCGCGCCGGTTTGCACCTGAAACGAGTCGAAACCGAGGATGTTCTGACCTGAGACCGCATCGATCACGCAAGATGTGACTGGTCAAACCCCGGACTGCACCCTAGCGTCACCGCATGACTCACCCGATCCACGATAGCCGCTACTCGTGGCTGCGCCTTCTGATCACGCTCGCCATCGCAACGGTGGCGAATGTGGGCATGTGGGCGGTGATCGTGGTGATGCCCGCGATCGAGGCCGAATTCGGTGCAGGGCGGGCCGAAGCCTCGTTGCCTTATGTTCTGTCCATGATCGGCTTTGCCCTGGGAAATATGTGGTTGGGGCAAATGGTTGACCGTCTGGGCGTGACCATAGCGCTGATCGGGGCTGCAATGCTGAGTGCGGTCAGCTATCTGCTGGCGACTTGGGCCCCGAATATCCTGCTGCTGTCGGCTGCGCATCTGCTGCTGGGTCTGGGCACATCGATTGGGTTTGGCCCCCTGATCGCCGATATTTCGCATTGGTTCATGAAGCGACGCGGAATTGCCGTGGCGCTGGTGGCCAGCGGCAACTATCTGTCCGGCGCGATCTGGCCCACGCTGCTGTCCGACATTCTGGCCCGCGATGGCTGGCAACAGGTCTACCTGACCCTAGCCGCCCTGACCCTGCTGGTCGTCATTCCCCTGTCGCTGCTGCTGCGCCGCCAAGTCCCGGTCGAGGCGCACAGCACAGCCGCCGCGACCGCGCAGATCAACGCCCGCAGCGTTGGCGTCTCACCCCGCGCGCTGCAGTATATTCTGGGCCTTGCCGGTATCGGCTGTTGTGTGGCCATGTCCATGCCGCAGGTCCATATCGTCTCGTATTGCGTCGGACTTGGATACGGGCCCGCCGTGGGGGCCGAGATGTTGTCGCTGATGCTGCTGGGTGGCGTTGTCAGCCGGATTATCTCGGGCTTGCTGGCGGACCGGTTGGGTGGCGTCATGACCCTGCTGATCGGCTCGGTCCTGCAATGTATCGCGCTGTTTCTGTTCCTGCCTTATGACGGGATGGTCTCGCTTTATGTCATCAGCATGCTGTTCGGTCTGGCACAGGGCGGCATCGTTCCCAGCTACGCGCTGGTCGTGCGTGAATACATGCCCCCGCAAGAGGCCGGGGCGCGTGTCGGCTTTGTCATGATGATGACCATTCTGGGCATGGCCCTTGGCGGCTGGATGTCGGGATGGATTTACGACGTGACCGGAAACTATCAACTGGCCTTCGTGAACGGCATTCTGTGGAACGGGCTGAACATCGCCATCGTGCTGATGCTGCTCAAACGTTCCCGCCCCAGACGAGAGGGGGTCATGGCATGACCACCCTGACCCGCCGCTGTGTCCTTGCCGGGTTGGCTGCCCTGCCCCTGACCCGGACGGCGCAAGCCGCTTTGCAACCCTATGTTCTGTCGGCTCGGGACACCCGCGTCGGTTTCAGTTTCGATCTGTCGGGCGTTTCCCAGACCGGGTCGATGCCGATCCGGTCGGCGAATGTTCAGATCGATACGCGCCGATTGCAGAACAGCCGGGTCGACGTGGTGCTGGATGTTAGCAAGGCGCGCACACGGCTGCCGTTTGCCCGGATGCCGATGCTGGGGCAGACCGTGCTGAACGCAAAAAGCCATCCGACCATTCGCTTTGTCTCGACCGACGTTCAGCTTGGCCCGTCGGGCCGCATCTCGGACGGGGCGCGGATTACCGGCGATCTGACGGTGCGGGGCGTCACCCGTCCGGTGACCCTGGATGCGAGCCTTTATCGTCGCCCCGGAACAGCCCCGGACGATCTGGACCAATTGTCCATCGGCCTGACGGGTGCGCTGAACCGGCATGATTTTGGCGCCTCGGGCTATCCCGATCTGGTGGCAGAAAACGTCGGGCTGGACATCCACGCCGAAATCTCACGCGCCTGAAATCGGCCAAAGGTCAAAAAACGACCCCCTCGCGTCGAATAGGCGCGCGCATCTGCCTGTCAGAGCGTCAGTGTAACCCCATTATGCGCACGATCATTTCCTTCGCCGCCCTGTTTCTTTCCGTCATTCTGTTGCAACTGTCGACAGGCGGCGTCGGGCCATTGGACGCCATCTCGGGCATCACGCTTGAGTTCACGACCGAGCAGATCGGTCTGCTGGGATCGGCACATTTCATCGGGTTCTTTGTCGGCTGCTGGTGGGCCCCGCGTTTGATGGGGACTGTGGGCCATTCCCGCGCCTTCGCGGTCTGCACCGCCTTGGGTGCGATGGGGCTGATCGGGCACACACTGACCGAAAACCCCTATATCTGGGCCGCGCTGCGGATCGCATCGGGCACCTGTGTCGCCGGGTGCTATACAGTGATCGAGGCCTGGCTGAACGCAAAAGTCAACAATGAAACGCGTGGGCGCGCGATGGGCACGTACCGCATTGTCGACATGGGTGCCTCGCTGACCGCGCAGTTGATCATCGCGGTTCTGCCACCTGCCTCTTACGTGTCGTATAACCTGCTGGCCATTCTGTGCTGCGCCGCGTTGTTGCCGCTGACACTGACGCGGGCCAGTCAACCTCAGACACCTGATGCGCCTCGGTTGCGGCCCAAGCTGGCCTGGCGCAGTTCGCCCCTTGCCGTTGCGGGCGTGATCGTTGCCGCGCTGAGTTCCGCGTCGTTTCGAATGGTTGGTCCTGTCTATGGGCAGGAGGTCGGGCTGGGCGTGGACCAAATCGCGTTCTTCCTGGCCTCATTCGTGTTGGGCGGGGCATTGGCGCAATACCCGATGGGCTGGCTTGCGGATAAATATGACCGGCGCTGGGTTCTGATCTGGCTGTCCGCCGTCGCGGTCCTAAGCTGCGGGGTCACCATGGCGGCCAGCGGCACCGGAACTGTGGGTGTCATGCTGGCGGCTGGTTTCTTCGGCTTTACCACCTTCCCGATCTTTTCGGTTTCATCCGCCCACGCAAACGACTTTGCCACAACCGAACAGCGGGTCGAGCTGTCGGCGGCGCTGATGTTCTGGTATGCGCTGGGGGCCATTGCATCGCCCTACATTTCATCAACGCTGATCCAGCAATTCGGTCCCGGGGCGCTGTTTGCCTTTGTTGCGCTGGGTCACATCTTCCTGATCGGATTTGGCCTGGCCCGAATGCGGTCGCGCCCCACACCCGAAGAGCGAACAAATTACGTCTATGCACCGCGCACCTCCTTCACCATTGGCCGATTGCTGAAACGGTCCCGGGAAGGATAAAGAAGCAGGACCAGCATTGATCGCATCTGGCCCCAACGGTGCGAAACATGAATGTTGTGCCCAACACCCCGCGAGCGGATCATGCCTGAACGACCATCCCAAGGCGGAACCTGCGCGAGACCCGAAAGAAACTGACCTTCATTCTGTCCAAGTTAACGTCGGGTCGCAGGCGCTTATTCCGGAAAAGCATATAGTCTGATCCCGAATACTCGGGAGGAAGACGACAATGATGACCAGAGAAGCCATGCAGGCCTTCAGGGCGAAATACCGCGCTGGCATAAGCAAGATGTACAGCGGGTATTTTCATATGCTGTCGGTGGCCATCGCTGGCCTTTTCGTGATCTGCTACAGCCTGACTTTCGTCACGGACGTGACCGCGCCAGAGTTGCTGGTGATCCCGGCGACGCTTTTGTTTGTGAACTTTGCCGAATATGCCTCGCACCGCTGGCTTGGTCACGAAAAGACCAGGGTGCTTAAACTGTTCTACCAGCGCCACACCGGGGACCATCATTCCTTTTTTCTGGATACCGACATGGGATATGAAAGCCCATTTGACTGGCGTGTGGTTCTGTTCCCGCTCTATCTGATCTTTCTGTTCACGATGGGCATAGCGCTGCCCGGTGGCCTTGTTCTGGGATGGATATTCAATCCAAATGTCGGCGCGTTGTTTGCCGCGTCGACCATCGCCGGATATCTGCTTTATGAGGTGTGTCACTTCAGCTATCACGTCCCACCCGGCAGCCGGGCCGAGGCGATGTTCCAATCCATACCCGGCTGGTGGCGTCTCAGGCATCTTCATGCCTTGCATCACAAACGCGAACGGATGCAGGAGGCGAATTTCAACATCACCTTTCCGGTCTTCGACGTTGCATTGGGGACCTTGTATTGGGAACGCCCTGAAACGAACGGTGGCTGAACCTCTTAGGTCGCATTAGGGTCGGCAACACAGACGTTAAAATCGCTTCTGCCCGAAAGCCGGGCTTTTGCTGGCCAGTGACTTACTGTAGACGAGCGCGCAGACAGTTACGTGGACACGCAAAATGGCTCGGATTCTCATCACCTCGGCGATCCCCTATATCAACGGGATCAAGCACCTCGGCAATCTGATCGGCTCGCAATTGCCTGCTGACCTGTACGCACGTTATCAGCGTGGCCGGGGGAATGAGGTCATGTTCCTGTGCGCCACCGACGAACACGGCACCCCGGCAGAACTGGCGGCCGCCAAGGCGGGCAAGCCGGTCGCGGAATACTGCGCCGAGATGTATGGCGTTCAGGCCAATATCGCCAAACGGTTCGGGCTCAGCTTTGACCACTTTGGCCGCTCGTCCAGCGCGCAGAACAAGGTGCTGACCCAGCATTTCGCGGGCAAGCTGGACGAGGCCGGGCTGATCCGCGAGGTCAGCGAGAAACAGGTCTATTCCAACGCCGACAAACGCTTTCTGCCCGACCGCTATATCGAGGGCACCTGCCCCAATTGCGGCTATGACCGCGCGCGGGGCGACCAGTGCGAGAACTGCACCAAACAGCTGGACCCGACCGACCTGATCGAGCCGCGCAGCGCGATCAGCGGCTCGACCGATCTGGAAGTGCGCGAGACCAAGCACCTGTATCTGCGTCAATCCGCGATGAAGGATCAGTTGGACGCCTGGATCGACTCCAAGACCGATTGGCCGATCCTGACCACCTCGATCGCCAAGAAGTGGCTGCATGATGGCGACGGTTTGCAAGACCGCGGCATCACCCGCGATCTGGACTGGGGTGTGCCGGTCAAGAAAGGCGATCAGGACTGGCCGGGGATGGAGGGCAAGGTCTTCTATGTCTGGTTCGACGCACCCATCGAATACATCGCCTGCGCCAAGGAATGGGCAGATGCGAACGGCAAGTCGGATGCCGACTGGGAACGCTGGTGGCGCACTGACAAGGGCGCGGACGATGTGCGTTATGTGCAGTTCATGGGCAAGGACAATGTGCCGTTCCATACGCTCAGCTTCCCGGCCACCATTCTGGGCTCGGGCGAGCCGTGGAAGATGGTCGATCACCTGAAATCCTTCAACTACCTGAACTATGACGGCGGCCAGTTCTCGACCTCGCAGGGCCGTGGCGTCTTCATGGATCAGGCGCTGGAGATTCTGCCCGCCGATTACTGGCGCTGGTGGCTGCTGAGCCATGCGCCCGAAAGCAGCGACAGCGAGTTCACGTGGGAGAACTTCCAGCAATCGGTGAACAAGGATCTGGCGGACGTGCTGGGCAACTTTGTCAGCCGCATCACCAAATTCTGCCGTTCGAAATTCGGCGAGGCTGTGCCCCAAGGTGGCACCTATGGCGAACGTGAAAACGCACTGATCGACGAACTGACCCGCCGCGTCCGCGCCTATGAAGGGCATATGGAGGCGATGGATGTGCGCAAATCGGCGCAGGAATTGCGGGCCATCTGGGTGGCGGGCAACGAATACCTGCAGGCCGCAGCCCCATGGTCGACCTTTAAGGAAGACCCCGAACAGGCCGCTGCACAGGTGCGTCTGGGCCTGAACCTGATCCGTCTTTACGCGGTGCTCAGCGCGCCGTTCATCCCCGACACCTCGGCCCGGATGCTGAGCGCGATGAACACGCTGGACACCGGCTGGCCCGAGGATGTGGCGGCAGCGCTGGCCGCCCTGCCCGCCGGTCATGAGTTCACCGTTCCCGATGTCCTGTTCGCCAAAATCACAGATGAACAGCGCGAAGACTGGCAAACCCGTTTTGCTGGCACCCGCGACTGAATTCAGACCATCGTGACAGACACGACACGGGGGCCGCTTCGGCCCCCGTATTTTTTGCCGATACATCGCGTGACGCACCCTGTCGTACCAGGGTGCTGAACCCTTGGGGCCCTAAGTCAGCCGAAGCACGAAGAAAATTCTGCGCCCAAGGCCGCACAAGTCGTATTCAAGAAGCTTGAGATAAAGTCTCAAAACGTCCATCCTGTCGAGGAATTCTATCGACTCGCGCCGGGGCCTTTGGGGTCCGGGCAGCTATTTCATATCTACTGTGAGGCACGCGCCATGTCCCTTGATTTGACGAATATCGGTTTTCCCATCTTCGGGTCAGCCAAAATGCTGGGGCGGCATCTTGCCTTACTGACCTGCCTTGGGGTGGCGCATGGGGCTGCGGCGCAAGATCAAAGCGACGCGCCGCCGCCAAAGGTTTCCATCGCTGCGGCCTATACCCAAGAGATCACGGATGAAGCCGTTTTCATCGGTCGGGCCGAAGCCATCGACAAGGTGGACATCGTCGCGCGGGTCAACGGGTTTCTTGAGTCTCAGAACGTCGAGGACGGCGCACTGGTCCAGAAAGACGATCTTCTGTTTACCATCGAGCCCGACCTCTATGAGGCCACACTTGAGGCGCGCAAGGCCGATCTGGACCGCGCCGAGGCAAATCTGGAACTGGCAAAGGTCGATCTGGCCCGGAAAGAAGAGTTGTTCCGCCGTGATGCAACCCCGGAATCCGAACGCGACATTGCGCGCGCCAACGAACTGGTTGCCGAAGCCGAAGTCAAAGCCGCAAACGCAGCCATCCAGCAAGCCCAGCTTGACCTGAGCTACACGCAGATTCAGGCGCCGTTTTCGGGCCGCATCGGGCGCGTTGCCACAAGTGTAGGTGACGTTGTTGGCCCGTCGAACCCTCCGCTGGTCAACCTGGTCAGCGAAGCGCCGATCTACGTGAACTTCTCGCTGAACGAAAAACAATTTACTTCGGTTCTTCAACAGTTTGGCGAGAATGCCAGCACTCTGGCAGAAAGTCAGAAGAGCCCCAATGTGCACGTCACCCTGCCCAACGGGACGGAATTGGGTGAAACCGGCGAAATCGTGTTTGTCGACAACCGCATCGACCCTCTGACCGGCGCGATTACCGTGCGGGCCGAGTTTGAAAACGCGGATCGGCTGATCATCGACGGCGCATTCCTTAACGTCCAGATCGAAGCGCTGGAGCCGACCTTGCAGGTGCTTGTCCCTCAGGCCGCGCTGCAACGGGATCAGCGGGGCGAGTTTGTTCTGGTCGTCAATGACCAGCAGATGGTCGAACAGCGCTATATCACGACCGGTGACACGGTGGACACCGCCATCATCGTCACCGATGGGCTTCGCGAAGGCGAGAGCGTGATCGTCGAGGGCCTGCAAAGGGTGCGTCCTGGCGTGGCCGTGGATGCGGTCGTGGCCTCTGAGCAGCCGGGAGAATAACGGATGTTCTCAGCCCTGTTCATCAGCCGGCCCAAGCTGGCGCTTGTCATTTCGCTTGTCCTGACGATCATGGGCGGCATCGGCTATATGGTTCTGCCGGTCGCCCAGTTCCCGGACATCACACCGCCCGTGGTCAGCGTGACGACCACCTATACCGGCGCAAACGCCGAGACCGTGGAAAACACCGTCGCCGCCCCGATTGAGGCGCAGGTGAACGGTGTGGACGACATGATCTACATGACGTCAACCTCGTCCGATAACGGCTCGTATTCGCTGAATATTACCTTCGAAGTGGGCACGGACCCGGACATTGCCTCGGTCAACGTGCAGAACCGGGTGGCACAGGCCATGTCATCCCTGCCGTCCGAGGTGACATCCTCGGGCGTGGTCACTCAAAAGGCATCGACCAACATGCTGTTGCTGGTGACGCTGACCTCGCCCAACGGGACCTATGACAGTGTGTTTCTGTCCAACTATGCCTCGATCAACCTGAAAGACGCGCTGGCGCGGGTTCAGGGTGTGGGCAAGGCGGATGTTCTGACCAATCTGGAATACGCCATGCGGATCTGGATGGACCCGGACAAGATGGCCGCCCTGTCGATCACCCCCGGAGATGTAATCAATGCGATCCGCGAACAGAATATCGAAGTCTCGGCAGGCTCGATCGGGTCTCCGCCCGTGCCTGAAGGCCAGACATTCCAATACACGATCAAAACCAAAGGACGCCTGACCTCAGCCGCCGAGTTTGGCGAAATTGTTATCCGCACCGGCGATGCCGGGTCCATCGTGCGTGTGCGCGACATTGCACGAGTGGAGCTTGGGGCGCAGTTCTATTCAGCCTCGGGCTACTTTCAGGCGGTTCCTGCCACAGTGATCGGCATCTATCAGGCCCCCGGCGCCAACGCGCTTGCGGTGTCTGAACGGGTACAGGCCGAGTTGGAACGCTTGTCCCGCTCTTTCCCGACGGATGTGGAATATGAAGTGCCGTTCAATACCACCGACTTTGTCGAGGCGTCGCTGAACGATGTGGTTTCGACCCTGATCCTGACCTTCATTCTGGTGATCTCGGTCGTGTTCATATTCCTGGGGAATTGGCGAGCGACCATCATCCCGGCGGTGGCAATTCCGGTATCCTTGATAGGAACGTTTGCCTTCCTGCTGGCCTTTGGCATGTCGCTGAACACGATCTCGCTGTTCGCTCTGGTTCTGGCTATCGGGATCGTGGTTGATGACGCCATCGTGGTGGTGGAAAACGTCGAACGGATCATCGCGGATGAAGGGCTGCCCCCTGCCGAGGCGACCCGCAAGGCGATGGGCCAGATCACCGGTCCCGTGATCGCGACAACGCTGGTTCTGTTGGCCGTGTTTGTGCCCGTGACCTTCATGCCCGGCATCTCCGGACGGCTGTATTCGCAGTTTGCGGTGACGATCTCGACCGCTGTTGTGATCTCATCGATCAACGCGTTGACCTTGTCGCCCGCTCTGTGTGGCCTGGTTCTGCGTGCCCGTTCCGGCCCGCCCAAGGGGCTTCTGGCCCTGTTTGAAGGGTTCATCGGAACGGTGCGCAGCGGCTATGTCGCGATTGTGCGCAAGCTGTTGATCCTGCCCGTCGTCGCGCTGGGTGTCATTGTGGCGCTTGGGATGGGAACGGGGACGATCATGTCCAACACCTCCAGCGGCTTTATCCCGCTTGAGGACAACGGCTATCTGTTCGTGGACATCCAACTGCCCGACGCGGCCACTTTGGAACGGACCGAAACGGTCTCGGCCCGCGTGGACGACAAGATCCGCGAAATCCCGGGTGTCGCCAGTACCGTGCTGGTCAACGGCTTCTCGCTGCTGAACGGTACAACCACAAACGGCGCGGCGATCTTCGTGAACCTGACCAATTGGGATGACCGTCAGGACGATGATGTGAGCGCCAATGCCATTTTGGCCAAGGTGCTCGCCATCGCCAATGGCGAATCCGCGGCCTCGATCGTGGCCTTCAACCCACCGCCCATTCAGGGCCTGGGCATGTCCGCTGGGGTCGAGATGGAGGTGCAGCAGACCGGCGGCGGTACACCGCAGGATCTGGCTTCGGCCGTGGGGTCCTTTGTTTATGCGGCGAACCAACGCCCCGAGATCGGACAATCCTACACGACCTTCCGCGCAAACGTGCCACAGCTGTTTGTCGATCTGGACCGCGAGAAAGCCAAAACCCTGCAAGTCTCGGTTGCCGAGATCTTTCAGACCATGCAGGCGCAGTTGGGATCGTACTATGTGAACGATTTCAACTTGTTTGGCCGCGTCTACCGCGTGATGATACAGGCGGACGGGACATACAGGGACAATGTCGAGGATATCTCGAACCTCTACGTCCGCTCGCAACAGGGTGAGATGGTTCCGCTGGGCACGCTCATCGATGTCGAAAACGTGCTGGGCCCGGTTTTGTTGAAGCGGCATAACCTGTTCCGCTCGGCCACTGTGACTGCGGTGCCTGCGCCGGGCCTGTCCACCGGTGATGCCATCAATGTAATGACCGAGGAATCGGCGACCGCCCTGCCCCCCGGCTATGCGTTCGAATGGACCGGAACGGCGCAGCAGCAGTTGGCTTCGGGCAGTCTTGTGATCGTGATCCTGGGGCTGGCGATCCTTTTTGGCTACCTGTTCCTTGTCGGTCAGTACGAAAGCTGGTCGATGCCTGTCTCGATCCTGTTATCGGTGGTTGTCGCCCTGTTCGGCGCGGTGGCGGCGGTGGCCATTGTGGGCAGCGACATCAACCTGTATACGCAGATCGGGATGATCATGCTTGTGGGGCTGGCCTCGAAAAACGGAATTCTGATTGTGGAATTCGCGATGGAACAACGCGCCAACGGTCTGTCAATCAAGGATGCCGCAGCCGAAGCCGCCTATCAGCGTTTCCGCGCGGTGATGATGACGGCCCTGTCCTTCCTGCTTGGGGTTGTTCCCCTGCTGGCGGCAAACGGTGCGGGTGCGGCAAGCCAGAAAGCCATTGGTGTGGCCGTGTTTGGCGGGATGCTGGCCGCAACGCTTGTCGGCGTGATCCTGGTGCCGGTGCTTTACGCCCTAATGCAAAGCCTGCGCGAATGGCTGAAGGGCGGCAAGAAAGACCCGGACCCAACGGGCGAAGCAACCTGACCCCGTCAATGATGCAGAAAAAGCCCCGTGCAGGTCACGGGGCTTTTTTAGTTCAGAACTTCACGCAGCCACCACCCGGCTGCGACGCCGGGCCGTAACGGCGCTGATAACAGCCTGCGCCTCTGCCGGTGGGGCCTGTTCGACACGTCGATAATCGCTGCAATCGCTTTGCCGGGTCAGCATTCCGCAGCCAATCATCGTGCGCCGCAATGTGGCCGGGTCGTGGAACAGATGCTCGCGCCCCAGCATGTCGTTGATTTCTTTCTCGCTCAGACTGGTGCCTGCGGGAAGGCTGGCCCACAAAGCCCACAACGCAAGGGTTTGCACCGCGCGCCTGGACGGCCATTGGCGCAAGCGGCCTTGAGTGTCGAATTGAAACAGAGCCCGCTCGACCATACGCATATCAACGGGCACAAGGTCAGGCCGGGCCTCGATACGCCGTTTCGCAGCACTTGCAACCCGCATATGTTGCAGGTTCTGGAACCCGGCAGCGCGGGACAACATGTTCATCAGGGTCAGATGGGACGGGCTGCCCTCACCCAATTGGCGGCTTAAGCTGCGGGCAAATCCGGTCAGGTCATCCACGTGCAGAGGAAGTGGTGTTTTGGTCATCATGCATCCATATCGGGCGTTTCGCACGCTCGTCGGTCGCTGACTTGACGAAACAACGCCCCTTTTGGTTTGCGATGCCGTCTCAAACTGAATGGCAGGTTTAGCTCTCTGGTATCAGAGCAGCGACGCCTCGGTGTCTGCCGACCGTTCCCGATGGCTAACACGAACCGACGGGTCAGCCAAGGGTCAGGCGACCTGTGCCTGAATGCGCTGCCCCATCCACTGATCGATCCGCGCGATCTGATCGGCGTTCAGACGCAGCCCCAGCTTGTTGCGCCGCCAGACCACGTCCTCGGCCGACCGGGCATATTCCTTGTCCATCAGCCACGCGACCTCGCACGCGGTCAGGGTCGCGCCGAAATCCTCACCCAGATCGCAGGCTTCCTTTGCGCCGCCCAGCATCACCGCCGCCTCGGTGCCATAGGCGCGGATCAGACGCGCGGCCCAAGCGGCACTAAGAAATGGATAGTCTGCGCGCAGCGCGTCGGTAAGGGCCTGCACCCCATCAACCGGGAAGTCCCCGCCCGGCAAGGCCACTCCTGCTGTCCATGGTCCCGGCAAATCCGGGAAATGCTCTGCCACTTTCTCAAGCGCGCTTTCAGCCAGACGGCGATAGGTCGTGATCTTGCCGCCAAACACGTTCAGCACAGGTGCCCCGCCATTTGCGTTCACCTTCAGCGTATAATCCCGCGTCGCCGCTGTCGCGCTGCTGGCACCGTCATCATACAGAGGGCGGACGCCGGAATAGGTCCAGACGATGTCGTCCCGCGTCACGGCCTGCGCGAAGTATTTCGAGGCAAAGGCGCATAAATAGTCCTTCTCGGCATCGGTACAGACGGGATGTTCGGACGGTTCCGCATGGTCCTGATCCGTTGTTCCGATCAGGGTGAAATCCTGTTCGTAGGGAATGGCAAAGATGATGCGCCCGTCCTCACCTTGGAAGAAATAACACTTGTCGTGATCGAACAGCCTGCGCGTCACGATATGGCTGCCGCGAACCAAGCGCACCCCTTCGCGCGAATTCACGTGGATTTTGGATTGGATGATGTCCCCAACCCATGGCCCACCGGCATTGATCAGCATTTTGGCACGGATTACCCGTGTTTCATCGCTGTCACGATCCCTGACCGTAACCTCCCACAGATCGTCGACTCGGTGGGCCGAAATCACCTCGGTCCGCAACATGATCCGGGCCCCGCGCGCCTCGGCGTCGCGGGCGTTCAGAACCACCAGCCGGGCGTCTTCGATCCAGCAATCGGAATACTCATAGGCCGTTTCGAACCTGTCCTGCAGCGGAGCACCTTCGGGCGCGCTGCGTAGGTTCAAAGAGCTGGTCCCCGGCAGGATCTTGCGCCCACCAAGGTTGTCATACAGGAACAGGCCCAACCGGATCAGCCACGCCGGTCGCCGCCCACGCATCCACGGCATCACAGTGCTGAGCAGCTTTGAAGTCGGCGTCTCGGAATCGAACCGCATATCCTTGTGATAGGGCAGCACAAAACGCATCGGCCAACTGATGTGGGGCATGGCGCGCAGCAGCGTCTCACGTTCGATCAGAGCTTCGCGCACCAGACGAATTTCGAAATACTCAAGATACCGCAGACCGCCATGAAACAGCTTGGTCGAGGCGGAAGACGTGGCCGAGGCCAGATCGTTCATCTCCGCCAAAGTGACAGACATTCCCCGCCCTGCCGCATCCCGCGCGATGCCGCATCCGTTGATCCCGCCGCCGATGATGAACAGGTCGGTGATCTGATCGTCCGTCGATGTCATAGCTTTTGATTCCCAATCAAACCCATCTGCGCGCATTAATCAGAAGGGTATTCGTATTATCAAGCTTTATGTTCGTTTTTTTTCGTTTTGCAACACTGATTTGAATTTCACGCATTGCAACTTGCCAATTCGGCCAGAAAGAACAAAAACGAAAGAACCATGACTATTTGGAACTGCTATGTCCCTTTCCTTCCGCCAAGCCGACATTCTTGAGATCGCAAGCACCGAAGGCCGCGTCACGGTAGAGGGGCTGGCAGAGCGGTTCGGGGTCACCGTCCAAACCATCCGGCGCGACCTGACCGAGCTGGCCGATGCCGGCAAACTCGACAGGGTGCATGGTGGTGCGGTTCTGCGCTCTGGCGTGTCCAATATCGGGTATGAGGATCGCCGCACCCTGAACGCGGATGCCAAGACCCTGATGGCGCAGGCCTGCGCACAGGATATTCCCGAAGGTGCCTCGATCTTTCTGAATATCGGCACCTCGACCGAAGCCGTCGCGCGGCAATTGCTGAACCACAAGACCCTGATGGTGGTGACCAACAATATGAATGTTGCAAACATACTGGTCGAAAATCCGGGCTGCGAAATTGTTGTGGCTGGCGGCGTGTTGCGGCGCTCGGACGGTGGTCTGATCGGCAACCAGACCGTCAATACGATCCGACAGTTCAAATTCGACTATGCGGTAATCGGATGCTCGGCGTTGGATACCGAGGGCGACTTGCTGGATTTCGACTTTCAGGAAGTGCATGTCAGCCAAACCATCATCGCACAGGCGCGGCGCACGTTTCTGGTGGCCGATCATTCAAAGTTCCAACGCTCGGCCCCGGCGCGGATCGCCTCACTGGCCGAAATCGACACGGTGTATACCGATCAGCCACTGCCTGCGGACCTGTCGGAAAAATGCACCGCCTGGGACACAAACGTTCGCCTGTGCCCGTGACCCGGGATTGCGACCGCCTTCCACCATAAATGGATTGACGATCGCCCCCCTACACCTGAGGATGGGGCAACCGTCCAGAAAGGAGGCGCGAGCATGGGACTTCTGGGACAGCCTTTGGGCTACTACGATTACCTGACTTTCGTTGCATTGATCCTGTTGCTGGCCGCTGTGATGGCGCTGTTTCTGTTCATCATGGGTCTGCCCGGTCGCATCGCGATCAAACGCAACCATCCGCACGCCGAAGCCGTCAAGATCATGGGATGGATGGGGTTTTTGGCGGTTGTGCCATGGGTCCATGCCTTCATGTGGGCATTTCACGACGGCATCACGGTTGATATGCGTCGCGGCCCCGACGAAGAAAAAGAAGCCATCCGCAAAGACATTGAACGCTTAGGCGGGACCGTCAAAGAAGAATATCAGGCCGCGTCGGACGAGACGCAGAAAAGCTAAGGCCAAAGGAAACATCCGCACATGTTCGTCGCCCTGGGCATCACGCTTTTCTACATCATTTTCGTCTGGTTCATCTTCTTCAAGATGGAGTGGCTGAAGTTCAACATCGCCTGGGGGATTGTATCCTTCTGGGTCGGTGCGCATCTGTTGCTGATCTTCTTGGTCGCATTGCGGTTCTTCCAGCCTTTCTCGGTCGACAGTCACGTCGTACGGTCCACCATTCAGATCGTACCCAAGCTAACGCAGCCGACGATCCTGACCGAAGTTCTGGTGGAACCGAACACTCCCGTCACCAAGGGCGATCCGCTCTATCGCTTCGACGACACGGTGTTTTCGCTGGCGGTGGACAATGCGCAGGCGCAGTTGGTGGCTGCCCAGCAGAACGCGAAAATTCTGGAACAGGATGTCATCGCCTCGACCGAAGCGGTTGAGCGGGCCATTGCACAACTGGATTATGCCTTCACCCAGCAGGCGCGATACGAGAACCTCGTTCCTGCCGGAGGTGCACGACAGGATGAGCTGGATCGCTGGAACGAACAAGTGACCGAGGATCAGGCGGCGGTGAAACAAGCCGAAGCCAATTTGCAAAAATCTATTCTCGCGCAGGAATCCCAGATCGACGGTGTGAATACCGGCATTCTGCAAGCGCAGGCGCAATTGGCCGAGGCCGAGTATTTCTTAAACAACACAACGATCTATGCCCCGGAAAACGGCATGATCGTCTCACAACAGGCCCGCCCCGGTCTTGTGGTCGGTGACATTCGACTGGGCGCAATCGCCAGCTTCGTGACCGAGGATAACCCCTATCTTCTGGCAACGTTCCGGCAGCAAAACCTGAAATTCGTCGAGGTCGGACAAGAGGTTGAGGTCGCCCTTGATCTATATCCCGGCGAAATCCTACCCGGCAAGGTCGAGGCGATCTGGTGGGCGACGCGACAGGGTCAGTATCTACCCTCGGGCCGCCTGCCCGGTTTCGAATTGCCGAAACTGCCCGGTCGGATCGCGGTTCAGATCACGGTCGATCTGCCCGAAGACCATATTCTTCCCGCCGGCGGTCACGCTGCCGTCGCCATCTATACCGGTCAGGGCAAAAGCTTTGAGTTTCTGAGGCGCATCAATATCCGCCTCTACTCCTTCGCCAATTTCATCCGACCGCTGGACATTTGAGGACGCAGAGCATGACACGGGCCAAACCCTTTCGATACCTGATGGGAACGGCCCTGTGCGCAGCGATGCTGACCGCCTGCACGCCGGTTGGCCCGGATTTCGTGCGCCCGAACTCTCCGGTCGTGAAAGAGTGGATCGAGGTCAACAGCCCCAGCACAGGGCCAAGCGGCCTGACCTCGCGCAGCGCGCCGGTGGTGAAGTGGTGGGAGACGTTCAATGACCCCACCCTCAACAAGCTGGTGGCCGAGGCTTATGCCCAGAACCTGACTTTGCAGGTTGCCGGAGCCCGTGTGTTGCAGGCCCGCGCGCAGTTGGGGATCGCCTTTGGCGAGCTTTACCCTCAGTCGCAGGCAATTGGTGGATCTCTGGAACGGCGACAGATCAGCGATAACCTTGGGCCGATCTCGGATATCAACCGCATCATCCCGCTGGATACCGAGTTTTCGACCTCGCAAGTAGGCTTTGATGCGCAATGGGAGCTGGATGTCTGGGGCGCGCAAAGACGGGGTGTTCAGGCTGCACGGTCGAACCTTGCCCTTCAGGTTGCCAATTACGATGACGCGCTGGTGACGCTGACCGGGGATGTGGCGGCACTGTATGTCAATATCCGTGCCTTGCAGGAATCTTTGGCCGTTGCCCGCGAAAACATCACCCTTCAACAAGAGTCGCTGGACCTGACCCAGCTACGTTTCAACAACGGCGTCACAACCGAACTGGACGTTCAGGAATCCACCGCCCTGTTGAACAATACCAAAGCCTTGGTGCCCGAGTTAGAGAGCGACCTGCAACAAACCAAGAATGCGCTGGCCGTCTTGCTTGGCGCAACGCCCTCACGGATGACCAGCCTTTTGGGCAACTTCGGGCGCATCCCTTCCGCCCGGTCCAATGTCGCCGTGGGTGTTCCGGCAGAATTACTGCGTCGCCGTCCGGATGTGCGCGCGGCGGAACTGGCGGCCGCCACGCAATCGGCGCAGGTGGGTATCGCCATGGCGGACCTGTATCCACAATTCGTGTTGTCCGGCTCGATCGGCTTGCAGGCCTCGGGCGGGCGCGATCTGTTCAGCTCGAACAGCACGACGGGTCTGGCCAGCGCGGGCGTGGTCTGGAACGTGCTGAACTATGGGCGCATCAAGAACAATGTCCGCGCACAGGACGCGGCCTATCAGGCGCTGATCGCCAATTACCAGAACACCGTCCTGACCGCCTATTCCGAGGTCGAAAGCGCCATGGTCGCCTATGCGCAGGCCCGCAAGCAGGTCGGGCTGTACCAGCAAAGCGTCGATGCCTCGCGCAAGGCCGCGGATATTGCGGTCAGCCAATATCGTGACGGGATCGCTGACTATTCGCGTGTTCTGAATACGCAAACCGCGCTCTTGCGGTCTCAGGCTAATTTGATCGAGGCACGGCAACAGGTCTCAAGCAATTTGGTCGCCGTTTACAAAGGCCTCGGTGGCGGATGGCAAATTCGTCAGAACCAGGAGTTCCTGCCGGAAACGGTTCTGGCCGAGATGGCGTATCGCACCGATTGGGGCGACCTATTGCAACAGGACCCCACCGGGGCGAGTCTAAACTAGGCGTTACTTTGTCAGCCCGCGCAGCCCGCCTGAAATCAGGATATTCACCTCATACAAAATGCGCGGCGCGGCCAGTCCGCCGGGGCTGGCCAGATAGTTCGGGCTCCATTCCGGGTCGAACTTCTGTTTGAACGCGCGCAGCCCTTCGAAGTGGTAGAACTGCTCGCCATGTTCATAGACAAACCCGCCGATCCGGTTCCAGAGCGAGGCCAACTGGCGGTTTTCAATGCCTGAAAACGGGGCCGCGCCCAGCGAGAACCAGTGAAACCCCTGCTCGGATCCCCAGACCATCATCTCAGCAAACAGCGCATCCATGACAAAACTGGGGCTGTCGGGTTCATACCGCATCAGATCCAGTGACAGTTCCGACTTGTTGCCGCCTTGAAACAGGTTGGCAAAGGCCATGATCTGCCCGGTCTCACCATTTCGCAGCACCGCATGATCGAAATAGGACAGGTAGTCGTCGTCGAATCCGCCCAGGGCAAAGCCTTTTTCAGCCCCTGCTTTCTGCGCCAGCCAGTCATCCGAGATTTTCCGCAGCTCCGGCAATATCGGCGCGAGGTTTTCTTTCGGAATGATCTCGAACACATACCCTTCCCGCTCGGCCCGGTTCTTGGCCTGCCGGAACCGTTTGCGGGATTTTCCATCCAGCGAGAAATCTTGCAGCGGCACGCGCGCGACCTCACCGATTTTCAGGATCGACAGGCCCAGATCCAGAAAAGTCGGCAGATACTTGGTCGAAACGCTGTAAAACGCACACAGCTTGCCTTCACGATCCGCCATCTCTCGCAACTGCCAGACCAATTGTTGCCCGGCCTTTTCATCCCCTACCGGCTCGCCCTTGGAAATGATGGCGTTGCCGGTGTCGGCATAGGCAATGAATGCTGTCTGATCCGGAGCGATCAGGAATTGCTTGTCTCCGGTCAGGGAGATTTGGGATTCGGTGTCCTCACTCTCCATCACCAGCCGCTCGACGACCTCGGGGATTTCGGTGCGGACCGGTGCCGGTATCTCGCGCCCGAACAACGAGGTCACGGCCACGATGCCCACGATTACCGCCACCACAAGGCTGGATCGCAGGAAGCGTGAGGCGTCGCCGTTCCACGCGAATTCCCACCACAGCGCATTCTGGTATTCAACATGGGAATAGGCAAAAAGACCGATCCAGAAGATCACCGCCAGCAATACGACCACGCTGATCAGCCAGGGGATGTTCAGCCGGAAGATCGACGCCCCGCTGACCCGGTAAAACGCACCTCGGAACAGCGCCAACACGGCAATCGTGACCAACAGGCCAATGGCTTCATGCGTGTCCAACCCCTTGGCGAGTGAGGCGGCAAAGCCCGCCACCATCAGCAACATCGCCACGACCCACGCCCGGTAGAGTTTGCGGAACAGACCCCGCGAAACCAGCAGCAGCAAAACCCCCACCGCGCTGCCCGCCAGATGCGACGCCTCGACAAAGGACAAGGGCAGCACGTCACGCAAGACACTCAGGTTTTGGGAATTCGACGGCAACGCGCCCGAAACCAACAGGATGATACCTGCGGTTGCGGTCACACCCGCTGCGACCATCGGCACAATCGGGCGGATGGCCCGGTACACCCAAACCGCTGCCCCGCCAATCCGGTGGCGCTGTGTCAGGGCCGAGGCGACTGCAATGGACAAGCTGGCAATTGCAAAAGGAACAAAGGTGTAAACAACCCGATACAACAGCAACGCAGCGATCACGTCCGACCGACCCGAGGCCCCCAGCCCCGCGATCAAGGTGGCTTCGAACACGCCGATCCCTCCGGGCGCGTGGCTGAGGATACCGACCGCAATGGCGGCCACGTAGATCGTGAAGAAATAGGGAAATCCGACGCCCAGATCGTCGGGCATGAGCACGTACAAAACCATCGACGCACCCAGAAGGTCGCCCAAGGCCGCCAGCGTCAGCAAGCTGGCCAGCTTGCCACCCGGCAGGTTGAACTCAAACCCTGCGAACGAGAACCGGCGCCCTCCACTTGCCAACCAGAAGAACACTGCGACCAACCCGGTCAGCAAACACAGGCCAATGATCGTCTCGACCGTTTCGCTGATCGGCAGGACTTTGGAGATCCCATCGGGATGCAGCGTTAGCAATACCCCAAGGATCAGAACCAACCCCATCCAGAACGCAACCCAGGACGTGGCGATCACCCCGGCCACACGCCCAAGGTCGAGGCCCAGCGAGGCGTAGATCCGGTACCGGATCGCTGTGCCGGTGATGTAGGAAAACCCCAAGCAGTTGGAGACCGCATAACCGCTGGCCCCCGCCAAGCCCGCAATCGGCAAGGGTACCTTGCCACCGCCTACGCTTTGCACCGCAAAGACGTCATACAAGGACAAGGAAAAATAGCTTACTCCGGCCCAGAACAGGGCGACCAGCAGCAAAGTCCAGGGCGTCGCGGCGATGTCGGATTGCACATCCGCCCATTTCACATGTGATGACAGCTCGTGCAGAACCGTCAAAGCGATCGCTGTGACCAGAACCGGAATGGCGATACGCACCCAGGGTTTTTCTAGCATCCCGGTCAGCTTTTCAGCCCATTGCATCGCCTTGGACTCGTCGCTGTGGTCCTGTGCTGTCATGCTGCGCGTCCCTGCCGTTTTCTTAACCGTGTGCGACGCCAGCCCCTTGGTCTGACGCGCCCCTTTGGGGCGACACGCAAAGAAACTCTGTCACAAATTCCTTCCGGGTCAAAGCGCTATGCCCTGTCAGAACCGACCCTTGCGAGTAGACAGCAGCAGGTTCGTCTCGGATCGGGTGATCCCCTCCATCCTGCGGATCTGAAAAATCACCTCGTCCAATTCGACCAGCGTTTCGGTTCCGATCTCGGCAATCAGATCCCAGCTGCCGTTGGTGGAATGCACGGCCCGTACCTGCTGCATTGCACCGATACGGGCCATCGTACGCTCGGTCCCGCGCCCTTCGATTTCCAACATCATCAACCCACGCACCGGGCTTTGCGCCACATCGCGGCGAGTCAGAACCGTAAAGCCGACAATCTCACCCGACTGTTTCAACCGCTGCATCCTGCTGCGCACGGTTGTGCGGGTCACCCCCAGCGTCTCAGCCAGTTCAGACAGGGACGCCCGCGCATCCCGGTGCAGCGCGCTGATCAGTCGATTGTCCAGTTCGTCCATAACTTGTTTCCGTTTCGGATTTCTTAAGTTCATTTTGAACAATTTGCCGTCTTCCAGCAAGATATATCGAACGGTTAAATGGACACATGGATATCAAGAACATCATATTGATCGGTGCACCCCTGGATGCCGGCAAACGGCGTCAGGGGTGCCGAATGGGCCCCGATGCCTATCGTGTTGCCGGGTTGGAAACCGCGCTGGCCGAGTTGGGGCATACTGTCACCGATTGGGGCGATGTGGCCCCTGACGCGGTGCAGATGCCGGAACATGAACACCTGTTTTCGCTGCCCGAATGCGTGGGTTGGACAAGCGCGCTCAGCCGCGCAACGCAGAAGGCCGCGCCCGAAGGAACACCGGTCTTTTTGGGCGGGGATCACGCCTTGTCGATGGGCACCGTTGCCGGAATGGCAGCATATGCACAACAGATCGACCGCCCGCTATTTGTCCTGTGGCTCGACGCCCACAGCGATTTTCATACGCCGACCAGCACCGGCAGCGGAAACCTGCACGGCACGCCGGTCGCCTATTTCACTGGCCAGCCGGGGTTCGAGGCGTTTCCGCCCCTGCCCGCCACAGTGCCTACAAATCGGGTCGGCATGATCGGCTTGCGTTCTGTCGATCCCGCCGAACGCGCGGTTCTCGAGCAGGACCAGGCCATGCTGGCCGACATGCGCAGTATCGACGAACACGGGATCAAAGCACCTCTGATGGCATTTCTGGATCGGGTTCGGGCCGAAAACGGCCTGCTGCACGTGTCGCTGGATGTGGATTTCCTCGATCCGGCCATTGCGCCAGCGGTCGGAACCACCGTGCCCGGCGGCGCAACTGAACGTGAGGCGCATCTGGCCATGGAACTGCTGCATGAAAGCGGATTGGTCAGCTCGCTCGATCTGGTGGAACTGAACCCGTTTCTGGACGAACGCGGGCGCACCGCACGACTGATGGTGGATCTGACTGCGTCGCTGATGGGACGCCGGATCTTTGACCGCCCCACACGGAGCTTCTGATGACTGCACCTTCCGACAAGGCCCTGGTCCCGTTCGTGTCCGTCGACAACATGATGCGGCTGGTCCACCACATCGGCGTCGAAGCGATGATCGCCAAAATCGCCACTCAGATCGAAGCCGATTTCAAACGGTGGGAAAGCTTTGACAAAACCCCGCGCATCCCAGCGCACTCACCACATGGGGTGATCGAGCTGATGCCAACATCGGATGGTGAGGCTTACGGGTTCAAATACGTCAACGGCCACCCGAAGAACACTTCCGAGGGGCTGCAGACTGTCACCGCCTTTGGTTTGCTGGCAGATGTTTACACCGGCTACCCCACTCTGTTGACGGAAATGACCATTCTGACGGCGCTGCGAACTGCAGCCACTTCGGCACTGGTGGGTCAATATCTTGCGCCCAAGGGCGCGACCACCATGGCTATGATCGGCAATGGCGCGCAGTCCGAATTCCAATGCCTTGCGTTCAAAGCAATGTGCGGGATCGAAACCGTTCGCCTCTACGACATCGACGCAAACGCGACCGCCAAATGCGCGGCAAACCTTCACGGCAAGGGCTTGAACGTGGTGGCTTGTAAAACGGCCGAGGAAGCGATCGAGAGTGCTCAGATCATCACCACCTGCACTGCCGACAAGAAATACGCCACCATCCTGACCGACAACATGGTCGGACCCGGTGTTCACATCAACGCAATCGGCGGCGATTGCCCCGGCAAAACCGAACTGCACCGCGATATCCTGCTGCGCTCGGACATATTTGTGGAATACCCCGAGCAGACGCGGATCGAGGGTGAGATTCAGGCGCTTGAACCTAATTACCCCGTCACCGAGATCTGGCAGGTTATGACCGGCCAGATCGAAGGTCGCACCGATGACAGGCAAATCACCCTGTTCGACAGCGTGGGTTTCGCAATTGAGGATTTCTCGGCCCTGCGCGTGATCAAAAGCGTGGTCGAGGGGACCGATTTCTACGAACCGCTGGATATGCTCGCTGACCCCGACGACCCGCGCGACCTGTTTGGGATGCTGATGCGGGCGGGATAGTAGCCCAACCGATCACTGCTTGAGCCATGGCCGGCAAAGGGGGCTCTGCCCCCGCCGCCCTGCGGGCGACTCCCCCGGGATATTTATAGCGAGATGAAGCAGGGATCCGCCCTCTGACCGACCGGCCAGAGAGCTTCACCTGGCGCGGTCATCGGCGTCCCCGCCTGTACCGCAGAACTCTTTTCCATCAGAATGGTTAAGGATCCGTTTCTTCATCTGGCCAAAAATATCCCGGAGCGCGAGGCAGAGCCTCGCATGGCTCTACCCGGCCAAAGACGGCAGGTAGAGAACGATCCCCGGGAACGCCACAAGCAAGGCAATCGTCGCAGCATCTGCGATGAAGAAAGGTGTGACGCCTTTGAAGACATCCTGAACACTCAGATCCGGCCGCACGCCTGCGACGACGAAACAGTTCAATCCGATTGGGGGCGTGATCAAACAGAACTCGGCCATTTTAACCACCAGTATTCCGAACCAGATGGCGCACATGGGGCCAGACATGCCAAAGGCGCTCTCGGCCGCGCTGACGGTTTCACCGCCGTTCAGGGCCATGACCGCCGGATAAACCACCGGAAGGGTCAGCAACAGCATGCCGATTGCGTCCATGAACATGCCCAGCACGGCATAGGCCAGAAGGATGCAGATCAGGATCAGCATCGGGGACATTTCCAAAGAGGTAATCCAGTCCGAGAACGCGCCCGGCAGGTCGGCGAAGCCAAGAAAGCGCACATAGATCAAAACGCCCCAGATGATCGAAAAGATCATGGCCGTCAGTTTGGCCGTTTCCAGCAGGGCGGATTTGAACTCGGGCCAGCGCATGCCATGAAACAGGGCGAAGCAGAACACGATGAAAGCGCCAATTGCGCCGCCTTCGGTTGGGGTACCCCAGGCTTTGTCTCCGAACGGGTTGTAGACAAAGCAGATGATGATCAGGATGACGGCAACGATGGGGATTGCGCCCGGCAGAGCAGCGAAACGTTGCTTCCAACTGAAGCCGGTGACGGGGGGGCCAACGGATTTGAACACAACCGCGATCCCAACGATCAATAGCCCGTAGACAAGGGCTGAAAATGCCCCCGGTATGAACCCGGCCAGAAGCAGTTTTCCGACGTCCTGTTCGACGATGATTGCGTAGATCACAAGGATCGCTGATGGTGGGATGAGAGAGGCCAATGTGCCCCCAGCGGCCACAACACCAGCGGCGAAGCGTTTGTTGTATCCGACGCTCAGCATCTCGGGGATGGCGATGCGGGCGAATACGGCAGAGGTGGCCACCGACGCGCCGGACACGGCGGCAAATCCTGCGGTGGCGAAGATGGTCGAGACGGCCAACCCGCCCGGCACCCAGGCAATCCAGCGTTTGGCCGCTTCGAACAACGCTCGGGTCAGACCGGCGTAGTAGGCCAGATATCCGATCAGGATGAAGGTCGGGATCAGGCTGAGTGTATGGGCCGCCACCTTGGAATGCGGCACCTGCCCCGCTGTTTTGACGGCAACGGTGACGGCCTTGCCGAACCGGTCAGGGTCGTAGCCGAACTTGGCCCAGAAGATCCAGATCAGGCCGAACAACCCGGCCAGACCCGCTGCAAAGGCCACTCGCATACCGGTTACAACCAGAACCAGCAGGCCACCTGTGACCCAAAGGCCGATCTCGATCGTATCCATGCGCTAGTCCTGCCCTTCGAACTGATCAGCCTCGGCTGCGGCCTGTGCGGCGGCGTCCTGGATCAGGGGCACAGCCACCGGCGCATCCAGCCCCAGTACAAATGCGCGCCCGTATCCCCAGACCTGCAAGACCAGCCGCAGACACAGAACGGAAAACGCCACCGGTGCCAACAGCTTGGCGGGCCACAGAGGTATTCCGATGTCGATGGAACTGTCGCGGCTCCATAACGGCGCACCAAAATCGAAGGACCGGTCGAAATGGGACCAACTGCCCCAGACCAACGCCAGCATCAACACCAGGATCAGGATGACCGACACCGTCTCGAACAACCACAAGGCACGTCCCCGCAGGCGCGAGATGACAATATCCATCCGGATATGCCCGCCGTCCCGCTGAACGTAGGAGATGCCCAGAAAGGCAATCAGGGGCATGGCCTGCTCGATCCAGTCCACATAGCCGGGCAAAGGTGCGTTGATTGCGTTTCGCCCGCTGACCGAGACGACGGCCAGAACCATCAGACCAAATACGGCAAGACCGCTGATCAACGCCAAAAAACGCTCGACCGTCAGCAGACGCTGATCCAGCTGGCTGAGGCGGCTGCCGTCTTCCAGCACCGTGGCTGTACCTGCCATTCCGGTGATCCTTTATGTCAGGGATCTCCGGGCACCCTGACCGAGCGCCCGGAGATACGATCAGTTGCCGCCGCGCTGTTGCTGCAACGTGGACTGAACCAGATCATAAAGCTCTTGTGCGGGAAGACCTTGCGCGGACATGTCGGCAATCCATTGTTCACGGATCGGATCAGCGGCCTTGGTGCGGAACTCTTCGATGACCGCATCATCGATCATCACCTTGGTCACGCCCTTTTCTTCCAGAACGCTGTCCCACTGTTCCAGCAGACCGCCGTAATTGGCCAGATAGTGATCGATGGCCTCGTCAATCGAGCTGTCGAGCGCTTCGCGGTGTTCCGGTGACAAGGCTTCATACGCGTCGATATTGACAACAACCGGGCAGTTCACCGTGCCGGGGTTCAGGTTTGCCGTCCACCAATCAGCCTCATTGATCGTGCCAAAGGACAGATGCGCGTGCTGGGCAAAGGCCACTGTGTCGACCACGCCGGATTCCATCGCGTTGAAGGCTTCGGTGGCCGGAACCGAGGTCGGGACCCCTCCAACCGCTTCAAACGCCTGCCCAAGACCACCGGTTGCACGGACACGCATGCCTTCGAACTCGGCCAGTTGATCGCGCGGGTCGCCGGTGCCGACCAGATTGTATTGCGGCATGGGCGAGGTCATGAGCAGGCGCGCGTTCCACTGCGCCATCTCATCCTGCACGGCGGGATGGTCATAGACCGCGTGGCTGACGGCAACCTCTTCCGCCAGGTTGTTTACCCCCAGAAATGGCAGTTCCAGAACGGTAATCGCCCGGTTCTTGTCGCGGTGATAACCTGCGCAGAACTGCGCCATCTCGAAGGCACCGATCTCGATCCCGTCCAGATTCTCACGCGGCTTGGACAACCCGCCATAGCTGACATTGATGGTAAAATCCCCGCCGGTTTTTTCATTCACCAGCTCGGCCAGTTTTTCGACATGTTCGGTAAAGGCCCGGCGCTTGCCCCAGACCGAGGCATTCCATTCGGTCGCTGATGCCTCGGCGACAAAGGCAATGCTTATTGCGGCGGCGGCAGCACCGCTCAACATCTTTTTCATGTGATCTCTCCCTTATGTGCACCTCCTCCCGAGGCGCTTGGAAAAAAGCTAGCGCCAACATTCGCCGATGCCAACCCTGCACAGAGATTGGCAAAGTTTTGCCGGACACTTCGAGAGGCGCTTGATCGGTACATCCAGCGGATCCACCCACCCATCATGGAAGCCTGAGGGCAAGCCAGCGCCGTTATCATCATTACAACTTAGCTTTTGTTTTTTAACAATATTTAATCAAAAGTTTAGGCTTTGTTTACACATTTACCCAACGGAAAGAAATTTTTTGACAAACAAATTCAAGGATTACGGCAATTTATTTCATTATTTTCTGAACCCGGCCATACTGCGATCGGGGAGGAATGGGATCGACTTTGCCCGATCTTGGGGAAAGAAATGACCCAGTGAAATCCAGTCCAGAGGGAGGAGCCTCAAAAATGACCACCGCTGCCCAGGCAGATGCCAAGACTTATCCGCCATCCGCAGAAACCGTCGCACGTGCGCATGTCGATGCTGCGAAATATGACGCGATGTATGCAGCTTCGATCAGCGACCCTGACGCGTTTTGGGCCGAACAGGGCAAGCGCGTTGACTGGATCAAGCCTTTCTCTCAGGTCAAAGACGTCGATTACAGCTTTGGCTCGGTCAAGATCAACTGGTATGCCGATGGTACGCTGAACGTCTCGGCCAATTGTCTGGACCGTCATCTGGAGACGCGGGGCGATCAGACAGCGATCATCTGGGAACCGGATGATCCAAACGACCCTGCCCAGCACATCACCTATGCCGAGTTGCACCGCCGCACCTGCCGGATGGCGAATATTCTGGAATCACTGGGTGTGCGCAAAGGCGATCGCGTGGTGATCTACCTGCCGATGATCCCCGAGGCGGCCTATGCCATGCTGGCCTGCGCACGCATTGGTGCGATCCATTCCATCGTGTTCGCCGGTTTCTCGCCGGACGCGCTGGCGGCGCGGATCAACGGCTGCGATGCCAAGGTTGTAATCACCGCCGACGAAGCACCGCGCGGCGGACGCAAGACGCCACTGAAATCGAACGCGGATGCAGCCCTGTTGCACTGTAAGGACACGGTGAAATGTCTTGTCGTCAAGCGCACCGGCGGTCAGACCACCTGGATCGATGGCCGGGACTATGATTACAATGAGATGGCCTTAGAGGCAGACGACTACTGTGCGCCCGCCGAGATGAGCGCCGAGGATCCTCTGTTCATTCTCTATACATCCGGCTCGACCGGCCAACCGAAAGGCGTTGTGCACACCACCGGCGGCTATCTGGTTTACGCTGCCATGACGCATGAGATCACGTTCGATTATCACGAAGGCGACGTGTATTGGTGTACGGCGGATGTCGGCTGGGTGACCGGCCACAGCTATATCGTCTACGGCCCGCTGGCCAATGGTGCGACCACACTGATGTTCGAAGGTGTGCCGACCTATCCGGATGCCAGCCGGTTCTGGCAGGTCTGCGAAAAGCACAAGGTTAACCAGTTTTACACCGCGCCGACTGCACTGCGCGCCCTGATGGGTCAGGGCAACGAGTGGGTCGAGAAATGTGATCTGAGCGATCTGCGGACCTTGGGCACCGTGGGTGAGCCGATCAACCCCGAAGCCTGGAACTGGTATAATGAGGTCGTCGGCAAAGGAAAATGCCCCATTGTGGATACATGGTGGCAGACGGAAACCGGCGGTCACCTGATGACCCCCCTGCCCGGCGCACATGCGATGAAGCCCGGTTCGGCGATGAAGCCGTTCTTTGGCATTCAGCCCGTGGTTCTGGACCCCCAATCCGGCGTCGAGATCGAAGGCAACGGCGTCGAAGGCGTTCTGTGCATCAAAGACAGTTGGCCCGGTCAGATGCGCACCGTCTGGGGTGATCATGAGCGGTTCGAGAAGACCTATTTCTCGGACTACAAAGGCTATTACTTCACTGGTGACGGCTGCCGTCGCGACGAAGATGGCGACTACTGGATCACCGGCCGTGTGGATGACGTGATCAACGTATCCGGTCACCGCATGGGCACGGCCGAGGTGGAAAGCGCTCTGGTCGCGCATGCCGCTGTGGCCGAGGCCGCCGTTGTGGGCTATCCCCATGAAATCAAAGGACAAGGCATCTATTGTTATGTCACTTTGATGAATGATCGCGAACCTTCGGATGATCTGCTGAAAGAGTTGCGCACATGGGTTCGGACCGAGATCGGCCCGATTGCCTCGCCCGATGTAATCCAGTGGGCCCCGGGCCTGCCCAAGACCCGTTCAGGCAAAATCATGCGCCGTATCCTGCGCAAGATTGCCGAGAACGACTTTGACAGCCTGGGCGATACGTCGACACTCGCCGATCCTTCGGTTGTCGAAGACCTGATCGAAAACCGTGCGAATAAGTGAGGATGTGATGGACGCTGCCACGACCATATCCCCCGCTGTTCTGATCCTTCTCGGGCCTCCGGGCGCCGGGAAGGGTACGCAAGCCCGGATGCTTGAGGACAAATTCGGCCTCGTTCAACTCAGCACGGGCGATCTTTTGCGCGCCGCTGTGGCCGCAGGCACCGAGGCAGGTAATGCGGCAAAAGCAGTAATGGAGGCTGGCGATCTGGTCAGTGACGAGATCGTCATCGCCATCCTGCGCGACCGTATGGCGGAACCCGATTGCGCCAAGGGTGTCATCCTTGACGGCTTCCCTCGTACAACTGTTCAGGCCGAGGCGCTGGATGCCTTGCTGGCGGAAAACGACCAGAAGATCAGCGCCGCAATCAGCCTTGAGGTTGAAGACGCCGAAATGGTGATCCGCATTTCGGGCCGCTACACCTGCGCAGGCTGTGGCGAAGGCTATCACGACCGGTTCAAACAGCCCGCCGTTGAAGGCACCTGCGACAATTGCGGCGGCACCGAGTTCAAGCGTCGCGCGGATGACAACGCGGAAACGGTGGCTTCGCGCCTGACCGCCTATCACGCGCAGACCGCACCGCTGATCAGCTACTACGAAACCCAAGGCGTGCTGAAACGCACAAACGCCATGGGCCAGATTGAGGACATCGCGCGCGACCTGGAGGTGATCGTCAGCGACGCGATGAAGTAAGGGGAGGAGAAAGGCCGCAAGGCTTTGATCCTACAACAGAATACTTCAATGAACCGCCCTGGCGGAACAGAGAAGTTATGCCGGACGTCACGGGGCGTTTGGAAACATCGAGAAGCGGCCCGCAGCACTGGAGGAGTTGGGCAACGGGCCGCCCAACGAGGAAGCGAAGGAGGAACCCGCAATGGCGGATCAATCTACAAACTCCGCGCAGACTGCCGAAGCCGATAAGGGCTATTGGCAGGCCAACCTGCGCCTCATCTACATCAGCCTCGCGATCTGGGCGCTGGTGTCGTTTGGATTCGGCATTCTGCTGCGTCCGCTGCTGTCCGGCATTTCTGTTGGCGGCACCGATCTGGGCTTTTGGTTCGCCCAGCAGGGTTCGATCCTGGTCTTTCTGGTGCTGATCTTCAACTACGCCTGGCGCATGAACAAGCTGGACGCCGAATACGGCGTGGATGAAGAGTAAGGGAGAGCGGGGACAATGGATCAGTTTACCATCAACCTGCTGTTTGTTGGCGCATCCTTTGCGCTATACATCGGCATCGCGATCTGGGCCCGCGCGGGTTCCACATCGGAATTCTACGCCGCCGGTCGCGGCGTTCACCCGGTCACCAACGGTATGGCAACAGCGGCAGACTGGATGTCTGCGGCCTCGTTCATCTCGATGGCGGGCCTGATTGCCTTTACCGGCTATGACAACTCGACCTTCCTGATGGGTTGGACCGGCGGCTACGTGCTGCTGGCTCTGCTGCTTGCGCCCTACCTGCGTAAGTTCGGCAAATACACCGTCTCGGAATTCATCGGCGACCGCTTCTACAGCCAGACCGCACGTGTCGTTGCGGTTGTCTGTCTGATCGTTGCGTCGGTGACCTACGTGATCGGTCAGATGACCGGCGTGGGCGTGGCCTTTGGCCGCTTCCTCGAGGTTGACAACACCACCGGCCTGCTGATCGGTGCCGCAGTTGTGTTTGCCTACGCGGTGTTTGGTGGGATGAAGGGCGTGACCTACACTCAGGTCGCTCAGTACTGCGTGCTGATCACCGCCTACACCATCCCGGCCATCTTCATCTCGCTGCAGCTGACAGGCACACCGATCCCGGCGCTGGGTCTATTTGGCGATACCGCAAGCGGTGAGCCGCTGCTGACCAAGCTGGACGCGATCGTGACCGAGCTGGGCTTTAACGAGTACACGGCCCACCATTCGAACACGCTGAACATGGTGCTGTTCACGCTGTCGCTGATGATCGGTACCGCCGGTCTGCCGCACGTGATCATGCGCTTCTTCACCGTGCCGAAAGTGTCTGACGCACGTTGGTCCGCTGGCTGGACGCTGGTCTTCATCGCTCTGCTGTATCTGACTGCCCCTGCGGTTGGTGCCATGGCGCGTCTGAACATCAGTGACATGATGTGGCCCAATGGCGGCATCGAAGGCGGAGCCGTGTCGGTCGAGGAAATCGACAACGATCCTCGCTATGACTGGATGGCCACATGGCAGAAAACCGGTCTGCTGGATTGGGAAGACAAAAACGGCGACGGCAAGATCCAGTACTACAACGATGCCAATGCAGATATGCAGGCACTCGCTGAAGAAAAAGGCTGGGTTGGGAACGAGCTGACCAAGTTCAACCGCGACATCCTGGTTCTGGCGAACCCGGAGATTGCCAACCTGCCAGGTTGGGTTGTGGGTCTGGTTGCTGCCGGTGGTCTGGCTGCTGCCCTGTCCACGGCTGCGGGTCTTTTGCTGGCGATCTCGTCGGCGGTGTCCCACGACCTTGTCAAAGGTGCGATCAACCCGTCGATCTCTGAAAAGGGTGAACTTCTGGCGGCGCGGATCGCAATGGCCGTGGCTATCGTGGTCGCAACATGGCTGGGTCTGAACCCACCGGGCTTTGCGGCGCAAACCGTGGCCTTGGCCTTTGGTCTGGCGGCAGCCTCGATCTTCCCGGCGCTGATGATGGGGATCTTCTCGACCCGCATCAACAACACCGGCGCGGTTGCTGGCATGATGGCTGGTCTGGTTGTGACCCTGGTCTACATCTTCCTGCACAAGGGCTGGCTGTTCATTCCGGGCACCAACTCGTTCACCGATGCTGACCCGCTGCTGGGTCCGATCAAGTCGACCTCGTTCGGCGCCATTGGTGCAATGATCAACTTCGGCGTTGCCTACGTCGTTGCCGGTATGACCAAAGAGACTCCGCAGGAGATCAAAGATCTGGTCGAAAGCGTTCGCATTCCCCGTGGTGCTGGCGCAGCTCAGAATAAATGAGCATGATGCGGTGCATGGATAACCTCTATGTGCCGCGTCTTTCGACTTACTGTTCCCGCCCGGCATTCCACCGGGCGGGATTTTTACTCAGACCATCCGGAGGTATCTGATGCCCCTGTCCCACGACCAGATCACCCGGTTTCTGAAATCCGTACACCCCTATGACGCGCTTCCCGACTCGGTGCTGGCGGATATCGCCCAGCAGATCGAAGTGTGGGAGGTCGACGAGGACTCTGAAGTCTATGATCTGGGCCATACCCTGCCCGGCGTATTTCTGATCTACGAAGGTCAGGTCGAAATATCCGATGAAAACGGCGCTGTGGTTTCGCAACTTGGGCTGCGTAATTCCTTTGGCGAACGCGGGCTGCTGAAGGACGGCAAGGCAGCCACCAAAGCGCGGGCGCATTCGCCATCTGTGCTGATCGTTCTGCCGCCTGATCTGGTGCGCGAGCTGATCGACGGGCACGAAATCGTATCGAAATTCTTTGACCGATCACGCGGCGACCGGGCCGGTCCGCAAAGTCTGGCAACCAGTGCCATCGACACGCTGATGGCGCATAACCCGGCCACCTGCCCCCCTGCGACGCCGGTGCAAGACGCAGCGCGCATCATGCGTGACAAGCGCATTTCATCCCTCTGCGTGACGGATGCCGATGGCTTGGTGGGAATTGCCACGCTGCGGGATATCTCGGGCAAATACGTGGCGGACGCGATGTCGGCGGATACCCCGGTCTCGCAGATCATGACGCCGAACCCCACGACGCTTTCGCCTTCGGACATCGGATCGGATGTGCTGCATGTGATGATGGAGCGTGGGATCGGCCATATCCCGATTTGCGAAGGGGGGCGTCTGGTCGGGATCGTAACGCAAACCGACCTGACCCACTATCAGGCCGTCAGTTCGGCGGAGCTGGTGCGCCGCATCGCCAATGCCAACAGCGCCGAGGACATGGCCAAGGTCACGGCAGAGATCCCGCAGCTTCTGGTGCAGCTTGTGGCCGGGGGTAACCGGCACGAGATCGTGACCCGGCTGATCACCGATATTGCCGACACAGCCACAAGACGGCTGTTGGCGCTGGCCGAGGAAAAACTGGGCCCACCGCCTGTTCCTTATCTGTGGCTGGCCTGCGGTTCACAAGGGCGGCAGGAACAGACAGGCGTGTCCGATCAGGACAATTGCCTGATGTTGGATGACAGCGCTTCCGACGCCGATATGCCATATTTTCAATCACTTGCGCAGTTCGTCTCGGACGGGCTGGACGTGTGCGGATATTTCTATTGCCCCGGCGACATGATGGCGACCAATCCGCGCTGGTGCCAGCCTGTGCGGGTCTGGCGCGAGTATTTCAGCGGCTGGATTGCCAAACCCAACCCCGAGGCGCAGATGCTGGCCTCGGTCATGTTTGACCTGCGCCCCATCGGCGGCGCGTTCGAGCTGTTTGCCGATTTGCACGCCAACACGCTGAAAGCGGCCAGTTCGAACTCGATCTTTGTGGCGCATATGATCTCGAACTCGCTCAAACATACTCCGCCGCTGGGCTTGCTGCGCGGGTTTGCCACGATCCGGTCAGGCGAGCATCGCAACACATTGGATCTGAAGCATAACGGCGTCGTGCCCGTGGTCGATCTGGCCCGGATTTACACCTTGCAAGGGCAATTGACCGAGGCAAACACCCGCGCGCGCCTTAAAGCTGCCGAGGCGGCAGGTGTTCTCAGCCCGTCTGGGGCGCGGGACCTATTGGATGCCTATGACCTGATCGCAGAAACCCGGCTGGAACATCAGGTCCGGATTGTGAAAGCTGGACGGGAACCGGATAATTACCTGCCGCCCTCGGACCTGTCGGATTTTGAGCGCAGCCATTTGCGGGACGCGTTTGTTGTCATCAAGACGATGCAATCGGCTGTGGGTCACGGCAAGGGGATGCTAGGCTAAACCTGCGCCTGTGTCGCACAAGGGATCGCCTTCGGCGACCGTATTTGGAACGAGAAGAAGGGGCGTGTCGCGCCCGAAAACTGGAGGAACCGCATGTTTCTGGAACTGATCGGCACAATATTCGCGGGCTTTGCCTTTGCCGGGATCGTGATGGTGCTGAACAAACTGACGGGCGGTCTGTTGCCGCGTTGGGCCACTCCGGTTGCGGCAGGTTTGGGGATGATCGGGATGACGATCGCCAGCGAGTATTCCTGGTATGACCGCACCCGGGACACTCTGCCAGACAGTCTGGCGGTGATCCAAGAGGTCGAAAGCCGCGCGTTTTATCGCCCCTGGACCTATGCGGTGCCCTTTGTAGACCGGTTCGCCGCGATTGATACGGTTTCCGTGAAGACCAACGATCAGGTGCCAGATCAGCGTCTGGTCGATCTGTATTTCTTCGGCCGCTGGTCGCCGGTCTCCAAACTGCCCGTTGCCGTGAACTGCGCCGAAAATCGCCGTGCGAGCCTGGCGGATGGGGCCGAATTTGGCGATGACGGTCAGTTGCTGAACGCCGACTGGATCACAGCCGAAACCGGCGACCCGATTATCGAGGCAACCTGCGGAGTGTAACCATGCTGACCCGCCTCAGCCTCCGGATCCGGATTTTTCTGTTCTTCTGCCTTCTTGCCGCTGGCGGGGTGGCCGTCAGCACCGTTGCGCTGTGGGTCAGCTATGCCCGCGCAGATATGCCGGAACTGCTGGATGCCTTTGTCTTCTCGGGCCTGTTGATCGGGTTTGGATTGCTGGCGCTTATCGCGGGGGTTTGGCTGTTGTTCGACGACAACGTCGCCAAGCCCATTGAGCGCCTCTCGGCTGAATTACGCGCCCGTGCTCATGCCGGGGTCAGCACCGATATGGATGTTGATGCGGCGAAATATCTCGGTGATCTGGCCCCTGCCGCTGCGGGTTTGGCGGATCAGCTATCCGACAAAACCCTGAATATCGCCGAGGCAGTCGCCGCCGAAACCGCCAATCTGGCCGCGGAAAAGCAACGCCTGACCGCGTTGTTGACCGAAATCCCGGTGGCCATGCTGCTGTCCAGCCCATCGCATAAGATCGTTCTTTATGACGCGCAGGCGGCAGAGGTTTTGGCGCAGATCGCACACCCACGCCTCAACGCGTCCCTGTTCGAATACCTCAATCCCGAGCCGCTTGAGAAAGCTTATGCCCGATTGACCAAGACCGGCATGGATGTCGAATGCACCCTGATCAGCATTGACGGCAATCAAAGCTATCAGGCTCGTATGAAGCCTTTGGGCGATGCGCCGGGCTATATGCTGATCTTCGACGACAGCGCCGCGCGGATTGCGCCTGAGGCCGCCCGCCCCCTGGTTTATGACTTCGACCTGCTGACCACGGCTGCAGAGGAAGCGTTCGAGCAGCGCGCCCTGTCGGATTTGTGCTTCGTCGTCTTTGATACCGAAACCACCGGCCTTTTGCCGCACAAGGATGAAATCGTTCAGATCGGCGCAGTGCGTGTCATCAAAGGGCGCATCGTCGAGGGTGAGCAGTTGGACATGCTGGTCGATCCGGGCATCCCGATCCCCGCAGCCTCGACCAAAGTGCACAAGGTCAGCGACCACATGGTTCAGGGCGCGCCGGATATCGCGCAGGCCGGACGGGTGTTTCATCAATTCGCCCGCGACGCCGTGATCGTGGCGCATAACGCGCCGTTCGACATGGCCTTTTTGCGCCGTCATGCGAAACGCATGGATGTCGAATGGGATCACCCCATTCTGGACACGGTTCTGCTGTCGGCGGTCCTGTTTGGGGCCAGCGAAACGCATACGCTGGACGCTGTGTGTGACCGGCTAGACGTCACCATCCCCGAGGCGCTGCGCCACACCGCCCTTGGGGACGCCGTCGCAACGGCCGAGGCCTTGGTCAGGATGCTGCCGATGTTGCAGGCAAGGCAGATGACCACGTTTGGCGCGGTTATTGCCGAGACACGCAAACATGGGCGTCTTCTGGAAGACCTCAACTGATCGGGAAATATGCGCGCGACATTAAGCTTTTGATGGACAAACCAGATGGCGCGTGGCACCTCAGGCGCGCCGGAACCAAGAGCGTGCAATGACCGAAAACACATTCACCCCGAGCCCCGAACAAAGCACCGCCTTTCGCGAGGCATTGGGCTGCTTCGGAACGGGTGTCACGGTCGTAACAACGCACACGGAAAACGGCCCGCGGGCGATCACCGTGAACTCTTTTGCCTCTGTCTCGCTGGATCCGCCTTTGGTGCTATGGTGTCTTGCCAAGGATTCATACCGTTTCAACGCCTTCAACGGGTGCCAGCACTATGCAATCCACGTCATGGCACAAGAACAGCAGGACGCCGCGCTGAAATTCGCGCGCGACGGCACCGATTTCTCTCATGCCAAATGGGAACCGGATGCAGCCGGTCGCCCACAACTGGCCGAGTGTCTGGCCCGGTTCGACTGCCAGCTTCATGCCAAACACGAGGCCGGGGATCATCTGATCCTTGTCGGTCAGGTGGAACAAGTGATGTACCGCACCGGCAAGGGCCTGATCTTCAAGCGCGGTCAGTTCGGCGGCTTTGTCGACAACGTTTAATCGTCTAGCGACCCATGAACCGCCAGCGCCTCTAGCTGGGTTTCTTGCGGCGTGATCACGCGGAATGCCTCGTGCACACCGCTTTCGGTCAGCTCGCGCGCGACGGTCAGCAGGATGTTCGGCGCGTGCTCATCGCACAGTTCCGACATATGCTCGATTTCTGCCTGCGCCACACCCAGCGCATCCTCGACCGATGGCGCACCGTAGAGCTGCACGAAATGTTCGGCCAGGTTTTGGATGATCTGATCTTTTTCCGCCGCTTCGATCTGGGTCACCGCAACAAATGTCACGCGCCCGAAGGTCTCTAACCCCAACCAGCCATTGGCGAAGGCCTGCCGGGATTTCCCTTCCAAATCGCCCTGCCCCCAGTTCGAGAATTCGAACCCGCCCGAGATGCACCATTCGCCGGTCCGCGCTGGGGAATGAAACACATTCATGTCGCTTTCATCGAAATGGATCGCGCGGGCGAGTTTCATCAGGTCGTCTCCAATAATTCTGTCAGCGGGCGCAAGTGGGTGTCTTCGCCGTCCCGGATCAGCATACCGAACCGCTCATCCGTGCCCAGAAAGACGCCCCGGTCGGTCAGCGGTTCCCCGACGCCACGCAGAAGGCCCAGCCATTCGCCGTGCAACGGCGCGTTGCCGTCCTCTTGCCAGCGGTTGAGCCATGTCAGCATATGCCGTGACCAGCTTTCCACCAGTTGGGTCGCAGATACGTCGGCGCAGCCTTCGTCATACAGCGCGGTGATGTCCGGGGTGTTCCCCGGTGCATCGCTGGTTTGCAGCAGCGCCAGTTCCCATCCGATCACCAGCCAGTCGGGCATCTGATCCGGGTCGGTGGTCGAGGCTGCGACGTGGAACTGTCCGCATTTCGCGCCATTCACGCAGATCAGCCCGTCCCAACCAAGATGCACGGCCACTTCGGGCGGAGCCAGCGCGCCCAGCGCATTCTGGAACCCCACAGCGCACAGCGGCAGCATCGCCATGGCATCCTGCAATGGCACCTCAGGCGCGAAGACGATGGCCACGCGCAGGCGGTCGGCCTGAATGTTGTAGACCACCGACCCCGCATCACAGCCCAGTGCCGCCATGGCCGGCGCCTTCTCAAACGGGTCTTCCCCGCCCTGCGCAGGATGGCCCGTCAGCAGCGGAGGGAAGACCGGTTCGGTCATGCGTTACCCTTGGCAATCATGTCGCGGGCGATCTTCCGGAACGCTTCGGCCTGCGGGCTGTCGGGTTTGGTGACGACGATGGGCGCACCTCCGTCAGCGGCCAGACGGATGTCCAGATGCAGCGGAATTTCACCCAGCAGCGGGACGCCCAGCGCCTCGGCCTCTGCGGTGACACCACCATGGCCAAAGATATGTTCCTCATGCCCGCAATTGGAACAGATATGGGTCGACATGTTCTCGATCATACCGACGATGGGCGTTTTGAGCTGATTGAACATGTCGATCCCCTTGCGGGCGTCGATCAGGGCCACATCTTGCGGGGTCGAGACGACAATGGCGCCGTCCACCTGGAACTTCTGGCTCAGCGTCAGTTGCACGTCGCCAGTGCCGGGTGGCAGATCGACGATCAGCACGTCCAACGCACCCCATTGCACCTGGCTCATCATCTGTTGCAGCGCGCCCATCAGCATTGGGCCACGCCAGACAACCGCCTGCCCTTCGTTGGTCATCAGACCCATCGACATCATGGTGACGCCATGGTTGCGCAGCGGCAGGATCGTCTTGCCATCCGGGCTGGCGGGCCGACCCGAGACACCCAGCATCCGGGGCTGCGATGGGCCGTAGACATCCGCATCCAGCAGACCCACGCGCCGACCCTCGGCGGCCAAGGCACAGGCGAGGTTGGCCGAGACGGTGGACTTACCCACCCCACCCTTGCCCGAGGCAACGGCGATGATCCGATCCACACCCGGAACCGCCTGCGGCCCGGTTTGCGAGGGTTTGGGCTTGGGCTTCAGATCCGGCGGGGCCTTGTCGGAATGCGCGGTCAACATGGCCGAGACCTTGGCGACACCGTCCACCATCTGCGCGGCCTGTTCGGCAGCGGCGCGCACAGGTTCCATGCGTTCGGCCTGCTTGGGATCGATCTCGAGCACAAACCGCACGGTGTCACCTTCGACATTCAGCGCGCGCACGACACCGGCGCTGACGATATCCTGACCGGACACCGGGTCGGTGATCTTTTTCAGGTTTGCAAGAACCGCGTCACGGACACTCATGCCTTCATCCCCTTACCCTGCATCGCATGGTTGCTTTTCATTGCATGTGTCTCCGTCTTTCTTCGTTCATTTGACGCATTTGCCAATTGGCCGTTAGGTTTGGCCATGCGCTTTGTCCTGTTGTGCCTCAGCCTGACGCTCACCGCCACCCCTTCCGGGTCGCAAGAGGCCATCGGCCTTGCCGCCCCGCCCGAGGTTTCAGACACGGGCCTTTTGCAACATATTCTTCCGCGCTTTTCACTCAAGACCGGGATACGCGTTATTGCCGCAGAAGACGGTGTTATGACGCTGTCGGCTGAACCCAGCGGCGATCCTGTCTTTGCCCGCGATACGGTGATCTATCATCTGAGCATTCAGGACGACCCGCGCCAGTCCCGGTTCCGTGACTGGCTGCTGTCGGACATTGGCAAGCGCACGGTCGAGAGTTTTGCACCGGATCAAGGCGCGCCGTTCAGCGCCAGTTTCGAAGTCGTCACTACCGACGACACCCCGACCACCGATGGTGACACGGCATTGGGCGAGGAACTGTCGATGACCCATTGCGGCAGGTGCCATGTGATCGGCCCTCAGAACCGGATGAACGGTCTGGGCTCGACCCCGTCTTTTGCGGTGTTGCGCACCCTGCCCGACTGGTCCGAACGGTTTCAGGCCTTCTTTGCGCTGAACCCGCACCCGGCTTTCACGCAGATCGATGGATTGACGCCGCCGTTCGATCCGTCGCGCCCCTCGCCCATTCATCCGGTTGAAATGACGCTGGACGATCTTGAGGCCATCCTTGCCTTTGTCTCGGTCATCGATGCGGCGGATCTGGGCGCGCCGCTGCAGCATCAATGATCCTTCCGTTTTGAGAAATAGTCGTCCGTAGTGACCACCCGAGGTTTCGGATTGGACTGGAACGGATTGTCCTGGATCTTGAACTGCGCATTCACCCGGCAATTGTCACACATCTGGATCATCCGCGCCTGCTCGGACGAGGCAAACATCGGATGCGTGCCTGAAAGTTTCTCCATGATGCGCTCGACCGTTGATTTCACCCCGAACAACGCGCCGCATTCCACGCAGGCAAACGGCTCTTCTTCGTTCAACACCTGCTGGGACAGGGCCGCATCGCTCAGGTCAAGCTGCGGCACCAAAGCAATTGCATCTTCCGGGCAGATATTCCGGCAAAGGCCGCATTGCAGGCAGGCGTCCTGCTGGAAGTTCAGTTGCGGTTTGTCCGGGTTGTCGATCAATGCCCCCGATGGGCAAAGCGACACACAGCTAAGACACAAGGTGCAGGCGTCGGTGTTCACCGCAACTGCCCCATATGGCGCACCTTCCGGCAGTGACAAAGGCGCGTCGGCTTCTGGGTTCAGGGCCTGCGCAGCCAACCGGGTGATTTGCCGACGGTTGCCCAAGGGCAGAACCGGATCGGCCAGCGGTGTCGGAACCTCTTGCGCGTAAAGCTGATCCGACACGGTGTCCGGGTCAGCCTCATCAATTAGTCCCAATGCGCCATCTCCGGCTATGGCTTTCGCCAGTTCAAGCTCTTGGTCCAGCGCGTCCCGCTCGGTTGTGGGGGCAAGCAGTATATCGACCCGCGCAAAGCCATGGGCCAGGGCGGCCAGCATTTCTGCATGGCCAAAGCCTGAAATCACGCTCAACTCCATCGGGATCACGTTAGCGGGCAGACCCCGGCCAAAGCGCGCGGCCAGACGGATCATCTCGGCCCCGTGGATATCATGCACCAGCAGGCGCGGCGCTGCACCTCCGGCCCGGCGGTAAGTGCGGGCCAGAACATGCATCCGGGACAGGATCGCCGACACGGGCGGGTCCTCATAGGTAATCGCGGTCGAGGGGCACAGGGCGGCGCAAGCCCCGCAACCCGCGCAGATCATCGGGTCAATCGCAACATGCTCACCCGCCGGGGTGATTGCGCCAGTCGGGCAGATGTCGAGGCAATTGGTGCACGCAACCTGTTCGGCGCGGGAATGAGCACACAGGGTTTCCTCCAACCGGACATATAGCGGCTTTTCGAAGGTCCCCACCAACTGCGCGGCGTCAAAGGCCAGACGGGCAACCGCCACCGGATCGCGCGGGTCAGCGCGCAGATACCCTTCGCGCTTGGTCGGGGCCTGAACCAAGGCCGTGCCGCCGGTCAGGTCAATCAGGATATCGCATGCGGATTTCGCACCATCGCGGGGATCTGACCATGTGAAGGCCCCGCGCCCACCCGGTTCGACCTGCTGAACCTGATCGATCTGCAGCGAGAATCCCCCCAAGGCACCAGTGACCAATCGTACTTGCCCGCGCACCACATCAAAAGCGCGGCTGAAGGGAACACTGTCCTCGGACGTCAAAACCGTGACCGCCAAGGTACCGGACAGACGTTCCGCCAATTCAAACGCAGCCTCGGCGGGGCCAATGATGCAGCACGTCCCTTCGCTGATCACATCTACGCTGGGTGTGATTGGCAAGGGCACCAACGCCTCGGCGGCCAACGCGGCCATCTTGGGTGCGGCGTCCCGGGCCTGATCCGACCAACCGGCGCGGTCCCTCAGGTCTACAAAGGCGGGTATGTCGACCTCAAGATCCCCGGCCAGATCGCGGAACACCTCCTGCTCTTGCCCGCAGGCGATCAGAACCGGATCATCGCCTTTCATGAACTCGGCCACCAAGCCAAGCTCGCGGGTGCACAGGGCGGTGTGGGTTCTGGAACATTCGACATCGCAGGCAGAGCCTATCCGGTCGGCGTCAACGGGCTGTGACCCTTCGCAGTCACATAGGATGAGTTTGGTGGCCATGTCCCTCCCCCGGACAGCTTCCTTACTTGTCTACATTAGATGGTATCCTGCCGCTAGTAATCCAGCCCCTGCGCCCAGGCAGCGGCAAGTTGTTGGATAAAACGTAAATCCCCTTGTTTTCCGACTGAATCGGTCGGAATTTCACATGTTAAATTCTAGGTGATCACGCCTGTTTTCACGTCATTGAGACTTGGCATGATAGCGCTATGTGTACCATAGTAGACGCTAGGTAAGGCAGGGGAGAGCCTTACGGGGAGGAGCCAGTGGCCAAGGCCGCAAGCCGTATCGAAATGCCTGTTGGCGTCGTAGTGCGCAAAACACCCGGTGTGACCCGCTGGGCCAAGTGGAACTGGCGCGCTGTCGCGGCGCTGCCCGGAGCGGGCCCGGCCGATTGGCTGGAGTTGCGGCGCGAAGGCGAAGCGGTCGAATATCACGCCGCCACCCTGCCCCTGACCTTGTGGGCAGATGAGACCGAGGCTTACATGGTCAACCTGTCTGACGGTCAGCCTTCGATCTATCTGGTTCTGCGCGATGCTTTGGACGGGAAACGCCCGATGGATGCGGTGCTGATCACCGCCTCGCCCTTCGAAGGTCAGGATTACGCCGATACCGGCGAAGAGATCGTCGAAAAAATCCCGATGACCGATGGCCTGATTGCCTGGATGCGGGACTTTACCCTTGAGCACCACCGCGATGAGGTTTTCGTCAAACGCCGTCGCGACAAGAAACGGACCGATCTGATTGAGGACGGCAAGGGCGACGCGCGAATCCGGCAGGACTCGGACGTCTACCGCGCCCCACGGAGGGTTGTGCAATGACCCAAGCCCGCGATTTCTGGTCCCGCCGCAAAGCTGCCGTTCAGGCCGAAGCCGAGGCCGAAGTGATTGCGGCAGAAGAACAGGCTATCGCAGCACAGCACACCGAACTGGAAGAAAAGACCGACGCCGAAATTTTGGCCGAGTTCAACTTGCCCGACCCGGATCAGTTGCAGGCGGGCGACGATGTCTCGGGCTTCATGGCCAAGGCGGTGCCGGATCGGCTGCGTCGTCGGGCGCTACGTCGGTTGTGGCGGCTGAACCCGGTGCTGGCCAATGTGGATGGGCTGGTCGATTACGGCGAGGATTACACGGACGCCGCCTGCGTCATCGAGAACCTCCAGACAGCGTATCAGGTTGGCAAAGGCATGTTGGCGCATGTCGAAGCACTAGCTGCTGAGGCAGAGGAAGAAACGCCGCAAGACCTGGCTGAGCCACCTGAGATCGAACAGGAACCGGCTTTGGATCAAGCCCCTCCTGAACCCGTTTTGGTAGCCGCCGCCCACGAGCCGGAAGAGGCTGAACTGCCCCCTGCCCCGCGCCGTATGAGATTTGAATTCGAAGGATAACGCATGACCGCAGATAACGCGCAGACCATAGACATCTCAGCCGAAGATCGGCTGCGCGCTGATTTCTACAACTTTCTGGGTCTGCTGCTGGCTGGCCCGCCCGATCAGTTGCTTTTGGACCAGATGGCGGGCCTAAGCGGCGACGACACCGATCTGGGTCAGGCCATTCAGGCGATGGCGCGGGTGGCAAAAGTCACCAAACCCGCTGCCGCCGAGCGTGAGTTCAACGCGCTGTTCATTGGGCTGGGTCGTGGAGAATTGCTGCCTTACGCAAGTTTCTACCTGACCGGGTTCCTGAACGAAAAACCCCTCGCGCAGCTTCGCAACGACATGGCCGCGCGTGGGATCACTCGGGCGCAGAATGTGTTCGAGCCCGAGGACAACATCGCCTCACTGATGGAGATGATGGCGGGTATGATCGTAGGCCGCTTTGGCTCACCCGCCACGCTGGAAGACCAAAAAGCGTTCTGGAACAAACATATCGGCCCCTGGGCCGCACATTTCTATTCGGATTTGGAAGCCGCCGAAGCGTCGGTTCTCTATGCCTCGGTCGGCACAGCCGGTCGGGTGTTCATGGAGATCGAACGCGAGGCATTCCGAATGACGACAGCGTGATGCGCTGTCACTCGCCAGCGCCCCGTTTGGCGCTAGATCGCAACTGGGACAGGAGGAGCCCATGAGCAAGACCAAGGAAGAAGGCACCACGCGCCGGAACTTCCTCAAACTGGCCGGAACCGCAGCACCCGCTGCCGTCGCCGCCGCCAGCCTGAGCGGTCAGGCCGAAGCAGCCGAGCTGCCAACGGATGAGACCCGCATGCAGGACACCGCGCACACCCGCGCATATCTCGAAAGCACGCGCTTTTGAGCGACGATGAAAGCACCCGGTTCTAGGATCGGACGTTTTCACCATCCGACTGACGGTTGCGATTGGCCCTGACGTCGGCATCACCAGCACCAAGCCAGCCATGGCTTACATGGCCAGCAAGGGAGGAAACCAATGTTAAGGAAAAAGACCAACGGGGTTGCGAGACGCCCCCAGCGGACAAGTATCCTGTCCCAGGTCGGCGAAAAAACCGTCGATCGCCGCGCATTCCTGCGTGGCTCGGGCCTGACGATCGGCGGCCTTGCCGCGATCAGCGCCACGGGTGGAACCGTGACGCCAGCCAGCGCCCAGACAGCGGCAAACGCAGCCGTTGAAAACATCAAATCCGTATGCACCCACTGTTCGGTCGGCTGTACCGTGGTTGCCGAAGTGCGGAACGGTGTCTGGGTCGGGCAGGAACCCGGCTGGGACAGCCCGTTCAACCTGGGTGCACACTGCGCCAAGGGGGCCTCGGTCCGCGAGCACGCCCATGGCGAACGCCGCCTGAAATATCCGATGAAAAAGGAAGGCGGCGAGTGGAAGCGCATCAGCTGGGAACAGGCGATCGACGAGATCGGCGACGGCATGATGAACATCCGTCAGGAATCCGGGCCGGACAGCGTGTACTGGCTGGGCTCGGCCAAGCACAATAACGAACAGGCCTATCTGTTCCGCAAGTTCGCCGCCTATTGGGGCACGAACAACGTGGACCATCAGGCCCGTATCTGCCACTCAACCACCGTTGCGGGTGTTGCGAACACATGGGGCTACGGCGCCATGACCAATTCGTATAACGACATCCACAATTCCCGGGCCATCTTCATCATCGGCGGCAACCCGGCCGAGGCGCACCCCGTCTCGCTGCTGCACGTTCTACGCGCGAAAGAGCAGAACAACGCTCCGCTGATCGTCTGCGACCCGCGATTCACGCGCACGGCAGCGCATGCGGATGAATATGTCCGGTTCCGTCCCGGCACAGACGTTGCGCTGATCTGGGGTATCCTGTGGCACATCTTCGATAACGGTTGGGAGGACAAAGAGTTCATCCGTACCCGTGTCTGGGGTATGGACCAGATCCGCACCGAAGTTGCCAACTGGAACCCGGAAGAGACCGAGCGTGTGACCGGCGTTCCCGGCTCGCAGCTGAAACGCGTTGCCCGGACCATGGTTAACAACCGCCCCGGCACCGTGATCTGGTGTATGGGTGGAACCCAGCACACCAACGGCAACAACAACACCCGCGCCTATTGCGTGCTGCAGCTTGCGCTTGGCAACATGGGCACCTCGGGTGGTGGCACCAACATCTTCCGCGGCCATGACAACGTGCAGGGCGCAACGGACCTTGGTGTTCTGTCCCACACTCTGCCCGGCTATTACGGCCTGTCCGCAGGGGCATGGGGCCATTGGAGCCGCGTCTGGGGTGAGGATCTGGATTGGCTTAAAGGTCAGTTCGCCACGATCAAGGACAAGGAAGGCAAGGACAAGCCGCTGATGAATGAGCGCGGCATCCCGGTCTCTCGTTGGATCGACGGTGTTCTGGAAGACCCGGCCAACATGGATCAGGACAACAACGTCCGCGCCATGGTTCTTTGGGGCCACGCGCCCAACTCGCAGACCCGGATGACGGAAATGAAAACGGCGATGGAGAAGCTGGACATGCTGGTCGTGATCGACCCGTATCCCACCGTTTCCGCCGTGCTGCATGACCGCACCGATGGCGTTTACCTGCTGCCCGCCTGTACGCAGTTCGAAACCCGTGGTTCTGTCACCGCGTCGAACCGCTCGCTTCAGTGGCGCGACAAGGTGGTGGATCCGCTGTTCGAAAGCCTGCCGGACGAGGTCATCATGGCCAAGTTCGCCAACAAGTTCGGCTGGGCGGATCGTCTGTTCCGCAATATCGAGATGGAGGATGCCGAGACCCCCAACGTTGAAAGCATCACGCGTGAGTTCAACGCGGGCCTCTGGACCATCGGCTATACTGGTCAGTCGCCGGAGCGTCTGAAAAGCCATATGGCCAACCAGCACACGTTCGACAGAACCACGCTGCAAGCCATTGGTGGGCCAAACGACGGCGAGTATTACGGACTGCCATGGCCCTGCTGGGGCACGGCCGAGATGGGTCATACGGGGACACCGAACCTCTATGATATGTCCAAGCCGGTGGCCGAAGGTGGCCTGACTTTCCGCGCTCGTTTCGGGGTGGAACGCGATGGTGACAACCTGCTGGCCGAAGGGGTCTATAGCGTTGGATCGGAAATTCAGGATGGTTATCCCGAATTCACGATGCAGATGCTGATGGACCTCGGCTGGGACGGCGATCTGACGGCTGAGGAACGCGCAGCCATCGACGCCGTTGCGGGACCAGAGACCAACTGGAAAACCGACCTGTCCGGCGGCATCCAGCGGGTTGCGATCGAGCATGGCTGTGCGCCCTTCGGGAACGCCAAAGCCCGCGCGGTTGTCTGGACCTTCCCGGATCCGATCCCGCTGCATCGCGAACCGCTCTATACCAACCGGCGCGATCTGGTGGAGGATTATCCGACCTACGAAGACCGGCACGCGTATCGCCTGCCCACCCTTTATGCTTCGATCCAAAAGAACGACTTTTCAAAGGATTACCCGATAATCCTAACGTCAGGTCGTCTGGTCGAATATGAAGGCGGCGGTGATGAGACACGGTCGAACCCGTGGCTGGCCGAGCTTCAGCAGGACATGTTCGTCGAGATCAATCCCCGCGATGCCAACAACCTGGGCATTCGTGACGGGTCACAGGTCTGGGTCGAAGGTCCTGAGGGTGGCAAGGTCAAGGTGATGGCGATGCTGACCAACAGGGTCGGTGCCGGTGTGGCCTTCATGCCGTTCCACTTTGGTGGCCATTTCCAGGGCGAGGACCAGCGGCACAAATACCCCGCCGGTGCAGACCCATATGTGCTGGGTGAAAGTACCAACACCGCCCAGACCTATGGCTACGATTCAGTGACCCAGATGCAGGAGACCAAAGCGACTCTCTGCAAAATCTGGTCAGCGTAAGGGAGGAGAAGAGAAAAATGGCAGCAAGAGCAAAATTTCTCTGCGACGCCGAACGCTGCATCGAGTGCAATGCCTGCGTCACCGCTTGTAAGAACGAACACGAGGTGCCGTGGGGCGTGAACCGCCGCAGGGTGGTGACGATCAATGACGGTGACCCGGGCGAACGCTCGATCTCGGTGGCCTGTATGCATTGCTCGGATGCGCCCTGCATGGCGGTGTGCCCGGTCGACTGCTTCTATCAGAACGAAGAAGGGGTTGTCCTGCACTCCAAGGACCTGTGCATTGGCTGTGGTTATTGCTTCTACGCGTGCCCGTTCGGCGCGCCGCAATACCCGCAGGCGGGCAACTTCGGATCGCGCGGCAAGATGGACAAATGTACCTTCTGCGCCGGCGGTCCCGAGGAAACGCACTCGACCGCAGAGTTCGCCAAATACGGTCGCAACCGGATCGCCGAGGGCAAACTGCCCATCTGCGCCGAGATGTGTTCCACCAAGGCCCTGCTTGCCGGTGACGGCGACGTGGTCTCGGCCATCTACCGCGAGCGCGTCGTCGCGCGCGGGTTTGGTTCGGGCGCGTGGGGTTGGGGCACGGCCTACGACCAGAAAGACGGATAAACCGTCTGCATCAAACTCAGGTGACCCGCCCGTGCGGGTCGCCTGCTTTGGAATTTTGACCGAGGTTCAGATGTTCCGCTTATTCTTCGCACTATCGCTTACGATTGGACTGGCGCAGGCCGCACTTGCGCAATCCGACGAGACCGAAGCACCTGCCCCCACGACCGAGCGCAGTTCGACCGGCGGCGCGACGACGCTTGAGGATATTCTGGCCCGACAGCGCGGCGAACAGGTGGATAACGCCTATCGTTCGGAAAACACCGGCCAGGGCAATGTCGAGGGTCTGCTGGGCCAGTTTGGCCCAAGCGGCGTGTCATCGGACAGCGATGTCTACCGTGCGTTGCGCTTTGGTTCGGCAGTCGTCACCGTCTCATCTCGTGGGCCTGCCGACAGTGTTCTGATACAGGACGGCGGCATGTGGTGGTGGGAATTCCGCACCGGACCGTTGCGCGAATACGGCGGCTATATCGTCGCAGGAATGCTTGCGATCATCGTCTTGTTCTTCCTGATCCGCGGAAAAATCCGTATTGATGGCGAGAAAACCGGCCGGACTGTCCTGCGCTTTACCAGTTTTGAACGCTTCGGGCATTGGCTGTTTGCCGGGTCCTTCCTGATCCTCGGCCTTACCGGCCTGCTGACGCTTTATGGGCGCGACTTCCTGATCCCGATCTTCGGCAAGGAAGGCTTCGCGACCATCGCCCAGGGCTGCAAATGGCTGCACAACAACCTGGCCTGGGCCTTTATGCTTGGGCTCATCATCGTCACCGTGAACTGGATCGCCCACAACATACCAAACCGCACGGACCTGAAATGGCTGGCTGCCGGAGGGGGGCTTTTCACCAAAGGCTCTCACCCGCCCGCCAAAAAGTTCAACGCCGGTCAAAAGATCATCTTCTGGGCCTGCATCCTGCTGGGCGTCTCGATCAGCCTGTCGGGCCTGTCGCTGCTGTTCCCGTTTGAATTGCCGATGTTTGCCAAGACTTTCTCGGTCGCAAACGCCACCGGCATTCCGCAAGCATTGGGCCTGAACCTGCCGACACAAATGGCACCGCAGGAAGAGATGCAGTATGCGCAGGTCTGGCACGTTATGGTGGCTTATGTCTTCATTGCCATCATCATCGCCCATATCTACCTCGGCTCGGTCGGGATGGAGGGCGCATTCGATGCCATGGGAACCGGTGAGGTCGAAGAGCAATGGGCGCGCGAGCACCACTCGCTGTGGCTGGAAGAGGTGCAGGAAAAAGAGGCCGGTAAAGCAGCGGCTTCACCCGCAGAATAGATGCGCGGGCTGATCCTGGCCCTGGCGCTGGTCCCCCTGCCCGCCTGGTCCGAGTTCTTCACGCTCAAGGGTCATGGCGGCCCGATCATGGGGATCGCCACCGCGCCGGACGGGCGCATTGCGACGGCCAGTTTCGACAATTCCGTGGGTCTATGGTCGGGCAAATCCCCCGAATGGCTTGAAGGCCACGAAGCCGCCGTCAACAGCGTCGTGTTCAACGGAACCGCGATCTATTCCGCCGGGGACGATTTCACCTTGCGTCGCTGGCCCGGCGGTGCAATTGTCGGCCAGCACAAAGGCAAGATCGTCGGGCTTGCAGCTTCGAAAACCCACGTTGCCACAGCCAGTTGGGATGGCACCATCGGGCTTTGGCCGGTCGACGGGTCAGACCCTGTTTTGCTTGGACCAACCGGCAGCGGTGTGAACGCAGTGGCCTTTTCGCCAGATGGCGCGCATCTTTATTCTGCGGGGGTCGATGGCGCTCTGCGGCTTTGGGATGTTGCCACCGGTCAGGAAACAGATCGGTTGGTCGAGCATGGCTTTGGCATCAACGAATTGATCCTGAACACGCAGGACAACTGGATCGCCTATGGCGCGGTTGACGGCGTCACGCGCATTCTGGACCTGTCCACGCGGGAAGAACGAGACTTCACCCTCGACCGCCGCCCGATCCTTGCGCTTGCCCTCAGCCCCGACCGCAGCTTGCTGGCGGTTGGTGATGGCGAAGGCTACATCATGGTGATCGACACGACCGAATGGCGCATCGCGCAGGATTTCCGCGCCACCCTGCGCGGGCCGGTCTGGGCGCTGGCCTTTTCCGCCGACGGGCAGAACATCCACGCGGGCGGCATCGACGACGCCATGTATAGCTGGCCGGTTTCAGCCCTTGGCGATCAAGACCAAATGGCCGCTGTCGAGCCAAGCTTTCTGAAAAACCCAGACGAAATGAGCAATGGCGAGCGCCAATTCGCCCGCAAATGCTCGATCTGCCACAGCCTGACACCTGATGGGCAACGACGCGCCGGTCCAACGCTGTATGGACTGTTCGGTCGCCCGGCCGGAACCTTGCCGGGCTATTTCTACTCGGAAACCTTACAAGACACTGATATCATTTGGAATGATGAGACGATAAATGCCCTTTTCGAAGAAGGGCCGGATCACTACATTCCAGGGTCAAAGATGCCGATGCAGCGGATTACCCAAGCACAGGACCGGGACGATTTGATCGCCTTTCTACGCCGCGCAACGGTTGACCAGGACTGAACCCGGAGGAGACCATGAAAGCCTTTTTTGCCGCCCTGGCCGCGATGGTCGTCATCACCGTTGCAGCCCCTTACACGCTGGAGCAGATGGGCTTTAGCGCCGAAGAGGCCACTTCCGGCTCAGCCGTGCGCCTTGACTGAATGTCCGACTACCTGACCACCAAAGAACTGGCCGACCTGCTGCGGATCGGCGAGCGAAAGGCCTACGATCTGGCCTCCTCGGGCGAGGTGCCCTGCGTCCGCGCCATGGGAAAACTGCTGTTCCCCCGCGCCGAGGTGATCGCATGGCTCAACGCCTCTCGATCCGGTCCGCAGGTGGCCGAACCACCCCTGCCCGCCATCGTCGCGGGCAGCCATGATCCTCTGCTGGATTGGGCGCTGCGGGAAAGCGGATCGGGGTTGGCGACTTATTATGACGGCTCTTTCGACGGGCTGACCCGCCTTGCAGATCGCAGCGCGCAAGCCGCGGTCTTGCACATCCACGAAGAAGATGGGTTCAACACAACCTCCCTGCGCGATGCGTTGGGCGAAGCGCCCATGGTTCTGGTCGAAATTGCCCAGCGGCAGCGCGGGTTATTGCTCGCCCCCGGTGTCACCGACATTAGCGGGTTTGCCGACCTTAGAAATCGGCGCGTCATCCTGCGCCAGAACAGTGCCGCAAGCCAGCGCCTGTTTGACGCGCAGCTCGAAGCGCATGGCATGACACGGGATGATCTGAACGCCCTGCCAAACTGCGCCCGCACCGAAGAGGAACTGGCCATCACCTTGTACGACACAAAAGCCGAGGCCGGGTTCGGTCTGGGTGCGCTAGCCAGCCTCTACAATCTTGGCTTTGCCCCGACCCATTCCGAAAGACTGGATCTGGCCATCTGGCGACGCGCCTATTTCGACCCACCGATGCAGAAATTGCTGCGCTTCTTGCGTTCCGACCAATTCCACGCCCGGGCCTCCGAATTCGGCGGCTACGATCTGAACGGATTGGGACAGATCCACCATAATGGCGCCAGCGGGTAAAACTTCATCTTTTCAAAAATACTCTCGCCGAAGGCATTGGCCGCAGGCCAATTCACTGCGCGTTGGGAAAGAACACCTGCTGCCCCTGCAGCCGGAATGACTCGATGGCCGCCTGACCGCCCGGCCCCAGCAGCCAGTCGATAAACCTCTGCCCTGCGTTGGCGCGCACTGTGGGGTGTTTGTCGGGGTTCACAAGGATCACGCCATATTGGTTGAACAAACGCGGGTCGCCCTCGACCAGTATTTCAAGATCGCCCCGGTTGCCAAAGGACAGCCAGGTTGCCCGGTCGGTCAGCGTATAGGCCCCCATGCCGCTGGCCACGTTCAACGTCGCCCCCATGCCCGAGCCGGTTTCGCGATACCACGTCCCGGACGCCTCGGTCGGATCAATACCGGCCTCCGCCCAATGGCCGAGCTCGGCCTTGTGCGTACCGCTGTCATCCCCGCGCGAGACAAAAACGGCCTCTACCGCCTCAATCGCCGCCAATGCAGACAGAATATCCGACCCGCCCTTGACGCCAGCCGGGTCCGATTTCGGTCCGACCAGAACAAAATCGTTATACATCAGGTCAAATCGCTCAACGCCCCAGCCATCGGCCACGAACTGCTCCTCGGCCGGCTTAGAATGCACCAGCAGCACATCCCCGTCCCCATTGATCGCGTTGCGAATGGCCTGACCGGTTCCAACAGCCACGACGCGCACATCGATCCCGCTCTCCGCCTCAAACCCCGGCAGGATATAGTCCAACAGGCCCGAGTTCTGGGTAGACGTGGTGGATTGCACGACAATGAACGGCTCCTCTGCCAAAGCAGTCCCTGCCATCAGGCCAAGACCCACCAGTGCTGCGCGCAAAACTGCCCGAACCATCGCGACCTCCAAGTTTCCTGCTAAGTGACCAAACCGCCTGCCAGGTAGCGCCGGGATGCCTCGCTTTGCGGGGCATCCAGAACCTGCTTTGCGGAACCATGTTCAACCACATGGCCGCCTTGCATCATGACAATATCCGCCGCCAGCCGCCGCGCCTGCCCGATGTCATGAGTGACCATCACGATCCGCACACCCCGAGACGACGCGCGCAGGATCATGCGTTCGATCATCTGCGTGGCATTTGGGTCAAGCGCGCTTGTGGGTTCGTCCAGAAACAAAGTCTCGGGGTTCACCGCCAGCGCGCGCAGGATCGCCAGCCGCTGCGCCTCACCCCCTGACAGTGAACGCGCGGATTGCCGGGCTTTGTCCTCAAGCCCACCCTCGGCCAGCAATTCAACGATCCGGGCTTTGCGCGCGGCGCGTGCCAGCCCCTGACGTTTCAACACAAAATCCAGATTGGCGGAGACCGAGCGTCGCAGCAGAACCGGCTGCTGAAACACCATCGCCTGCCGCGACAGGTGATCGGCGTTCAGCGGTGTGTCGTCCTGCATCACCCGCCCCTGATCCGGCACAATCAACCCGTGCAAACAGCGCAGCAACAGGCTTTTACCCGCTCCGTTCGGTCCCAGCAAAAGGGTCGGCCCCGGCCCGTCCAACGTCAGATCAGCAACGTCCAGCAGAGCTTTCCCGTTGCGGCGGATCTGCACGTCGCGGACATGAAGGCGATTTGTCATATCCGAGACCAGATCACGCATGGCGCAATCCCTCCTGCTCGGCCCGCAGGCTGGCGGCGCTGACCATCGCATTCACGGCCACCGCAATCCCGATCAGGATCGCACCCAAAGCCAGCGCCAGCGCCAGATTGCCTTTCGAGGTTTCCAGCGCGATCGTCGTGGTCATCACCCGCGTCACGTGGTTGATATTGCCGCCCACGATGATCACCGCCCCGACCTCGGCAATCGCGCGGCCAAACCCGGCCAGCAATGCTGTGATCAGAGCAAGCCGCGCATCCCACAGCAGCACCGGAACCGAGGCCAGACGCGACACCCCAAGCGACCGGAGTTGTTCCGAATACTCCTCGGCCAGCATCTCAACCACTTGTCGGGTCAGCGCGGCCACGATGGGCGTCACCAGCACGACCTGAGCGATGATCATTGCGGTGGGCGTATAAAGCAGTTCAAGCACGCCCAGCGGCCCCGAACGGGACAGCATCAGATACACCAACAGCCCCACCACCACCGGCGGAAAGCCCATCAGCGCGTTCATCAGCACGATCAGAACCCGCCGTCCGGGGAACCGGGCAACAGCCAGAGCTGCCCCAACCGGCATCCCGATCAGCGCAGAAATCAGTACCGCAAACAGGGAAACTTTCAGGGACAGAAGCACAATGGCCCACAGCTCTGCATCCCCATTGAGGATCAAAGACAGCGCGCCGCTGAATTCTGATGCAAATCCCTGCATTATTTTCCCAGTTGCAACGCAAATCGGATGAAATGCGATAAATTACAAGGAAATACTAGCCCGATTTGACCCCAAGTACATACACAATTCCGACAGTCGGAATGAATAACGCGGCCCCGTTTGGGACCGCGTCGTGACGTGCGAAATGCCCGTTTGGCTTAGTTCAATGCCGCATCGGTGATCTGATGCGTCCAGGCACCTTCGGGTTGTTTGGTGATCGCCGGGTTGTCCGCGGATACGGCCGAAAGAAGCGTATTGACCGTCTGCTCGTAATCCGCCGGGTCCAGAGACCCGTCCGAACCCTCGATCAGTTTGGCAACTTCGCCAACCATGTAAATCTGGTGGTCCAACGTTTGCACTCCGGTCTGGTCAAATTCCAGGACGATTTCAGCCGCCTCCTCCTGGTTTTCTGCTGCATACTTCCAGCCCTTCATAGAGGCACGCACGAACCGCTGCATCTTATCGACGAATGCAGGATCGTTCAGGTTGTCTTCCATGACATAAAGACCGTCTTCAAGCATACCGAAACCCATATCCAGATAGTTGAAGGTCACCAGCTCTTCCGGAGCGATGCCAGCTTGTAGAATTTGCCGGTACTCGTTGTACGTCATAGTCGAGATACAGTCCGCCTGCCCCTGGATCAAAGGATCAGCTGAAAACGCCTGCTTCATGACAGTGACACCATTTTCATCCGCGCCGTCCGTTTCGATACCAAGCGAGGCCATCCAGGCGTAGAACGGATATTCATTACCGAAGAACCAAACCCCCATGACCCGACCAGGGAAGTCTTCGGGAGTTTTCACTCCTGTAGATTTCAGGCAATTTACCTGCAGCCCGCCTGTCTTGAACGGCTGGGCGATATTGACCAATGGGACGCCACGCTCACGCGCTGCTAACCCGGCAGCCATCCAAGTGGTGATAACATCTGCTCCGCCGCCGGCGATGACCTGTTCAGGTGCAATATCCGGACCACCCGGCAGGATGGTCACGTCCAGATCTTCTTCCTCATAAAACCCCTTGTCCTTCGCCACATAGTAGCCAGCGAACTGAGCCTGCGTGACCCACTTAAGCTGCAAGGTCACCTCATCTGCGGCCAGTGCTGAACTGGCGGCCAGGCTAAAGGCGGCAACCGCCCCGCTGAGTAGCTTTTTCATCTTCATCTTCTCCTAGTTGCGTGTTGTGCCCCGTTTTCGGGGTCTGTTAAGTCTTCTTTTTGTTATCCGCGTTGTGAGGGGTGCCAGAAGGTTACCACCTTTTCGAGCCCTGCCACCAATGTATAGAACACCGTCCCCGCCATGGCCGCCACAGCAATCTCGGCCCAGACCAGATCGATGGACAGGCTGCCCACCCCGGTCGAAATCCGAAAGCCCATGCCGCGCGTGGGCGATCCGAAATATTCGGCCACGATAGCCCCGATCAGCGCCAGCGTCGTGGCGATCTTGAGGCCGTTGAAAACAAACGGCATCGCCGCAGGCAGGCGCAGCTTGATCAGCGTTTGCATATAACTGGCCGCATAGGTGCGCATCAGATCGCGCTGCATGGCGTCCGCTTCGCGCAGGCCCTGCACCGTGTTCACGAGGATCGGGAAAAACACCATCACGACGACAACAGCCGCCTTGGATTGCCAGTCAAACCCGAACCAACTGACCAGAATGGGCGCAATCCCCACGATGGGCAGGGCCGCGACAAAGTTCCCGATGGGCAGCAGCCCGCGTGTCAGGAACACGGACCGGTCGATCAGGATTGCAGTTACGAAAGCGGCGCTGCTGCCGATGGCAAAGCCGGTGAACGCCCCTTTAAAGACGGTCTGGGTAAAATCCTGCCACAGAATATCCGTCGAATTCGCAAAGGTCTGCGCCACCATAGACGGCGGCGGCAGGATCACGGGTGAGACGTTGAGGCCACGCACCAGCCCTTCCCACAGGATCAGCAGCGTGACACCAAACAGCACCGGCACAAAGACCCGAATACCCTTCGAGTCGCGATAGATCGACCGCGCCAGCCAGGCATTCAGCCACCAGGCACCGGCCCAGAAGATCAGGGAAAAGATCAGCCAGTTCATGCGCCCATCCCCATGCGGTTCAGGGTCACCCGTTGCAGCACGTCCAGCAAGGTCACCAGGATGCCCGCCAGAATGGCCGCCGCAAACAGCGCTGCCCAGATGGCCAGCGGCGTGCCGAACTGATCCCCGATCAATATCCGCGCACCCAGGCCCGAGATTGCACCCGTCGGCAACTCGCCCACAATCGTCCCCACCAAGGCCGCCGCGATCCCCACCTTCAGCGAGGTAAACAGATACGGCACCGAGGACGGCAGGCGCAGCTTCAGAAACGCCTGCAGTCCGTTTGCATTGTAGGTTCTGAGCAAATCCAGTTGCGAAACGGCAGGCGACCGCAGCCCTTTGACCATCCCGACCAGAACCGGGAAGTAACACAAGTAGGCCGAGATAATGGCCTTGGGCACCCCACGCCCCTCGATCCCCAATTGCGAACTCAGGACAATGATCATCGGGGCCAGCGCCACAATCGGCACCGTTTGGCTGATGATGGCCCATGGCATCAGGCTCATGTCGACAACGCGGGAATAGACAATGGCGACGGCCCCCAGAATGCCCACGGCAGTGCCAAGTACGAAACCCCAAAGGGTGGATTGTAACGTGATCCACCCATGATAGATCAACGACCGCTTTGACATGGCCCGCCCGCGCATCGCCATCTCACCAGTGGTTTTCCACAGCTCCTGCCCCACCTGAACCGGGGTCGGCAGGCGCGGACGGTCGAGTTCGTACCCGCGAACGATATGCGCTGAATTCTGCGTCATCAGAACCCAGACCGAGACCTGCTGACGGTCCCGTGACGCCTCGGGCGTGACGGTTTCGCCCGCACGTTCGGCCTGATCCAGCGAGACACGGATGTTCATCGGTGCAACCGCCAGATACCACAGCACAACAATGGCCAGCAGAACGGTCATGACTGCAAAGAACTGTTTCATGCCCGCCACTCCATCCGGAGGACAGGAACGGTGTCCGGAGGCACCGGCGGTTCCTCGGCTGTCACCTCAAACCCTTCGCGCCGGTAAAATCGCTGCGCCGCCGTGTTGGGGGTGTGGGTGGTCAACCAAAGAAAGTCCCGCCCCTCTTTGGCCTGATCGACAAATCTCTTGCCGATCCCCTGTCCGGTTCGGCTGCAATAGAGCCCACCGATTTTGTTTTCCTTTGGATCGACCGACATATAGCAATCAATCGGGTCTCCGGTCACCCAGATTTCGCGCGCATCAAACGCCTTGCGGATCATGTCGGCGATTTGACCTACGGGCAGTTCGTCCGGCATCCAGTTGGTTTGGCTGGCCCAGTCATGAACCACCCTCGCGCATGCCTCCACATCCTCGGGCCTTGCGCGTCTGATTTGGACGGCGTCAGTCATCATAGGAATGCCCCGCCCGCAGCCCGTCGCGCACCCTATGCGCAACTTCGATAAACTCCGGAGTGTCACGAATGTCCAAGGGCCGCTCCTTCGGTAAGGGGCTGTCGATCACATCTGTGATCCGCCCGGGCCGGGGACTCATGACCACGATCTTGGTGCTCAGATACACCGCCTCGGGGATCGAGTGGGTCACGAAGCCAATCGTCTTCTCGGTCCGTGCCCAAAGTGCCAAAAGCTGCTCGTTCAGGTGGTCACGCACGATCTCGTCCAACGCCCCGAACGGTTCATCCATCAGCAGGATATCGGCATCAAAGGCCAAGGCTCGCGCGATGCTGGCCCGTTGCTGCATGCCGCCGGACAACTGCCATGGAAATTTCCCACCAAACCCTTCAAGATCAACAAGTTCCAGTACGTTCCTAACACGCTCATCCTGTTCCGCCGAGGAATAACCCATAATCTCAAGCGGCAGTTTGATGTTCTTGGCAATGGTCCGCCACGGATACAGGCCTGCCGCTTGAAACACATACCCATAAGCCCGCTTGCGCCGCGCCTCATCCGGGGTCATGCCATTCACGGTCAAGGTTCCCCCGGTCGGGGTCTCCAACGCCGCAACACAGCGCAGGAACGTGGTTTTACCGCAGCCCGAGGGGCCGATGAAGCTGACAAAATCGCCCTTGTCGATTGTCAGGTTCACATCCTTGAGGGCATGAACCGGCCCGTCATTGGTTTGGAACGTCAGGTCAAGTTGCCTGGCTTCGATCACGGACGGGGTCTTACTTTCAGTATTCATTCCATTGCCTTGAAAAGAGTGGATTTGAGCCGCCGCAAGACGGCTCATCTGCGTCATACGCCCGTTGCCGGAATACCCGTCCGCTCAACCGGTCGCGGCGCGGTCAGCTCTTTCCATGTGCTCAACGCCTTGTTCACGGTCGTATTCGCCTCACGCGCTACAAACTCGCCATGGCCTTCCTGCGTGCGGATCTCTCCATCATGCACAGCGACCTGACCACGTGTCAGGGTAAAGCGTGGCAGGCCCTTGACCTCTTTGCCTTCGAAGACGTTGTAGTCGATGGCCGATTGCTGAGTGCCCGCGCTGATGGTTTTGGATTTCTCAGGATCCCAAACCACCAGATCGGCATCCGCGCCAACCAGGACGGCGCCCTTTTTCGGATAGCAATTCAATATCTTGGCGATGTTTGTTGAGGTCACCGCCACGAACTCGTTCATGGTCAGACGCCCGGTATTCACCCCATGCGTCCACAGCATCGGCATCCGGTCTTCAAGCCCACCAGTCCCGTTCGGGATCTTGGTGAAATCCCCCACGCCATAACGTTTCTGTTCCGTGGTAAAGGCACAATGGTCCGTGGCCACAACGCTCAGCGTGCCGGATTGCAACCCGTTCCACAGGCTATCCTGATGCTGCTTGTTCCGGAACGGAGGGCTCATGACCCGCCGCGCCGCGTGATCCCAGTCCTGATTGAAATATTCGCTTTCATCCAGGGTCAGGTGCTGGATCAAAGGCTCTCCCCACACCCGCTTACCCTGCATCTTGGCCCGCCGAATGGCCTCATGCGCCTCTTCGCACGAGGTATGCACGACATAAAGCGGCACGCCCGCCATATCCGCGATCATGATGGCCCGGTTTGTCGCCTCGCCTTCCACCTGCGGCGGGCGGGAATAGGCATGCGCCTCGGGGCCGGTATTGCCCTCGGCCAGCAGTTTGGCGCTCAGCTCCGCCACCACATCGCCATTCTCGGCATGGACCATGGCGGTGCCGCCCAGCTCGGCCAGACGCTTGAACGAGGCGAACAACTCATCATCGTTCACCATCAACGCGCCCTTGTAGGCCATGAAATGCTTGAACGTGTTGATCCCGCGCGTCTCTATCACCGTCTTGAGGTCATTGAACACCTGCTCGCCCCACCAGGTCACCGCCATGTGAAACGAGTAATCGCAATTCGCACGCGTCGACTTGTTGTCCCAGCGCTTCAACGCATCCAGCAGGCTCTCGCCCGGGTTTGGCAGCGCAAAATCGACCACCATGGTCGTCCCACCCGCCAAAGCCGCCCGCGTGCCGCTTTCGAAATCGTCGCTGGAATAAGTCCCCATGAACGGCATCTCCAGATGCGTATGCGGATCGATGCCGCCCGGCATGACGTAACATCCGGTCGCGTCCAACTCGGTGTCGCCTTTCAGGCCCATCCCGATCTCAATGATCACGCCCCCTTCGACCAGCACATCGGCCTTGTAAGACAAATCTGCCGTAACAACGGTTCCGTTCTTGATGACTGTGCTCATGTTAAACTCCCTGATGTGGTCTGCGCCACTTGCTTCTTCTGTTCAAAAATACCTCGGGGGAGTCGCCCTAGGGCGACGGGGGCAGCGCCCCCTATTTCACGATTTCCGCCGTCTCGACGACCGCATGAAACAGAACATCCGCCCCGGCGGCAGCCCAGTCCTTGCTGATCTCTTCGGCCTCGTTATGGCTCAGCCCATCCACACACGGGCACATCACCATCGCAGTCGGTGCCACCCGGTTGATCCAGCAGGCATCATGCCCGGCGCCCGAGATGATGTCCGTGTGCGAATAACCCAACCGTTCCGCCGCATCGCGAACGGCTGCAACACATCCATCATCGAATTTGACCGGATCAAAACCGCCGACCTTCTCGAACTCGATCTCAAGGCCCATCTCATTGACAATGTCCTCGGCCGCGACGCGCAGACGGTTCTCCATATCGGTGATCACATCCAACTCGGGCGAGCGGAAATCGACCGTGAACACCGCCTTTCCCGGGATCACATTGCGCGAGTTCGGGTAAACGTCGATATGCCCCGCTGCCCCCACGGCGTGGGGCGCATGAGACCAGGCGATCTCATCCACCTTCTCCAGTATCCGCGCCATCGCCAGACCTGCATTCTTGCGCATCGGCATCGGCGTCGATCCGGTATGCGCATCCTTGCCGGTCACGGTTATCTGAGTCCAACTCAGCCCCTGACCATGGGTGACGACCCCGATATCCTTGCCTTCGGCCTCTAAAATCGGCCCCTGTTCAATGTGCAACTCAAAGAACGCATGCATCTTGCGCGCGCCGACCTCTTCATCGCCGCGCCAGCCGATCCGTTGTAATTCATCACCGAATTTCTTGCCTTCCGCATCTTCGCGACCGTAGGCCCAATCCTGCGTGTGCATCCCGGCAAACACGCCCGAGGACAGCATGGCAGGCGCGTATCGCGTGCCTTCTTCATTGGTCCAGTTCGTCGCCACGATGGGATGTTTGGTCTTGATCCCCAGATCATTCAGGGTCCGAATGATCTCCAATCCCCCAAGCACGCCCAGAACGCCGTCATATTTGCCACCCGTCGGCTGCGTATCAAGATGAGAGCCCACATAGACCGGCAGCGCATCCGGGTCCGTGCCTTCGCGCCGGGCAAACATGTTACCCATCTGGTCCAGCCCCATGGAACAGCCTGCATCCTCGCACCATGTCTGGAACAGGGCGCGGCCTTCGGCGTCTTCATCGGTCAATGTCTGGCGGTTGTTACCGCCCGCGACGCCGGGCCCAATCTTGGCCATTTCCATCAGGCTGTCCCACAACCTGTCGCCATTGATCCTGAGATTCTGCGCCGGAGCTGCCATTGTCTTTTTCCCTGTCGCTTGCGATTTGGCTCGCTTTTGGTGTCTTGATTTGACCATCTGGTCAAACTCACGCTATCACGGGTTCAACATCAGTCAAGAAATTGCGAAACACAGCGGAATTTTTCCGCATAATTCACACTCACTTGGCGTAAAAAGAGACACGCAGGAACCATGCCCAAAGACCGCGCACCAACCCGAATTCAGAAAAAGAACCGCGCCGCGATTCTCGAAGCCGCTTTGAACGTGTTCTCGGCGCATGGGTTTCGCGGGGCGACCGTCGATCAGATCGCGGCCGAGGCCGGCCTGAGCAAGCCCAACCTGCTGTATTATTTCCCCTCGAAGGAGGCGATCCACACCGCGCTTTTGTCCGGTTTGCTGGACGTTTGGCTGGCACCTTTGCACGATCTGGATGAAAACGGCGATCCGATGCAGGAAATCCTGTCCTATATCCAGCGCAAACTGCAGATGAGCCGAGAGTTGCCGCGCGAAAGCCGCCTGTTTGCCAATGAACTCGTACAAGGCGCGCCGCGCATACATGATGCCCTGTCCACCGACCTCAAGGCCTTGGTCGACTCGAAATCCGAGATCCTGACCAGATGGATGGATGACGGTAAAATTGCCCACGTGCACCCCTATCATCTGTTCTTTTCGATCTGGGCCCTGACCCAGCACTACGCCGACTTTGACGTGCAGGTCCGCGCCATTCTGGGCGAGGAAGACCCGTTCGAAGGGGCCGAACCCTTTGTCGAGATGCTCTATCGCAAACTGCTAACACCCTAAGGTTTATTTCGCCGGTTTCAGAGCCAGAATTCGTTTCAAAATCACGATGGCCATGGCCAGCAATATGGTCAGATCGCCCATTGTGTTAACCGTGTTGATCTTGGGCACTTTCCCGGCATCCCGTACGATGGCGGTATACATCTTGGGCTGCTGGACGCCGATGGAATGCTCACGCTCGGACGCTTTGATGAATTTGTCAAAGTCCTGTAATGCTTTGACCTTTTTCTTGACCTGCCCCAGAAAACGCTGATCCAGCTGACGATCCTCTTTCAGCTTTTTCAGCATTTCTTCGATCGAGCGGCGCAGCTTGATCATCTGATCCAGGTCCTTTTTGACCTGCTTTTGGTGCAGCACGAAATTCTTTGCCGCCAGCGCATCACGCTGTTTGGCTTTGGACAGGGCGACATTCTTTTTGGATGTGTCCCGGTCAAGCTTTGTGACCCGGTTGCCACCCTTGTTCCGGCCCGGTGGTGCCGCTGGCATGACATTCTCCTTTGATCCTGTCCGTCAGCGTCACTGTATCACCGAACCGGTTTTTGCGGGATACCGGTATCTCTTACTCGGCGGCTTTCGCCATCGGGTTGTTCGGGTGGGACGTCCAGTTGGCATATTCCTCCTGAACAACCTTGCCGGTGCGCGGATCCACCGCGCCCGCGGCCATCGGCTCCATCGAGATGCAGCCTTCGACCGGGCAGACATCCACGCAGAGATTGCAGGCGACGCATTCCTCATCGATCACCTCGAACACGCGATCCGGCGACATCGAAATCGCCTGGTGGCTGGTGTCTTCACAGGCGGCATAGCAGCGGCCGCATTTGATGCACTGGTCCTGATCAATCTTGGCCTTGGCGATGTAATTCAGGTTCAGATACTGCCAGTCGGTCACATTGGGCACCGCCCGCCCAACAACTTCGGAAATACTGGTATAGCCTTTCTCATCCATCCATTCGGACAAGCCCGCCGTCAGTTCATCGATGATCTTGAACCCATAGGTCATGGCCGCCGTGCAGACCTGCACATTGCCACAACCCAGCGAGATGAATTCTGCCGCGTCGCGCCACGTGGTGACGCCGCCAATGCCGGAAATCGGCATGCCATGCGTCGCCTCGGCCCGTGCGATTTCCGAGACCATCGACAACGCAATCGGCTTGACTGCAGGGCCGCAATAGCCGCCATGGCTGCCTTTGCCATCAATCGAAGGCTCGGGACTGAACGTGTCCAGGTTGACGCTGGTGATCGAGTTGATCGTGTTGATCAGCGATACCGCGTCTGCCCCACCATTCCGCGCCGCAGCTGCAGGTTTGCGGATGTCGGTGATGTTCGGCGTCAGCTTCACGATGACCGGGCGGTCATAGTACATCTTGCACCAACGGGTGACCATTTCGATGTATTCCGGCACCTGCCCTACGGCAGACCCCATTCCCCGCTCGCTCATCCCGTGCGGGCAGCCGAAGTTCAGTTCGATGCCGTCCGCGCCGGTTTCGGCAACACGCGGAAGGATGGCTTTCCACGCTTCTTCCTCGCACGGCACCATGATCGAAGCGATCAGCGCGCGGTCCGGGTAATCCGCCTTGACCCGCGCCATTTCTTCAAGGTTCACTTCCAAGGGCCGGTCAGTGATCAGTTCGATATTGTTGAGCCCCAGCAACCGCCGATCCGCGCCATATATGGCCCCGTAACGCGGGCCGTTGACGTTCACGACCGGAGGGCCCTCGGCCCCCAGTGTCTTCCAGACCACACCACCCCATCCGGCCTCGAAGGCGCGGCGGACGTTGTATTCCTTGTCGGTCGGCGGGGCCGAGGCCAGCCAGTAGGGGTTGGGGCTGGAAATGCCCAGAAAGTCTGTCGTCAGGTCAGCCATGGGTACTCCTTTCCGGCTCCTCAGCCGGTTTTCTTGAAAATCATCTCGGTCGGGCGAATCCGCCCGGCATGCAGGTTTGCGACGTAGTTTTGAAACTTCTCTGGTGCCGTATCACCCATCATCAGGTGGATGCCCAACGGCGCGGGGCCGGTTTCGGCAATCTTTGCAAAGACTTCCTCGAAGAACTTGATGGCGAATTCGGTACGATCCGTCTCGGTCACCAATTCAAGCCCCGCCGATGCGGCTGCGTCCTTATAGACCTCTGGCGCGTGCACAAACGAAGTCTCGGCCACAGTCGACCAAGGCAAGGGGAAAGCCAACGGTTCGTCTGTTGCACCAGCCATCACGTCGAACAGGGCAAAGCTGCCACCCGTGGCAAGTGCGCGCGACACCTCGGCAAACAGCCCGGCCTTGTCTTCGATGTTCATGCCCACATGCAGCATCACCGCCAGATCGAACCCGGCATCCGGCACCGGCATGTCCAAAGCACTCCCGACATGGAACTCGACCTTGTCGGAATGCCCCACGATCTCGCTAAGCGCCGTTGCCGTTTCGACGAATTCGGGTGTCAGGTCGACCCCTGTCACCCTCGAGTCATACCGGTCCACGACATAACGCGATGTCCCGCCGATCCCGCAGCCCACATCCAGCACCCGCGTCGCATGGGTGGGCGACAGCTGGGCAAACAGGTGATCCGTGGCGAGAACCCCGCCCGTGTGAAACTCGTCACCGGCTTTCAGGTCCGCGACCGTGGCCGCGTCCGGGTCCACGCCACTGGCTTTCAGCGCATCGCGCACGCGATCGGTCAGGGCACCGGTGGTATAGTGTTGGGCAACTGCGTTTTCGATCTGGGACATAACGGTACCTCAGCGAATGGGATGAGTTGAATGCCTCACCCTATCACGAAACAAGGCTCGCGTGGATGTCCATCGCCGCATCCCGGCCTTCAGCCACAGCGGTCACGGTCAGGTCTTCCCCACCCGCAGCGCAGTCGCCGCCCGCCCAAACACCGGCCATCGAGGTGCGTCCGGCCCCGCTGACGGCGATCTTGTTGCCGTCCAGTTCCAGACCTTCTGGCGCGCCGTCCAGCGTTTGACCAATCGCTTTCAGCACCTGATCGGCAGGCAGACGTATGGTCTCGCCGGTTCCGGTCAGCTGACCATTCTGGCTTGAGGTGTATTCGAGCTCGATCTCGACCGCTGCGCCGTTGCCATGCACCGCAACAGGCTGAACATTGGTCATGATCCGAACACCGTGCGAGGCGGCCAAGTCCTGCTCATACCGGCTGGCGCCCATTGCGTCCCGCCCACGGCGGTAGGCAATCGTGACATGCTCGGCCCCCAGCAGTTTCGACTTCACCGCCGCGTCAACAGCAGTCATGCCGCCCCCGATCACAACGACATTGCGCCCCACTGGCAAATCGGCCAGATCCGACGCCTGCCGCACGTCCGAGATGAAATCGACCGCAGCGCGCACGCCGTCCTTGTCCACCCCTTGCGCCCGCAGCGCGTTCACACCCGCCAGACCGATGGACAGGAACACGGCGTCGTAGTTCTCGATCAGTCCTTCAAGCGAGAGGCCCTCGCCCAACAGCGACCCCGTTTCGATGGAAATACCGCCGATCTTCAACAGCCAATCCACCTCGGCCTGCGCGAAGTCATTGGTCGATTTGTAGGCGGCAATCCCGTATTCGTTCAGACCGCCCGGCTTGGGTTTGCCTTCATGGATCACCACATCATGGCCCAGCATTGCCAGCCGATGCGCGCAGGCCAGGCCGGCAGGCCCTGCCCCGATCACAGCGATGGTTTTACCGGTCGCAGCAGCACGCTCGAACGGGTGCTCACCCGAAGCCATCACATCATCGGTCGCAAAGCGTTGCAGACGTCCGATCTCAACCGGTTTGCCCTCGGCTGTTTCGCGCACACAGGCCTCTTCGCACAGAGTTTCGGTCGGACAGACACGGGCGCACATGCCGCCCAGAATGTTCTGCTCCAGAATGGTCCGCCCCGCCGATTGCGGTTGTCCGGCCTGAATCTGGCGAATGAACAACGGAATATCGATATCCGTCGGACAGGCCGTAACACATGGCGCGTCATAGCAGAAATAGCAGCGATCCGCGGCCACGGCAGCCTCGTGCGGGGCCAGCGGCGGATGCAGATCGGTGAAATTCGAGGTCAGCTCATCGCTGGAAAGCCGCCCGGATACGATACCGGGTGCCATCTGGCCCTGTGCCATCGCTCTACTCCCTGTAGATATGTTTGTTGTAACCTCAGCTTGCCACATTTTGATTTTTTATCAATTGGTAAAATTTGCCAAATGGTCAAAAATTTGAATCCGGCAGCCGATGCAGACCGGATTTGGCCCCGTTTTGCTCACTTTCTAAGCATTTTGCAGGGCGGCGTGTCGGGATAACCCGTTCAAGTCGGGTCGCCGGACCTCAACTGTCTTTTGACGCCCTATCCGGCTTGCTGTAAGCCCGAAGGCAGGTGCGTGAGACAACGCGCATGTTTGGGACGGGCACAGATGCGGGCAGCTTCGCAAGATTTCAACATCGTCATCATCGGTCAGAACAACCGCCTGCAATACGAGGCCGTGCTGTTCGCAGCCTCGCTGCGCCATTCCTCGCCCGATTTTAAAGGTCGTCTGTTTGTCGCCACGCCCAATCCCGGCCCGCGTTGGCCTCAGAACCCCGCCATTCAGGACGAAGACGTTCTGAATGCGCTGAAACATCTGGGTGCCGAGATCCTGCCCTTCGACAGCCATGTCTTTGGTGAAAGCTATTCCTATGGCAACAAGATCGAGGCGCTTCTGGCCCTGCCCGAGGGCGAACCCTTTGTTTTCTTTGACACAGACACGCTGATCACGGGCGATCTGGGCAGCGTTCCGTTTGATTTCGACCGGCCAAGCGCATCCTTGAAGGTCGAAGGCACCTGGCCCAAGCCCACGCTGTACGGGCCAGGTTTTGACGGCATCTGGTCGGCGCTGTATCAGCGATTTGGTCTGGACTTCGACAGCTCGATTGACACAAGCCAACCGCACGAACACTGGCGGCGGTATCTGTATTTCAACGCGGGCTATTTCTTCTACAAATGTCCGCGCCAGTTCGGTGAGCGGTTCCTGGACTACGCGCGCACCATCCGGGATGAGCATTTTCCGGAACTGGTCGGACAGAACCTCGATCCCTGGCTGGATCAGGCCGCCCTGCCCCTTGTGATCCATTCCTTCGGCGGCGGACGCGATGCCCTGCCCGAGGGGCTTCTGGACGGCTCGGTCAGTTGTCACTACCGCCTGTTTCCGATGCTTTATGCCCGCGAAAGCGACCATGTGATCGATGTTCTGGAAACCGTTACGGCCCCGAACAAGATCAAGAAGGTCCTGAAACAGTATGACCCGATCAAAAAGCTGGTGGTTCAGGGCAAGGGTCAGAAAATCCGGGACCTGTTCGACCGCAACGCGCTGCCCAGCCGCGAACAGGCCATTCGCAACCGGATCAAAGCGCAAGGGCTTTGGATGCGCTGACAGCAGCGTTGTGTGACGGCGGGCAATGTCCTACAGATTCGGCAACACACATTCCAACAGGAGATTTTTGATGTCTGACGGCCCCACCTACGGTTTCGACACGCTGCAAATTCACGCGGGCGCACGCCCGGACCCGGCAACCGGCGCGCGGCAGACACCGATCTACCAATCCACGGCCTATGTGTTCCGCGATGCCGACCACGCTGCAGCCCTGTTCAACCTGCAAGAGGTTGGGTTCATCTACTCGCGCCTGACCAACCCAACGGTGGCCGTGCTGCAAGAGCGTGTGGCGACTTTGGAAGGTGGCGTCGGTGCGGTTTGCTGTTCCTCGGGACATGCGGCGCAGATCATGGCGCTGTTCCCGCTGATGGGACCGGGCTGTAATGTGGTGGCCTCGACCCGTTTGTATGGCGGCACCGTCACCCAGTTCAGCCAAACGATCAAACGCTTTGGCTGGTCGGCCACGTTTGTGGACACCGACGATCTTGACGCCGTGAAGGCCGCCATCGACGAAAACACCCGCGCGGTGTTCTGCGAATCCATCGCCAACCCGGGCGGCTATGTCACCGACATCCGCGCGCTGGCGGATGTGGCTGACGAGGCAGGCATTCCGCTGATCGTCGACAACACCTCGGCCACGCCCTACCTGTGCCGCCCGATCGAACACGGGGCGACGCTGGTGGTGCATTCGACCACCAAGTATTTGACCGGCAATGGCACTGTCACCGGCGGTTGCATTGTGGATTCGGGCAAGTTCGACTGGTCGGCGAATGACAAGTTCCCCTCACTCAGCGAACCGGAACAGGCGTATCACGGGCTGAAATTCCACGAAACCTTCGGCCCGCTGGCCTTCACCTTCCATGGCATCGCCATCGGGTTGCGCGATCTGGGCATGACCATGAACCCGCAAGCCGCGCATTACACGCTGATGGGGATCGAGACCCTGTCGCTGCGGATGGAGCGTCATGTCGAGAACGCGCAAAAGATCGCAGCATGGCTCGAAGCCGATGATCGCGTGGACTACGTGACCTATGCGGGCCTGCCCTCGTCGCCCTATCACGACCGGGTCAAGGCGCAGTACCCTCGCGGCGCGGGTGCGCTGTTCACCTTTGCCGTCAAAGGTGGCTATGACGCCTGTATCAAGCTGGTCAACGCGCTGGAGATTTTCAGCCATGTCGCCAATCTGGGTGATGCCCGGTCGCTGATCATCCACTCGGCCTCGACCACGCACCGTCAGTTGACACCGGAACAGCAAGAGGCTGCGGGCGCAAGCCCCAACGTGGTGCGTGTATCCATCGGGATCGAGGATGCCAATGACCTGATCGCCGATCTGGATCAGGCCCTGGCCAAAGCCAGTAACTAAGCCATGAGCGGGCACGACACCAACGCGCTGGGTCAACCCATCGGTCTGCCGGTCACAGGCGATTTCCCGCGCCCGACACCGCCTTATACGCCGATGATGGGCCAGTATTGCTCGGTCGTGCCGCTGGACGTGAACAGACATGCGCCCGGATTGTTCCGGGCGTTTGCCAATGACGCCGATCATCGGAACTGGACCTACCTGCCCTACGGCCCGTTTGAGTCCGAGCCGGATTTTGAAACCTGGGCCCGCGCCAACTGTATGGATGCGGATCCGATGTTTCACACAGTCTTGGATGCGGATGAGGTGCCGGTGGGCACGGCCTCGTACCTGCGGATTGCGCCTGCGGCCGGGGCAATTGAGGTGGGGCACATCCACTTCTCCCCCCTGTTGCAGCGCAAGCCGCAATCGACCGAAGTTATGTACCTGATGATGAAACGTGTCTTCGACGAGTTGGGCTATCGCCGGTATGAATGGAAATGCGACGCGCTCAATGCCGCCTCGTGCCGGGCGGCGCAGCGATTGGGTTTCACGTTCGAGGGCATCTTCCGGCAGGCGACCCATTACAAGGGCCGCAATCGGGATACGGCGTGGTACGCGATCATCGACAGTGACTGGCCCCGTATCAAGGCCGCGTTCGAAGAATGGCTGTCGCCCGACAATTTCGACGCGGCGGGCCAGCAACGAAAACCGCTGATGACCCGCGCCGAGGCGTAGTCTTACTCGGAAATCTCGAATTCCATCGAGACGCTGACCGAAACCGAAATCTCTCCGCTGGCCACGGGTACACTACCGGCATCCGCCGCGCTGAAAGCGCGCATCTCGGCCATAGGGTGCACACCGCCACCGCGTTCCGAGATTGTCTGGACCGGACCCAAAGTGACATTTGCCGCTTGCGCCAGTTGCTCGGCCTTGGCTGTAGCTTCGCCCACCGCCTTGGCGCGGGCCTGCACCTCAATCGGTTTGGGGTCCTGCAAACCAAAGCTGAGGCCGCCGAAATCATTGGCCCCGTCCTGAATGACGGCATCCATGATCTGTCCCAACTGGCTCAGATCTCGCACCCGCACAAATACCCGGTTCGACGCAACAAAGCCTGTGATCTCGGGCGCGCTGCCGTCCCGCTGATTTCGATTCGACCAGACCGGCGACAGGGACAGGTCGCGCGTTTGCACATCCCGATCCTCGATCCCCATGTCGGTCAGACGGGCCAGAACCTGCGCCACAGCGTCCGATGTCGCCTGCATCGCCACAGAGGCTTCGGCGTTTTCGTTTGTCACGCCCAGCGTGATCGTCGCCATATCGGGCGCGACCTGCACGGTTCCCGTGGCGTCCACATTGATGCGACGTTCTTCCGCATGTGCCAGCCCGGCGGTTGTTGCGGCCATCATGGCGGCCAGAAAAGCGAATGTCTTCAAGGTCATCCCTCCAAACTAATTGCCTTCAACATGGGTTGGCAGGGCTTTGCCATACAAGGGGGGTGCTTGGCTTTTTCTTTCCCTCGGCGGCTTCCTGCTTTAGGGTCGGTCTGCAGGCGTGTTATCGTTTGCGCTGATGATATGAGTTATGGTTCCACGGGATTATGAAACCCGCCTTTGCGCTGTCATTTTCTACAACCGGAATTTCGCTGCACCACCTGTCCGAGGGCGAGTGGTACAGTATTGGAACCGTTTCTCTGGATGCGGATGATCTGAACGCGCAGATCCATGCGTTGCGGGATCAGGCCTTTGCGCTGGAAAATGACCTAAGCTGCAATGTGGTGATTCCGGCGGACCAGATTCGCTACCTCTCGGTTGAAACGGGTGATCTGTCGCCTGAAGACAGCGCACAGAAGGTTCGCGATGAGCTGGTTGCAGCAACGCCTTATGAGCATTCGGAACTGAGTTTCGCCACTGTCTGTCAGGACGGAACGACATTTGGCGCTGCGGTGTCGCTGCAAACGCTGAACGAAGCGCAGAGCTTTACTGCCGAGCACGGGTTTGTCCCGGTCGCCTACACGGCAGACCCCGACGAAGACACATTTCCCGGCAAGCCGGTGTTTGATCTGGACCCTGCGCCGGTTGCGCCCGTTGCTGTGCTCGAAATCGAACATCCTGCCGCACAGGTAGAGCCCGAGGTCGACGAAGAACCCGAACCAACGGTCCACGCCATTGCCGAAACGGCAGCACCCGATGCTTTCCGCTCGCCTGCTCCGCCGGATGCTGATGTGCCTTCGGGTGGCAACGGTTTTGATCCCAAACGTCTGACCGTTCCAGCCATCGCAGCGGCTGCTGTGTTGGCGGTGGCAATCGGCGCATGGTCCCTGATAGGCGCGCAAGATGAGGATGTTCTGGCCGAAGGCGAGCCCGACTTTCTGACCGCGACACCGGATGAAGAGGTCGCTCAAGACCTCGCCGAAACACCGCCGATTGAAACCGAGGTGGCGGGTGCGCCAACAACCGACCTTGTGCCGGATGAGGATACCTTGGCCTCGGTCGAACCTTCTGCGACACAACCGCAGGCGCCCGACGACCAGCCCGCCTTATCGCCAACAGACGCGGCGATTCTGGAGGCGTTGAAGGTGCAGCCAACCCCGGTGGAAGAGATCGAACGGGACTCCGACACCGCGCAAGACGTTGAACCGGGCGTCGTGGTTGTTGATCTTGCACCCGACCGCCCCAGCGAACCATCTCTGATCGAGCCGGACGATCTGTATCTTGCCTCAATCGACAAGTCCGATTTCTCGAACGACGCAGTGGCGCTGGCACCTGCCGAAAGCTTCGAAACGGATCTGCCGTTTGACGCCCCTGCCCTGACGCGCGCAGCCGTGGCGGGTTTCGATCTGGATGAGCGTGGGCTTGTGACACCTTCCCCGGACGGCACCCTGAACCCTGACGGCATTATGGTCTATCTCGGTCGCCCCGCCTCGGTTCCGCCGGATGTTCCCACGCGTTTCGAAGAGGAACCCGTGGTCGAGGAAACCGACACACGCCTTGCCAGGTTCCGCCCGAAACCCCGCCCGGACAATCTGGACGAACGGTTCGAGCGTCAGCAGTTGGGCGGTCGGTCCCTGGAAGAACTGGCAGTAATGCGGCCAAAACTCCGACCCGAATCCCTGCAAGCCGCGCCCGAGGTGGATGACACGCCCACCGCCCTGGCCGTTGTGCGCGTGCCACGCCCCAAAACCCGGCCCGCAGGTCTTGTGCGCGTCGCCGCAGCAGCCCCGGCCGCATCCAATCTGGGCTCAACCGCTGCTGTTGACCAAAACAGTGACGAGGCCGGATCGTTCCAGCCCAAGGCCGTCGCCCCCAAAATCCCGTCCACCGCGTCTGTTGCGCGGCAGGCGACCATCGACAACGCCATCAACCTGCGCAGGCTGAACCTGATCGGGGTCTATGGTACGCCCGCCAACCGGCGCGCTTTGGTCCGCTTGCCCAGCGGTCGGTACAAAAAGCTGAAGGTCGGTGACCGGGTTGACGGCGGCAAGGTCATCGCCATCAGCGACAGTGAGTTGCGGTATCAGAAAAAGGGCCGCAACGTGACCCTGTCGATGCCGCGTGGATGATCGCTTCGCCTATCAGGCGCGCGTCAAGCCGCCGAAATCTCGCCGCTTTCGATCTGCTCACGCTCGATGGATTCGAACAGGGCCTGAAAATTACCCTCGCCAAATCCGTCATCGCCCTTGCGCTGGATGAATTCGAAGAAGATCGGGCCGATCACGGTTTTTGAGAAGATTTGCAGCAAAATCCGGGTCTCACCCCCGTCCACAACGCCTTCGCCATCGATCAGGATGCCGTGTTTCATCATCCGGTCCAACGGCTCGTCATGATCCGTCACACGCTCTTTCGACATGTCGTAATAGGCGCGGTTCGGGCCGGGCATGAATTTCAGACCGTTCTCGGCGATGGCATCGGTCGAGGCATAGATATCCTCGCTGCCCACTGCGATATGCTGGATGCCTTCGCCCTTGTATTTCTTAAGGTAAGACACGATCTGCCCGGTCTCGCCGCGATCCTCGTTGATCGGGATACGAATGCGGCCACAGGGTGAGGTCAAGGCGCGGCTGTAAAGACCGGTGAACTTGCCCTGAATGTCGAAGAACCGGATTTCGCGGAAGTTGAACAGATCGCCGTAAAACCTGAACCACTTGTCCATGTTGCCCTTGTAGACATTGTGGGTCAGGTGATCGAGGTAATAGAACCCCTCACCGCGCGGCTTGGATTCCTTGATCCACTCGAATTCCTGATTGTAGGGCGATGTGTCGTAATACTGATCGATGAAATACAGCAACGATCCACCAATGCCCTTGATGGCAGGCACGTCCATGGTTTTGTCCGCCCCGTCATAGGGTTCGGCCCCTTTGGACACCGCGTGCTCATACGCCTTTTGCGCATCCACCACGCGCCAGCCCATCGCGGGCGCGCAGGGCCCGTGCTCGGCCACGAACTTGTCGGCAAAGCTGTCCGGGTCGGCGTTCAGAATATAGGTGACATCGCCCTGCTGCCACAGCTCGACCAGGGGTTTGGCCTTGTGGCGGGCGACCAGATCAAAGCCCATCTTGGCGAACAGGTCGCGCAGCTCTTGCGGGTTCGGATGGGCGAATTCGACAAATTCAAACCCGTCGGTGCCTGCGGGGTTTTCTGAACTGATAACGGATTTCGGGGCGTTGTGCGGGAAAGGACCCATGGCGCGTCTCCTTGGGAAGCCGGTAATTCTTTGCTGATTCTAAAATACGCCTTAACCAACGCTGTTTCTGCGCATTGTTTTCATGTAAAATAAAGAAAGACGCGCAAAACTCGCATCCAGTAAAAGAAAACTGAGAAAACGCCGCACATGCTTGATCATATCGATATCGGATTGCTTGCAGCATTGCAGCGGGACGCGCATCTGACGGCGCAACAGTTGGGCGAGGTGCTGAACCTGTCGGCCAGTCAGGCGGGTCGCCGCCGTCAGCGGCTTGAGGCCGAGGGTTATATCACAGGGTACGCCGCCCGGCTGGACCCGCTGAAGCTTGGGCTACATGTTCAGGGGTTCATCCAGGTTCATCTGGGCACCCATGGCCCCGAACAATCCGCCAGCTTTGCCCGAATGGTCGACGCCCGCCCCGAGATCACCAGCGCCTGGACGATGACGGGTGAGGCAGATTACCTGCTGCATGTCTATTGCGACGATCTTTCCGCGCTCAACAGCTTGCTTCATCAGGTGATCCTGCCGCATCCTGCTGTAGCACGGGTTCAAAGCCAGATCGTGATGGACCAACTGAAACGCGACGCCCCCCTGCCGACCTGAGCGGGCAACGAGGACACATATGGACGATTTCCTTTACCAGGCTTCAATTTATCTGGCTGCCGCCGTGATTGCCGTGCCCCTGTCGGCACGTCTGGGGCTGGGGTCAGTGCTTGGATACCTGGCCGCCGGCATCATCATCGGCCCCATTCTTGGCCTGGTCGGCGCGGAGACCGAAGATTTGCAGCACGTGGCCGAGTTCGGCGTCGTCATGATGCTGTTCCTGATCGGTCTTGAGCTGGAGCCACGGGCCTTGTGGGACATGCGGGACAGGCTGCTGGGGCTGGGCGGGCTGCAAGTCTTGTTGTCAACTGCCGTCATCGCGGGCGTTGCCTTTTATGCAAATCACCCTTGGTCCGTCGCCTTGGCCGTGGGGTTAACCTTATGCCTGTCCTCGACGGCGATTGTGCTGCAAACCCTTTCGGAAAAGGGCCTGATGCAGACAAATGGCGGGCGGGCCACCTTCTCGGTACTGCTGACGCAGGACATTGCGGTCATCCCGATTCTGGCCATGCTGCCCCTGCTTGCCCTGCCCGCCATCCCTCATATCGAGGCTGACGGCTCGATCGATCGCGGCGCTGAGCATCTGCATGACGCCGGACATCACAGCCTGTCTCTGGTCGAAGGGTTGCCGGGCTGGGCGGTTACGCTGGTGACGTTAGGCGCTATCGCTTTTGTCATTCTGGCAGGCGTCTACCTGACCCGCCCGCTGTTCCGTTTCATCCACGCCACCCGCCTGCGCGAGATGTATACGGCGCTGGCGCTGATGATCGTGGTGGGCATTTCCTTCCTGATGACCCTTGTCGGCCTGTCGCCCGCTCTGGGTGCCTTTCTGGCGGGCGTTGTGCTGGCCAGCTCGGAATTCCGGCACGAGATGGAAAGCGACCTTGAACCCTTCAAAGGGCTGTTTCTGGGGCTGTTCTTCATCACCGTAGGGGCCGGGATTGACGTTGCCTATTTCTTCAACGACCCGCTGGACCTGATTGGCTTGGCCCTGCTGGTGATCCTTGCCAAGGGGATCATCCTGTATATCGTCGGCAAGGCGTTCAAACTGAAGGGCCGGGATCATTGGCTGTTCACCCTGGGTCTGGCGCAGGCAGGCGAATTTGGCTTTGTGCTTCTGGCCTTTTCGCGGCAGCAGAACGTCATCCCGCAGGATCTGGCCCAGAAACTGCTGATGATCATTGCTCTGACGATGCTGATCACGCCCCTGCTGTTCATCATCTATGACGTGCTGTCGCGCAAAATCGGCGAACCCACCACCACGATGGAACCCGATGAGATTGACGAGAGAGGCCCGGTGATCATCGCCGGCATCGGGCGGTTCGGTCAGATCGTCAACCGACTTGTGGTGGCCAGCGGCTTCAAGACCATCGTTCTGGACCACGATATCGAAACCATCCAGTTGATGCGGCGTTTCGGCGTCAAAGGTTTTCTGGGGGATCCGACACGGCCCGAACTTTTGCGCGCTGCGGGGCTCGAGAAAGCCTCGGTTCTTGTCGCCGCGATGGATGATCGGAAAACGGTGACGCGGCTGGTCGGCTTTGCCCGACGACAGCGCCCGGACCTGCACATCATCGCGCGCGCCCATGACAGAACCCATGTGTACGAGCTGTATCAGGCCGGAGCCAACGACATCGTGCGTGAGATGTTCGACAGTTCCTTGCGCGCCGGGCGCTATGTTCTGGAGAATATCGGCCTCAGCGAATACGAGGCCGCGCAGGCCGAACAGACCTTTTATCACCACGACCGGACGTCAGTGCGCGAACTGGCCGAGCTGTGGATCCCGGGCATGCCGACGGCCGAGAACAAAAAGTACATCGAGCGTGCGCAGAAACTGGAAAAGGATCTGGAAACGGCGCTTCTGGAACTGGCCGAAGAACATGCCAAGAAATCCGCCTGACCGGGGCCGCAGCCCGGGTCAGGCGCTTTGTTTATCCGTCTGAAACGCCTGCCTCGGCAAAGGTTGCCATGCCCGAATGGCAGGCAACCGCGCTTTTGAGGATGTTGATCGCCAGGGCTCCGCCCGAGCCTTCGCCCAACCGCAGACCAAGGCTCAGCAGGGGATCCTTGCCCAGCTTCGACAGCATGGCCCCATGTGCGCCCTCTGCGCTTTGGTGACCGGCAACCGCGTGATCCAGCGCCGAGGCGGACACGCGCGCCAGACATGCGGCGGCTGAGGTGCAGATAAATCCGTCCAGGATGACCGGAATACGCAGGACGCGCGCAGCGGCGATAGCGCCTGCCATTGCCGCTATCTCGCGCCCGCCGAGGCAGCGCAGAATATCCAGCCCGTCCTCGCTGGCATGGCGCGCCACGCCTTCGGCCACAACGCGGGTTTTGTTGGCAAGGCCCGCATCGTCGACGCCGGTCCCGCGCCCGGTCCAGTCCGAGGCATCCCCGCCGAATAGCGCACAGGCAATGGCCGCTGCGGGGGTGGTGTTGCCGATCCCCATCTCGCCGACCACCAGCAGATCGGATTGCGGGTCCACGGCATTCCAACCGGTTTGCAGAGCGCTGAGCAGTTCGGCCTCGGTCATGGCAGGCTCTTGCGTGAAATCCGCCGTGGGGCGATCCAGTTCCAGCGCGTGGACGTCCATCTTGGCCCCCGCTGCCTTGGCCAACTGATTGATCGCCGCGCCGCCATGTTCGAAATTCATCACCATCTGAACGGTGACCTCGGGCGGAAAGGCCGAAACGCCCTGCGCCGTCACCCCGTGGTTGCCCGCAAATACGATGACCTGAGGGGCTTCAATTTGTGGCCGTGCATCCCCGCGCCAGGACGCGTACCAGATCGCCAAATCCTCAAGCCGCCCCAGCGCGCCGGGGGGTTTGGTCAACTGACCATTGCGCTCGGCTGCACCGGTCGCCGCGGCGGTGTCCGGTCCCGGCGCGATGGTCAACGCTTCGCGGAACGTGTTCAAATCATTCAGTTCGGGCAGCATCAAAGCCTCATTGCATCAGAGTGGTCCTGTGTGTTTAACCGAAGCTGAGATACCAACAAGACCCCGAAAGGCGCGAGGGTGCATAAAAACGACACCAATCCGGTTTCCGCGCAGGATATACCGCTGGCGCTGGTCCTGCTGACCCGCCTGCCCGTTCCCCGTTTGCCCAAGCATGTCTTTGCCCGTCAGGCACAGGCGGTTTGGGCCTTTCCCATCGTCGGGCTGGTGATCGGCGCATTGGCCTGCTTTGTCGGCTGGATCGCGCTGACGCTTTCGGTGCCGCCATTCATTTGCGCCGCGTTGCTGGTGGCAACCCTGATCATGACGACCGGAGCGATGCACGAGGACGGGTTGGCCGACACGTTCGACGGGCTTTGGGGCGGGTTCACGCGCGAACGACGGCTGGAGATCATGAAGGACAGTCAAATCGGCACCTATGGCGTGCTGTCCCTGATTGGTTCGCAACTGATCCGCATTTCGGCAATCGCAAGCCTTCTGGCTGCCGGCGCGGTCTGGGGTATTTTGGCGGCCTGCGTGTTTTCGCGCGCTGTCATGCCCGTTCTGATGGCCGGGCTGCCGAACGCACGGCAATCGGGGCTAAGCCATTCTGTTGGCGCGCCGACCTTTATGGCCGTTGTAATTTCCTTGGGTTTGGCTCTTGCTATCGGTCTGCTGCTGATCGGTGCGCAATTCCTACTGCCTGCCCTGTGCGCGGCGTTGATCGTGGTGGGGCTGGCACTTGTCGCCAAGGTAAAGATCGGCGGGCAGACCGGGGATATTCTGGGCGCGTCCCAGCAACTGGCCGAGATCACGTTCCTGATCGCCCTGACCGCTTTGATCTAGGAAACGCCGCCCGTCTTGATGTGCAGGGTGCAACCGCAATGTTTACAATGCACCGCGTCCGGGTCGTGCCGGTACAGGCCACAGCTGGGGCATTTGTGGCGCACTTTCTGCGGCATGAAGATCGCCTGCGCCAGCCGCACAAACAAGGCCACACCAACCACCATGATAAAAACCGAAAACAGCTTGCCCCACGGCGTGGACAGCGTGATGTCGCCAAACCCTGTCGTGGTCAGGGTCGCCATCGTGAAATACAGCGCGTCGATATAGGGGTTGGGCGTGTTCTCGGGGATGAAGAACACCAGAACAGCGGTCGAGGTTGCAAAGACGAAAACCAGCAGGTTGATAGCTGCGATAACAGCGTCTTCATGCGTGCGGAAAAAGTTGCTGTCGCGCCGCAGATCCCGCAGCAGATGATAGGAATGGATCAGACGCAGAGCCCTGAGGATGCGAAGGAATGCCAGATTGCCTGTCAGAAACGGGTCAAGCACCAGCGATACGATCACAACAATATCGGCCAGGGTGTAAATCTGGCGCAGCAGCTTCCACCGGTCCTTTGATATCCACATCCGGGCCGAAAAATCCAGCATGATCAGCAAGCCAAGTATGATGCTGATCGCCGTCACCCATGGCCCATGCGGGAAATGGGCCGTGGCGACAAAAAATACGATTGTCGCCACGTCGAACAGGATCAGCCCATATCGGAACCAGACCGAAACCGGGTCTTTGCCAATGTAAAGAAACTTGACCGTCTGCTTCATCCCGACCCTGTATCTGCTTGCATCTACAGCAAAACTAGCCGGTATTCAGAAATCCACCAAGCAACGAAAAAGGCCGCCCCGGTGCCAGGGCGGCCTTTCCAATTCAAACGTCGCAAACTTAAGCAGCGGCAGCGCGCGAGGTCAAAACGTCATCCACCTGCTTGGCAGCCGAAATCTCTCCGGCACCGGAAACGGCGGCGACTTCGCGGGTCAGACGCTCAAGCGCGGCTTCGTACAGCTGACGCTCGGAATAGCTCTGCTCGCGCTGATCGTCGGTGCGGTGCAGGTCGCGGACCACCTCTGCAATCGAGATCAGATCGCCCGAGTTGATCTTTTGTTCATATTCCTGCGCCCGGCGCGACCACATGGCGCGTTTCACCTTGGCCTTGCCCTTCAGCGTCTTCATCGCCTGGCTGATCACGTCAGGCGAGCTGAGCGACCGCAGACCGGATTCGGTGACCTTGTTGGTCGGAACCCGCAGGGTCATCTTGTCTTTCTCAAATGAGATGACAAACAGCTCGAGCGAGAAACCCGCGACGTCCTGCTCCTCGATCGAGATGATCTGGCCCACGCCATGGGCGGGGTAGACAACATAGTCGTTGGGGCGGAACTCAAGCTTTTTCGACTTTGTCATTCAGTTTATTCCTTGGTTACGGACCGGGACGCAGACGACAAAACGCCACAAGCGGGGTCTGGTTCAGCCCCGTCTGGCGGCATATTCGTCACAAAATCAGAACTCCAAAGCGAGCATACTTACGGAGTACATCCCAATCTCAGTCATCATGTAGGATCGGAGTATATCACAAAAATGCGACACCCGAAAGTTTACCTAAGGTAAAATTTCATTATTCGACCTGTTTTCAACAGGCTAACCCGCGTTGGCGCTGAAATCACACCAACGCGGTTCAGGCGAATCGCTTAGCCGCCCTCGCCAGGAGCTTCGGAGAAATACTTCTCCATCTTGCCTTCTTCGCCATCCCGTTCTTCCGCGCCGGGCAGAGGGTCTTTTTTGGTGACGATCACCGGCCATTGTTCCGAGAACTTGCGGTTGAACTCGACCCACTGCTCCATGCCCGGCTCGGTATCGGGCCGGATGGCATCGGCGGGGCATTCGGGTTCGCACACGCCGCAATCGATACATTCATCGGGGTGGATGACCAGCGTATTCTCACCCTCGTAGAAACAGTCCACCGGGCATACTTCGACACAGTCGGTGTATTTGCAGGCGATGCAGTTTTCGGTGACGACATAGGTCATGGTGGGATTCCCATTAGCGGTTTGGGCGTCTAGCTAATTCAGTCTGCGCGCCTCTTCAAGAGAGGATCACCCTTTGTGGGTGCGAGAAAGATCAAGCGCGCGGCGTTCTTTCTTGGTTGGACGACCTTTTCCCTCATATCCCGGATTTTCAGGAGGGCTTTCCCGTTTTTCCGTCATATCGAAGTAAAGCGTCTGCGCCTCGGGGGCCGGACCGCGGCGTTCGCCCAGCTTTTCGACGCGTACAACCCGGACGATACGCCCCTGCGGGAAGGTCAGAACATCACCGGGCGCCACCGCTTGCGCCGGTTTCAGCACCCGGTTTCCGTTCAAACGCACGTGACCGCCGCTGACCTGTTTGGCGGCCAGGCTGCGGGTCTTGAAGAACCGCGCCTGCCACAACCATTTGTCGATCCGGAGCTTGGTATCAGTGGTCATGATGACCTTCAGGGTGTAAGTAAGTTGAATTTCAACAGCAGATCATAGCCGGTCATGATCACATTTATGAACAATGCCACAACGATTGTGGAAATATTGTCCCGCATGACCCCGCCAAATTCTTCGGCTGAAGATTTTTCGCAGGTTGCCAAAATGAAAAACAGACAAATGATCGCCGATATATTGAAGAAATTCACCGCGACGGCAATGAAGTCATTTTGGGTTTCCGTGACGCCGTTCCCGAATGTCCAAAAGTAGTAGACGGCCACTCCTATCAAGGCGGCCGCCAGGGAAATCGTCAGGGATTTTGGCATTTTGTCTTACTTTTGAGGAATTTCATTTGTCAGGACAACACCTGACACACCGGCAGCCGCACCCAGTAAAACCGCCAGCGCCATCGGGCCGGAAACAGCCAAAACTGCCGCACACGCGCCCAAAGCGGGAACCCCCCCGTTAACGATCATGTCGCGGGAGGAGAACTTCTTTTTAACTTTCTTACTTTGAGCGGGCATATCGCTATTCCACCTCAAATCCATCTGGCCTTTATGATATAGGAACCCTCTGGAAACCTGCAAGAAAAAACGCCAAAGGCTGGATAACGATCAGTTACCGTCCTTCAGGCCCATCAGCGCGGCAGCGAACGGGTTATCGGGATCGATGGCCTTTTCCTTTTTCGGAGGCCGCGACGAGAAGGTCTTGGAGCCTTGCGGCTTGCCACCTTTCTTGCCCTGCGGTTTGCCGCGTCCGTCCTGAGGCTTGCCGCGCGGTTTGCCCTTGCCCTGCCCCTGCTCGCGGCGCGGGCCACGGGATTGCTGGCGCTGGCGACCCCAGGTGAAGGTGTAGAAGACCTCGACCTCGGGTTCATCTGACGCGGGTGCCTCGGCTGCCGCCTCGGTGCTGTCGGTGGCCTCGGCTGACGCCTCGGCGGGTGCGGCGGTTTCTTCCGCAACGGCTTCGGCTGCCGGGGTTTCTTCGGCGGCGGGTTGCTCGGTCGTTTCTGCCGCTGGCTGTTCAACAGGCTGTTCGACGGGCGCAGGTTTGACTTTCTCGCGCTCGCCGCGTTCAGCCTTGTAGCCCAGCCCCTGCATCAGGTCGGCAAACTGCTCCAGCGTCATGCCGGTGATCGACAGCATGTCGGGCTTGGCTTCGAACCCGCCCCGGCTGTCCTCGGCACGCAGCATGTCGGCCAGACGTTCCAGCATGTCGATCCGGATCGAGCGTTCGCCCGCGTCGCGGTAGCCGCACATGGTGTCATAGCCCTGCGGCGCGTCCTTGGCGACGGGCACGGTGACCAGACCCGGAGGCGGTGCGTCCGGAAACTCCTGCAAGCCTTGTGCCAACGCCCACAGAACCAGACGCAGGCGCGTGGGTGCGGGTTTCAGCAAGAGCGGCATGAAGATGGTGAACTGACCAAAACGGATGCCATGCTTGCGCAGCGCACCACGGGCGTCCTGATCCAGATCCTTGACCTCTTGCGCGACCTGCGCGCGGGGCAGCACGCCCAGCGCCTCGACCATGCGGAAGGCAAAACCCTTGGCCAGACCGCTCAGTTCCTCGTCTCGTGACAGGTTCAGCAGCGGCTCGAACAGCGCGGCCACTTTGCGGTCGATGAAGTGTTGCAGACGGCGCTGAACTTTCTGTTCCACATCGGGACCTGCGGCCTCATCTACAAAAACCTCGACCACGGGTTTCAGGGGGTCTGCCCCGGCAACCAGTTTGCCGACAGCATATTCGCCCCACATCAGGCCACCCTGATCGGTGAAATCAATTTCGGTATCGGGCGCGTTGTAGAAGCGGTCGGCACGCAGATGGAATTGCGGCGCGAGTGCTTGCAAGGACGCCGATTTCAAAGCTTTCGCCTCGGTCCCCTGCGCGCTTTTGTCCGGCGAGAACCGGAACCCTTCCAGACGACCGACGAATTCGCCTTCGACGGTCACTTCACCCTTGTCATTTACTTCGGCCAAAAGGGCCTCCTTCTGTTTGAGCCGGCGCAGCAATACGGATGTACGCCGGTCCACAAATCGTTGGGTCAGACGGTCATGCAGAGCGTCCGACAGCCTGTCTTCTACAGTGCGCGTCTCATCACGCCAATGCGATTCGTCGCGTACCCAGTTGTTTCGTTGCGCAACATATGTCCAGGTGCGAATATATGCCAACCTTTTGGACAATGCATCGATATCGCCGTCGGTCCGGTCAATCCGGCGGATTTGCCGCGCCATGAAGTCATCGGGGATGCCGCCGCGTTCGTGCAGGTGGCCATAGATCACCTCGAGCAGGCTGGCATGTTCGGCATGGCTGATGCCGCGGAAATCGGGGATTCGGCAGACATCCCACAGCAGGCGGATCGACGGACCATCACTGGCGCGGGCCGCCACTTCGGTCACTTGCGACAGCGACTTGAGCACGTTCAGGTCGTCGGCAGGCCGCGCCTTGATCAGGTGTTCGTCATTCGGGCTGACCTCAAGCGAGTCGATCAGCGCGTCAACTGAGCCGAACCGCAAAGCGGCATTCCGCCAGTTCAGCTTTTTCATCGGCGTGAAACGGCTGTCCATGATCGCCTGCGCAACGCCTTCGTCCAGCGGCGGGGCCTCTCCGGTCACGCCAAAGGTGCCATCGGACATGCCGCGCCCTGCCCGACCTGCGATCTGCGCCAACTCGTTGGGCGCAAGGGGGCGCATCCGGCGGCCGTCGAATTTGGTCAGGGACGAAAACGCCACATGGTTCACGTCCAGATTGAGGCCCATGCCAATGGCGTCAGTTGCGACCAGATAATCAACCTCGCCATTTTGATAGAGTTCAACCTGTGCGTTCCGCGTGCGCGGGCTGAGCGCGCCCATGACCACAGCAGCCCCGCCCTTTTGGCGGCGCAAAAGCTCGGCGATGGCATAGACGTTATCGACCGAAAAGCCGACGATGGCGCTGCGCGCGGGCATCCGGCTGATTTTCTTGGATCCGGCATAGACCAGCTGCGACATGCGTTCGCGGCGAACGAACTGCGCCTCTGGGACCAGCGCTGCAATTGGCCCGCGCATGGTGTCCGAGCCCAGAAACAGAGTCTCGTTGGTGCCACGGGACCGCAGCAGGCGGTCGGTGAACACATGGCCGCGCTCGGGGTCGGCGCAAAGCTGGATTTCGTCGATGGCCACGAAATCGGCGCCCATGCCCTCGGGCATCGCCTCGACGGTGCAGACCCAATACTGCGCGCGCGGTGGCACGATCCGTTCCTCGCCCGTGACCAGCGCCACAACCGAGGGGCCACGAATGGCGACGATCTTGTCATAGACCTCGCGCGCCAGCAGGCGCAACGGCAGGCCTATGACACCGGTGCGGTGCCCCAGCATGCGTTCGATCGCGTAATGGGTTTTGCCTGTGTTTGTCGGGCCAAGTACGGCCACTATTCGGGATGACCCGCTCACCTTTGCCCCCTGCCCCGGTTCGTCAGAGCGCTGAGCCCTCGACCTGAGGCTTCAGTCGATTCACGGCATTGGTTACTTCTTCGTGGTGCGGATGTATAGCCAGCGCGCGCGAATAGGCATCGAATGCCTGTTCGGGCTTTCCAACGATCTCGAAAATCAGACCCAGGCCATAGATCGCTTCGTAATTGTTGGGGTTCAGGGTCAGGGCATATTCCAGATCGGCCGCAGCCATACCGAACCGTTCTAGCCCAAAAAACGCCGAGGCGCGCAGATGCCAGCCTTCCGCGAAATCGGGCGCGTGATCCGTCAGAGCGGTCAGGTGCTCGATAGCTGCGTCAACGTCGCCCTCATCCAACGCGTCGCGCCCGCGCTCCAGCAGTAAATCCGCCGAGGCCGACCCCGATTGCGACCACAGCGCCTGCAACTGCCGGTCAAGGCCAATGGCCTGCTCGGGCGCTGATTGCGCCAATTGTTGCAGCAACTGCGATTCATCCCGGGAATCGGCCTGCTGAGCGGCAGAAACTCCGGAAAACATGACTAGGACGGCAAGTGCCGCAACGGTACCTTTGAGATTGATCATTGCAATGCCCATAACAATCGTCAGTGTAGCGTTGCGACCGCGGATGTCCATTCACGGCGCACTAACAAAATGAGGAACACCATGAGCGAGATTCTTGAAAAGGCGGCAGCCGCACTGAACGAAAAACTGTCGGGTGGCGCGTTTGACGCCTCGGCCAAGTTTGCGATTGCCGAGCACGGCGCCATCGTTCTGGATGCAGACGGCGCACGCGTCAGCGATGAAGACGCAGATGTGACCCTGACCGCCGATGCTGACACGTTCGAACAAATCCTCAGCGGTGAACTGAACCCGACGGGCGCGTTCATGTCCGGCAAGCTGAGCGTGGACGGTGACATGGGTATTGCCATGAAACTTGCCTCGGTGCTGGCCTGATGGAGTTGTCGTCGGCCCCCTTGTTCGAAGATGTGGCCGGCGGTCCTGCTGGTGGTGCGGCCCATTGGCTGCACACCGCAGATCAAAAGCGTATCCGCGTGGGCCATTGGCGGCCCGAAGGCGATACGCACGGCACGGTCTTCATGTTTCCGGGCCGAACCGAGTATATTGAGAAATACGGCAGCACAGCGGGTGAGTTCGCAGAACGCGGTTTTGCCATGCTTGCCGTCGACTGGCGCGGCCAGGGTCTGGCGGATCGCCTGCTGGACAACCCGCGTGTGGGTCATGTGGACCACTTCCCGGACTATCAGCACGACGTGAATGCGGTTTTGGATCTGGCGACACAGCTTGACCTGCCGAAACCCTGGTATGTCATCGGCCACTCGATGGGCGGTGCCATTGGCCTGCGTGCTGTGATCGAGAAGAATTGCTTTGCCGCGTGCGCCTTCACGGGGCCGATGTGGGGCATTTTCTTCACGCCGATCATGAAACCGCTCAGCCGTGTCACCGCGTATTGGGGAACGGCCCTTGGGTTGGGCGAACGGACGCCGCCGACAACCTCGCTGGACAGCTATGTGTTGACGCAACCGTTCGAAGGCAACGTCCTGACCCGCGATCCGGTGATGTACAAGATGATGCAGGATCAGCTAGAGGCGCATCCCGAATTGTCGCTTGGCGCACCGTCAAACCTGTGGCTGCGCGAGTCACTGGACGAATGCGCCTGGTTGATGGATCAGCCTGCCCCGGACACAGCCTGCCTGACCTTCCTGGGTAGTCACGAACAGATCGTGGATCGCAAGGCAATCCGGACGCGTATGGCCAACTGGCCCAACGGGAAGCTGGTCGAGATACCGGATGGCGAACACGAGGTTCTGATGGAGGCCCCCGACGTGCGCGGACCGGTTCTGGATCAACTCGCAGCGCATTTTCTGGCCAATCAATCCAACGGTACACCCTAGCCCCCACTTGTATTGATCGCCTGTGTGCAAACTGGCCGCTTGTGATCCCCGCGCGCCAGCCCTAGATGTTTGCCAAAGCAGTCTTCAAAAGGTGATCTATGCGCGACCTTCCCTTTCCCGTCCGTGATGCGAATGCCGTCGGCGGTGCCGACAATCTGGGCAACCTGCCGGAATGGGATCTGAGCGATCTCTACACCGCAGAAGACGCGCCCGAGCTGGATCGCGATCTGGGATGGCTGGAAGGCGAATGTGCGTCTTTTGCTGCGGACTACGAAGGCAAGCTGGCCGAACTGGACGCCAACGGCCTGCTGACCTGCGTGCTGCGCAACGAAAAGATCAACGCGATCGCCGGGCGGATCATGTCCTTCGCGGGCTTGCGCTATTACCAGCTGACCACCGATGCCGACCGCGCCAAATTCCTGTCGGATATGCAGGAAAAGATCACGATATTCACCACTCCGCTGGTCTTCTTCACGCTGGAACTTAACCGCATCGACGACGATGTGCTGAAGGCGCATTTCGACGCCAATGCCGATCTGGCCCGGTACGAGCCGGTCTTCCGCCGCATCCGCGCGATGAAACCCTATCAACTGTCCGACGAACTGGAGAAGTTTCTGCACGATCTGGGCGTCGTCGGTGACGCATGGGAACGCCTGTTCGACGAAACCATCGCCGGGCTGACCTTTACCGTCGATGGCGAAGAGCTGAATATCGAAGGCACCCTGAACCTGCTGACCGAACAGGACCGCAGCAAACGCGAGGCGGCGGCGCGCGAACTGGCTAGCGTATTTCAGGACAACATCAAAACCTTCGCCCGCGTGCACAACACGCAGGCCAAGGAGAAAGAGATCCTCGACCGCTGGCGCAACATGCCGACAGCTCAAACCGGTCGCCATCTGTCGAACGACGTCGAACCCGAAGTGGTCGAGGCCCTGCGCGAGGCCGTCGTGGCGGCCTACCCCAAACTCAGCCATCGCTACTATGAGTTGAAACGCAAATGGCTGGGTCTGGACGTCATGCAGGTCTGGGATCGCAACGCGCCCCTGCCGATGGAAGACACACGGATCGTCGGCTGGGAAGAGGCCGAAAAGACGGTGATGGACGCATACAACGCGTTTGATCCGCGTATGGGAGAGATCGCCTCGCCCTTCTTTTCGAAAGGCTGGATCGATGCAGCGGTGAAACCGGGTAAGGCGCCCGGCGCCTTTGCGCATCCAACCGTGACTGACGTGCATCCTTATGTGATGCTGAACTATCTGGGCAAACCGCGCGACGTGATGACCCTGGCGCATGAGCTGGGCCACGGCGTGCATCAGGTTCTGGCCGCGGATCAGGGTGAGATGCTGTCATCCACGCCGCTGACATTGGCTGAAACGGCGTCGGTGTTTGGCGAAATGCTGACCTTCCGCAAGATGCTGGATCAGGCCGAAACGCCGGAACAGCGCAAGGTGCTGCTGGCCGGCAAGGTCGAGGATATGATCAACACGGTGGTCCGCCAGATCGCCTTCTACGATTTCGAATGCAAACTGCACGCCGCACGCCGCGAAGGCGAGTTGACCCCGGATGACATCAACGCCCTGTGGATGAGCGTTCAGGCCGAAAGCCTTGGTCCGGCATTTGAATTCATGGAAGGGTATGAGACCTTCTGGGCCTATATCCCCCACTTCGTCCACTCGCCCTTCTACGTCTACGCCTATGCCTTTGGCGACGGCCTCGTGAACGCGCTCTATTCCGTTTACGAAAGCGGTGCCGAGGGGTTCGAAGACAAGTATTTCGAGATGCTGCGCGCTGGTGGGTCGAAACATCACAAGGAACTGCTGGCCCCGTTTGGGCTGGACGCGAGCGATCCGAAGTTCTGGGACAAGGGCCTGTCGATGATCTCGGGCTTCATCGATGAATTGGAGGCGATGGAGGGCTAAAGCGGCCCTTCAAAGGATTGACGACCACGCTTTGCGCAACAAACCGGGCTTTTGACCGCATTCGCCGGGCTTCGATGGGAGCCCGGTGATCAAAGGGACATGAGCCACTTCTTGAATATTCTCACCGTGACCCTCTCCTGATCGCCGGGGCGGCAGACAAAGTAGAGCCCGCGATCCAGAGGAACACGGCTTTCATCAAGGCGGATCAATCGGCCAAGGTTCAAATCCCTTTCCGCTAAAAGATGTCTGGCCAGCGCCACACCTTGTCCGTCTATCGCCGCCTCTAACAAAACAGCACTGTCCACGTATTTGATGCTCTGCGCATTGATCCGATCAGGGTTCAACCCGACTTGTGCGGCCCAGCTTTCCCAGCCGATATTGAAGGCATCGTGCAATAAAGGCAGGTCCGCCACATCCTCGGGCCGCATCGGCAGGCGCGTTTTCCCAACAAGGGACGGCGCGGCCACGACAATCAGGTCTTCTTGTCTGATTTGCTCATGATACAGCCCGTCCCAACCGGGCTCCCCAAACCGCAGGGCGACATCGACCTCGGATGTATCGAAATCCGCAAAGGCATCGTTTGTATCCAGCAACAACGCGATCCCCGGATGGTCCTGCTGAAAGGACCCGAGCAGCGGCACAAGCCATTTGAGCGCCAGCGACGTGGACAAAGACACGGTGATCGACTGGCGGTGATGCAGCCGCTTCACCTCGGCCACGCCCAGTTGCAAGGCCGAAAAGGCCCCGCGTGTCGAGTGATACAGGCGTTCCCCGGCCTTGGTCAGTTCAACGCCATTCGGGCGACGGTGAAAGAGTGTCACACCCAGATGCAGTTCCAACAGTTTGATCTGCCGACTGATCGCCCCGTGCGTGACGTTCAGCGCATCCGCCACCTTGGACAGGCTCGAATGGGTTGCGGTTTCGTCAAAGGCCTGAAGGGCGCGCAGGTGTCTAAGGTTTTCCGTCATGTGAGGAAACCTAACAGCTATGCCCGATAAACTCGATAAGTCCGCTTAAACCTGCAGGGTTAGTCTGCCGTTAACTCAAAAAACCTCACAGAACATTTGCGCGGGAAGGACACACTATGGCTGACGTCAAAGTTGCACTTATGACAGGGACCGGACAAGGCATTGGCCGGGGGTGCGCCATCGAAATGGCAAAGGCAGGCTACAAGGTCTCGCTGATGTCCCCGTCCAATCGGTCTGTCCAATTGGCCGAAGAGCTTGGGGGCATTGGCCGCCGCGGCTCGGTGCTGGATGTCGATGATCTGCAGGCAATGATCGACACAACCATGAGCAAGTATGGCAGGATCGATGCCATCGTCAGCAATATGGGTCATGGCGGAACGGTTCCGGAAGCCATCAAAACCGTTGGCTTCGATCCTGATTTTGACGGGCCGCTGTTGGAGCTGAGCGATGAACTATGGCACGAAAGCCTGGACATGTATGTGCTGAACGTCGTCAAGATCGCCCGCATCGTCACGCCCATACTGATCGAACATGGCGGCGGTGCATTCGTGAATATCTCGTCCATGAACACAATCGAGCCGCGTGCGCCTTACCCCATGAGCATGCTGCGCGGCGCGTTGCACAGTTTCTCAAAGCTTTACGGCGACCGCTATGCACGGCACAACATTCGCATGAACAATCTGCTGCCGGGATTCTGCGAGAACGTGAACCTGTCCGAACGGGCCCGCCGGGAAATCCCCGCGCAGCGCCCCGCGACATTCGAGGAGATTGGACAGGCCTGCGTATTTCTCGCCAGCGAGGGGGCCAGATACATTAATGGTCAGAGTATACTGTCCGACGGCGGGATGAACCGCGCGGTACGATAACAACGAGGCAGCGAAAGATGATTGTTAAGACGCTCAAAGACATCCTTGGCTCAGATCGGGACGTTTCCGGCCCGGGGTGGAACAGCCGGCGGCTATTGTTGGCATCTGACGGCATGGGATTTACGCTGACGGATACGATCATCAAGAAGGGCGCCGAGCTTGAGCTTGAATACACCCATCATCTGGAGGCGTGCTATTGCATCGAAGGCAAGGGCCAGATCAGGGCGTTCAACGACGAAACCTGGCATCCGCTTGAACCATTTACCCTGTATGCCCTGGATCAGCATGACCGGCACATCGTGCGCGCCACGGATGTTGATCTGCGTCTGGTCTGCGTCTTTACCCCGCCCCTCAGCGGGCGAGAAGTGCACCGCGAAGACGGCAGTTATGCGTTAGATTAATCCTGACAGCAGTGTTTCGGGCCGGTCTGCGATTTATGCAAATTGCAGCATCGCTTGAGGTTGGGTCAAAGCAGCCACAACACAGGTCACTTTAACTGGCTATCCTTGGACCCCCGCCGATTGATCCCGCCGCGCGACTTGAAACTGCTGTCCCGCTCCTGTTGGCACTCCAGACACAGCTTCACACCCGGCAGCGCGGCGCGGCGTTTCTCGGGGATCGGTTCCTCGCACTCCGCGCAATGGGTCAGGCTTTCGCCCTCGGGTCGCTTTTGCGCCTGCATCCAGGCCAGTTCGTCAGAAATCGACGCCTCGATCTGTTCACTTACCGCACCGTCGCGTGCCCAGCCGCCTGCCATGGGTCCTCTCCTGTTCCGAAGGGTGACAGGATAACCGAGCCAGCGGCTATGGCAAGTTATGGGGGCAAGTTACAGGGCCACTGCTCCGTCAAACACCTGATCAATCATCAGCTGCGTCCCGCGTGAGAATTCCAGCGGGCACGGGTAATCGACACCCTCGCGCACGGATCGACAAAACGCCTCGATCTGCAGCTTGTAGTGATCGTCGCCCGGAAAGCGCGTGACCTGAACCTCAAGTCCCGGACGGTGCAGTTCAACCCGCGCCTCGCCAAAGACCCGCGCGTTGAACGGGGCGGTCAGGCGGATCACGCCGCTTTCGCCGTGAAACACCATCTCCTGATGCGGGTGCATCCGGATCGAGACATAAGCCGAATAGGTGAAGTCGGGGAATTGCGCCCGAATCTCGGTGAAGGCATCAATCCCGTTTTCCCAACGGATCGCAGATTGAACGCTGCCCGGCTCCTGCCCTGTCGCGAAGCGCGTCGAGCCGATCACGTAAACGCCGATATCCCGCAGGCCACCTCCGCCCGTTTCCGCCTTGTTGCGGATGTTTCCAGTGTCCGCGCGGTTGTCAAAGCTGAACGCGCCGGTCACATGCGCCAGTTTGCCAATGGCCCCGTCTGCGATTAGCTTGCGGGCCAACTGCCACTGTGGGTGGTGGACGATCATATAAGCCTCAGCCGCCAGCAGACCGGTTTGATCACGTTTGGCAATCAAATCGTCGAACTCATCAGCGCGCATGGTCATGGGCTTTTCACACAGCACATGCTTGCCCGCATCCAGCGCCTTCAGGCTCCATTCCACATGCAGGTGGTTTGGCAGAGGGATATAAACCGCATCGATCTGCGGGTCCGCCAGTATCGCCTCGTAGCTGTCATAAGTGTTTAGTTCCGGACAGAACGCCTGAAACGGAGCGGCCTTCGCAGGATCCGAGGTCGCCAGCCCGTAAAGCTGCGCGCGGTCTGCTGCGTGGATCGCCGGGGCCAGATACTGACGCGCAAATTTCGAGGCCCCAAGAACGCCCCATCGAACCGGTTTCTGCATTGTCCCCTCCGCCGTTAGCGCAACCAAAGTTGGGTTCTACTTAACGGCAGAAGGCCGCGCTGTCATGCAGGTTTCGCCGGGATCAGCCAAAAGAAAACCGACCCAACAGGGTTGAGCCGGTCATCCTGTTCACAGGCAACCCGTTCAGACAGTGCCGAGCATACCCTTCTCGCGCGCCAAATCGCGCATCTTCTTCTGCAGCTTTTCAAAGGCGCGCACCTCGATCTGGCGGATGCGTTCGCGGCTGACATTGTACTGTGTGCTCAGCTCTTCCAATGTAACGGGCTGATCCATCAACCGGCGTTGAGTCAGAATGTCCTTCTCACGATCATTCAGAACTTCCAAAGCGGCTGCCAGCAGCTCGCGCCGCGCGTCCAGTTCATCGCGCGCCTCATAATCACCGGCCTGATCTGCGTCTTCATCCTCAAGCCAGTCCTGCCATTGCATGGTACCTTCGCCTTCGGATCCGACGGTCGCGTTCAGCGAGGCATCGCCGCCCGACATCCGGCGGTTCATGCTGATCACTTCTTCTTCGGTCACGCCCAGATCATTGGCAATCTGCGCGACATTCTCGGGGCGCAGATCGCCCTCTTCCAGCGCACCAATGCGGGCCTTGGCCTTGCGCAGGTTGAAGAACAGCTTTTTCTGCGCCGAGGTCGTGCCCAGCTTGACCAGCGACCAGGACCGCAGGATGTATTCCTGGATCGAGGCGCGGATCCACCACATTGCATAGGTGGCAAGGCGGAAACCCTTTTCCGGGTCGAACCGTTTGACGGCCTGCATCAGGCCCACGTTCGCTTCGGAAATCACTTCGGCCTGCGGCAGGCCATAGCCGCGATAGCCCATGGCGATTTTGGCCGCCAGGCGCAGGTGCGATGTCACCATTTTATGCGCGGATTCAGTGTCCTGCTCTTCGACCCAACGCTTGGCCAGCATGTATTCTTCTTCCGGCTCAAGCAGAGGAAACTTGCGGATTTCCTGCATATAGCGGTTCAGGCCGCCCTCGGGCGTCGGTGCGGGGAGATTTGCGTAATTGGCCATGTATGATGTCCCTCCGACAAATGTTTAAGTCTTTAACATAGGAGATAGGTAAGGAACCCACCCCTTTCAAGAGGTACCGTTAACAGTTTGGAATTAAGCTTAGGTAAAGGAAAGATAAGAAAGCCTTACTCACGACAGTTTGCGGATTATGTCAGCGGTGTGCGCAGAGTGTCGATCAAATTCTGCATGTCGGCGGGCAATTCGGCCTCAAACCGCAGGTTTTCGCCCGTTACAGGGTGTTCAAAGCCCAAAACAGCGGCATGAAGCGCCTGTCGCGGAAAGGCGCGCACGGCTTCGGCAGTCATCGGGCTAAAGGCTTTTGCCGCCGGTTTGCGCTTGCCGCCATAGACCGGGTCTCCGACCAGCCCGTGCCCGGCATGGGCCATGTGAACCCTGATCTGATGTGTCCGACCGGTTTCCAGCCAGCATTCGATCAGCGCCAACCCTGCAGGAGCGCCAAACGTCTCGACAACCCGTGCCCGTGTCACGGCGTGCCGCCCGCCATGGAACAGCACAGCCTGTCTTTGCCGATCCGTCTTGTGCCGCGCCAACTGAGTCGTCAAACGCATGATGTTGCCGGGTTCGAAGCTGACCCCCTTCGCCCCACGCAGACGCGGATCATTGGCATCGGGCACCCCGTAGCAGATGGCGCGATAGTAACGCTCGACACTATGCGCCTTGAACTGAGCGGCCAGCCCGTGATGCGCCGCGTCTGATTTAGCGACGACCAGCAAGCCGCTGGTTTCTTTATCTATTCTATGAACAATGCCGGGGCGCTTGACGCCACCAACCCCGGAAAGATCCTTGCCGCAATGGTGCAACAGAGCGTTGACCAGCGTTCCATTGGGCGAGCCCGGCGCCGGATGCACCACCATTCCGGCCGGTTTGTTGATCACGATCAGGTCTGCGTCCTCATAGACAACCTGCAGCGGAATATCCTCGGGGCCGATATGGCTGTCTTCGGCTTCGGCGACGGTGATGGCCACCGCAGTACCTTCGGGTACTTTGTATTTCGGATCGAGAATCGTGGTCCCGTCAATGGACACCGCGCCCTCTTCGATCAAACGCGCCAAACGGGTGCGCGACAGGTTCTCATCGGCTGGCACATCCCGCGAAAGCGCCTTATCAAGACGAGGCGGCGGATCGGCCGCGATCTGAAACTCTATCTGGCGGGTGCCCATGACTGTTCCTTCCGACCCCCAAGACGAACCGCAAGAGACGCCGCAACTGCGATTGCTGCGGCGCATGGTCATGCTGCTGACCGCGGTGATGATTGGCGGGGTTCTAGTGACATTCGCACTGATTGTCATCCGCTTAACGGACCGCACCCCTACCCTGCCCGATCAGGTCGAATTGCCCGATGGAGCAAGCGCGCAGGCGGTCACGATTGGCAACAACTGGTACGCGGTGGTGACCGATGACAACCGCATTCTGATTTTTGACAAGACAACTGGCCGGTTGCGTCAGGACATCCCCGTCGAATAGCCCCGCGATTTTAGTTCGGGAACAAACGTGTCCCCGTCCACGCCTCCCCCAATTGCGCGTCCAACTCGGGCGTGCGCATCTGACGCTTGCCGCCAAAGGGGCAGAGCGTGATTTCACCAAGGTAAATCTTGTCGCCAATCGCATAGAGATCCACCCGCGCAAATTCGACCCGCTGACCAATCGCTTCGGCGATCTGAACCATGTCGTCAAACCGTTCGGGCCTTGGCTCGGTGTCTTCGCTGGTTTTGAAATACAACTCTTTGGGAATGAAGTTGAAATCCCGGTCGTGGATCATCTGCACATGCCCGCGCGAGCGGTCCCGGTCGACCTGAACAAGCTGCACCCGCCCGGCGACAACCCAGAATTTCCAGTCGATGATATCCTCGCCTTCGGCGGCAAGGTCTTCTTCGATGAAATATTGCGTGTCTATGGTCGAATACCACCATTCGGCCGCCCAATATCCGTGCGGGACCGGCTTCTTGCTCCAGTTGACAAGCTTTTCGTTGGCCAGATCATGTTCTTCGGCGGTCATGGGCCAGGTCATACGATGATTTTGACCCTGACCATTGTTGCACTTAAGCCAATAGCTACCCGGTTCCAGATCAATATCCGCCGGCAACTCTGGCGTTGGTGAATTCCAGTACCGTTTGACAGGGGTTAGAAGATGTCTGGCGGTGTCCGGCACATATCCTTCAGCAGTCAGCTTATCCGCGGCAGAGACAACCGGCATCTCGGCAAACAGCTTCATGACCAACAGTTTTTCCGTCACGGTCTTCGGGTTGGACAAGTCCGGCAAATAGCGCTGGTTGTTGGCAAAGCGCGATAAGGACATCGACAAGGCATGCATGCGGGACACGTCGCCTTGATAATGATCCCAGCCCCGTCGGTGTCCTGCGCGCGGCTCGCTGTTCACACCGTAGAGACCGCGCTCTCTGATCTTGTCCAGTTCAAGCTGAGCGACCTTAAGATACTGTTCCGAATTGGAAACCTGCGCAACGGACATAACACCTTTGGTGGATGCACTGATCTCTTCCTTGCTGATGCGCAGTTCAGGCAGGTCACCCGGAAACACGATCTTCTTCGGAGCGCCCTTGCCCTTTCTCGGCAAAGGCGCATCCGCCGGGCGGATGCCCAATCCCCGCAATCGCCGATCCAAAAACGAATGACGGTTAATTCCTTTGGCGATCCACCACCGCATCCGACGGCCCCAAAGATGCACAGCAAGGGTTTCGTCCGTTAGATACTTCCGTCGGAACTCGCGCGCGGAAATATCGTTCGCCTGCCCCGTGTGCCGGAACGGAAGGGGATAGAAAACCGAAACAGGGCTCGCGTGTTCAATCTCACCATGGTGCCTCAGGAACCATGTCAGCACGCCTGGCCCATACACACTGTGCGCTTGTTCCGACGCATGAGGCAGCTCACCGGTGCGTTTCTGGCGTTCCAGCTCTTCCCGCTCTTCACCCTCGATCCACGGGCGGATCGGGAACGGATCAAGGCTGTATTCAGTGTAACCCCGCAATGCCGGACTGTCAGATGGCAACCGCATGATCGCGTTGCAGATCGTGGTATTGTTGAAATACCCAAAAATATGATCCGCTTTCGGGATCGGGGCCAGCGAGATTACATCCGTATCGCACCACAGAAAATCGGTTTTCTTCATAAGTTGCAGCCGGAAGATATCCGACTGCGGGACCGGAGTTTTGAACTGGTTGTTCATGATGAATTGCTGCGGCTCGTGAATTTCATTTGCCGACACCAGCTCGATACCTTCGGGTACGTTTTCGACCTCGCCATAGTGGAACAGCACCACTTTGTGTCCGTTCGCCACAAAGGACAGCAGGCACATCTGCTCGAGAAAACTCAGCGGTCCTTCCAGCCAGAGCATTCCAACCGTCGGAAGCTTGTTGTCGACAACCATTAATTCGATTCTCCGGGGTCTTTAATCACATATCCGGTTGATTTTGATCAGACGGGCGCGGCAAAGGTTCGCTTCTGACGCGCTCGCGTACGCCACGATCCTGTTCAACAAAGCTGGCTGCGGGTCGCTCCACAAGCCGTTGATACAGTTCATTATAATCCGGAACCTTCATAAGGTCGGAAATAAGGTCTTTGTGCCAGCGAAACGCCCTGCGATGCAACCGCTGCAGCACCTCGTCCGATTTGAACTGCTTCAGCATCTCTGCCGTTTCATCCTGATAGCACAGAATGGTTTCATCGCGCGATCCACCTCGGTTCCAGCGATCCCAGTATTCGGTTCCAAGGGTCTGAGACGAATGGTTCGCCCGGCCGCGGCTGCGTTTTGCCAGATATGCTTGGGTCGAGCGCACGGCATAGTGGTTGATCTGCGCGACCTCAAAGCCAAACGGCGGCGAGACGTGGTTTCCGAAGGGCGCGGGTTCCCTTGCGTGCCCACCCGCCACAGAGCGGAACACGCTGGACTGGAACTCGGGCCTGGGATGCGGGTTGTGCAGACCGAAGCGGTTGTAAAACTCCCCCTGCCGGAAGATCGACTTTACAAATCGCCGCCCGGCCCCGCCCTGTTCAAAATCCAGTTCGCCGTCAAGAAACTGCGCCGTGACCGGAGAATCCCGCAACACATGACGACCATTGTTCGAGAATATCTTCCACGGGATCGAGATAACATCCACATCCGGGGTCGCCTCGATCAGGTCGTCGACCTTGTGGTTCCCGACATGGATATTCAGAAACTCGTCAGCATCGCAGACATAGATCCACTTCGCCTCTTTCACCACCGGCAATCGACGCGCCTGCCGAAGGGCAGACCGGTGAATCCCTCCGACGCCGACCCGGTTGCGGCGAAACTCGACATGCCCGAGCTCTTGCAGCCGTCGCAGGATACGGTTTGTCCCGTCCGAGCAATCGTTGGTGTAGACAATAATCCTGTCAAAGCCAAGCACCTTGTGATGGGCCACCCATTCAAGAATGTAAGGCCCCTCATTCTTCATGGCAGTGATGACGATTTTTTCAGGGTTTTGCATCTGATGCGCTCGGTCTCAAAACTGGGTCAGATCAGCCTTTGCTATCATCCTGAGGCTTGATCTTCTCGATCGCGATCTGTGCGCCTGCGATGGCCCGGATACGCAGGTGGCGCGGGTACTGGCCCAGGAATTCGTTCACGGCACGGATCACCCCGTCCCCCCACCAGCCACGGCGGTGATAGTCATCAAACGCCATGATGCCGCCGATCTTCATCTTGGGGAACAGCGCGGCCAGATCTGCCGAGACACCCTCGTAGGAATGATCGCCATCGACATAGGCGAACGAGATACTCTCTTCGTCAAACAGTTCCAGGGCGGGAACCGAGAAATCGCGAATGATGCCAACCTTGCCCTCTTCGATCTCGGCCTCGAACGCCTTCACGACCTTTTGGAAGATCGCCTCCATCTTTTCGTCTTCGGTCCGGCCGACAAAGGCGGTGGTATGGGATTCTTCGCCAATGTGCTTCCACGGGTCGATCAGGAACAACTGACTTGGCTCGATCAGTTTCAGAATGGTCGGAGAGAACTCGCCCTGCCAGACGCCAATCTCAACCGCGACGCCACCCTTGGGCAGCCTTGAGAGAAAGGTCCGACGGATGGCCTCTTTCGAATTCTTGCGCTTGGTCGCCTTGTCCGCCTTCGGTTTCAGCGGGCTTCCGGGTGCTGCACCTATGACCTTGGGTTCGTTTGACATCTCGACCTCGCTTGGCAGACGGGTTTCAGTCACACACAGAACCCGTTTTGTTCATTGAGCAATGGCTATCACGCCAACAAGACAAGAGCCAGAAGCTAAGTCTCTTCTGCGTTAAGTGGCGGTAACTTGTCGATCCCAAGCCACGGTGGTTGCAGACTGGTCACCCTGTAACGGGTCGCATTCTGCCCCAAAAAGCTGTTGATGGCCGCGTTCATCCCAGCATAGGACCCACCCCCACGGCGCCGATAGGTCGTGAAAGCGATGCTTCCACCGGGGGCGAGGACGCGGTCAATCCGGCGTAACAATTGGTTCGTGATACGTTCAGAGCGCACACCCCTAATGATCGCAACACCAACAGATTCATTTTTGAAGAATTTAAGCATCAGTTGTGGCATCGCACGGTAGATACGCAATCGCCCTGCTAGAATTGGTTCACGAAAAAACTCCAAAAATGCGTAGAACGCGCGGTCCATTGCCTGAAGGTCCGGGTTCTGCGTTGTGTCATCACAAGCGTAGCCGTCCCACGACAACCCCCAAGGTGCCAGGATCGTCAGCCTTGCAACCGACTGTAAGGCAAGAATCTCTTCAACGATTTCAGTTTCAACCTGCCCAATGAGAACCCAATTTTTCTTCCCACTAATTGACTGCAAGAAATCTCGCCGCTGCTCTGCCGTTCTTGCGATTTCGGGCGAAGCAATAGGCAGATGGCAGGAATCCTTGGGATCAAAGGGCACAGAAACCTGTGTTGGTTCGGTGATGATCGCGTGCTGCGCGGCAGCCTCTTCATACTGTAGCGGCGTCTCCAGAGCATCCAGTCGCACAAACCACGGATAATTCTTTGGTTTCGAGTTCTGCGCTTTCGCCATTTGCCCAATGCGGTTCCACTTGGCGACCTGAGCAAATGTAACGTTTGGATCTTTGTACATCGTAGGATCAAAGGAAATATTGGCCTCTTCAATAACCCCCAGATCCAGCGCTTTCACATTCTGCCCGCCTTTGAAGTTCCTGTATTTCTTTATAAAACTGCTTGCAGCTTCGGTTTCCCGAATGACCGAGATCCGATCCTTGTGGAATGCCACCGCTTGCTGGTGCAATTCATCCAGAACAGTGTCCGACCGCAGCCGATCAAAGGTTTCACGAAGACGCGCAACCTTTGACAGGATCGAGGTTTCTTCAACCTCGTTATAGCAGTGCAAATGCCAATACGCCTGCCCGGTCGCCTCCATCTTCGGATGAAAGGCCGTGGTATTCACGTCACCCCGTACGCGCTTCATCAGGTAGCTTTCAATGGACCGCACCGCATAGTGGTTCATGCGGAACAAGTTGCCCCCGAACCCTGCACCGGTGGTGGAAAAGGCCCAGCCCCTGCGCCGCATCGCGGGCGGCAAAGGATCCCCGTCCCCGTCAATCCAGGCAAAGCGCTCTGCCTTGCCACGAACAGGTCCACGAGGACGGTGCGTATTGAGCGCATAATACGATCCGTTGTTTCGGATCAGAGATTTGAACGCGCGCAGATTTTGTGGCAGCACTGCACCCAGCTCGCCTGCTTTGGTGAACTGTTCGGTTATGAAGCGATCTTCAAAATCCACGATCCCATTGTGACCAAACAGCTGCCACAGCGCCGCGAACCCGTCGGCATGCGGCTGTGCCTGAAACAGGTCATCCAACGTTCCGTCGCCGATGCGGATGTCAAAAAACTCATCCACATCGCACACCATGATCCACTCGGCTTCCTTGTACCAGGGATGCTGCATCGCATTTGAATAGGCCGACGCCTGTGGCCCAAAATCCCACGGACCCGGATTGTCGATATGGGCCAGAAACCCAAGCTCTTCACACCGTTTCAGGATGACATCCGTCCCGTCTGAACAGTCATTCGAGTTGACAATGAAATGCGTGAACCCGATTGAAAGATAGTAGGCTATCCACTCCAGGATGAACGGCCCTTCGTCTTTCATCGTGGATACGACAAGTCTCATCAACTATTACCCGTGACCTTCATTCCGAACCGTAGGAGTTCCTGCAATATCAGGCCTTGCCGGGCGCTTGCAGACAAACGTGAACGCCCAGCTTTGTTACGGTTCCGCACCGGGCTTTGCAAGCGAGCAGACGTGATCGCACGGACACGATGCCCCGACAATTGTCCCTTTTCCAAATAAGCGCCTTGCCACTTGACCGGCGTGTCATGCACCACGAACAACGTGATCGTACACAGCAAGTGATCAGTCAATTGCCTTGCGCAACCGATATGCGACGACACAGGCCTTACTGGTTGAGGTCGGCAGGCGGATTGTTGATACAGGTAAATGCGACGATGACTTTGCGTTGCGCTTTAAGGGCCTGAATAGGGATTGAGTTAATGCCGACGATTTTTTCCAACGCGCCGCTGGGGAACAATCCGTATCAGAGCATGATTTACAGCAGTTTCTCAGGCTACGATGTCCGGGTTGTGCGGCTCAAGGCGTTTTATGCTGGTGAACTGCCCCCTATGCAAAAGGGTGACATATACTGGATACATTGGGAGACAGTTGAGTTCGGCAGCAGGAATGACATCCCAGCTCAAGATCGTTTTGCAAAGATCGAAGCAGGTTTGGCGGCGTTGAGAGAAAAAGGCGTAAAAATCGTCTGGACCGTTCACAACTTCCACCCGCACAATTCTGCAAGGGACATGGACACCATCCACGAAGGGCGCGCCCTGCTGGTTCGGCAAGCAGACAAAATTCACTTGCATACGCCTTATGCAGTTGAGCTGATGACCGAAACTTACGGAATACCCCGGGAAAAAATCCTACTGGTCGCGCATCCAAGCTATCTGGGGGTCTACGAGCCGGCCGAAGACACTTTGGCGCGGCGTGGCGCTCTCGCACCATCCCAGCACCGCAGGTTTGTTCATATCGGAAAAGTGCAGGAAAATCGCGGCGGGCAGTTTATGTGGCAAGCGCTGAAATCGCTCTACATCCGGGATCGGTCGTGGGTGCTGGACATTGCAGGGGCCGTTATCGCGGGCGAGCGCAAGGGGCAGCAACCGATCCGGGAAATGCCCAATGTCAGGTTTCACGACAGATATCTGCCAGATCAAGACCTGCGCGACGTCGTTGCAGGTAGCCATGCCTGCGTCGCGCCGTTCAGCCGAATTCTGACGTCGGGTTCGGTGAACCTGGCGCTGACCTATGGCCTTCCCATTGTCGGGCCGAACGTCAGACCGCTTAGAGACCACCTTCCGGACGCCGTACACGAGTTCCTATACGCAGACGGAAATCCGCGCGGCATGATGTTCCAAATGCGTAAACTGATCGATTTTGATCCCGAAGACCTGCTGAAAATCCGTGCGGTCTGTATGGATCATGCGGTATCAATTCGGCCGGAATTGCAAAGCCGGGCGTTACGGGACGCGCTGAACGAAGATAAGGCTTCCGCTTCTCAGGCCACTTCCAAACCCATGGGGCTGCTGAATGCCAAAGATTGATGCTTTTTCGTTTCGTAAATTGCTGCGATCCGTCGGCCTGAAAGTTGTCGAGTTTGAAAGTGGTGACTTCATCGGCCCCCGACCAGTCATGCGCAGGCTCAACAGCGCAGGCCTGACCGTGATCAGCGGCGGTGTGACTGCGAAGAACCTTGGCAGTTTCGGCTTTGATGTGGACACAATCCTTGATGTCGGCGTGGACGCCGGAACCCCTTTCCTGTACGAGGCTTTCCCCGACAAGAAGTTCATCCTGTTCGATCCGATTGAAGAAACAGCCCAACGGGTTGCACCATGGCGCGAGCGTATCGATTATGACCTCAACATCGTGGCGTTGGACGCAGATGAAGGCCAGGCCGAACTGATCATCCCCACCACGGATCGCAAACGGCGATCTTTGGCGAGTGTCGCGGGTTTCTCCGAAGAGTATGAAAATCGCATCGTGAAGATGGAAAAGCGCATCGTGGATAAACGGCGCCTTGATTCCTACACCTCCGACATTCCTGGCCGGTTTGGTCTGAAGATCGACACGGAGGGCAATGAACTCGCCGTTATCCGAGGGGCCGAAGAAACCTTGAAGCGGACCGATTTCGTCATTGCAGAGGTCTCGGTAAAACGGCGTTTCAAGAACGGGTACCGGTTCAGCGATTTTGTGGCAGAGATGGGCAAACACAGTTTTGAATTGATAGAGGCCCTGCGCCCCGTCGACAGGGACGCGCCCGATTGTGACTTGCTGTTCGTTCGGTGGGACTCAAAGTGGTTCGATTTAGAGTAGCCGTTGGTTCACAAAGCAGCTTCGGGAAACCAGTTGACGAGCTGAGGGAACCAACGCAGCCCGGCACCACACCGAAAGCCCAATGCTTCGGATTAACGCCCTAAACTGCATGTTATCTTGAAAATTTGGTGCGGTCGAGAAGACTCGAACTTCCACGGGTGTTACCCCACAGCGACCTCAACGCTGCGCGTCTACCAATTCCGCCACGACCGCACTGCCAGTGACTTGGTAGAGGGGCGTATAGACGCTGATGCTGGCGATGTGAAGAGGCAAAAATGTCTTGGTTTAAATTCGCTCAGGCCAAGCTTATCTATCGCAAGGAAGCCAAAGAATTCGATCTGACAGGAAACTGATATGACCAGCACTGACCCGCGCCCGATTGTTCAGGTTGATATTGTTTCGGATGTTGTGTGCCCCTGGTGTATCATTGGCTTTCGACAGCTCGATCTGGCCTTGCAGCAGCTGGGCATTCTGGCGCGTCTCAGGTGGCATCCGTTTGAACTGAACCCCAATATGCCGCCCGAGGGCCAGAATCTGCGCGAGCATATTGCCGAGAAATACGGGTCCACGCCCGAGCAAAACCAGCAAGCCCGCGACAGGTTGACCTCATTGGGTGCGGAACTTGGGTTTTCGTTCAATTTCAATGATGAAAGCCGGATTGTTAACACGTTTTCTGCGCATCAGTTGTTAGATTGGGCCGAGGGTCAGGGGCGCCAGCATCCGCTGAAGCTGGCGCTGTTCGATGCCTGTTTCACGCAGCAACGGGATGTCTCGGACATTGACGTCCTGATGGATGCGGTAGGGACCGTTGGTCTGGACCCTCAGGCCGCGCGCATTGCGCTGGAATCGGGCGCGCATGGTGCGCCTGTGCGCGAGAAACAGCAATTCTGGACCAGCCGTGGTATCTCGGGCGTGCCGTCGATGGTGTTTGGCGGCAAGTACCTGTTGACCGGCGCGCAGGGCACAGACACCTACGCGCAGGTTCTGCAGCGCTGTCTGGCCGAGGCGGCATAGGCCCTTCCCCCTGCCCCGCATGCGCGATATGAGGCCAGCATGGAATGGAAAATCACCGATGGTTTGACCCGGTACGAGGACGCCGTTGCCTTTATGGAGGCGCGCGTGGCCGCCATCGCCGCGGGCGAGGCGGATGAATGTGTCTGGCTGTTGGAGCACCCGCCGCTGTATACGGCCGGGACCTCTGCCAGGATCGAGGATCTGACGGATCCGGACCGGTTCCCTGTCTACGAAAGCAAACGTGGCGGGGAATACACTTATCATGGACCCGGACAGCGCGTGGCTTACGTGATGCTGGACCTCAACACGCGCGGCCGCGATGTGCGGCGGTTCGTGAAACAGCTGGAGACCTGGGTGATTTCCGCGCTGGCGGAATTCAACGTTCAGGGCGAGATTCGCGACGGGCGCGTTGGTGTCTGGGTCAGGCGCGATGACAAGCCGCTGACCGTGACCGGCAAACCCGCCGAGGACAAGATTGCGGCAATCGGCCTGCGCCTGCGCAAGTGGGTCAGCTTTCATGGCATCTCGGTCAATGTGGAACCGGATCTTGAGCATTTCTCGGGGATCGTTCCCTGTGGCATCACCGAATATGGCGTGACCTCGCTGGTCGATCTTGGTCTGCCGGTGACGATGGGTGATATGGATGCCGCACTGCAGAAGACATTTGCCGAAGTGTTCGAGAACGCAGAGGTCTAGCGCCCCAAAGGCACCCGGTCGGCGAATCGAAAAGTGACGTAAAGGGAAACAACAATGCCCTCGCAACTGCTGTTCTGTTTCCCAAGACAGGGGCAATTTCAGCAGAATTAGGCGGAATTATCGTTTTCTTTAACTAAAATTCAGTTCTTCTGGATACATGGGACTCGTTAAAGAGTAACATATAACGACCAGTCTAGAGTGAGTGGTATGTTAACCGGTGCTCCGGGGCTTGCCCCCGAGAAATCCGATAAGTGTTTGGTTACGAGTCTGCCGTTCCGACCCCAAATCGGAACGGCAATTCTCAGGCCCCGCTCTTCCCAGCCATCTGAATTGCTGCATCGCAACGCGAAAATGACTCCGCTTAACTTCTGGGCTTTGCCATTGCCACGCAGAGTGGCGCGGGATCAGGGCAGTTGGTTTGGTCCAGGAACCGCCCGCTAGATTTTTGAGGCCCTAGGATTACAAAGCCGCTTTGATCTTCTCTGCATGTTCGGCAATCAGATCGAAATCCCCCATTTTACCGGGCGGGCGCATCGACACGCCCTCGTGACGGGGCAAAACGTGGAAATGCAGATGGAACACCTCTTGCCCGCCTGCGGCCTCGTTGAACTGTTGGATCGTGATGCCATCGGCAGCAAAGGCCGTCTTCGCGGCGACGGCCAGTTTCTGAACGGTCGCCATCACGGCGCTTAACTGTTCCGGTGTGGCGTCCAGAACATTGCGGCAGGGTGCTTTCGGGATGACCAGAAAATGTCCGTCCGAACGCGGCATGATATCCATAAAGGCCAGCGTGTCGTCATCCTCATACACACGGGTCGAGGGGATTTCCCCGCGCAGGATCTTGGCGAAGATGTTATCCGGGTCGTAAGCTGACATGGCGGGCCTCTGGTTTGGAGCGTTTCCCACCGTTCTGCGGGTCCGGCGGCAGGTGGTCAAGGTGGAACCGCCAAGCGCATGGCGCCGGTCTCTTGAACAATCCGAAGACATACCCAGATATGGGGCTGCTTCAGGCCCAAAATCGCGATGCAGTCCCCTGCCCGCGACAATTATTCTTGATCCAGATCAAACTCGGCCATTGAAGGTGCTGACTTCGCATTCTAAAACCAGCAGGAAACCCGCGCGCCGGAGAGGTCCGACTGCGCGGTGCATTTGCAACAGGAGGCACCTATAATGGCAGACGCAGCCATTCATGGTCACGATCATGAAGACCAGCGCAGTTTCTTCGTGCGTTGGTTCATGTCGACCAACCACAAGGACATCGGGATTCTCTACCTGATCTTCTCGGCGCTGGCCGGGTTTATCTCGGTCGCGATGACGATCTACATGCGGCTTGAGCTGATGCACCCCGGTGTTCAGTACATGTGCATGGAAGGCTTCATGGCCGACCCCTGCACCCCCAACGGTCACTTGTGGAACGTGATGATCACCTATCACGGTGTTCTGATGATGTTCTTCGTGGTCATCCCGGCGCTGTTCGGCGGATTTGGCAACTATTTCATGCCGTTGCAGATCGGTGCGCCGGATATGGCGTTCCCGCGGATGAACAACCTGTCCTTCTGGCTGTACGTCGCTGGCACCTCGCTGGGCGTCGCCTCGCTGCTGAGCCCTGGTGGCAATGACCAACTCGGTTCGGGTGTGGGCTGGGTTCTGTACCCGCCGCTGTCGACGACCGAGGGCGGCATGTCCATGGACCTTGCGATCTTTGCCGTGCACGTATCGGGCGCCTCCTCGATCCTCGGCGCGATCAACATGATCACCACCTTCCTGAACATGCGTGCCCCGGGCATGACCCTGTTCAAGGTGCCGCTGTTCAGCTGGTCGATCTTCATCACCTCGTGGCTGATTCTGTTGTCCCTGCCGGTTCTGGCGGGCGCGATCACCATGCTGCTGATGGATCGCAACTTTGGCTTCACCTTCTTTGATCCGGCCGGTGGCGGTGACCCGATCCTGTATCAGCACATCCTGTGGTTCTTTGGCCACCCCGAAGTGTACATCGTGATCCTGCCGGGCTTCGGCATCATCAGCCACGTGATCGCCACCTTCTCGCGCAAGCCGATCTTCGGCTACCTGCCGATGGTCTGGGCAATCATCGCGATCGGTGTTCTGGGCTTCGTCGTTTGGGCGCACCATATGTACACCGTTGGCATGTCCCTGCGTCAGCAGGCTTATTTCATGCTGGCCACGATGGTCATCGCGGTTCCGACCGGCGTTAAGGTCTTCTCGTGGATCGCAACGATGTGGGGCGGTTCCATCGAGTTCAAGACGCCGATGCTCTTCGCCTTCGGCTTCCTGTTCCTGTTCACCGTCGGCGGTGTGACCGGTGTGGTTCTGTCGCAGGCTGGTATCGACCGCGCCTATCACGACACCTACTACGTCGTGGCGCACTTCCACTATGTGATGAGCTTGGGTGCCGTCTTTGCGATCTTCGCGGGCATGTATTTCTACTTCTCGAAGATGACCGGTCGTCAGTATTCCGAGTTCTGGGGCAAGGTTCATTTCTGGATGTTCTTCATCGGCGCCAACCTGACCTTCTTCCCCCAGCACTTCCTGGGCCGTCAGGGCATGCCGCGTCGCTACATCGACTATCCGGAAGCCTTCGCACAGTGGAACTTTGTATCGTCTATCGGCGCGTTCATTTCGTTCGCTTCGTTCCTGCTGTTCTTCGGCATCGTGATCTACGCCCTGCTGCGCGGCGCGAAAGAAACACGTCCGAACCCGTGGAACGAGTACGCAGATACGCTGGAATGGACCCTGCCCACACCGCCGCCTGAACACACGTTCGAGCAGCTGCCAAAGCAGGAAGACTGGGACAAAGGCCACGCGCACTGATCCGGTCAGAGACCTAAGAAAACCCCGCCCGAACAGGCGGGGTTTTTTCTTTGCCCTACGCCAATGCGGTGCACAGATCGCCAGATCACGAAAAATACGCTAGAATGGTTCGGGCAACTGATCCGGCAACCCTGGGGGTTCAGATGCCCGAAATCGACTTTTGGTACTCGATTGGCAGCACCTACAGCTTTCTCACCGTCATGAGGCTGGACGACTGGTGCGCGGAAACCAATGCGACCGTGAATTGGCGCCCGTTCAACGTGCGCACGATCATGTCGGCGCAGCAGAACATTCCCTTTGCGGGCAAGCCGGTCAAATCCGCCTATATGTGGCGCGACATTGAACGCCGGGCGGCCAAGTACCGCATCCACGCCAACCTGCCGGCCCCCTACCCGATCTCGAACCTTGGGTTGGCCAATCAGGTGGCACTGCTGGGTATGCAAGAGGATTGGGGCAAGGAGTTTACGCAAAACCTGTATCGTATCTGGTTTGAAGAAGGCGTCGAGGGCGGCAGCGAAACCGCATTGTCCGAGGCCTTGCTGCGCTGTCAGCAGGACCCGCGCCTGATCCTGTCCCGCGCCCGCAGCCCGGACTGCATCGCCGCGCTGGATGCGCAAACCGAGCAGGCCACAAGGCTGGGCGTATTTGGAGCCCCAAGCTTTGTCGTAAGTGATGAGGTTTTCTGGGGCGACGACAGGTTGGATGACGCCTTGTCCTGGGCTCGTGTCGGGCATGTTGTGTGACAATAAACCTTAGACACGACCGCAGACTGCGCTAGGTTTCGGCCATGCCGTATCAATGGAATCAAGCCTCGGACACCGAACAGGAACTGCGCCTGTGGCCGCATAACTCATTACCGCCACGTGGGGCGATGATTGTGATCCTGTCTGTCTTCCTGTTTGGCCTGATCCCGATACTGGCGATGCTGGGATCGGTCATCTTGTGGGGTTTGCTGCCGTTCTTGCTGCTGACCGTTCTGGGCCTATGGCTGGCCATTCAATCGAACTACCGCGCCCGCAGTGTTTGGGAAGTTCTGACGCTGGACGGAAACCAGGCCCGGTTGATCCACCAAACACCGGGCAGACAGGCACAGGAATGGTCCTGTAACCGCTACTGGGCACGACCCGAAATGCACGAAAAGGGCGGGCCTGTGCCGCATTACGTCACCCTGATCGGAGACGGGCGCGAAGTCGAGATTGGCGCGTTCCTGTCCGAGGATGAGCGCATCACCCTCTATGACGATCTGGTGCAACGGCTGCGCGGTTCTGCCGCGCAGTGAGCGTTGCCAACAGGGGTCAGCAACCGCCGTTCGATGCGGCACACAGATGGTCTTTGACCATCGGACCTACCTTGCCGAAATCCATCTGGCCGGTATAGCGGGTCTTCAACTCACCCATCACCTTGCCCATATCGCGGATCGAACCCGCGCCGGTGGCTGTGATCGCGGTCTGAATCGCCTTCGTCACCTCATCGTCGTCCAGCTGTTTGGGCAGGAATTCCTCGATGATCGCAACTTCGCGCATTTCACGCTCGGCCAGGTCCAGGCGTCCGCCTTCTTCATAGGCGCGCGCGCTTTCCTTGCGCTGCTTGGTCATTTTGCCAAGGATTTCAAGAACCTCAGCATCGCCACAGCCTTTCGCCTCTTCGTTCTCGGAAGCACGGGACGCAATATCCCGGTCTTTGATCGCAGCGTTGATCAGGCGCAAGGTCGACAGACGCTCGGCCGCTTTGTCTTTCATTGCTTGCTTCAGGGCGGTGTTCACCCGTGATCGCATGTCCATTTGGTTTGTCCATCCCCATGACAACGGAACCCCGAACATATCTAAACAAAAAGCGTGACACAACAGGGCACGGACATAGCTAACCCATTGAAAAACAACAATAGCCGAAAATTTGAACACACTTGACCAAAGCGGTTAACCCCCTTAGGTATGCGCCGATTTACCCTGTAGGAGAGTTGCGCCATGGCCCAGAACGCCCCGTCCAAGCCCACCGCATGTCTGGCATTGGCCGACGGAACGCTGTTTTACGGCACAGGCTTCGGCGCAACCGGCCAGACAGTGGCCGAGCTGTGCTTTAACACCGCGATGACCGGGTACCAGGAAATCATGACTGACCCCTCTTATGCCGGGCAGATCGTCACCTTCACCTTCCCCCATATCGGCAATGTGGGCGTGAACCCCGAAGATGACGAAACCGGCGATCCGGTGGCCGCAGGCATGGTGGTCAAATGGGACCCGACCGAGCCGTCGAACTGGCGCTCGGCCGAAGAGTTGAAAACATGGCTGGAACGTCGCGGCCGTATCGCGATTGGCGGCATCGATACCCGCCGCCTGACCCGCGCCATCCGCCAACAGGGCGCGCCGCATGTGGCGCTGGCGCATGACCCCGAGGGTAATTTCGATATCGCCGCGCTGGTTGCCGCTGCGCGTGGCTTTGCCGGGCTGGAAGGCATGGATCTGGCCAAGGACGTCACCTGTGCCCAAAGCTACCGCTGGGACGAGATGCGGTGGGCCTGGCCCGAGGGGTACGCGCCGCAGAAGGCACCCCAACACAAGGTCGTGGCGCTGGATTATGGTGCGAAACGCAACATCCTGCGCTGCCTGGCCTCGGCTGGTTGTGACGTGACCGTTCTGCCCGCCACCGCGACCGCTGCCGAAGTTCTGGCGCACGAGCCTGACGGCGTGTTCCTGTCCAATGGTCCCGGCGACCCGGCGGCAACCGGCGAATATGCCGTGCCGATGATCAAAGAGATCCTGAACAGCACCGAACTGCCCGTCTTTGGCATCTGCCTCGGCCACCAGATGCTGGCGCTGGCGCTGGGTGGTCAGACCATCAAGATGAACCACGGCCACCACGGTGCAAACCACCCGGTGAAAGATCTGGAAACCGGTAAGGTCGAGATCACCTCGATGAACCACGGTTTCGCCGTCGATGCCGAGACCCTGCCCGACGGTGTGGTCGAGACCCATCGCTCGCTGTTTGACGGCTCGAACTGCGGTATCCGCATGACGGACCGACCGGTCTATTCGGTGCAATACCACCCCGAGGCTTCGCCCGGCCCACAGGACAGCTTCTATCTGTTCGAACGCTTCGCAGCCGCCATGGCGGACAGAAAAACGCAGGCGTAACTGGCGCAAAGCCCGGGGTTAACCCGCTGTTAACCTAGATTGATCAACCCTGACGGCAGGTCACTGCGTCAGGGTTTTTTAATGGTTGAATTGAATCTTCAGGATTTTACCACTGCCGCCCCGATCCCCCCTCAAGGGCAACGCAAACCGTTGGGCACCTGCCTGATCGAACAAGGTGCGATTTCGTGGGAGCAGTTGGACCAGGCGCTGCATCTGCAATCCCAGCAAAAGGCCCCGCTGGGCGAAATTCTGGTTGGCGAAGGCTGGGTCAGCCGCGCGGATGTCCTGACCGCCCTGTCCGTGCAAAGCGGATGGCAAATCGCCGATCTGGACCAGATCCCGCCCGCACCCGGCTTGTGCGATTTCAAGCCGGTTGAATTCTGGCTGGCCCATAACGTCATACCATGGATGCGCGCCGACCCGCTGCTGTTGGTTGCCACTGCACGCCCTGATCGCTTCCCGACCGTCACTGCCGAGATGCAGGATTGCCCCTACGCCGTCCTTCCCGTTCTGGCCGCACCGGATCAGATTGATCGCGCGATTGCCCGTCAATTCTCGCAGGTTCTGGCCGAGGCCGCCGAGACCCGTGTGGATGAGGCGCAAAGCTGCCGCACCTGGACACCCCGGTCGCGCATTGGCCCTGCGGTTCTGGTTCTGGGGCTGATGGCGTTTTTTGCGGCCCTTCCCCAGCTTGGACTTGCCGCCCTGCTGATTGCAGCCGTCGCAACCCTGATCCTGTTCATGACCTTACGACTCTCAGGCGCGCTGGCCTTTGTGCTGCGGATAATCAAACCACCCAAAACCGATCCCGGTTGCACGCCCGTTTCGCTGCGACAGCCTTGCGTGTCGATCATGGTGCCCTTGTATAAGGAGCGTGAGATCGCAGGCGCCCTAATCAAACGGCTGCAACGGCTGACCTATCCCAAAGCCCTTCTGGACGTGATTTTGGTGCTGGAGGAACGCGATGACGTCACCCGCGAAACCGTCGAGAAAGCCGACCTTCCAAGCTGGATTCGCACCGTCGAGGTGCCCGCACTGAACGGGCTGACAACCAAGCCGCGTGCAATGAACTATGCGCTGGATTTCTGCCGGGGCGATATTCTGGGGGTCTGGGATGCCGAAGATGCACCCGAGCCAGATCAGATTGAGCGGGTGGTGCAGCATTTCACTCAGGCCCCGCCGGATGTGGTCTGTCTGCAAGGTATGCTGGATTACTACAACCCGCGCACCAACTGGCGTTCGCGCTGCTTCACCATCGAATACAACTCTTGGTTTCGGGTGATCCTGCAGGGCATCGCGCGCCTTGGGCTGGTGGTGCCATTGGGCGGAACCACCTTTTTCTTCCGCCGTGACAAGCTCATCGAACTGGGCGGATGGGACGCGCATAACGTCACCGAGGATGCCGATCTGGGCGTACGCCTCAGCCGCGCGGGATACCGGACCGAGATGGTCGAGACCACCACCTATGAAGAGGCCAACTTTCGCGCCTGGCCTTGGGTGAAACAACGCTCGCGTTGGCTGAAAGGGTTCATGGTCACCTATCTGGTGCATATGCGGAACCCGGTAGGCCTGTATCGCGAATTGGGAGCGCTCAGGTTCGCGGGCGTGCAGGCGTTCTTTCTGGGCACGCTGGGTCAGTTCCTGCTGGCCCCGATCCTGTGGATGTTCTGGCTGTCCGCGCTGCAACTTCCCAACCCGATGCAAACCCTGCTGACGGCACCGGTGATGACCACGCTGCTTTGGTTGTTTCTGGCGGCTGAGCTGATCAATATGGCCGTCGCAATGCTGGCCGTGTCCGCCCGGGAACGTCGGCATCTTTTACCGTTTGTGCCCACGATGTGCTTCTACTTCCCGCTGGGCGTCCTCGCCGCCTACAAGGCCCTGTGGGAGCTCGCGATCTGCCCGTTCTTCTGGGACAAAACCCAGCATGGGCAGGCCGAAGAGGACCTGCCGCAAGCCTGAAGGTTAAGATTCGCGCCGCACCGCGTCCTGCTTGAGACGGGTCATGAAGGCAATCGAGATATGGTCCTTCAGCGCCCGCCCGGCTGCTTCTTCGTCACGTGCAGCAATGGCTTCGACGATCCCCTTATGCTCGCTCTGCGCAATTTCGCTGCGCCCCTGCGCCGCCAGCGACGTGGTTGCCATCAGGGCCATGGTGCGATGTACCAGATCCAATTGCTGAACCAGATAACGGTTGTGCGAGGCCAGATGGATCTGCTCGTGAAACCGCCGGTTTGCCCGCGATAGGGCCGAGGGATCATCGACAAGCGCATCATCCTCGGCCACCATTTCCTGCAGCACGCGGATCTCTTCCTCGGTCGCGTGTTTGGCGGCCAGACGTGCGGCCAGCCCCTCAAGCTCGCGCCGCACGACATACAGTTCGGCCATCTGGTTGTGGTCCAAAGACGCCACAATCAGCGACCGCCCGTCCCGCTCCAGCAGCGATTGCGTTTCCAGCCGCTGCAACGCCTCGCGGATGGGGGTGCGCGACACGCCGAACCGCTCGGCCAGTTCGCTTTCGACCAGACGGTCACCGGGTTTGTAGACGCCCACATCGATGGCTTCGAGAATCAGGCTGTAGGCATCTTTGTTGGACTGTCGGGATTGGGGCATGGGGTGTTGTGTCTCCTCGTTCGGCCATGTCTATCCGTGTCCGGGGGCCGCAATCAAGTGTAGCATTGAAAACCCGGCTTTCGCGCCCTACACCGACATCATGGTCAAACCTGCCTTTAGCCACGTCACCCAATGGGTGTTCGATCTGGACAACACCCTGTATCCGCCGCACATGCGCCTGTTCGACCAGATCGAGGTGCTGATGACCGATTACGTCGTGCAGGCCATCGGCGTGGACCGGGCCGAGGCCGACCGCCTGCGCAGCCACTATTGGCGCGAATACGGTACAACTCTGGCCGGGCTGATGGCCGAACATGATCTGGACCCCGACCCTTATTTGCACGCGGTCCATCAGGTCGACATGAGCCATATGGACCCCGATGCCGAGCTTGCCGCCCATATCCGCGCCCTGCCCGGTCGGCGGATCGTCTACACCAACGGCAGCGCCCCCTATGCGGAACGGGTGCTTGAGGCGCGCGGGCTGACGGGTCTGTTTGACGCCATCTATGGTGTCGAACATGCAGGCTATCGCCCCAAGCCGGAAAAAGCGGCCTTTCAGGCGATCTTTTCGCAAGATGGTATTCAGACCGAAAAGGCCGCCATGTTCGAGGACGATCCCCGCAATCTGGCCGCGCCGCATGAGATGGGAATGCGCACGGTTCACGTCGCGCCGGACCCGCATGAGGCCGATCACATCCACCACCATACGGATGACCTAACGGCATTCCTGGCCCGCCTGCGGTAGGCTGTCACACTGCGACGATCTGCATATTCTGCAGCTGCACAATCATCCATATATGCCCGTCTGCGACGAACAGAACGGAGACCCCAATGAGCGCGACCCTGATGCCGCAGCGCCTGCCGATTTGGCAACGCCTGCTTTATGCAATCCCCTTGTTTGGCTGGATGGCCCGCGACGTGGCCGATGGCGAGCCCGAGGACTTGGGCTATACGGCCGCCGCGATCTTCAGCATGTGGGGCTGTTCGGCGCTGCTGTTCGGCCTGCCCGGTCTCTACATCCCTGCCGTGATGATGGTGCCGGTGATGTTTCTGATCCTGATCCTGATTTCACGCGGATAGGACACGGGACAGGATGTCACTTGGCGCAGGCGCGGGAACCGCACTAGGGTCTGCCGGGAACGGAGACAAGTGCCATGACTGACAGCTGTGACATCCTGATTTCCGGCGGCGGAATCGCTGGCCTGACCGCCGCCGCCGCCTTTGGGACCGCCGGGTTCAACGTGATCTGCGTTGATCCGACCCCGCCGATCACTGAACGCGACGTCGATGGGTCGGACCTGCGGACCACCGCCTTCCTGCAACCCTCACGCGGGTTGCTGGACCAATGTGGTTTGTGGGCCCGGCTTGATGCCCACGCGGCCCCGCTGCAAGTGATGCGCATCGTCGATGCGGGCGGAGACGTCCCCGAACCGCGCGTTGTGCGCGATTTCAACGCCTCGGACATTTCGGAACAGCCCTTTGGCTGGAACCTGCCCAACTGGCTGCTGCGGCGCGAAATGGTGGCGCGGCTGGCCGAGCTGCCCAATGTCGATTTCCGCCCAGGCACTGGCACCGTCAGCCTGTTCACCCGCACCGCCGAGGCGCGCGTTGGGCTAAGCGACGGCAGCCGCATCCGGTGCAAACTGGTCATCGCCGCCGATGGGCGAAACTCTACGATGCGCGAGGCTGCCGGGATACCCGTCCACACTACGCGCTATGGTCAGAAAGCGCTTGCTTTTGCGGTAACGCATCCAATTGCGCATGAAAACGTCTCGACCGAGATCCACCGGTCTGGCGGGCCGTTCACATTGGTACCGCTGCCCGACTGGCAGGGTCAGCCCTCATCCGCCATCGTGTGGATGGAACGCGGGCCGCGCGCGGTGGAGTTGCTGAACCTCGACACCGAGGCCTTCGAGGCCGCGATGACGGAGCGGTCCTGCGGGTTGTTCGGGCCGTTGAAACTGGCCTCACGCCGGACGATCTGGCCGATCATCAGCCAATCGGCCGCGCGCCTGTCAGGCGAACGCATCGCCCTGATGGCCGAGGCCGCGCATGTGGTGCCGCCCATTGGTGCGCAGGGTCTGAACATGTCCTTGGGCGATCTGCGATCCCTTCTGGACCTGGCACAAGCCCGGCCTGACGGGTTGGGCGATGAACAGATGCTGGATGCCTACCACAAGGCCCGCCATGCTGAGATCGAGCTGCGGGTGAAAGGCATCGACCTGTTGAACCGCACCTCAATGCTTGAGGCGCGGCCGCTGCGCGATGCACGCGCCTTGGGGCTGAACGCGCTCTACTCCATGGGACCGGTGCGCAAGACGCTGATGCAAATGGGCCTCGGCGTGCGTTAAGCGGCAAGGCGGGCTTCAGCCCGCCACCCGGTCACAGAACCTGATCCAGCACCCGTTTCAGACGCGCAATTGTGCCGTCCACATCATACAGTTTGTCGAGGCCGAACAGCCCCAGGCGGAACGTGCTGAACCCGGCAGGTTCGTCACATTGCAACGGCACGCCAGCGGCGATCTGCATCCCCAAAGCGGCGAATTTCTTGCCATTCTGAACCTCGGGATCAGCCGTATAGCTGACCACAACGCCCGGCGCGCCAAAACCATCCGCGGCCACCGAGACAACGCCCTTCTCCTTCAACATCGCGCGTACGCCATTGCCCAAAGCCCATTGCGCGTCGCGCAATTTCTCGAACCCGTATTCCTGCGTCTCAAGCATCGTGTCGCGAAACGCCGTCAGGGCATCGGTCGGCATGGTCGCGTGATAGGCATGGCCGCCGTTCTCATAGGCCTGCATGATCTGACGCCATTTCTTCAGATCGACCGCAAAACTGTCGGACTCGGTCTCTTGCAACCGCGCTTCGGCACGCTCAGACAGCATGACGAGGCCCGCGCAGGGCGACGCGCTCCACCCCTTTTGCGGGGCCGAGATCAACACGTCCACGCCGGTCGCCTTCATATCAACCCAGGCGCAGCCTGATGCGATGCAATCCAGAACCATCAACGCACCAACCTCATGCGCGGCAGCTGCCATGGCGGTCACATAATCGTCGGGCAGGATCACGCCCGCCGCTGTTTCGACATGGGGTGCGAAGACCACGTTGGGGCGCTGCTCGTGAATGGCAGCAACCACATCTTCAATCGGAGCGGGCGCAAAGGGGGACGGGCTGGTATTGCCGGTTTCCCGCGCTTTCAGAACGGTAACCGATCCGGTCAGCGCGCCGCTTTCGATGATCTGGCTCCAGCGATAGGAGAACCACCCATTGCGCACCACCAGAACGTTGGCACCACGCGCGAACTGACGGGCCACGGCCTCCATCCCGTAAGTTCCGCCGCCGGGAATGATGGCAACACCGTCGGCATTATAGACCTCGCGCAGCATGCTCGAGACATCGCGCATAACCTTTTGAAACTTGGCCGACATATGGTTCAAAGAGCGGTCGGTGAAGACAACCGAGAACTCTTCAAGACCATCCCGGTCCACGGTTTCCAGCAATGCAGGCATTCAGTTTCCTTTCCAGAAGTCGTTCCCCAAAGCCAGGCCCAAGTGCCCTGTCTGATTCCGGCGTACACTGCCACGAAAGTGACCCTACGTCACGAAAAACAAAACCGAAATATTTAGACCAACTGGTTCGAAAACATCAAAAATGACGCCAATTAGAGTCACCTCCCCTTTACACTTCTACTTGCTTCTGAACAGATGCATACACTTTATGCTTGAAGGGAAATTTCAACCCGTGACTCACCAAAAGCGGATCAGCTTCCAGGTCGTTCGTGACGAAGTGAAACGACGGATCGAAAGCCGTGTGTGGCCACAAGGCTCGCTTTTGCCGACGGAAACGCAGCTGGCCGAAGAATTCAACTGCGCGCGGGCCACCGTGAACCGCGCGCTGCGGGAACTGGCCGACCAGGGCTTTGTCGAGCGCAAGCGCAAAAGTGGAACGCGGGTCAAGAAAGAGCCCAGTAAACACGCCAGGCTGGAACTGTCGCTGGCCCGGCAGATGATTGAAAACCAGAACGCCGCATACCGCTATGCACTGGTCGAGCGTAATGTTGTGCCCAGCCCCGGTTGGCTGGCCTCGCAACTCAGCGTTTCGCCCGAGGCCCGTGTGCTGCACGTGATCTGCATGCACTATGCCGACAACCGCCCCTTTCAGCTTGAGGAACGGTGGATCAACATCGCAGCCGTTCCCGAGGTGGAAGAGGCCGATCTGAGCGCGCACGGCCCCCACGAATGGCTGCTGAACGCTGCCCCCTTCACCGAGGCCGAGGTCGCCTTTTGCGCGATTTCCGCTGACAGTCGTCTGGCCGAGTTCATGGGCACCACCGCCGGAACCTCGATGATCCAGATGGAGCGGACGACGTGGAAGGATGAAAACCCGATCACCTTCGCCCGCATGACCCACCATCCCGGCTATTGCGTTCGCACGAAATACTAGGCGCGATCAGCCTATCGGACCGGGCAGGCGTTCTTCGCTCAGCAAGACATTGGCCTCGACATCCCCCGCGCCGGGCAACGTCATGATCCGTCGGCGCAGGACCCGTTCGAAATCGGACAGGTCACGCGCCACTACGCGCAGACGGTAGTCATACAGCCCCAGCACATGCTCGACGGTCTGCACTTCGGGAATGGCGCTGACAGCGCGTTCGAAGTCTTCCAGACTGACCTGTCCCTTGCGCGCCAGCTTCACGCCCAGAAAGACAGTGACGCCAAAGCCCAATGCCTCGGCATTCAGGCGCAGACGGCGGCCTTTGATGACCCCCGCCTCTTCCAGCCTGCGGATCCGCCGCCATGTGGCAGGTTGCGACAGCCCCAGCCTGCGCCCCAACGCTCCGGCGCTTTGCGTTGCATCCTGCCGCAAGGCCTGCAGGATCTTTCGGTCTGTTTCGTCCAGCTCGATCATACCGGCAGCACCTCATCTCGTTTGACCCGTGCGATATGCATCAGCGCTTCGATGTCTGCGATATGCGGCAAGGTCAGGATGCGGTCGCGATAGAGTTGCTGGTAATGCGCCATGTCCTTTGCCAGAACCGACAGCCGCACATCCACGCGGCCCAGAAAGGTCTGGATCTCGATCACTTCGGGCACATCGCGCGCCGCAGCCGTGAATTCGTCAAACGCGCGCGCCTGCGTCTTGTCCAATGTGACCCGCAGCGACACCTCGACCGCATAACCCAGTGCAACCCAGTCTATCACCGCCTCCTGCCCCTCGATGATCCCCGCGGCCTGCATCTTTTCGATACGACGCCAGCAAACACCTTGCGTGATCCGGCACCGCTCGGCCAGTTCGGCGTTGGACAGGCTGGGATCAGCCTGAAAATGGCGCAGAATACGTCTGTCGAGGTCATCAAGCATAGATTTCTCATCATTCGGCCAAATGAAGAATAGTTCTTCATCTTTTTTATAAATACTCAACTTCAATACGCTCGCCAATCGCAAAACACCCGGGTAAAAGCGCAGCAATCGAAACAGAAAGGACCGGCAAAATGCGCGTCTATTACGATCGCGATTGCGACATCAACCTGATCAAAGACAAAAAAGTGGCCATCCTGGGCTATGGTTCGCAAGGTCACGCCCACGCGCTGAACCTGCGCGACTCGGGCGCAAAAAACCTGGTCGTCGCTCTGCGCGAAGGCTCTGCCTCGGCCAAGAAAGCCGAAGCCGAAGGTTTGCAGGTCATGGGCATCGCCGAAGCGGCAGCCTGGTGTGACGTCATCATGTTCACCATGCCCGACGAACTGCAGGCCGAGACCTACAAGAAATACGTGCATGACAACATCAAGCCCGGTTCGGCCATTGCATTTGCCCACGGCCTGAACGTTCACTTTGGCCTGATCGAGCCGAAAGAAGGCGTTGACGTCATCATGATGGCCCCCAAAGGCCCCGGCCACACCGTGCGTGGCGAATACGTCAAAGGCGGCGGCGTGCCCTGTCTGGTGGCCGTTGACACCGACGCAACCGGCAAAGCGCTGGAAATCGGCCTGTCCTACTGCTCGGCCATTGGTGGCGGCCGTTCGGGCATCATCGAAACCAACTTTCGCGAAGAGTGCGAAACCGACCTGTTCGGTGAGCAGGCCGTTCTGTGCGGCGGTCTGGTTGAGCTGATCCGCTGCGGCTTTGAAACCCTGGTCGAAGCAGGCTATGCGCCCGAGATGGCCTATTTCGAGTGTCTGCACGAGGTGAAGCTGATCGTTGACCTGATCTACGAAGGCGGCATCGCTAACATGGATTACTCGATCTCGAACACTGCCGAGTACGGCCAGTACGTCACCGGCCCGCGCATCCTGCCCTACGAGCAGACCAAGAAAGCGATGAAAGAGGTTCTGAACGACATCCAGCAGGGCAAGTTTGTCCGCGACTTCATGCTGGAAAATCAGGTCGGCCAGCCGACCCTGAAAGCTTCGCGTCGCGCCAATGACGAGCACCTGATCGAAGAAACCGGCGCCAAGCTGCGCGGCATGATGCCGTGGATTTCGGCTGGCAAACTGGTCGATCAGGAAAAGAACTAAGTCTGATATCCATCAGCACTGGGGCGGCCTTTAACGGGCCGCCCTTTTCTATGCAGCGCATGCTGTTACGAAGCATTCGCCCAACACAAAATCCCAACCCGTATCGTAACCGCCTCGCTTGTCCGCGGCGGCTTCGGCCCAGACCTCCCACCCGGAATGGGTCAGGGTCACTCGTGTTTGGTTCGCACCGACCCTTTCAAACGCGACATCAACCCGCGTGGGGGTGTCCTTGTTGGTGCCCGGATGCCAGGTGAAGGCCAGGCGGTTCCCCTCTTCATATTCCAACACCGTGCCCCAATCGGCCCTTTCGCCGTCATACATCGTTTCGAACACTGCGCCATCGACCCAAGGCTCGATCGTGACGGCCAGCGCCGGTTGTCCCTTCGAGGCCGACACCGCGTGACCATCCAGCGGCCACCAGCTTGCGATGCGGTGCACAAAAACCTCAAAGGCACGGTCCGGCGCGGCGTTCACAACCACGGTTTTGACGATTGGATCAGTCATGTATCTCGCCCTTCCCGGTTTATCTCAGCTGCAAAACTGTCCAGCACATCCGACCAATATCGATCCAACCAGGCGCGCATTTCTGCCAAGCCGTCAGGCTGGGCAAAGTAAATCCGGCGCGTCCCTTCCGACCGGCACCCGACCAATCCCGCATCTGTCAGAACCTTCAGATGCTGTGACACGGCCGGGCGGCTGACAGGTAGCGTGTCAGCCAGAGCCCCGACCGCGCAGGGCCGGGCTGCAATCGCTTCGAACACTTTCCGGCGAGTCGGGTCGCCCAGCGCGGTAAATGCATCTTGGTAAGCCATTACTTACGGTAAGTAAAAACTAACGCTTTGTCAATCTCGGGCGCGTGACATCGGCAAAATCAAAGGATATGCGGGGTTTATGGTGCAAGAACCCGATTACCGCGACTGGAGCGGCGTCCTGACACTCGGCCTCATATGGGGTGGTACGTTCATGGTCGTGGCCATGGCGCTGGAAGGCTATGGGCCTGTCACAGTGGCAACGGCGCGCACAACGCTGGGTGCGGTTACCCTGCTGGGCCTGATGGCAGCCACTGGTCGCAGGATACCCGGACCGGACCGCACGCTATGGGGCGCAATCGTCATCATCGGGCTGTTGTCGACCGCAATTCCGTTCATGATGCTCAGTTGGGGCCAGCAATACGTGCCCTCGGCCTTTGCAGGCCTGTCCATGGCAGCGATACCGCTGATGGTGCTGCCGCTGGCGCATTTCTTTTCCGACGAGCCGATGAATGCGCGCCGCATTTTCGGAGTGTCGCTCGGCTTTGCCGGGGCTCTGGTTCTAATCGGTCCCGGCTTGACCCAGATCGGCCAAGGGTTCGAACCGTTGGCGCAACTCGCCTGTATCGGGGCGGCGCTGTGTTACTCGGTGGCCTCGATCTTCACCCGACGTTGCCCGCCCATTGACCCTGTCACGCTGGCCGCGCTGACGCTGGTCGTCGGCGCAGTGTGCCTGGTGCCGCTGATGCTGGTGACCGAAGGCCTACCAAGATGGGAAGGCACACGACCCGGCCTTGCAATCATCATCCTGGGTCTGTTGCCCACCGCCTTTGCCACGCTTCTGCGTGTATCGATCATTCGCAGCGCAGGGTCGGTCTTTCTGACACTGGTCAATTATCAGGTGCCAATCTGGTCGATGGTGTTCGGCGCATGGATCCTGTCCGAGGCCTTGCCCCTGCGTTTCTTCATCGCACTGGCCATGATTCTGGCCGGGCTGGCCATCAGCCAGTGGTTCAGTCTGCGAAAACTGCTGACCGGGCGCTAGCCTGTTGCGGCTTCGACCTCGGAGACAATGCTGTCGACGACCTGAGACAACAGCGCGTCATCCTCACACTCGGCCATCACCCGGATCAACGGTTCCGTGCCGGATTTTCGGATCAGCAAGCGGCCCTGCCCGTTCAGGCGCGCCTCGGCATCGGCAATGGCAGCTTTGACGCTTTGCGCTTCAAGCGGCATTTGCCCCTCGCCATAGCGGACATTCTTCAACAGCTGCGGCACGGTCTCGAATTGCTGCGCCAGATCCGAGGCTGATCGCCCGGACAGAACCATCTCGGCTAAAAAGTGCAGCCCGGCCATCAAACCATCACCTGTGGTGGCGTAGTCGCTCATGACGATATGGCCGGATTGCTCACCGCCCAGATTGAATCCGCCTTCACGCATCCGTTCGACCACATAGCGGTCGCCGACGGCCGTGCGTTCCAGACGCAGGCCTTGCGATTGCAGGTGACGCTCCAATCCGAGATTGGACATGACAGTCGCAACCAGCGCGTCGCCTTTCAACTGACCGGATGCAGCCCAGGCCGAGGCCAGCAAAGCCATCAGCTGATCGCCATCAGCCACCTCACCGTTTTCGTCGATTACCACAACGCGGTCGGCATCCCCGTCCAGACAGACCCCCACATGCGCGCCGTGCGCCACCACGGTCTCGGCGGCAAGCTGAGGCTTGGTCGAGCCGCAATTGAGGTTGATGTTCTTGCCGTTCGGCGCGACGCCGACCGGGATGACCTCGGCGCCCATTTCCCACAACACCTCGGGCGCGGTGCGGTGCGCCGCACCGTTGGCGCAGTCGATCACGACTTTCAGGCCATCCAGCTTCACATCGCGGGGCAGCGAGGATTTGATCCGCTCGCCATAGCGGAACCGCGCATCGTCCACGCGGCGCGCGCGTCCGATATTCTGGGCTTGCGCGGGTTTGACGCCTTCCTCGATCAGCCGTTCGATTTCCAACTCGGCCTGATCGGACAGCTTGAAACCGTCGGGCCCAAAGAACTTGATGCCGTTGTCTTCCGCCGGGTTATGACTGGCCGATATCATCACACCCAGATCGGCGCGCATGGACTGAGTCATCAGCCCGACGGCCGGCGTTGGCACCGGCCCCAGCAGCAGCACGTTCATCCCCGTCGAAGTCAAACCAGCAGTCAGCGCGTTTTCCAGCATATAGCCCGACAAGCGCGTGTCCTTACCGATCACCACACGGTGCACGCCCGAGGCATCGCGACGGAAATACCGCCCCACGGCGGCCCCGATGCGCAAGGCCATTTCCGCTGTCATCGGATGTGTATTGGCTGTGCCCCGCACACCGTCAGTTCCGAACAGCTTGCGCATCTTCTACCCCTCACAAAAATGTTTGCGACCGGATTACCGGACCGCAGCCCATAGACGCAAGGCCTGAGCTGTCTCGGCCACGTCATGCACGCGAATGATCTGCACACCTTGGGACAATCCGTCCAGAGCAAGGGCAATTGATCCCGGAGCGCGCGCAGTTTTTTGCGGCTCTTTCCCGATGGACCCGATGAACCCCTTGCGCGACACGCCCAGAAGGATCGGACAGCACAACCCGTGAAACAGGCTGAGGTTGCGCAGAAGGTCCAGATTGTGCTGTTCGGTTTTGCCAAAGCCGATACCCGGGTCGACAATGATCAGATCGCGGCTCAGACCCAGTGTTTCCAGCCGCGCGATCTGACCTTCGAGGAAATCGTAAACATCCAGCACAACGTTGTCGTATTCGGGATTGTCCTGCATCGTGGCCGGGTCGCCTTGCATATGCATGATACAAACCGGCGCGCCCAATTCAGCGCAAAACGGCGCGAGGTCCGGATCGAAGGTAAAGCCCGAGACATCGTTGACCAAACCTGCCCCGGCGGCGCAGGCGGCCTTGGCCACTGCGGCCTTGCGGGTGTCGATTGAGATCAAGGCTTCCGTTTCCGCCCGAATCGCTTCGATCAGCGGGCGCGTGCGGGCGATCTCTTCCGCTTCTGGGACAAAATCTGCACCGGGGCGGGTCGATTCTCCGCCAATGTCCAGAATGGTCGCGCCTTGCGCCACCATGTCAGCGGCCCCTGCCCGCGCACCCTCGACCGAGCTGTGAACGCCGCCATCCGAAAAGCTGTCAGGTGTCGCGTTCAGGATGCCCATGATATGCGGCTGCGCCATGTCCAGACCGGATATTGCTGCACGCTGGCGGCTGAGGCGTTGCAAAACATCGGCTGGAATTTCAGCCGCCGGGACGACCTTGGGCGCATCCAACCGCGACAGGGCTTCCGCATGTGTGAACCACAACGCCTGACCGGCCAAAGACACTGCACCATCCGGGCGGGCCGGGCCGTGCTGAACCAGCGGTCGGTAATAATGGCTCACAATTGCGCCTGATCGACGGCGACGGCGCGCAGGGGCGTCTTGGGTTCTTTCGGCAGCTCGCCACCGATCACCATCATCTCACTGGCTTCAAACGTCGCGGCAAACCACGCGGCCAGAGCAACCGCGTCCGACGGCGCGGCGGATGGGCCGTCCACCGCATCCAGAACGATCTTGGACGGGGCCCAGACGCAGATCTGGCCGTTTTTCATGGCCCAATCCAGCTCGGTCCGAGTCGAGACGACGACACAGCGATGATCCCGCGCGGCCAGAACCCAGGCGTTTTGTTCGATGGACAGCAGATCGATCCGGCGCTGCGTCATGGCATGGCCGGTCTGCGGCGCAGCCAGATCCGAGGCCCCGACGCACAGGATCAGCGGGCGCTGACGATTTTCCAGCTGATCGATCCAGCCTTTCAGATTGCCCGACGCAATCGCGTCATTGGACAGGAACACAAGGCGCGGATGCGGGCGTTCTTCTTCAACAACGTCATGATGAACGGCGTCCTTGCCGCGTACGATCTCTACCCCCAGCGCGCCGGGACCCCGATCCAGCTTTTCGATCCGCACGAAAACCCGAACGGCCTGAGGTTCCAGCAGGATGCGCTCGGCCACGCGCTCGGCGAGCGTTTCAAGCAGGTTCAGGCGTTCAGCCGCCAGTTCATAGGCGATGGCCTCGGTCACGCGGTCATAGGACAGGATACGGTCCACATCGTCGTCAATATCCGAGGTCAGCGGGCGCACCTCGACCACGATGTTAAAGCAGATGCGCTGCGTCGTGCCGCGCTCGGCCTGAAAGGCCCCAATTTCAACCTCGACAGTGTGGTCACGCAATGAGATGCGATCCAACGGCCCCCGGGGCGAGGTCGCCTCGGACCGCTCGGACGGGTGCGCAAAGGCAAGGCGGATTTCAGAACTCATGGGTCAGGCCTTCTCGGGCTTGCAGAACAGTTCGCTTAATTTAGGCGGTCCGAGGGGCTATAACACTCACACAAGCGCCATTCCAGCCGCTGATTGCGGCGTCAGGTGACGCGAAACCAACTCATCATACCCGCGGCGGCATGTCCCAGCATATGGCAATGCAACAGCCAATCACCGGGATTATCGGCAAATAACGCGATTTGACGGGTTTGTCCCCTCTCGATCAAAACCGTATCGCGCCACGGACCCAACGCGCCGTCGTCCAAAACAAGCCGAAAGTGGTGGCCATGCAGGTGCATCGCATGGGGGAATGCGGTTTCGTTCACGAACTCGATCCTGTGAAGGCTACCCAGAGACGCATCGAGAAAAGGATCAGACGGACGTTCGGCATATCCGTTCAATGCCCAGAACCGCCCCAACTGCGCCAACTCGCGCCCTGACAGGTCGGTCTCACCAATCCGAGCGCTTTCCAACCACCTCATAGCCCCGCCCTGCAGACGCATTCGATGCAGCGGGGCATCGTCAATCCCAGCGATTTCCGGCAGGGGATTAGGCGGTAGCGCGACTATGTCCGTCCGTTGAGCGTTGGCGGACGGACCGCCGATGTCGAAACGCGCCAATCCAAATGCCCCGTCGCGTTCAACACTTACAAGGCTTGCGGTCGGCCCATCAGCCACAACGTCAACGATCAAATCCGCCCTTTGCGCCGGGGCCAGTGGGAAGGACCCGCTCAGGGCAAGCGGCACTTCCAGCGGCATCCCGTCCAGAGCGACAATCCAGCCCGTAAGGCCATCCAAGTCCAGATCGTAGATCCGAGCGTTCGAGGCATTGATCAGCCGGAGCCTGAGCCGTTCGTTTCGACGCACCGGAAAGGCCGGATCGAACGAGCCGTTAACAGTGACAATGTTTCCAAGGCGTCCGGCATGGCTTAGGTCGTGGCCGTTGTTGAAATCGTCGGCAATCTGAGCCGTTTCCGGGTCGAGCCGCCAGTCATCCAGCATCAGGATCAGATCCTGATCGACATCGGGTGGTACGACCTCATCAACGATCAAGGGACCGTATAGCCCGCGGGCAACCTGCTCCATCGACCGGTTATGGGCGTGGTACCAATATGTGCCCGCATCGGGGACGACGAATTCATACTTGAAAGCCCCGTCAGCTTCGACGACGTCTTGCGTCAAACCCGGTACACCGTCCATCGCGTTGTCTATTCGAATTCCGTGCCAATGAACCGAACTCGGCTGCGGAAGTCTGTTCACAAAGCGTTGCTGGACGCGCGTTCCCCGATTGTATCTGAGCGTCTCGCCCGGAACCGAGCCTCCATAGCTCCAGACTTCGGTTTCAGGAAACCCGACAGGCGCAAGCTGTTGACTTGTAACACGCGCCTCAAGATGTGGGACGTTCGCCCTGACCGCAGCCGGCAAAAGCGAAGCCGCCGCAGCGGTTTGCAAAAATCGTCTTCTGTTGAATGGCATTACGGGCCTCCTGGCCCGCAATATAGACTGCAACTCGCCCCGCGCCATCAAGCTTCCAGCGCGGGTGCGTCAATCAGTTGCTCGCCGTCCGATAGTTGTGGCGGTAGAAGATGTGCACACCGATCCGCGCGGTCTGCTTGTAGACGCGTGACCAGGATGGGCGCACCGCGGTCGTGTGATAATGGGTCGCGCCTTCGGTCAGTTCCTTTGCAATCCCGTCCATCGCGGCCCGCGCGACTTTCGACACACGCTCAAAGGCTTTCTTTTCGTGGATCACCTCTTTGCGGCCATCGCAGGTATAGGTGAACTGGCACTGGTATTTCTTCCCGGTGCCCTGACGGATCACACCGCACAGGCTGTCAGGGAAACGGCTGCTTTTGACCCGGTTCAGGATCACTTCAGCCACGGCAAACTGTCCCCGCACGCTTTCACCGCGGGCTTCGAAGTACAGCGCCTCGGACAGACACTTCCAGTTCTCGTCCCCGGTTGCTTTGGGTTGCTGATCCAGCCAGGCCTTCGAGTAGGAAACTTCGACCGGCGCAGCCGGCTTCCGAGGCTGGAACAGTTTGAAATAGTCACGGAAACTTTGCGCCGGCAATTCGTTGCGGGCGACAAGTTCTTCCTTGGCGGAATCGGTTGCTTCCCTCTCGGCGAAGGACGCACTTGGCAGCACGGTTGCCGCCAATGTGGCAACAGCCATTATGTAACGTAGCATCAGATAACCTCGCACAGGCACTTCTCGCGCCTAACCCTCCCCCGGCGGGCGCGACGAGGCATTTAGCGCAGTCCGGCGCAAACGTCCAGAACTGAAGGAAAAGCAAGTGGAAAATCGCTCGTGGGGAAGATTTTTTCCGCCACAAGTTCACCTGAAACCCACTAATCCTTGGGTTAAATGGCGCTGTCAACCCCCAAGTCTGGACGAAATCGCCAGTTGAGCGGCAGCCAGCCGAGCGACCGGTACTCGGAAGGGGGAACAGGACACATAGTCAAAGCCGAGGTCCCGACAAATCGCGATTGATTCGGGATTTCCGCCATGCTCGCCGCACACCGAAAGCGTCACATCGGGTTTTGCCAGACGCCCCCGTTCGGCCCCGAGTTTCAGCAATTCACCCACGCCATCGGGGTCCAGCACGTGAAACGGATCTTCGGTGAACACACCCTGACGGACATAAGCCGACATGAAACGCCCTGCGTCGTCACGCGACAGTCCATAGGTCATTTGGGTTAAGTCATTGGTGCCGAAGCTCAAAAAGGCGGTGCTGGGGGCGATTTCCTCGGCCCGCAGGCAGGCGCGCGGCGTTTCCACCATGACGCCCAGACGGTATTCAAACTCCTGCCCCTGCTCTGCCGCAACCGCTGCCGCGACCGAGTCGATGCGGGATTTCACCAGTTCGACCTCGCGCTTGGCCGACACCAATGGGATCATCACCTCGGGCACCACGGGGGCGCCGTTTTTGCTGGCCTCCAACGTCGCCTCAAAGATCGCGCGGGCCTGCATGTCATAGATTTCGGGCACGGTCACACCCAGACGCACACCGCGCAGGCCCAGCATCGGGTTATATTCGGTCATCGCAGCAACCCGGCGTTCCACATCCGAGACCGGCAAATCCAGCGCCTCGGCCAGTTCGCGCTGGCCACTGCGGGTGGTCGGCAGGAATTCGTGCAAAGGTGGGTCGAACAGGCGGATGCAGACCGGTTGACCTTCCATGATGCGGAACAGTTGCACGAAATCCTCGCGCTGCATGGGCAACAGACGTTCCAGCACAGCCTCACGCCCGGACGATGTTTGCGCAAAGATCATCTCGCGCATCACGATCAGACGGCCGGGATCAAAGAACATATGCTCGGTCCGGCACAGACCAATGCCCTGCGCCTGAAAGTTCCGGGCGGTTTGTGCATCGGCTGGCGTATCGGCGTTGGCGCGTATCTCGATATCGCGCTCGGCGTCGGCCCAGCCCATAAGCGTTTGAAAACAATCGTCCAAAGCGGCTTCCAGCATCGCGGGTTGCCCGGCCAGAACCTGCCCCGAGCTTCCGTCAATGGTCAGCACGTCCCCGGTTTTGAACACGCGCCCATCCGGGGCGGTCAGCATTTTCTTCTTGGTCTGAAAGCGGATGTCGGACGCGCCGACGATACAGGGCAGGCCCAGACCACGCCCGATCACCGCCGCATGGCTGGTCATGCCGCCCTTCTCGGTCAGCACGGCCACGGCGGCGTGCATCCCGCGCACATCCTCGGGCGAGGTTTCGCGGCGGACCAGAACACAGGCCTCGCCCCGCGCCGCGCTGGCCTGCGCTTCGGCGGCGGTAAACACGATCTTACCGGTCGAGGCTCCGGGGCTTGCGCCAATCGCCGTGGTCAGCACATCACGCTCGGCCTCGGGATGGACCTGACGGTGCAGCAGCTCGTTCAGCGCGTGGGGATCAACCCGCATTACCGCCTCTTGCTGCGGGATGATCCCGTCTTCGGCCAACCGAACGGCAATCCGCATCGCCGCACGCGCGGACCGCTGCACACGCACACCGTCCAGAATGTGCACGTGGCCGTTTTCAATCACGAACTCGACCTGCATTTCCTCGCGCAGCTTCTCGCGCATCAATGCGGCCTGTGCCTTCAGGTCGGCAAAAGCCTTAGGCGCCACCTCTTCCAGCGACTGCCCCCGCGGGTCCTTCTCAAGATACAGCGCCGAGACACCTTCGCCCAGCGCATCGCGCCCCTGACTCTGGCTCAGATACCGCCCCGTGATCTGGGGCATTCCGGTTGTGGAATCAACCAGTTGCAACACGCCCGAGCCGCATTCACCCTGCCCCACGCCGGGGATCATTTCCTGAATGACCAGCCCAAGCCCCGCATCTGCCGGGGCCCCTTTGGCCTGACGCAGCAACCGGGCCGACGTTCCGTCCCATGCCCGCGCCATCGAGCGCAGGACGCCCACCAACTGCTCGCCCCGATCCTGCGGAAAGGCCTCGTCGGTCTCATCTTCATAGGCGCGCAGACTGTCCCGCAATCCGTCCATACCGACGGTATCGATATCGTCAAATACGTCGGCATCCAGACGCGCCACGTGAATGGCATAGCTTTGCACAAATCGCAGCGACAAGGCTGCGGCGGCCTCGGACCCCATCTTTTCCGCTAAATCGCCGTATCGGGCTTCGTTCATACCAATATTCAGGATAGCCCCCGGACCACCCCAATCCGGATCTTCCGAACTGGGCCGCACGCACAACAGGGCGTCTTCGTCAAACTGGTCCAGAATCGCCGCGATATCCGGCACCTGCCCTTCCGCAATGCGGTGAACTGCATCGAAGGACAACGCCACCGTGCGAGGCACCGGCATCTCAAGCCGGACCAGACGTTGCAGACATTTCGCCCGCCCGCCATGGGTATTGGCAGCGATGGGCGCTTTGGGCGTGATGAGCGTGGTATGCGGGTTATTCTGCACTGCGGCACCTTTTGGTTTCACCGCAGCATAGGCAGCTTTACCCCTTGCGCAAGGGTGATATGGGCGCGCAAGGCCGCGCGCCCGGTGTCTTAGCCTTCGATCTTGGTCAGATCGGCGACGCTGGAACAGATCGTGCGGATCTGGCTCAGCAGGTTCAGACGGTTGCGGCGCAGGATGTCGTTGTCAGTGTTGACCTGCACATCCTCAAAGAACGCATCCACCGGGCCACGCAAGGCGGCCATGGCGGCCATGGCGGTCGGGAAATCCTCGGCCTTCAGCGCCGGATCAATCTGCGCCTGCGCCTGATCCAGCGCGGCAAACAGCGCCTTTTCGCTGTCCGTTTCAGCAAATTTCACATCCGCACCGTAGGAGTATTCGACGCCGTCCTTCTCCTCGGCCTGCGTCAGAATATTGTTGGCGCGTTTGAAGCCCTGCACGAGGTTCTCCCCATCCTCGGTCGCGATCACCGCATTCAGAGCGCGGGCGCGTTTGACCAGCAGGTTGAGGTCGTCATTCCCCTCCATCGCGATACAGGCGTCGATCACGTCGTGGCGGATGCCCTCGTCTCGGAGGAAGACTTTGAGGCGGTCGTGGAAGAAGGCGAGAAGGTCTTCGATTATTTTGAGTGTTTTTTCTGGATCATAAAGTGCCAATGCCGCTTCGTCGTCCTTGCGGTCTTGATCATTCCACTCACCCATAGGCTTGCCCATACGACGCCAATGGTTGGGGTAGACATGACCATTGTAGCCCATCGCAAGAATTTCCCGAAAACTCGGTGTGTCATTAAGGTGCAAGTCATTCTCTAACGCCAACCGAACAAAACCTAGCGCTGCCCGTCGCAACGCAAACGGGTCTTTCGAACCGGTCGGCTTCTCATCAATCGCCCAGAACCCGGTCAACGTGTCCAGCTTGTCGGCCAGCGCCACGGTCACCGACAGCGGCGCAGTGGGCACGTCATCCGATGGCCCCAGCGGCGAGTAATGCTCCTGTGCCACAGCAGCCACGGCGGTGTCCTCGCCTGCGGCTTCGATATAGTACCGCCCCATAAGCCCCTGAAGTTCGGGGAATTCATAGACCATCTCGGAACTCAGATCGGCCTTGGCAAGACGTGCGGCTTTCTCGGCCTGATCTGCATCCGCGCCGGTCACCGGGGCCAGTTCGCGGGCCAGCGCGGCGATGCGGTCGATGCGCTCGGCCTGCGTACCCAGCTTGTTGTGGAAGGTCACATTCTCCAGCGCGCGGGTCCATTGGATGATGTCCGATTTGGCAACGCGCAGGTCGTTCTCCCAGAAGAATTTCGCATCGGCCAGACGGGCCGACAGCACCTTCTGGTTCCCCGCCAGAATGGTCGCGCCATTGTCGGCGGTTTCGCGGTTGGCGACGGTGATGAAACGTTCGATCCGACCGGTCTTGGGGTTCCTCACGGAAAAGAATTTCTGATGCTCTTTCATCGAGGTCTGCAGCACTTCGGGCGGCAACTCCAAGAATTCCTCGTCGATCTGCCCCATCAGCACCACGGGCCATTCGACCAGCCCGGCAACCTCGGCCAGCAGGCCCTTATCCTCGACCACTTCCAGACCGGCGGCAAAGGCCATGTTCTGGGCGTCGTTCCAGATATGCTCGGCGCGCTCGCCGGGCGATAGGACTACGAACGCGCGTTTCAGTTGAGCGGCGTAGTCTTCGAAAGACGAAACCGAGAACCGGGCCGGAGCCATGAAACGGTGACCGGCGGTGGTATCGCCGGAAGTAATCCCTTCGACCTCCAACGGCACGACCTGTGCGCCGGTCTCATCATTTAGAATGCAGAGGATCGAGTGCAAAGGCCGCACCCAGCGCATCGGGCCACTGCCCCAGCGCATCGACTTGGGCCAGGGGAAGTTGCGGATGGTCGCCTCAAGCACCTCGGCCACGATTTCGGCCGCCGGACGCCCGGCTTTTTCGATGGTCGCGAAATAGACTGCGCCCTTGGGCGTGTCACGCTCCTCAAGCTGGTCGCGGGTCAGGCCCGCGCCACGCAGGAAGCCCTCGATCGCTTTGTCCGGCGCGCCTACCTTGGGGCCTTTGCGTTCCTCGCGGATCGTCGGACTTTCAGCCAGCAGCCCTTCGACTGCCAGTGTCAGGCGGCGGGGCGTGGTCAGGGCGGCGGCCCCGGCATAGGTCAGACCGGCCTCGACCAGACCATCGGTGATCCGCTTTTTCAGGTCCTCACCGGCGCGGGTCTGCATACGCGCGGGGATCTCCTCGGAAAACAGTTCGATCAGCAGGTCGGGCATTTTCGGTCCTTAGAATGAAACGATCGTCTGGATGACGATGGCATTGGCGATATCCACAAAGAATGCGGATACAAGGGGCAGCACGATAAAGGCAATAGGCGACGGGCCATATCGCTTGGTTACGGCGGTCATATTGGCAATCGCGGTGGGGGTTGCGCCAAGGGCGAAGCCCCCGAACCCTGCTGCAAGCACGGCGGCGCGGTAGTTCGAGCCCATGACGGGGAACAGAACCCAGATCACAAAGACGACGGCAAACAGGGTTTGCGCCGTCATGATGACGACGATGGCCAGCCCCAGTTCCGCGATTGTCCAAAGCTGCAGGCTCATCAGCGACATGGCCAGAAACGCGCCCAGCGAGAATTCCGAGATCAACGCCAGCGAAGGTGTGCGCGACACTTGCGGTGCATTCGGGGCAATCCAGTCGCGTAGGTTGGCGATCACGATTCCCATGATCAGGCACGGAACAAACAGCGGTAGTTTCAACCCGGCGGCCGTGATCGCCTCGCTCAGCACATATCCGAAGATGATCGCGAGGTTGAGGTGCAGAAGGACGCGCATGATCGTCAGGTGATCGATCTTGGAATTGCGCTCGTCCGCATCATCGGGAAGGCCGATTGTGTGTTCCTCATCCGGGCGCGCCGGTTGCAGGTTCCGGCCCTCGACCAGAACCCGCGCAATCGGCCCGCCGACAAGCGCGGCAAGAACAAGGCCAAGGGTCGCCACCGCGACACCCAACTCGGTCGCACCGTCCAGGCCAGTCACTTCGGCCACATCCGGGGCCCAGGCAATCGCCGTTCCGTGCCCGCCGATCAGGGAGGCTGAGCCAAACAGCACCCCGGCCTGCGCGGGATAGCCGAACGTCACCGCCCCGGCAGCACCAATCACGTTCTGGAAGATGATGGTCGCAAGCGTCAGAACAAGAAGCAAAAACAGTGGCTTGCCGCCTGCAATCAAATCAGACAGCCGCGCATTCAGGCCGATCCCGGCAAAGAACACAACCAACAGGAAATCACGGGCCGCGAGGCCGAAGCCGAGTTCCAGATCGAACAGAAGATACAGCCCCAAAACGACAAGAGACGCCAACAGACCTCCGGTCACCGGCTCGGGGATGTTGAACTGGCGCAGCGCCGCGACCCGAGCGTTGACCTCGGCCCCGATCAGGTAGACCGCGAAGCCCAGCGTCGCCGTTAGAAAATCCGGGATCTGCAGGGTCTGCGCGTCCATGGCGTTTTAACTTTCAGGCCGGGGCGGGCATTCTTCGCCTACAACGGTGCCGTCATAGGCCTTTTCGCCACAATTGTTCAGCGCGTGCCAGATGTAACCTTTGCCATCCTGTGTGACAGCCACGATCCGATCCACACCATAGTGGATATTCTTCTGCCCGATGAATGCCTGCGCCTGACCGGATTTCAGAGCATCTGCCAGAGCGACCGCATCGTAACAATCAAACCAGCCCGGCGCGGTCAGGGGGGTCGCCTCGTCCGCCAACTGGTACGTCGATTGCAACTCATCCAGCGTCAGATCGGTGTCGAAACAGGCCCGAAACCGGATCGGAGAACTGTCGGCGTCGATCGCCTGAAAACCCGAATATTCGATCGCAACCGGTGCATCGGCCCCGTCGACCAACAGCGCCACGTCCTCACCTGGCGATGGTGCGACATCGTAATAGAACCCATAGACCTGCAAATAATACATCCCGCCGCCCGCAAGCGCGGCGGACACCAGAAGAAGGATGGCGAGCAATTTGCCAGTCATGTTTTGAAGGTCCTTCGTTCGCAGTCTTTCTCAGGTATTTCAGAGGTAGCGCGTGCTACGGGACAGTACAGTCCGCCCGTCGCCCGCTGTCTAACTCTCAGTCCAAGGTCACCAATTCCCTGTGCCCTTTGAGGTCGTGTTTCCCGTTGGACGCATCAGGCCGCGTGCCCTGCGGCCTCGGTCTGAACAAAGGCATCCGCGCATTGTTTGGCCAGCGCCCGCACGCGCCCGATATAGGCCTGCCGCTCGGTGACCGAGATCACGCCCCGCGCGTCCAGCAGGTTGAAGATGTGCGACGCCTTGATGCATTGATCGTACGCGGGATGCGCCATGATGATGCGCTTGCCGGTTTTCGGGTCGTCATGTTCCTGCGCCAGAATGGAGGCGCATTCGGCCTCGGCCTCTTCGAAATGGCGCAACAGGACCTCGGTATTGGCGACATCGAAATTCCAGCGGGCGTATTCCTCTTCGGTCTGTTTGAAGATGTCGCCATAGGTCAGCGGACTGGGGGATTGCGGGTCGTTGAACGGCATGTCCATCACGTGATCGATGCCCAGCACATACATCGCCAGACGTTCCAACCCATAGGTCAGCTCGCCCGAGACCGGGGCGCAGTCATGGCCGCCGACCTGTTGGAAATAGGTGAACTGGCTGACCTCCATCCCGTCGCACCAGACCTCCCATCCCAGCCCCCAGGCGCCCAGGGTGGGGCTTTCCCAGTCATCCTCGACGAACCGGATGTCGTGCAGGTCCATATCGATGCCGATGGCCTGCAGCGAGCCCAGATACAGCTCTTGCAGATCCGGCGGGCTGGGTTTGATCAGCACCTGATACTGGTAGTAATGCTGCAACCGGTTCGGGTTCTCACCGTACCGCCCGTCGGTCGGGCGGCGCGAGGGCTGCACATAGGCCGCGGCCCAGGCCTTGGATCCCAGCGCGCGCAAGGTGGTCGCCGGATGGAAGGTCCCTGCCCCGACCTCCATGTCGTAGGGTTGCAGGATCGCACAGCCCTTGGACGCCCAATAGGTCTGAAGCCGCAGGATAATTTCCTGAAAAGAACGAGGTGCGCTGGACGGTTCGGTCATGACATTCCCTTTGGGCGTCGCTTGCGCCCTGTTCCGGTCGGTTTTGCCCTTCCTATGCAAGGGGCCAAGGGGCGTCAACGGGCCAATGGCCCCATGCTGTATCTGCACGGCCACACCGTAAATTCCCCGTATTCCCGCCATGGCATTTGAAGGACGAAATCGCGTATTCTGCGCCAAAGCACCAACACTGCATAAACGGGCAGACAATGACACGAGTTTTAACGGCATTTCTTTTGTTTCTTCTATTCGGCCTGCACGCCGCATCCGCTCAGCAAGACCAGGGCGTTTGGGTACAGGTCGAGGCTCAGCCTTCCTTGCGCGAGGCGCAGGAGCGCGCGCAGGTTTACGCCAGCGCCCTGCCCGATGTGAACGGGTTTCGTCTGAACAGCGGCTGGTACGCCATCGTCATTGGGCCTTACGCCCGCAGCGATGCCGAACAGGTTCTGCGCGTCTACCGCGCCGAAGGGGAAATCCCCCGCGACAGCTTCATCGCATTCTCCAGCGCCTTTGGTCAGCAGTTCTGGCCGGTCGGCGCCAACCTGCTGGACCGTGGAATCGCCACACCACCGGTAGAGCCCGAACCGCAGCCGGAACAAAACCTGTCCGAGGTGACACCGCAGGCGTCCGACGAAACCCGCGCGCAGGCGCTGCAATCCGAACGACTGCTGAGCGCGCAGGAACGGAAGGACCTGCAAACCGCGCTACAGGCCGCAGGGTTCTATAACTCGACCATCGACGGAGCATTCGGGCAAGGCACCCGCCGGTCGATGGGCGACTGGCAGCGCTTTAACGGCTATGAGCCGACAGGCGTTCTGACCACCTTGCAGCGCAAGGCGCTGATTGATGACTACAACGCGCCGCTGATCAGCGTTGGCATGGCGCAATATGTGGACGATAAGGCCGGTGTTGCGATGGACATGCCTTTGCAGGCATTGGCGTTTGATCGCTACGAAGCCCCCTTTGCCCATTTTAAGTCTGGTTCGGATATCGGAGCCAAGGCGCTGCTGATTTCTCAGGAAGGCGACAGATCCACGCTGCGCGCGTTGTATGAGGTAATGCAATCGCTGGAAATCGTGCCGCTGGACGGGCCGCGCGAGTTGCGTGGCGACCGGTTCTCGCTGGAAGGGCGCGGCAATGGCGTTGTTTCGTTCACGCAAGCCAAGCTGGAAGACGGGCGGATCAAAGGATTCACGCTGGTCTGGCCCGAAGGCGATGAGGCGCGCCGCCTGCGCGTTCTGGCGGCCATGGCGTCCAGCTTTGCGACCACCGACGCGGTTCTGGACGCAACCGCCGGGGCCAATTTGGATCAGCGGATCGATCTGGTCTCGGGCCTGCAAGTGCGCAAACCGCGCCTGTCCCGCTCGGGGTTTTTTGCCGACACAAACGGCGCGGTGCTGACCGTGTCCGAGGCAGCGGACAATTGCACCCGGATCACACTGGATGGCGATCAGGAGGTTCAGGTCGCCTGGACCGATACCGATCTGGGTGTTTCTGTCTTGCGCCCCAACCAAAGCCTGGCCCCGATGAGCGTTGCCGCCTTCAGCGCAGGCACCCCGCGCATTCAGTCCGAAGTGGCGGTGTCCGGGTATTCCTATCAGGGCGCACTGGGCGCCCCGACCCTGACCTACGGGCAAATCGCGGATGTCCGTGGTCTGGACGGTGAAGAAGGGGTCAAACGTCTGGCCCTGAACGCCCAGCCCGGCGATGCCGGAGGCCCCGTGTTCAACGACAGCGGCAATGTGGTGGGCATGTTGCTGCCGACACCCACCGAAGGGCGCACCCTGCCCGCCTCGGTCAGCCTTGCGGCGACTGCAGATCGTTTGACGGACGTTCTGACACAGGCAGGCGTTTCCGGTCAGTCCGGCCCTGAGGAGGCAACGCAAATCTCGCCGAACGAATTGAACCGCCGCGCAACGGGAATGACTGTTCTGGTTCATTGCTGGGACTGATCCCAGCCCTATCCGCAGAAAAAGAAACGCCGCAGAATTCTGCGGCGTTTTCTTATTTCAGGATCTCCGGCGTGACGTGGATCAGCGTTGGAGCCGGCGCAGCAAACGCGGCCTTCACCGCCTCTTGCAGTGCAGCCAGAGTGCCTGGCGCGGCGGACCGTGCCCCAAACGCCTCGGCCAGTTTGCAGAAATCGGGATTGCGCGCCACAACCGCATTTGGCGCGATCTGGCTACGGACCATGCTGTCCTCAATCTCTTTCAACTTGCCGTTGTCCCACAGGAAGATCGGCAGCGACAGGCCCAGTTCGACCGCAACGCCCAGTTCCTGCATCGTATAGTGAAACCCGTAATCCCCGGCGATCACAGCGGTTGGTTTGCCTCGCCGCGCCACAGCCCCGCCAATCCCCGCTGGCAGGCCATAGCCCAAGGTGCCAAAGCCGGTCGGGTGGTGCCAATGGTGGGGATAGGCCAAATCCCAGACCTCTTTCGCGACGTAGGCGAACTGGGTCATGTCGGAATAGATCATCGTGTCGGCGGGCATCGTGGCGCGCAAAGCGTCAAGGATCGGAACGATACCGGGCCGTTCAGCATCAACCTCGGCCCGCCAGCGGGCGCGGGCCTCGGCCACCTCGTCCTGCGACCAGCCCGTGGCCGGTTTCGCGTCTTCGGTCGCCATCCATAAGGCTCGGGCAAAGCTTGCGCTGTCTGCCTGTATTTTGACCGCAGCACGGTGATGGTCAGACAGCACCTCGGGGTCCAGATCGACGCGGATCAGAGTGGCCGAGTGCCCCAGTTCCCGCCGCCAGAGATCGACCTCACCCAATTCAGCCCCCACCGCGATCACCAGATCGGCCGAGGCGATCACCTCGGCACTACCGGGGCGCGGCAACATTGAGCCGAAGTCCAGGGGATAGTTCGTGCCAACCATGCCGCGCCCGGCATAGGTGGTGAAACAGGCGGCACCCACCTGCGTCAGAATCTGCCGCCAGTCATTCGACCGACATCCGCCGCCCAGAATGAACAAGGGGCGTTTCGCGATGTTCAGCAGGGACACAACCGGCGCCACATCCGGCGGCAATGCTTTGGTCCGCAGTGCTGGCTGATTTGGGAACGGGGCCGGTTCGGCCTCGGCCTCTAGCCGGGCAATCGGTACCTGAATATGCTTGGGACGGGGTCGCGACAGTTCGAATTCTTCAAATGCGCGCTCGATCAGGCCATAGGCGGCCTGTGCGGTGTTCGCCTGAGACGACCAGTCGGCCACTGTGCCCGCAGCCGCCTGCTGATCCTTCATCTGATGCAATTGCCCCCGCTGCGCCTGCGTCTCATCCAGACATGACGACAGAACCAGCATCGGCACCGAATCGCTATAGGCCTGCCCCATCGGCGTCATTATGTTGCACAGACCCGGACCGGTGATCACATAAGCCACGCCCGGCTTGCCCGTCGCGCGCGCATATCCGTCGGCCATGAAGCCTGCCCCCTGCTCGTGCCGGGCAAGAACATGGGTGATCCCGGCCTCTTCGATGCCACGGTACATTTCCTGATTGTGAACGCCGGGAATACCAAAGATCACGTCAACGCCACGATCCCTGAGCATATGCGAGATCTGCGCGCCAAGAGCTCTTTTCATCAGCTTCTCCAAAATTGAACGGTGAAGATTGCGTAAACGGCCAGCAACTCGAGCCGTCCGACCAGCATGCCGATGGTCAGCAGCCATTTCGCCGAGTCGTTCAGCCCGGCAAAATTACCCGCCGGACCGATCTGATCGCCCAGCCCCGGCCCCACGTTGGCCAGCGCCGTCGCCGCGCCCGAGACCGATGTGATGAAATCCAGCCCCGTCAGGGCCAGCGCCCAGGACAGAACGCCCATGGACAACACGAAGAACATGAAGAAACTCATGACCGAAGTCAGAACATCGCGGCTGACCGGGCGTCCGTCGTAAAGCGGCATGAACACCCCATGCGGGGACCGGATACGCCGAATCTGGGTTTTGATCGACGCAAACAACAGCTGATACCGGAACACCTTGATCGAACAGGCGGTCGAGCCCGCGCAGCCGCCGATCAGGCCGATCAGGAAAAACAGCATCACCGGGAAACTGCCCCAGGTCATGTAGTTGACGCTGGCATAGCCGGTGCCCGAGATGATCGAGGTGATGTTGAACAGCGACTCGCGGAAGGCGCGCTCCCAGTGGTGCGGAAAGACGGACATCAGGAAGACGGCCATGACAACGACCAGAACGAAGATCGTCGCCAGAAACGCCTTGATCTGACTGTCCTGCCAAAGTGAGTTGGTCTTGCCGTTGGCCAATTGCACATAGCGGACAAACGGCAGCGCGGCGAGGATCATGAACACCGAGGCCGCATATTCCGCCGGACCGGTGAAGGTCGCGAACGAGGAATCGTAGTTCGAAAAGCCACCCGTTGCGATGGTGGTCATGGAATGAACTGTGGCGTCAAAGAAGCTCATCCCGAAGCTGGCGTACACCAGTCCGCACGCCAGTGTCAGAAACACGTAGATCAGGGAAATCTGGCCCGCAATCTCTTGCGCGCGCGGCAGGATTTTTCCCATGGTTTCAAACCCTTCCGAGCGGAAGATCTGCATCCCACCCACGCGCAGCTCGGGCAGGAACACCATGGCGACAACGATGATGCCGATGCCGCCCAACCATTGCAGGATGCCGCGCCACAACAAAAGGCCCTGTGGCAGATCATCCAGCCCGGATATTACGGTCGAGCCTGTGGTCGTCAGGCCGGACATCGCCTCGAAATACGCGTCGACAAAGCGCAGTTCCGTTTCACCGAACAGAAACGGGATCGCGCCAAAGACCGGCAGCGCGACCCAGACGCCGGTTGTCAGCACAAAGGTCTGCCGGATGGTCAGCCCCTCGCCCACCCCGTTCGAGCAGCTCATGGCCAGAACCGACCCGGTCAGCATGGTGATGATCGCGCTTTCCAGGAATACATACCATTCGCCGCGCCCTTCGATCAGGTCCGCGAGCATAGGAAACAGCATGGTCGCCCCAAGAATGGCGACCAGCAAGCCAATCACATATCCGACCGGGCGAATGTCCATCATGAGGCGCAGCGTTGGCGCGCCTGCCCGACCGTGTCAAGCCGATGATCCGCGATTACTCGTCGGATTTTGCAACAGGTTGCGGCATCACCGGTGGTTTTGAAGGCGCCCGGGTGCGGCGTGCCTGCGGCTTAGGCGCCTCGGAAGCGGCAGGTTTTGCCGTCTCGGGCGCTTTTGCCGGAGCCGCCTGAACAGGCTTGGCCGCAGGTTTCGGCGCTTGGGCAGTTTTGGCCTTGGGCGCGGTTTTTGCGACCGCTGCTTTGCGTGGGGCGGGTTTGGCAGCCGGAGTCTTGGGCGCAGTTTTGACCACCACCGTTTTTTCCGGCGTAGGTTTCGCTGCAGCTTGCTTTGCGGGTGCCGGCTTTGCCTCGGTGGTCTTTGCAACAGGTGCCGCAAGTTTCGGCGCGGGCGCTGCGGCTTTGCCGGGTGCTTTCGCCTCAGCTTCGGGCTTCACAGCCGGTTTGGCCACAGCGCGTGGTTTCGCGGTAAACTTGGCCGCAGGTGCCGATTTGGGCTTGGCCGCCGCAGGTTTCTTGACCGGGGTCGCCGCTGCACGCTTGGCAACCGGTTTGGTCGCAACGGGCTTGGCCTCTGCCGGAGCGGGTTTGGATGCCGTATTGTGCAACGCGTGGACCGGGGCCATGGGCAGTTCCAACGCCGAACGCGCCATGATCTGCATGATCTTGATTTGGCTCACCATGGCGTAACCTGCCACGCGAAACGCCGCTGCCTGAAGTTCCAGCGGTTGGGTAATCGGATTCATTACATGTCTCTCCTGTAGTAGCGATGCAGCCAGGTCTGTGAGAGTGTAAGACCCGCCCCGCTCCGATCGCTCGGGCGGCAGGTTGGGTATTGCAGTCCAAGGCGTGGCACGTCTCGGTGTCCCTCCGGGGCGGCACGCACACAGTACGCAGGCGTGCCGCAGCTGCATTCAGGACCATCCATACCTCAAACGACTGCGCAATTGCAGCATTTCTGCTGCATTGCGGCGAAAAAACGCTGGTAGTCGCACTATGCGATGAATTTTCAGCCGCTTACCGGCCGCGGTTCATCCCACGTGGAACAGAGTCGCAAACAATCTGGGATCAAGGCTGGCCGATTCGAATGTCGGCCCTTCGGTCAGAACCGATACCGCATCGTGGCTGTGAAGGCTTTCCTGATGGCTGGCAATCACGCGGAAATCGCCGACGTGGTGATCTGCCAGCAGCTCGGCGCAGAACAGACGCGCGGCATCCTCGACGAAAATCGGGTTGGCGGCGTTCAATTCGGCAAACGCCTGCTCGTCCTCGCGTTTGACCATGACCTGTGTTTCGGTCGGAACCGCGCGGCGGCACAGTTCGATCAGGTCTTCGAACCACAGGCAATCCGCGTCACGATCCACGACAACCGAAATCCGGGCGACCGACCGTTGCGAGTGTGGCGTTGCAAGCTGCCCGCGCTGAGACCTTGCATGTTCACTCAGCTCCAGCGAACAGGGGCACGTGGACGAATAGACATAGTCCAGATGCATGATCTTCTGGCGAACGCCGTTCTGTTCCACCAGTTCCAGCGCAATGTCGTAATACTGGTACCCTTCCAGCCCCGACCGCAGGCTTTTCACCTTGATCGGATAGGAGAACCGCATCTGGATACGCGCGTCAAAGCTGTCCAGATCGGTCAGATAATCGCTCAGCGCCGATTCCATCACTTCGAAACTGAACGTCCGCTCGGTATGTTTGTAGAAAGACCGCATGATCCGGGACATGTTGATGCCCTTTTTCTCGGCCTCAAGGCTCACCGTGCCGGTGATCGAGGTTTCCAGCGTCAGGACATCACCGTCCTTGCGGTGGAACCGGATCGGCAGTCGGAAATTGGAAATCCCCACATGCTGAATCTGTTGCTTTGCGCCACGGATCAGACTGGACGGGCCGTTTTGCAGATCGGGCAGCGATGCACGATAGGCGGCGTCCACGGCAAAGCCATCGGGATAGTCCCGCGCAAGGGTCGGATAATTCACCGCACCCGTCCCCGGCAAAAGACGCGCAACCGCCGGATCAAGCTGAGAGATTTCCAGCGACGACGCAGTCTCGGCCCATTTCCGCAGCACCTTCAGGGCAGCAGCAGCTTCATCACGATCCGGGGTGTCAATGTCGCGCGGGTGAACATTCATGGACTGAGGTTCCTCGATTGGTCGTCATTGATATATACCACGGCAAGTTATTTGCCAGATAAACCTACTACGCGTGCAATAGCAGTCCGGATCGAAATGAGTGACGCGTTTGCGGCATTTTCAGTCAAAAACCGCCCGCGAATGTAGCTGACAACCATTCAGCAGAGTAAATCCGGGGGCTGACAGGCCCCCGGCAGCGCCTTGTTAACCTTGCGAGGCTTTCAGCGCGTTCTGAATATCGGCCAGAAGATCGCCTGCATCCTCAAGCCCAACCGAAAGGCGGATCAGACCGGGTGTGATGCCCAACTCATCCTTCTGTTCATCGCTCAGACGTTGATGCGTGGTTGTGGCCGGATGGGTCGCGATGGACTTGGCGTCACCCAGATTGTTCGAAATCACGGGGATCGTCATCGCGTTCAGGAACGCAAACGCAGCATCCTTGCCGCCCTTGATGTCCAGCGACAGGACGGTGCCGCCCTTGCCGCCCAACTGCCGTTGCACCAGATCATTCTGCGCGTGCGTCTTCAGGCCGGGATACAGGGTCCGTACCAAGGCCGGGTGCCCTTCCAGCGCCTCGGCAATCTGCTGCGCGGACGCGGCCTGAGCGTTGACCCGCAGCGCCATGGTTTCCAGACCTTTCAGCATGATCCAGGCGCTGAACGGGCTCAGCGCACCGCCGGTGTGCTTCATATACGGCTCGACCGTGCCGCGAATGAATTCCTTCGTGCCAAGAATGACACCGCCCAGCGCGCGCCCCTGCCCGTCGATATGTTTGGTGGCCGAATAGATCACGACATCCGCGCCCTGTTCGATCGCGCGCGAGAACACCGGGGTCGAGAACACGTTGTCCACCACGACCAGAGCACCCACCGCATGGGCCAGTTGGGCCACGGCCTCGATATCGATCACTTCCAGCGTCGGGTTCGACATGGACTCGAAGAACACGGCCTTGGTTTCGGGCCGGATTGCGGCCTTCCACTGGTCCAGATCGGTGCCGTCCACAAAGCTCACGTCAACGCCAAAACGCGTCAGGATGTTTTCGACGATGTACAAACAGGATCCGAACAAGGCTTTGGCCGAAACGATATGATCACCGGCCTTCAGCATCGAGGTCAGCGCGCCGTTGACCGCCGCCATACCCGAGGCGGTGGCAAACGCGTCCTCGGCCCCTTCCAGCGCCGCAATGCGCTGCTCAAAGATCGAGACGGTCGGGTTGCCGTAACGCGCATAGATGAACTCGTCCGGGCCACATTCCAGGAACCGGCCCTCGGCCTGTTCGGCGGTGTCATAGACGAAGCCCTGGGTCAGAAAAATCGCCTCGCTGACCTCATTATACTGACTGCGACGGATGCCGCCATGGACGGCTTGGGTGCGTTTGTTCCAGCTCTCGCTCATGTCATTCCTTTCGGCCTTGATCCCCAAGGCGCATCAAAAAAACCCCAGACGCGGTCAAGCGAAAGGGGCCTTTCATCCTGACCTTTTAGCGGTGTTGTTTAGCGTGGCCCGCAATCCGGTAACAAATCGCCACGTGATGCTGTTGCCCTTACGCCGCAGTCGCGAATTCGTCAACCCCGGCCCGGGGCAACGTCACGGTTCTGTAATCGTTCATTCATCGAAGCGTCATAGCGTCATGACAAAGCAGCACCACAACATCTTGTATGAGGCAGAGCCAATGCCAGTAATCAGGATCAATGCTGTCGACGGACACGCCCGGTTGCACGGCAGCCCCCGACCCATAACTGGGGTCTTGCGCCAAACGCGTCACACCAGCGGCCCGGTCATCATCATGACCCATGGCTACAAATATCGACCCGATGACCCCAACGCCTGCCCGCATCTTCACATGCTCTCGCTGCGCCCCAAAGCAATGCCGTGGTACAGCCCCAGCTGGCCGCAACATCTGGGCTTTGGCGCAGGGTTCCGGGATGAAGGGCTGGCCATCGCCTTCGGCTGGGACGCGCGCGGCCCGCTGTGGACAGCGCGGCGACGCGCGGTCGAAGCCGGGCGCGTTCTGGCCGATGTCATTCAACAGATGCGCAGTCTGAACCCCGATCGTCCCATACACTTTATCGGGCACTCCATGGGCACAGAACTGGCGCTGGAAGCGCTGCATCACATTCAGCCGGGGGTGCTGAACCGAATTGTCTCGCTGACCGGGGCCGTCTACCAATCGCGCGCCGTTGAAGCCTTGCAGACTGCCGCAGGTCGTCGGGCGGAATTCATCAACATCACCAGCCGCGAAAACGACCTGTTCGACTTCCTCTACGAAACGCTGATCCAACCGCCTGCACCGGGTGATCGCAGCATCGGGGCCGGTCTGAGCGCACCCAATGCCGTCACGCTACAGATCGACTGCTCTGCGACCGTGGATCACTTGTCCACTCTGGCCTTCCCCCTCGCGGCACCTCAGCGACGTATCTGTCACTGGTCCAGCTATACCCGACCCGGCGTTCTGCGCACCTACAACGCTTTGCTGCGCGACCCCGAGCGCCTGAGCCTGATCGCATTGCGGCGCGGTGTGCCCGACCAGCCGAACCGCCGCTGGTCACGGCTTTTTGCGGTGCCCCGCCCGCAAGCCCTCTTGCCGTTTGCGCAGAAAACCTCATGATTTCCTCAACCTGAGGAGACATCATGATCGATCTGTATTTCTGGCCCACGCCGAATGGCTGGAAAGTGTCCATCGCGCTGGAAGAGATGGGGCTGCCCTATACGACTCACCTGATCAACATCGGCAAAGGCGACCAGTTCGACCCCGCGTTTCTGAAGATCGCACCCAACAACCGCATGCCTGCGATTGTCGATCCCGACGGCCCCGGCGGCGCGCCCGTTTCCGTGTTCGAAAGCGGCGCGATCCTGATGTATCTGGCCCGCAAGACCGGGCGTTTTTACGGCGAAACCGAGCGTGACCGGATCGCGGTCGAGGAATGGCTGATGTGGCAGATGGGTGGCGTCGGCCCCATGGCGGGGCAAGCGCATCACTTTCTGAAATACGCCCCGCAACTGGACCCACCACAGGACCTGCCCTACCCCAAAGACCGCTACCGCGCCGAGGTCGGCCGGCTTTACGGCGTTCTCGACCGCCGACTGGCGGAGAATGAGTTTGTCGCGGGCGATTTCTACTCGATTGCGGACATGTCGATCTGGGGCTGGGCGAGCCTGTGGGAAGGGCAGCAACAAGTGCTGGACGACAAACCCCATTTTGCACGCTGGCTTGAAACGGTCAGCGCCCGCCCCGGCGTTCAGGCCGGTCGTGCGCTACATGCCGAATTGCGCGGCGATCATCGCGACAAGCAATCGCAGGGGGTATTGTTCAAGCGGTGAGCCGTTTTAACCTTCCGTCTTGATCGAAGGATCAAATAACGCCCGCGACCGCAGCCAATATCACCCACAAGCTGAGAACCATCCACGTCCCGGTGATCAAACAGAACATCCCGGGTTGTGTTGCGCGGTCGATCGGCTCGACAAAATCAGCACGCCCGGTTCTGAGGGCAAGCCAGGTCCAGATCAGAAACAGCACACCCCAGAAAACCTGCAAATCCAAAAACACGGCAAGCCAAACGCATGTCACCGCGATCAGCGATTTCCACGCCAACCCGTAGGTCTTGCGCGTCACGTCAGAGGTCTGGCTATCGTCTGCTGCAGCCGAGTCACCAAACGCGGGCTGGATCATGAAATGGGCACCCTGCCGGTCCGAGACCAATATACGCTCGTCCGGCAAGTCATTGTGATGGCACCCGCCCCGCGCCTTGATGTGCTGAACGGTGTCGGCCACCGATCTCACGCCGAAACATGGCATCCAATACCGAAACTTGCCCCGGACGGCCTCGGGCACCTCTTCGGCCTGCGCGACCACCGTGCCGTCGGGGTGGCGAATATCGTATCGGGGCCACGGGGTTGCCACGCTTTTCTCAAAGCGCCAGTTGAACAGATCCGCATAAAACGGTTCGATCAGGGCGATGTCCGGGACATGATGAAATCGGGCCACAACTGCGCCGGGCCCCGACGTCGCAGAGGTGTTATCCGGCCCCTCATACATTGTGAAACCCGCGCCTGATGGATCCCGGACCAGAGCGATGCGCGCCTCATCGCTGAACGGCTGAGGTTCCACTTCGATGATGACCCCTTTGTGCCGGCGTGCCTGTTCGACCTTCGCATCCAGATCATCGACATGGACATAAGACATCCAGAAAGACGGCATGTTCATCTGCGCCAACCGCTCGGGCATCGGGAAGATGGCCGCAACCTGCTGCCCGCTGATGGTGGCAAAGTCGTAAGCGCCATCGCCGCCGAAAGACCAGCTGAAGACGTCACTGTAATCGGCTCTGGCCGCCTGCATGTCGTAGGTAGACAGGTCGGTCCATAGAAAATGCCCGTATGCCATAGCGCCCTCTTGCCGTTTCGGTACTTACCCGAGCTACGACCGGAAATTCGGGCTGTCCAGAGGCCGCACTATACGCAGATTGCTTTATTGCCCCTCGCCCCGCACCAGCACATCCAGCATGTCTGAAATATCCTCGATCTCTTCCGCGATCACATGGGTCACCGAATGCGCCCGCTGCATCCGCCCCGTAACCCGCAGCAACCGACCCGATATCACCGCGCGGCGGAACTGCTCGTAAATCTTGCGCCAGACCACCACGTTCACGATACCCGTCTCGTCTTCGAGCGTGACGAAGATCACCCCCTTGGCGGTCCCCGGCCTCTGCCTCAGGATCACCAGCCCGGCCACGGCCACACGCGCGCCCTCGGGCGGTGCGGTCAACTGATCTGACGGCAAACAGGACGGCGGGCGCGGCCAGTCCCGCTTTGAAACCACGGGGCGAACAAGCATAAGAACAAAAATAGAACATACGCACGGAAAGTCCAGACACGGCGTCACGAGTCGCAAATGGTACTGGAAAGACCTAAAGGCCTTCACTAAGGAAGAATTCGAACATCGCAAAAGGAAGACGCACGCAATGGCAAAGATCACCTATGTCGAGCATGGCGGTACCGAACATACAGTCGAGGTCGCCAACGGACTGACCGTCATGGAAGGGGCCCGTGACAACAATATCCCCGGCATCGAGGCCGATTGCGGCGGCGCATGTGCCTGTTCTACCTGCCATGTCTATATCCACCCCGACTGGGTCGAGAAAATCCCCGCCAAGGATGACATGGAAGAGGATATGCTGGACTTCGCCTATGAACCCGACCCCGCCCGCTCGCGCCTGACCTGCCAGATCAAGGTCACCGATGCGCTGGACGGTCTGGTTGTGCAGATGCCGGAAAAGCAGATCTGATGCATCCCAAAGCGCCGCGCCTGCCCGTCCGCCTGTGGCAAGGATGGGCTCGCGGCGCGCTGACGGCCTTATGCATGTGGCTGGCGGGGGCACCCATGGCAACCGCCGACACCATAGCCTCTGCCCGATTCACAGAACCCACCACTCGTTATCCGCATGGCGTTCTGGGCGACACTATCGAATATGGCGCGCTGGAGCTCACCATCCAGACCGCTGACGCAAGCGCCAGCCCTTCAATATTGACGATACGCTTACCGCAAGATCGCGTTTTCGAAGACCTCGCGCCGCGGCTGGTGGACGTCACCAAAGACGGCTCACCCGAAGCCATTGTCGTCGAAAGCCAGGCCAACATCGGGGCACAGCTCGCGATCTATGACGCACGCGGGGAAAAGATTGCCGCGACACCGCATATCGGTACACGCTTCCGCTGGCTCGCCCCCATCGCAGCGGCTGATCTGGACGGCGATGGCCATATCGAGATTGCCTATATCGACCGCCCTCATCTTGCCAAAACCCTGCGCATCTGGCGCTACCAAGACGATGCTCTGACCGAAATCGCCTCGCTCCCCGGTCTGACCAACCACAAGATCGGTGAGGATTTCATCTCAGGCGGCCTGCGTACCTGCGCCAACGGTCCGGAACTCATCGTCGCCAGCGCCGATTGGACCCGGATCATCAGTATCACTTACCAAAACGATTGGACCCAAACCGATATCGGCCCATTCGCCGGCCCCGAAAGCCTCGCCCAAGCCCTGGAATGCTGATCCGTTCTTCATCTGGCCAAAAATATCTCGGGGAGGGCGAGGGGCTGGCCCCTCGCCCAGAAAATTGAGACGGGCGCAGCCCGGCAATCAGATCACAGCGCCCGCCACCCAATATCGCGGCGGAAAAACCCTTCGGGCCACTCGACCCCATCCACCATCGCATAGGCCCGATCCCGCGCCTCTTGCAGCGTCTCACCGCGCGCGGTGACGTTCAGCACCCGCCCGCCAGAGGCCTGCACCTGCCCCTCAACCGCCTTGGTGCCCGCATGGAATACCATATTGCCGCTATCTTCCGGCAGACCATCCAAGCCTTTGATAACCGACCCTTTCTCATACGCCCCGGGATAGCCTTTCGCGGCCATGACCACGGTCATCGCATGATCATCCGCCCAGTTGACGCGGGTCTCATCCAACCGCCCCTCGGCTGCTGCATGCATCAGGTCCATCACCTGCGCGCCCAGACGCATCATCAGAACCTGACACTCGGGATCGCCGAACCGGACGTTGTATTCCACCAGACGCGGTTGCCCGTCCTTGATCATCAGACCGGCATAGAGCACCCCCTGAAACGGAGCGCCCCGGCGTTTCATCTCGGCCATGGTGGGACGAATGATCTCGTCCATAGCGCGGGCCTCGACCTCGGCGCTGAGAACCGGTGCAGGAGAGTACGCCCCCATTCCGCCAGTATTCATCCCGGTGTCCCCTTCGCCAACCCGCTTGTGGTCCTGCGCGGTCCCGACAGACAGAATGATTTCACCGTCACACAGCACGAACAATGACGCTTCTTCACCATCCATGAACTCTTCGATGACCACTTCGGCCCCTGCACCACCGAACGCACCGCCGAACATGTCGTCGATAGCCTCCAGAGCCGCCTGCTCGTCCATCGCCACAATCACGCCCTTGCCCGCCGCCAGGCCGTCAGCCTTGACGACAATCGGTGCGCCCTGCTCGCGGATATAGGCTTTGGCCGGTTCCGCTTCGGTAAAACGCGCATAAGCCGCCGTTGGTGCGCCAGAGGCATCGCAAATCTCTTTGGTAAAGCTTTTCGAAGCTTCCAGCCGCGCCGCCTCGGCTGACGGGCCAAAGACCAGCACGCCTGCCTCACGCAGCCGATCCGCCACGCCTGCGGCCAAAGGCGCTTCGGGGCCGACGATCACGAAATCGATCGCGTTGGCTTCGGCGAAATTGACCACCGCGCCGCCATTTTCGATATCCAAAGACGCGCATTCGGCGATCTGAGCGATCCCGGCATTGCCCGGCGCAACAATCAGACGGTCGCATTTGGGGTTCTGCATCACCGCCCAGGCCAGGCTGTGCTCGCGCCCGCCGCTGCCGAGAATAAGGATGTTCATGGGGTCGTCTCCGATCTGCTTGGCCTCGCCTGCGCGGCGTTCTAAGCTGGCCGGGCATTTGACACAAGGCGCTGAAATGTCCGACCTGCTAGACGACCCCATTCCTGGCCAAAACACCCCTGAATATTCGGTTTCCGAGATATCCGGCGAGGTGAAGCGCACGCTCGAAGGATCGTTTGGGCGAATCCGTGTTCGGGGTGAGGTCGGACGGGTGTTCAAGGCGCGCTCGGGTCACCTGTACTATGACATCAAAGACGACCGGAACGTGCTGGCCTGTACGACATGGAAAGGCCAGATCTCGGGCTTGTCGGTGGTTCCGGAAGAAGGGTTGGAGGTCGTTGTCACCGGTCGCCTGACCGCCTTTGGTGCACAGTCCAAATACAACATGAATGTCGATGAGGTCGCGGTCGCAGGCCAAGGCGCGCTGATGGCGCTGCTGGAAAAGCGCAAGAAGCAGCTGGAAGCCGAAGGGCTGTTTGCCCCTGAACGCAAAAAGCCGCTGCCCTATCTGCCGCAAATCATCGGCGTTGTGACCTCCCCCTCCGGTGCGGTAATCCGGGACATTCTGCATCGCCTGCGGGATCGGTTTCCCCGCAAGGTTCTGATCTGGCCGGTCGCTGTGCAAGGCGCCAACTGCGCCCCCGAGGTCACGCGCGCCATCGAAGGTTTCAACGCGCTCACACCCGGAGGCGCGCTGCCCCGTCCCGATCTGATCATTGTCGCACGCGGTGGTGGCTCGATCGAAGACCTGTGGGGGTTCAACGAAGAAAGCGTGGCCCGCGCGGCGGCGGCCTCGGACATACCGCTGATCTCAGCCGTGGGCCACGAGACGGACACAACGCTGATCGATTTCGTCTCGGACCGCCGCGCGCCCACGCCAACTGCAGCCGCCGAACTGGCCGTGCCCGTACGGATGGAACTTCTGGCCTGGACCAACGAGCAAGGCGCACGTCTGTCCCGCGCCGCCAGCGATGCGGTCCAGCGCCGCGCCCAGCGTTTGCGCGATGTTGCCCGCGCCTTGCCGCGCCCGGACAGTTTGTTGAACTCCCCCCGGCAACGCCTTGATCTGATTGCGGAACGCCTGACACCTGCTTTGAACCGAGGTGTTCAGAACCGCCGCCTGCAACTGGTCGAAATGTCCGCCCATCTGCGCCCCTCGACCTTGCGCAACGTCGTTTCCTCACGTCAGGAAAGCCTGCGCAACCTGTCCTCTCGCCTGTCCCTGCGCCCCATTCAGCGCGAGATCGACCAACAGCGGCAGGCCACCGCCCGACTGGCCGAACGTCTGAACGCAGCCCAAAATACCCGGCTGGATCGCCTGCGTCAGCAACTGGACGCCACGGATCGGTTGCGCGAAACGCTCAGCTACAAGGCCACTCTGGCGCGCGGCTATGCGGTTGTCCGGGCCGAAGGCGATGTGGTCACCACCAAATCGCAGGCCGCCAAGCACCCGGCTCTTGAGATCGAATTCGCCGATGGTCGCCTGACGACCGGAGGGGCCGGTAAAACCCCTGCCAAAAAGGCCAAAGCGGATACCCCGGATCAGGGCTCGCTGTTCTAAGCCATGCTGACGATCTGGGGCCGCAAAACGTCATCCAATGTGCAGGCTCTGATGTGGTGCGTCGAAGAACTGGGCCTGGATTATGAACGACACGATGTCGGTCATCGTTTCGGCGGTCTGGACACGCCGGACTTCGCGAACCTGAACCAAAACCGCACCATCCCCGTGATACAGGACGGCCCCAACCCACCCCTTTGGGAGACCGGAGCAATCCTGCGCTATCTCGCCGACCGCTACGGGCCCGACACCTTTTGGCCCAAAGACTCGGCTCATCGGGCCGAGGTCGACAAATGGGCCGAATGGGCCAAGATCAACATTGCGATGGCCTTCACCGTTCCCGTGTTCTGGCAGGTTGTGCGAACGGCCAAGTCAGAGCAGGATGAAAAATCCATCAACTCCGCCGTAAAAGCCCTTGAAAGAAAACTTGAAATTGCGGACACGCAGCTTGTAGGAAGGGCCTTCATTGCCGGAGCTGACCTGACTTTGGCCGACATCCAGTTGGGTCACATCCTGTACCGATATTATGATATCGACATCCCAAGGGCACCTTTACCAAATCTACAACGTTACTTTGACAGGCTGAGCCAGCGACCTGCGTATCAGGAACACGTCATGATCAGCTACGACGACCTTCGCGTAAACTAGGATCAGACCCCGACCTCGGGACCAAGGCACACCATGTCCTGGCCCAGATCCTCGATCCCATACAGCTCGGTTGCCTGAGGATCGCCGTCTGGCCGCGCGATCAGGCCACCGCCGGACCGTTTGAACACCCAGCATTGCGGATCCAGCCTGTCTTCGTAGACAAAACAGATCTGTTCCTCACGCTGATACCAGACGCCTTTCTTGCACTGCCCGTCCAGAAACGACCAGATGACACGCCGATCGGGCAGATACTGCTCAACCCCATAAACCTTCCCTTGGAAACCATAAAACAGGGTTTTTCCGCGCGTATACTCATCGAACTCCGCGCCGGAAAGCGCTGTTTGCGCGCCAACGGCTTGGGCCGAGAGGGCCAGTAGAATCGCAAGATACCTCACCATGCGACCATAGTGTCAGATACCGGCAGCCAAGGCTAATCGCATTGCCCGGTTTCGCCTGCCTCTACGTCACCTGTTGCCTGGGCTGCAGATCAGGAAGGACAGTAGGCCCAAAACAACCGAGAGGATACGACATGACCGTCCTGTTCTGGATCGCAGCGGCATGTGCGCTGGCCTATCTTCCCCTGGCACCGCGCCCGGCAGGTGCTGCGCGAACGGTGCTCAAAACCGCCTCGGTCGCGTTGCTGGCCGTGATCGCTGCGCTTGAAGGCGGCGCGATGCTGCTGATCTTCGCGCTTGCGCTCTGCGCCGTCGGGGACGCCTTGCTCTCACGCGAGTCCGAGGCAACCTTCATGGCAGGCATCGGCGCATTTGCGGCAGGCCACATCGCCTATATTGCCCGGTTCCTGTCTCATCCTGCCAGCGCAGCCGGCCTCATCCTTGATCGACCGGGGATATTCTGGTCGCTGATCCTTCTGGGTGTCGTCGTCATTACAATCCTCCCGCCCCGCGCCGGAGAGCTGAAGGTCCCCGTTCTGATCTATATCCCCATCATTCTCGGCATGGGAGTATCGGTCCTGTCCCTGCCACCCACCGGCATGCTGGTCTGGGCCCTTCCGGCCGCGCTGGCCTTCATTGCCTCGGATCTGGTTCTGGCGACCGAAAAGTTCCTTCTGCCCCCAAACCACCCGGCCCTGAAACTCACACCCTATGCGATCTGGCCGCTCTATTGGGTGGCGCAGGCCGGGCTGCTGATTGCCTTTACCTGACCCTTTGCAACTCGGGTAAATCCGCATTAGGTGGGGGGAACACCTGCGGAGATCGAAAATGGCGTTTTTTTCAAAGCTGAAGGACAAGCTGTTCAAATCCTCTTCACGCCTTGAACAGGGGCTGGAAGCCATTGTCGAAGACGGCGGTGAGGAAACCGCCGCTGATCCGGTGATCCCACAGCCCGAGCCCAAACCGCAGCCGGTGCCGGAGATTCCTACGCCCGTACCGACCACCGAGCCTGTCGAGGTGCCCGAGCCTGCCCCCGCAGACCCAACCCCGGCGCCTACGCCGCCCGAAGTCCCTGAAAACAAGGGGCTTCTGGGTCGTCTGTTCAGTCGCTCTGAAAGCAAAACCGAAATCCGCCGCACGCTGGATGACGATATGCTGGAACAGCTCGAAGAACTGCTGATCGCCTCTGACATGGGCGTCGACACCGCCTTGCGCGTCACTGCCAATATGGCCGAGGGGCGCTTTGGCCGCAAACTCTCGGCCCGCGAAATCAAGCAGTTGCTGGCGCAGGAAGTCGCCCGCGTGATGGAACCCGTTGCCCGCCCGCTGCCTATCTACCCCAAACGCCCACAGGTGGTTCTGGTCGTCGGCGTCAACGGCTCTGGCAAAACCACGACCATCGGCAAGCTTGCCAGCCAGTTCAAATCCGCAGGCAAAAAAGTCGTCATCGCCGCCGGAGACACGTTCCGCGCCGCCGCCGTCGAACAACTGCAAGTCTGGGGCGAGCGCGCAGGCGTCCCGGTTCTGACCGCCCCCGAAGGGTCCGACCCCGCCAGCCTCGCCTTCGACGCGCTGACCAAAGCACAAGAAGACGGTGCAGACCTGCTGATGATCGACACGGCGGGCCGCCTGCAAAACCGCGCTGACCTGATGGAGGAACTGGCCAAAATCGTGCGCGTCATCCGCAAGGTCGACGATACTGCCCCGCACAACACCCTGCTCGTGCTTGACGCCACCACCGGTCAAAACGCGCTCAGCCAGGTGGAAACCTTCCGCAATTTGGCCGACGTCTCGGGTCTGGTGATGACCAAACTCGACGGCACCGCCAAGGGCGGCGTGCTTGTCGCGCTGGCAGACAAATTCGGCCTGCCCATCCACGCCATCGGCGTCGGAGAACAAATCGACGACCTCGCCCCCTTCGACCCCGAGGAATTCGCCGCCGCCCTCACCGGCCTCGACCCAAGCTGATCCGATTCTTCATCTGGCTAAAAATATCTTCGGGGGTCTGGGGGCAGACAGCCCCCAGCCTCTCCCACCAGCACAAAGATCTGATACTTGAGCGACTGGCTGATCTCACTCGAAGGCACCGAAGCGGGCCACCAGCTTGCCCTTGGGCTGGCGCTGATGGCTGCCTTCCTGCACGCCGCGTTCGGCGCACTTCAAAAAGGCCGCCACGACCCGTGGCTGTCGCGGGGGGCCATCGACGCCTGCTATTGCCTGATGGCCGCCCCCTTCGCCTTCTTCGTCGTGCCATGGCCTGAACCCTATATGTGGCCCATCTTTGGGGTCGTCTGGCTGATCCACATCGCCTACAAAACGCTTCAAGCCATGGCCTATACCAAAGGCTCCTATACGGTCGTCTATCCTGTCGTCCGGGGCACCGGCCCGCTGTTCACCGTGATCGGAGCCTATCTGCTGTTCGGGGAAACCTTTACAGGCACCCAGTGGCTGGGCGTGGCGGTCCTTCTGGCGGGGATATTCGGCCTCGCGATCTACAACCTGCGCTTTCTCGAAACCAACCGGGAAACGCTTGGCATCGCGCTGGCGCTGGCCGTGGCCACCGGGTTGTTTGTGGCGCTTTATACCACCTATGACGCCTATGGCATCCGCGCCACCGCCGACCCGTTCACCTTCCTTGCCTGGTTCTTCATGATCGACGGGGCCGCGATGCCGATCTACGCCTTCCTCAGATGGCGCGCCATGATCAACCGTCCGGCTATCGGGCCCCTGATGCTGCGCGGGCTTGCGGGCGGCATCATCGCGCCGTTGTCTTTTGGGTCCATCATGCTGGCCACGCGGCTGGACAAGGTGGGCGAGGCCGCCGTCTTGCGTGAAACTTCCACCGTATTCGCCGCCCTGATCGGCTGGCTGGTTCTGAAAGAAACCGTTGGCCCCAGACGCATTGCCCTGATGGCATTGATTGCATTGGGCGCCGTAATAGTTGAAATGGGCGGGTAAGCAGCAGGAAGACATGATGACAGGCAAAAAAGACATCAACCCGTTTCTGAAACAGGTGCTGGAGCTTGGGCCCCCGCTGGCCTTCTTCTTCATCTACCTGCGCCTGCGCGATGACAGCTTCCTGATCGGCGGCACCGAGTATTCGGGGTTCATTATCGCCACCATCATCTTCGTGCCGCTGATGCTGGCCGCGATGGGCATCCTTTGGTTCCTGACCGGGAAACTCAGCCGATTGCAGATTTTCACCGCCTTCATGGTCATCTTTTTCGGCGGGCTGACCGCCTGGTTCAATGATGAGCGGTTTTTCAAAATGAAAACCACGCTGGTCTATGGCGTTTTCTCGACGATTCTGGGCATCGGACTGCTGCAGGGGAAATCCTATCTGGCCTATGTACTGGACGAGATGCTGCCGATGAAACACGAAGGCTGGATGATCCTGACGCGCCGTCTGTGTGCCTGTTTTGCTGTGCTGGCTGTCGCCAATGAAATTGTCTGGCGGACCATGTCCACCGACCTGTGGGTCAAGATCGAAACCTTCGGCTTTCCGATTGCCCTGATGGCGTTCCTGATGCTGCAGTTCAGCCTGTTGCAAAACTACATGGACGACCCCGACCGCCAATAAACGGTTTGCGCCGTGGAACATGCCGTCGGGTTCAACCGTAAAGAGAGCAAATCCATACAAAAAACCTTGGCTTAGCGGGCAAGCTGTGAAAGGTTAAGGCACCACTCACCATTCACAGCCGGAGTTCACCGCCCGCATGACGGCCTTTCCCAATAGTGGCTTTTTGTCCGAAGCCTCAGACGAGCTACGAGATATGCTCTCGGCGCTTGCTTCCGAAATATCCCTGGACCAGGACGAAACCTTGTTTGAACAAGGGGATGAAGGCGATGCGCTTTATGCGATCATCGAAGGGACGCTTGAGGTGTCGTTTCTCGCCATGAGCGGCCGCAAACTGTCGCTGACCCTGATGCGCCCGGGTGAAGTCTTTGGTGAGATCGCCCTGTTCGACAGCGGCCCGCGCACCGCAACGGTTGCCGCGGCCGAGCCCACACGTGTCCTGCGCGTTAGGCGGCGCGATGTCATGAACCAACTCCGCCAACACCCCGATCTGGCCGTTGATATGGTGCGTCTGGCCGGTCTGCGCATGCGCTGGATGGGATCGCAATTGAACGAGCAGGTCTTTCTGCCGATGCCGATCCGACTGGCCCGCAAGCTGCTGCACCTGTCCAACCTGCAGGACAACCCCAACGAACGCATCACCTTGTCGCAAAGCGAACTGGCCGAGTTTGTCGGTGCAACGCGCGAAGCCGTGTCCAAGACCATCTCGACCTGGAAACGCGACAACGTGGTCGAGGCCTCCCGTGGCGGTCTGCAAATTCAGGATTTCGAAGCCCTGCGCGAGCTGGCCGAATCGGATTTGATCTGACGACAGATGCGCCCGTGTGAACTGGTTCACAGAACAGAACCCAGGTTCAAGCTAGCGTGATCTTGTTACCGTAGGAGGTCAGAGAATCATCCCCGATATCTGTCCACTGACCTCTCCCTGTACCTGAGCCATATGCTGTCCCAGCATATGGCTCATTTACCTTCAAGGCGGTGGCACGGCGGGTTTACGTGTCAGTACCGGCGGTTCACGCGCTTGCCGCGCAGCACCTTTCGGTTCTTTTGCTTTTCCCGAAGGAACACAAACAGGCCGGATCCCAGAATCAAAACGATCCCCCATACGACCGGCAGATCGGGCCATTCACCCCAGATCGCCCAGCCCCAAAAGATCGCCAAAGGCAGCCCCACATATTCGAACGGCGCTACAGTGGCCGCGTCGGCCATGCGATACGCCTGCCCCAAACAATAGCCGATGATGGCAGAATTCAGACCGAGGCCCGCAAAAAGCCAGACGTCTCGCCCCTCGGGCCAGACCCAGGCCCGCAGAAGAAACACAAGGCTTTCGTTCTCCAGCCCCTCTGCAAAACGCCCATCCCCGGCCACGGCCCAGAACAGGATGCTGATGGCGATGAACGCGGACTGGACATAGACCGCCATTGCAGACGCCTTGGATTTCGCGCCCAGAAACCGCGTCATCACGTTGTTCAGCGCATAGGTGAACGCCGCCGCCACGGGCAGTGCGTAAACCCACAGGCTGACTGAGCGCTCGGCCCCGCTTTCCCACGGGCGCGTCATGATGATCACACCGGCAAACCCCACCAAAACCGCGCCGATGCGCAACGGCCCGACCTTTTCGCCCAGCAGCGGAATGCTCAGCAACGTGATCATCAATGGCGCCACGAAGAAAACAGCCGTGGCCTCGGCCAATGGCATGACGGCCAGGGCGCTGAAAAAAGTGAGGTTCGCGATCACGATGAATATGGCCCGCAGCAGGTGCAGACCGGGTTGATCCGTTTTCAGAATGCGCCAGCCGCCTTCCAACTGAACCAGAGCCAGACTGAAGCCGATCCCGATAAAGGACCGGGCGAAAACCATCTGATGCAGAGGGTAACCGCCCGACAGGAACTTGATCATCATATCGTTGAACGAAATCGCCAGCATGCCGAACAGGATGAAGGCGATGCCGACGGTAGGGTTTTGTAATTTCTGATGTTCTGCCACGGGATACCCTTTCATCCGGCCAGTAACACGGGCCTTGGGTCAGGTCACTTCCGTTTGCGACATAATGGATGGTCGCAATTCCCCGCCGTTCCAAAAGAAAAAGAGGCCCCGGATCGGAGCCCCTTTTCATGTCCTTACGACGCGTTCCTGCGCCCGGTCCGTTATTCCTCCAGACTCAGCGCCACAAAGCGTGGGTCACCGCCGCGACGGACCAGCAGCAGCAAGGATTTGCGCCCTGCCGTCCGGGCTTCTTCCATGCGCGCTTCAAGGTCCTCGACCGTCACAACCTTCTGCTGACCGGCTTCTGTGATCAGATCACCAGCGCGCAGGCCCTTGGCATAGGCCTCGGATGCTTCGTCCACATCCGACACCACCAGCCCTTCGGCATCCGCGTCCAGCCCCAGATCCTCGCGCAGCGTGTCGCTGAGCGGCGAGATTGTGAGGCCCAGAATGTCGGTGTTTTCGTCGGCTGGCGCGTCCGGGGTGTCCTCTTCCCCGTTCTCGGCCCGCTCGGCATCTTCACGGCGACCCAGAGTGACCAGAATGGTCTGCGTGGCACCATCGCGGCTGACCACAACGCGGACAGATTTGCCCACGGTGGTTTCGCCGACCTGACGCACCAGACCACGGGTATCCTCGACCTCGACCCCGTCAAAGCTGAGGATCACGTCGCCCGCTTTCAGCCCCGCATCCTTGGCCGGACCATCCGGCACGTCGCTGATCAACGCGCCACCGGGTTTTTCCAGACCCATCGCCTCGGCCATATCCTCGGTCACGTCCTGAATGCGTACACCCAGCCAGCCACGGCGAGTTTCTCCGAACTCGCGCAGCTGGTCGACCACTTTCACAACCACGTTCGAGGCCATCGAGAAGCCGATCCCGATCGAGCCGCCATTGGGCGACAGGATCGCGGTGTTCACGCCGATCACCTCGCCATTCATGTTGAACAAAGGACCGCCCGAGTTGCCCCGGTTGATCGCCGCGTCGGTCTGGATGTAGTCGTCATATGACCCGCTCAGCGCCCGGTTCCGGGCCGAGACGATCCCGGCAGAAACCGAGAATCCCTGCCCCAGCGGGTTGCCCATCGCGATCACCCAATCGCCGACGCGCGCAATGTCGCTGTCACCGAACTGCACATATTGCAGCGGCCCCGTGGCCTCGACCTTGAGCAGCGCGATATCGGTTTTCTCATCCGTTCCGATCACCTTGGCGGGCAGTTCTTTCTTGGGCTGACCGTCGCCCGGGAAGAACTCGACCAGAATCTCGTCCGCTTCGGCAATGACGTGATTGTTGGTCACGATGTAACCGTCCTCGGAGATCACAAACCCCGACCCCAGCGCATTGCTGCGACGGGGGCGATTGTCATCGTCGTCGTCCCCGTTTCGGTCCTGAAACTCGCGAAAGAAATCCTCGAACGGGGATCCTTCGGGCACGATACCCTGCGGTCCGGTCTGGCCTTCGATCAGCGTGGATGTGGTGATGTTCACTACCGCCGGGCTGATCTGCTCCGCCAGCGGCGCAAGGCTTTCCCCGCGCGCATAGGCCGCCACGGTTTGCGCCGCGATCAGGATCATCCCCGCAAATGCCAGCCACATCAGCCGCATGAAACCAACACCATCGTCCCGCCGGACGGAAATACTGCGTGCTTGTGCCTGCACTTGGGAACTCCTTGTCGTCAAATCCTTGTTGTCCGCCCGCAGGCAGACCTTTCTTGGCAACCAATGTAGTCGGTTTGTTCCCACTCGCAACTCAGGATCGCGGGGAAATCACCACCAAGTGAAACAGATGGGTTAAAACCCGACCTGATACGCGCCCCAAAGCAGGACCAGACCGCTGACAACACACAAAAGCCCTGCAAGTCGTCGCGCCTGTTCCGGCAATGATCGCAACGCCTCGAGCATACGTTCAATAAGCGAAGGGGCCAGCGCATAGGCCAGCCCCTCGACAATCAGAACCAGCCCGAAGGCCAGAAGGATCATACCCATTACTGGGTCGCCTGCCCGGTGGGCGATTTAAGGTAGTTGAAGAACTCGGAATCCGGGCTCAGCACCATCGAGCTGTTGCTACCGCCCAGCGCGCGTTCATAGGCCGACAGCGAGCGATAGAATTCGAAGAACTCCGGGTCTTTGCCAAAGGCTTCGGCGAAGATCGCGTTGCGTTCGGCGTCGGCTTCACCGCGAATGATCTCTGCCTCACGGTTGGCGTCGGACACCAGTTCCACCACGGTCCGGTCGGCCTGCGCGCGAACCCGCTGCGCGGCTTCGTTACCGCGTGCACGTTCGTCGGTTGCTTCACGCTCGCGTTCTGCCTTCATCCGGTCGAAGGTGGCTTCGAGGTTGGCCTGCGGCAGGTCGGTCGCTTTCAGGCGCACGTCGATCACGTTGACGCCCAGCGCCCGCGCTTCGGCAATCGCGCTGTTGCGGATGCGCAGCATCAGGGCCGCTCGGTCGGAACTCAGGATATCCCGCGAGGATACCGAACCCAGAACTTCCCGCGTTTCGGCGCGCAGGATGCGGTCCAGGCGATCTTCGGCGACCGGTACACCGCCAACACCAACGGCCTGACGGAACTGTTCAAGATCGGAGATCCGGTAACGCGCGAATGCGTCAACCACCAGACGACGATCATCCAGCGGGGTGACTTCCAATGGCTGCACGTCAATCGACAGAATCCGATCGTCGTACCGAACGACTTCCTGAATCAGCGGGATTTTGAACGCCAGACCGGGCTCTTCCTTCACGGCGACAACGCGACCGAATTGCAGAACCAGCGCACGTTCACGCTCGTCCACGATGAAGATCGAGGACAACCCGGCAACGGCCAGAATTGCAACGATGATCAGGATAATGGGTGACTTACGCATCAGTTGCTCTCCGCGGCTGGGGTGCGACGCAGTTCGTTCAGCGGCAGATATGGCACAACGCCCTGCCCCTGACCGGTCGAGTTCTCGTCGAGGATGATCTTGTCGACATCACCCAGAACCTGCTCCATCCGTTCCAGATACAGGCGTTTGCGGGTCACATCAGGCGCTTTGGTGTATTCTTCGAGAACCGCGCTGAAACGGCTTGCCTCACCTTGCGCGCTGTTGATCTGCTGGGCGCGATAGGCTTCGGCTTCTTCCAGAACCTGCGCGGCTTCACCACGGGCTTCCGCCAGAACACGGTTGGCATAGGCGTCGGCGACGTTCTGCAGCCGGTCACGTTCCTGCGCAGCGGCCTGTACGTCGCGGAAAGCGGCGATCACGTCCTGCGGCGGGTCGGCCTTGTCAAAGTTCACACGGATGATGTTCACACCCGAATCATAGCTGTCCATGGTCGATTGGATCAGTTCCTGAAGACGCTCGGCAATGACGCCACGATCCCGGTTCAGAATCGGAGCCAGCTCGCTTTGCGCAATGATCTCACGCATCGCCGACTCCGACACGGCGCGAATTGTCTGGCGCGGGTCGCGCAGGTTGAACAGGAACTTGGCCGGGTCGTTGATGTTCCAGACGACCTGATAATCTATGTCGACCACGTTTTCGTCGCCGGTCAGCATCAGACCGTCGTCGCTGCCGCGTGTACCGCCCATATCTTCGGTTTGTTCACGGGTCACCGGGATAACCTCGGCGGTCACCACGGGCCAAGGCGCAAAGTTCAGACCGGGATTACCGACGGCTGAGAACTCGCCCAGAAACAGCTCAACAGACTGTTCTTCCGGCTTAACCGTGTAGAAACTTGCAGCCGCCCAAAGGCCAATCGCCACCAAGCCACCGATTATTACAGTGCCTTTGGTAAAGATCGGGCCACCGCCGCCGCCTGAACCATTGCCACCACGGCCACCGCCGCCGCGACCGCCCATCAGGACGCGCAGCTGCTCCTGGCCTTTTTTCATCAGCTCATCGATCTCGGGGATCTGCGGGCCGTCGCCTTCGGGGGGCTTGCGCCCGTCCCCGTTATTTCCCCGATTTCCTCCGCCGCCCGAGGAGCCTCCGCCCCCCCAGGGGCCACCGCTGTTGCCCGCCATATGTATCAATTCCTTCGTTTAGGCCCGTGTGATCACGGGGTCTCTTGTAACTTGTGTGCGCGCGCTTGCAAATCAAGCAGTGCGCACAGGTTGCCGCATTGTCACCAGTTCTTCGGCCATCACGGGATGAACCGCGACTGTACGGTCGAAATCTTCCTTGGTTGCGCCCATCTTTACGGCAATGCCTGCCAGCTGGATCATCTCACCCGCGCCCGGCGCAACGATATGACATCCCAGCACCTTTCGCGTCGCCTGACTGACGAGCAGCTTCATCAGAACCCGCTGCGTTCCTCCGGCAAACGCCTTTTGCATCGGTTTGAACGAGGTCGCATAGACCTCAATCGGCTCCTGCGCTGCCGCATCTTCTTCGCTGAGGCCCACGGTGCCGAATTCCGGCTGGGTGAAGATCGCGGTCGGGATCAACTCGTGATCCACAGGCGTTGGGTTGCCTTTGAACACGGTTTCGACAAAGGCCATGCCTTCGCGGATCGCAACCGGGGTCAGGTTCACACGGTCGGTGACGTCGCCAATGGCGTAGATCGAAGGTACACCAGTCTGGCTGTATTCATCCACGATGATCTCGCCCTTGCGGCCACGCTCGACCCCGACCTCTTCAAGACCCAGATTGTCGGCATTGGGCGCACGGCCCGTGGCATACATGACCACGTCAAACTGATCCTCGGTGCCATCCGTGGCCTTGACGCGGATCTTGTCGCCTTCTTGGGTCATCTCAAGCACGTTGGTGCCCAGACGCACATCAATGCCGTTCTGGCGCATCTCTTCACAGATCAGGCCGCGCGCCTCTTCATCGAAGCCGCGCAGAATCTGCGCCCCGCGATAGAACTGAGTGGTCTTTACACCCATCCCGTTCATGATCCCCGCAAACTCGCTGGCGATATAGCCGCCCCCGACGATCAGGATACTTTCGGGCAGCTTCTCCAGGTGGAAAATCTCGTTCGAGGTGATGGCCAGATCCGAGCCCGGAAAGTCCGGTACAACCGGGCGACCGCCAGTGGCAATCAGGATGTGCTTGGCGGTCTTGCGAGTGCCATCAGCCAGTTCGACCGTATGAGGATCAACAACTTTGGCGCGCTGATCAAAGCTTTCAACGCCGTTGTTCTTCAGGATATTGCGGTAGATGCCTTCCAAACGATCCAGTTCGGTCACCAGCTTGTCGTGGAACGTGTTCCAGTTCAGCGCGCCGGGCTGAATGTCCCAGCCATAGGCTTGCGCATCGCCGACCATGCCCGAAAACTCGCTGGCAAACACCATCAGTTTCTTCGGCACACAGCCCCGGATCACACAGGTGCCGCCATAGCGATCCTCTTCCGCCAGTGCCACTTTGGCCCCGTTTTCGCCAGCGGCGACGCGCGCCGCGCGAACCCCGCCCGAGCCGCCTCCGATGACGAACAGATCATAGTCAAAGCTCATGCTGGGTTCCTTCGTTCAGCTTTCAAAAAGTCTCTGGGTATCTGGGCGCAAAAACCAGACTGCCAACCCCTTGATGCACATATTTCGGTTTTTTCACGGATGCTTGCATCAAAGGTCGCGCCGGGATCAATCCGCAAGGTCCGAAAACAGGTTTTCGCGCGCACCGCCGATCAACTGGTCCATCTCAATCGTGCCTGCGTTGATATCGCGCAGCTCGACCCGGCCATCGCCGTGGCCGACCACAACCTTGTCGCAGATGTCGATGAACAGGCCATTTTCGACCACGCCCGGCACCTGGTTCAGAACCAGTGCCATCTGGCGCGCGTTGCCGATCCGTTGCAGATGTAGGTCCAGAATGTGGTTGCCCTCATCGGTGACAAAGGGTGCCTCGCCATTCATGCGCAGGGCCGAGGTCGTGCCAAGCACATCCATCGTATCCAGCGCCTCTTCGATTAGGGTACGCGTGGTTTGCCAGCCAAAGGGGATCACCTCGACCGGCAGAGGGAACGCGCCCAGCGTTTCAACTTCTTTGCCTGCATCGGCGATCACCACCATCTGATCGCTGGCGGTGGCCACGATCTTCTCCTGCAAATGCGCGCCACCGCCGCCTTTGATCAGGTTCAGATCACCGTCAAACTCATCCGCGCCGTCAATCGTAAGATCCAGCCACCCGGCCTGATCCAGCGAGACGACCTCGATCCCGACCTCACGCGCCAATTGCGCAGTACGGGTCGAGGTCGGGACACCCTTGAACCGCAACCCTTCTTGCTGCGCGCGCTCACCCAAACGTCGCACCAGCCAGGCGGCGGTCGAGCCGGTTCCCAATCCGACACGCATCCCGTCTTCGACCATCTCTGCCGCGCGTCGGGCCGCGACGTATTTTGCGGTATCGATTGGCGACAATTCTCCGGTCATTGGCAGCATTCCCTGATTGGTCTGCCAGACTTATACGGAATGCACATCGCGACTTCGAGACCCAATTCACCCGGGATCCCTTCGAAAGATGTCGCAAGACTACGCGTTTCCGATAGGAAACGTCGCAATCATGTCTTTTTGGATTCGCGGTGCGGTATAAATAGACCTCATGACGACGTCCTACCGCCTGCACTACGCCCCCGACAACGCCTCGCTGGTGATCCGGCTGGTGTTGGAAGAGATGGGCCAACCCTATGACACCGTTCTGGTCGACCGGCGGCAGAACGAGCAGGACAGCGCGGCCTATCGTGCGCTGAACCCAAACGGGCTGATCCCGGTTCTGGAAACGCCCAACGGACCAATATTTGAAACAGCGGCCATTCTGTTGTGGTTGGCTGACACACATGGGCAACTTGCCCCTGCACCGGACAGCCCGGATCGGGCGGCGTTCCTGAAATGGCTGTTCTTTGCGTCAAACACGCTGCATGCCGATCTGCGCATTCTGTTCTATGCCGAGAAATACATCGATGCCGCGCAGGCCGAGCCTTTGCGCCAAGGTATCCGTCCAAGGCTGCGCACCCATCTGAAACATCTGGATACCGAGGCCGCAAAGGCCCCTGACTGGCTGAACGCTGACAAACCATCGATCCTGACCTACTACCTCGCCTGCATGATGCGCTGGATGGCGCTGTACCCGGCAAGCGCGGATCGCAGTTGGTATCAGTTGGCGGACACGCCTTATCTGCAAGCGATCCTGATGCAGCTTGAATCCCGCCCCGCGACCCGTGCGGCCGTTGCAGCCGAAGGTCTTGGGGTCACCCCGTTCACCTCTCCGATCCACGCCAACCCTCCAGAAGGCTCAGCTATCTGACATGTTCCTTTCCGTTTTTGATATGTTCAAAGTCGGCATCGGCCCGTCCTCATCACACACAATGGGCCCGATGGTCGCTGCGGCGCGTTTCCTTGACATGATGCGCGCCTCACCGTTTGAGTTCGCCGGGCTGCGCGGGTCGCTGCATGGGTCACTGGCGTTTACAGGCGTGGGACATGCCACCGACCGGGCGACAATTCTTGGCCTGGCCGGGTTCGTGCCCGACACCTATGACAACGACAAGGCCGAGGCTGCCATGGCCGCGATTGCCGAGACGCATACGGTCACGCCCGAAGGGCTGCCGACCCTGAAATTCGACCCCAAGGCCGATCTGGTCTTTGACTATGACCACAACCTGCCCGGCCACGCTAATGGCATGATCCTGATGGCCACCGATGCGCAGGGCGATGTGATCCTGCGGCAGGTGTTCTATTCCATCGGCGGCGGCTTTGTTCTGACCGAAGAGGAACTGGCCGAAGGCAAAGCGACAGATGAAGGCGCACCCGTTCCGTTCCCCTTCAAGTCAGCGGTCGAGATGCTGGAGATGGCCGCCTCCAGCGGTAAGTCCATCGCCCAGATGAAGCGCGAGAACGAAATCGCGCGCGGATGCGCGGACAGTTTCGCCAAAGGAAGCGCGCGTCTGTGGCAAGTGATGAACGATTGCATCGAACGCGGTCTGCACACCGATGGCATTCTGCCCGGCGGTCTGAGCGTGCGTCGCCGCGCCAAGGGCATCTATGACGCGCTGATGGCTGAACGCGGCATGAACCTGACTGCGCCGCACACGATCAACGACTGGATGAGCGTTTACGCCATGGCCGTGAACGAGGAAAACGCAGCCGGAGGCCAGGTTGTCACCGCCCCCACCAACGGTGCGGCGGGCGTTCTGCCTGCGGTGCTGCGCTATTACCTGGACCACGTGCCCGGCGCATCGGAAAGCCATATCGAGGATTTCCTGCTGACCGCCGCCGCTATTGGGGGTCTGGTGAAATTCAACGCCTCGATTTCGGGGGCCGAAGCGGGATGTCAGGCCGAGGTCGGCAGCGCCTCGGCCATGGCCGCCGCCGGTTTGTGCGCGGTGATGGGCGGCACGCCCGAGCAGGTGGAAAACGCCGCCGAGATCGCCTTGGAACATCATCTGGGCATGACCTGCGATCCAGTCGCAGGTCTGGTGCAGGTGCCCTGTATCGAGCGCAACGGCCTGGGCGCGATCAAGGCCGTGTCGGCTGCGTCGCTGGCATTGCGCGGGGACGGCAAGCATTTCGTACCCTTGGATTCCGTCATAGAAACCATGCGCCAGACCGGGCATGATATGCATGAGAAGTACAAAGAGACATCACTTGGCGGCTTGGCTGTGAACATCCCCAACTGCTGAGGTCAGACAGGAGGCGGCATCATGCGTGGACATTGCCTGTGCGGCAGGATCGCGTTTGAGGTTGATCCTCCGATCCTGTCCTGCGTCTCGTGTCATTGCGACAGCTGCCGCCGCCAATGCGCCGCGCCCATGACCACCTATTTCGCGGTCCGCGACACCCAATGGCGCTGGACCAAAGAGGAACCGAAGAGTTTCAATTCCTCTCCCGGTGTCGAGCGCACATTCTGCCCGCATTGCGGAACGCCGATCTCTTTCCGCTCGGCTAAGATGTCGGATGTGCTGCACTTGTATGTTGCCACGCTGGAAACCCCCGAAGCGCTGCAACCGACCCTGCATGTGTCGCATGAAGAGAAACTGGACTGGCTGCATCTGGATGATGGTCTGCCGACCTGCACCGGCCCGGATTACACCAAAGTCCAACCCCTTCCGGACGCCTGAGAACAGAGCTTTCCCCCGCGCCGCGAAACCGCTAGCGTCGCGACCATGACCCAGGATCGTCCCGTATTCGGCATCGTTCTGATGCTCGGCTTTTGCGTGCTTGCACCGCTTGGCGACTCGATGGCCAAGCTATTGGGGGAAACAACGCCTCTGGGTCTGCTGGTGCTTGTGCGCTTTGCGATACAGGCGGCGATTCTGATCCCGCTGATTGCCGTCACGGGACGGCCATGGCGCATGCGGGGGCGCGTTCTGCGGCTGACCCTGATCCGCACGGTTCTGCACATCATTGGCATCACCGCCATGTTCAGTGCGTTGCAGTTTCTGCCACTGGCGGATGCAATTGCCATCGCCTTTGTCATGCCCTTCATCATGCTGCTGCTTGGGAGATACGTCTTGCAGGAAGAGGTCGGCCCGCGCCGCCTGATCGCCTGTATCGTCGGTTTCATCGGGACCTTGCTGGTGATCCAGCCCAGCTTTGTCGAGGTCGGATTGCCCGCCCTGCTGCCCCTGATCGTGGCCGTCGTCTTTGCCCTGTTCATGCTGGTGACCCGGCAGATCGCCAAGGAAACCGATCCGGTCTCCCTGCAGGCCGTGTCCGGGGTGTTTGCCACGATCCTGCTGCTGCCCGTGGTCCTTTGGGGTACGAATGCGGGGATTTGGGAATTGTCCTTGATCATCCCCGCTGGCAACACCCACTGGCTGTTGCTGGCCATCGGCGTGCTGGGAACGGTCGCGCATCTGCTGATGACCTGGTCGCTGCGCTATGCGCCGTCGGCCACGCTGGCCCCGATGCAATATCTGGAAATCCCGGTTGCAACCCTGATCGGCTGGCTGATCTTTCACGACCTGCCCGACGGGATCGCGGCGATTGGCATTCTGATCACAATCGGTGCCGGGCTATATGTCATTCTGCGTGAGAGGGCCACCGCCCGGTCTGGTCCGACAGAAACGCCTGCATAACCTGATCCAGCGCCGCGCGCGGCACCATCAGCAACATGCCCGGCCCGTCCATATGCAGTTCGACATCCGACACCGCGCGGTTCGAAGTTCCGACCCGACCATCCGGTTCGAACACCAACCCTTCGATCGGCCATTCCAACCCCTGGCTGCGCCCCGTGACGCGCCGCATCGGAAACAAGGACACGATATCGCCGGGTGTCAGGTGCAGGGTGATCCAGCGCGGTGCGTGGAACACCACCTCATGTTCACCCAGCAGGATGCAGGGACGATCCAAGCGCGCGACCAGAGTGTTCAGAACCGCCAATTGATGATCCAGCCGCCCGCCCAGAAACCCGGCGCCCAGCACCAGTGGGGCCTCTATGTGCCTCAGCGCCTTGTCGAAATCCGTACTGTTCTGCTCCGAGATTTGAAACAACCGATCCGCTGGCAGCTGCGCCATCACAGGCTCACTCATCGAATCGAAATCGCCGATCACGACCTCGGGAATTATGTCCGAATCGACCAAAATGGCCGCTCCGCCATCCGCCGCGACGACCGATCTGACGCGATTTAGCACCAAATTCAGGTCCTCAAACCCGACAAATCCCCCTCCAAACAGGCCAATTGGACCGTTTGAACGCACAATCGGCTCATTTTTTCTAAGATTGATCATTTTTCCCGGATTTGGACACATTGAGACCACAAAATGATAGGTTCATGCAGAAAGTTCTGAGCCGATGTGTGTGCCCGATTCCGGGTAGGTTGGCTCTCGTAGTTTGTAGAGGACGTGCGTCTGATGGTACAGAATAACAAGGTATTGACCGTTTCTTATGGGACTTTCTCCTGCACTTTGGAAGGGTTTGACGACTCGTTCGAAACGATGAAGTCCATTGCCGAGTATTTTCGCGACCTCGCAGCAGATGACCGGTATTTCGGTTCGGAACCCCCCCAGCCCGACGCCGAGATGCTGACCCGTATTGCGCAGCGCGACGCCTCGCAGCACGTGGAAGCCCGGCAAAGCGAAAGCGGCCTGTTGCTGCGCGCCACCGAAGCCTCCCCCGCACCGTTGGCCGCGCCTGCCCCTGCCCCCGTACCATCTGAGGTGAACGTGGCCCGAACTCCGGCCCCGATGCCGGTGCACCAGCCCGCGCCGCAGACGTCGTTTGAACAAGCTGATGCCGTACCTGCCCCTGCTGCCGACAGCATCGCCGCAAAACTCCAGCGCATCCGCGCCGTGGTCTCGCATTCGGACGCCACCCCTGTCGCCTATTCCGAAGATGATGACTCGGCCCTGCTCAGCGCCGCCCCGGCTCCGGTTGACGCCGTAACCGCCGCGTTCGAGGCCGGTGCGCTGAGCGCCGAAGACCTCGAGCCGCAGAAGCCAACGTTCGAACCGCAGCCCGTGGCCATGAAAGAACCGGCGCCTGCTCCGGCCGCGTTCTTCGAAGATGAGGCGGAAGACGATCAGCCCGCCGATGTCTTGTTCTCGGATTTCGAAGATATCGCTGAAGACGATGCGGGTGATGATGGCATTCTGAACATCCTGAGCGATCACGAAGCGAAGGCGGAAGCCGAAGAAGAACCTCAGGAAGACGTTGCGCCCGGTGTTCTGACGCTGGACGACGAGGTCAACCTGCTGAACAAAATCTCGAGCGTCGAGGCAGATATGTCCGACCGCGTGGACCAGAAACAGCCGGATGAGCGCGCATCGGATCAGGACGTTCTACGCCTGATGGCCAAAGCTGATGAACAGATGGGCGACCCGGCCACCAGCGACGCGCGTGAGACATATTCGCACCTGCGCACTGCTGTAGCGGCCACCGAAGCCGAAGGTGAAATCGACAAGGCATCACCTGACCAGCAATACCGTGGCGATCTTGCCTCGGTTGTCAGCCCGCGCCGCCCGGAAATTCAGGTCACCAGCATGCGTCCGGAATCCGATGACGCCGCGCCGCTGAAACTGGTTGCAGAACAGCGTGTAGACGACGAAGCCGTCGAAGCCGGCCCGGTCATGCCCCGCCGCGTAACCACGCAGCAGGACGACAGCGCAGCGGATGAAGGCGGCTTTGCGCAATTCGCGCAGGATCAGGGCGCGCAGTCCCTGCCCGATCTTCTGGAAGCGGCGGCGGCCTATCTGTCCTTCATCGAAGGTCAGGAACAGTTCTCGCGCCCGCAGCTGATGAACAAGGTCCGCTCGTTGAAGCAGAACGAATTCAACCGCGAAGAAAGCCTGCGCTCCTTTGGTCAATTGCTGCGCGACGGCAAGATCCAGAAAGCAGGCGGTGGCCGGTTCGCAGCCTCGAACCTGATCGGTTTCCGCCCGGATGATGAACGCGCGGCGGGCTGATCACTCAATCAGAAAGACGAAGGGCCGAGAGATACCTCTCGGCCCTTTTCTTTTGCCAGCAGTTTAGGCGGCGATGTCTCAGTATCGAGTCAAGACTCGTCCGGATCCTCTTTGCCAACTCCCCGGAAGACGAACTTGAAGGGCAAGGCCCAGACAATGCCAAGGGCAATGTAAACCAACAGCTCAACCAGGATCGACGGGCGATCCAGCCAGTTCACAACGGTCACCACCGCAACAATGTAAAGCGGCAGGCCGACCAGCAAAATCACCAGCGACCAGCGGCGGCGGGCCTTGTAACTCAGGCCCGGCTTTTTGTCCTTGCCCATCAATCTGCGAACGGGTCGGTCACCAGAATGGTGTCGTCCCGCTCCGGGCTGGTGGACAAAAGCGCCACGGGGCATTCGATCAGTTCTTCGACGCGGCGCACGTATTTGATCGCGTTGGCCGGCAGGTCGGCCCAGCTGCGCGCGCCTTCGGTGGATTCGCTCCAACCCGGCATCTCTTCGTAGATCGGGGTGCAGCGCGCCTGTTGGTCGGCAGCCGTCGGCAGATAGTCCAGACGCTCTCCGTCCAAATCATAACCGGTGCAGATTTTCAGCGTCTCGAACCCGTCCAGAACATCCAGCTTGGTCAGCGATATGCCGTTCACGCCGCTGGTCGCGCAGGTCTGGCGTACAAGGCAGGCATCGAACCAGCCACACCGGCGTTTGCGGCCTGTTACCGTGCCAAATTCGTGGCCACGGGTCCCTAGGCGCATCCCGTCATCATCGTCCAACTCGGTCGGGAAAGGCCCCTCTCCCACACGAGTGGTATAGGCTTTGACGATGCCCAGCACAAAATCAACAGACCCCGGGCCGATACCCACACCCGTCGCCGCCTGACCGGCAATCACGTTGGAAGAGGTCACAAACGGGTAGGTTCCGAAATCAATATCCAGCAACGCGCCCTGCGCGCCTTCGAACAGGATCCGCTTGCCCGCCTTGCGCTTTTCGTTCAGCACCTTCCAGACCGGGGCGGCGAACGGCAGGATTTGCTGAGCGATCTCCTTCAACTGCGCTACCAGCGCGTCGCGATCGACCGGATCAATGCCCAGGCCCTTGCGCAACGGATCATGGTGCTGCAACGCGCGGTCTACACGCGCCTCAAGCGTCGCGTCATCGGCCAGATCGGCAACACGGACAGAGCGTCGCCCGACCTTGTCCTCATAGGCCGGACCAATTCCGCGACCGGTGGTGCCAATCTTCGTGCCCTTGCTGGCCGCCTCTTCCCGCGCACGATCCAGCTCGCCATGGATCGGCAGGATAAGCGGCGTATTCTCAGCAATCATCAGAGTCTCGGGCGTGATCTCGACGCCCTGCTTACGGATTGACGCGATCTCAGTGACCAGATGCCACGGGTCCAGAACGACGCCGTTCCCGATCACGCTCAGCTTTCCGCCACGCACCACGCCCGAGGGCAACGCGTTCAGCTTGTAAACCTCGCCATCAATAACCAGAGTATGCCCGGCGTTATGTCCGCCCTGAAAACGCGCGATGACGTCCGCCCGCTCGCTGAGCCAGTCGACGATCTTGCCTTTTCCTTCGTCACCCCACTGGGCGCCGACAACAACCACGTTGGCCATATCCGGTCCTTTTCGTGCTGAGTAATCAAACTCGGCTCGTATAACGGGGCACAGAGGACAGGGAAACCGCTATTTCGCCGCAGATGGAAATCGCGCTGGCGCGCGATGCCTCCGGCGGGGATATTTATAGCCAGATGAAGATCGGATCCCCTGCTTCATCTGGCCAAAAATATCTCGGGGGAGTCGCCCGGAACGGGCGGCGGGGGCAGCGCCCCCTACCCGCCTGGTCGCAAGTGGACCGGCTGGCCATGGGGTGTGGTCAGATACGCCTGCTCCCACGCGCGGTGAAGCATCTGCACGTCTTCCGACACCGCCGCGCCCTGTTCGACCAACAACCCTTCAAGCGTTTCCAGCCAGGCGTGGAAATAGTCGTCTCCGCCGTCCAGTTCACGGTCCAGACCGTTGCGCTTCAACGTGTCCGAAAACCGGGCCGCCCAATCGGGCCAGCCGAAACGTCCGGCTTCATTCAGGGCAACCGTTACGGCAAAGACCTGCGCGTGCCATGGCTCGGCAAACACCGGTTCCGGCGCGGAATGTGTGGTGCAGTCACTCATGCGGGCTCCAGATAGCTTTGCCAGAGGTCCAGCACGACCTCATCATCCGGGTGTTCGGGGGCGGCCCAAAGCTCGGACGCCGGGAAGACAACGGCATATAGCGGTTCCGGCGCTTCCCCCAAACGATGCGCGTTGGAATCTGGCAGGACATGGGTTCCATGCAATCGCAGGATACGACCTCGCGCCCCTGCTGCATAAACTGGCAAGCGCGTGTGGCCACCATCGACAAGGCGATTGGCGGTTGGTCGCGCTGTCACCACCTGCTGACCGATCGTAAAATGCGCGGCAACGTTTGAAGGCCGATCTGCTGGTCCGCCTTTTGCAAGTGCAGCGGCGACAGCCTCGGCCTTCAGCGTCTTGTCCGTCAAGGGATGCGGCGCATCATCTCCGGCCCCTCGCAGATCATCCAGGGTCAGTACGCCTTGTTCAACCAACAGATCGGCAAGGCCCGAGATCCATTTCTCATAGTAGGAAAACCGGGTGTAATCCTTGGGCGACAACCGCTCTCGCGCGTGGCGAGATATGTCGATGTTCCACTGCCCCAGAAAACCGGCAGCCAGCGTCACGGCCAAAGCCCGCCCGTGCCAGTCTTCGGCAAAGACCGGCGCGCCCTCAGCCTCGGGCCGGATTTCGCCATCGCCAAAGCGTCCGCCCATGTCATGGACACGTGTCATGAGGGCACCTTGGGCAAGCCTGTCCCGATCATGCTGTCGCGTGTCACCAAAGCGGTCAGCTCATCCTCGCCCATACCTTCTGTGCCTTCGGGACGCATCGGCAACACAAGGTACCGAATCTCGGCGGTCGAATCCCAGACACGCACTGCGGTGCTTTCGGGTAAGGTAACGCCGAACTCGGCCAGTACTTTGCGTGGCTCCCGCACGGCACGGGCGCGATAGGCATCGGATTTGTACCATCCGGGCGGGATACCCAGCAGCGGCCACGGGTAGCAACTGCACAGGGTGCAGACGACCATGTTGTGCTGCCGGGGCGTGTTTTCGACGGCGACCATGTGTTCACCCTGACGGCCGTAGTACCCCAGCTCGGCAACGACCGGCGTGGCATCTTCCAACAGTGCCGCTTTGAAATCAGGGTCGCTCCAAGCCTTTGCCACGACGCGCGCGCCGTTTTGCGGGCCGATCTTGTTCTGGTAGGTGTCGATGATCTCATCTAATGCTGCCGGATCGATCAGCCCCTTGCGGATCAGAATCGTCTCCAGCGCCTTGACGCGCAGCGCGGGTTCGGGTGGCAAAAGGGCGTGCGGGTGGTCGGGATCGTCATGAGGCATAGCCCGAAGCCTGCGTCAGGATTTATCGCTCTGTCCAGTCCCTTTGCTGTGATATGATACATCACGCGGGGTGATGTGAACTCGTGTCTTGCCCCCAAGTTGAAACTTGCATAAGTACCACGCGATACACGTCACGCTGCACGGGACCACCATGGAAAACGTTGTTCTCATCATCCACCTTCTTTTGGCTTTGGGCCTGATTGCCGTTGTGCTGATGCAGCGGTCCGAAGGCGGTGGCCTTGGCATGGGTGGCGGCGGCGGCGGTGCCATGACCGGCCGCGCAGCGGCGACGGCATTGGGCAAAGTGACCTGGATTCTGGCGGCCTGCTTCATCGTGACCTCGATCACGCTGACCATTCTGGCGGCGCAGAAATCCTCGGGCAGTTCGGTGATCGACCGTCTGGGCGTTCCGGCCCCTGCGGCAACCGAAGAAAGCACACCTGCGGTTCCGTCGGCAGATGATCTGCTGCCTCCGGCAGAAGGCGACAACGCGCCGCTGATCCCCCAGGCCGACTGATCCACTAGACCTAGAAACCTGAAAGAGAACTGCAACAGCATCTTGCGGTTCTCTTGCGCTATGCGCGCGAATCCTTTATACGTGAAGTCCCGTGATGCAGCGGTTTTTCGAAACCGTCGGGCAGCTGATTTTGACGTCTCACGGGAGCAGCCGAAAAACTATGGCGCGATTTATTTTCATCACTGGTGGTGTGGTTTCGTCCTTGGGCAAAGGACTGGCCTCGGCGGCCTTGGGCGCGCTGTTACAGGCCCGGGGATATTCGGTGCGCCTGCGCAAGCTGGACCCCTATCTGAACGTCGATCCCGGCACCATGTCGCCGTTTGAACATGGCGAGGTTTTCGTCACCGATGACGGGGCCGAGACCGATCTGGACCTTGGCCACTATGAACGTTTCACCGGCGTGGCGGCCCGCAAGACCGACTCGGTCAGTTCGGGGCGGATTTACTCCAACGTGTTGGAAAAGGAACGCCGCGGGGATTACCTCGGCAAAACCATTCAGGTGATCCCGCACGTCACCAACGAGATCAAGGATTTCATCGCCATCGGCGAGGATGAGGTTGATTTCATGCTGTGCGAGATCGGCGGCACTGTCGGCGATATCGAAGGCCTGCCCTTTTTCGAAGCCATCCGTCAGTTCAGCCAGGACAAGCCGCGCGGTCAGTGCCTGTTCATGCACCTGACGCTGCTGCCCTATATCAAGGCGTCGGGTGAGTTGAAAACCAAGCCGACCCAGCACTCGGTCAAGGAACTGCGGTCCATCGGTCTGGCCCCCGATATTCTGGTTTGCCGCTCGGAAGGACCGATTCCGACCAAGGAACGCGAGAAGCTGGCACTGTTCTGCAACGTGCGCCCGGACAGCGTGATCGCGGCGCAGGATCTTTCGACCATCTACGACGCCCCGCTGGCCTATCACCGCGAGGGTCTGGATCAGGCGGTTCTGGATGCGTTCCAGATCAGCCCTGCACCCAAGCCCGATCTGGCCAAATGGGAAGACGTCAGTGACCGCATCCACAACGCCGAGGGCGAGGTGAAGGTGGCCATCGTTGGCAAATACACCCAGCTGGAAGACGCCTATAAATCGATTGCCGAGGCGCTAACCCATGGCGGCATGGCCAACCGCGTCAAGGTCAAGGTCGAGTGGGTGGATGCCGAGATTTTCGACACCGAAGACGCCGCCCCGCATCTGGAAGGCTTCCACGCGATCCTCGTGCCCGGCGGGTTTGGCGAGCGTGGAACCGAAGGCAAAATCAAAGCGGCGCAATATGCACGTGAGCACAAGGTGCCCTATCTGGGTATCTGTCTGGGGATGCAGATGGCCGTGATCGAAGCGGCGCGCAATGCGGCGGGCATCGCCGAGGCAGGGTCCGAGGAATTTGACCACGAAGCGGGCAAGCGGCGGTTTGAACCCGTGGTTTACCACCTGAAAGAATGGGTGCAGGGCAACCACAAGGTCGAGCGCAAGGTCGGCGATGACAAAGGCGGCACAATGCGGCTGGGGGCCTATAACGCGGTTCTGGCCGACGGCTCCAAAGTGGCAGAGGTCTATGGCGGCACTCAGATTGAGGAACGTCACCGCCACCGCTATGAGGTGGACATCAAGTATCGCGACAAGCTGGAAAAGGCGGGCCTGAATTTCTCGGGCATGTCCCCCGATGGCCGGTTGCCGGAAATCGTCGAATGGTCGGATCATCCGTGGTTCATCGGTGTGCAATACCACCCCGAATTGAAATCCAAACCGTTCGATCCGCACCCTTTGTTCCGCGACTTTGTGCGCGCGGCCAAGGACACGTCGCGTCTGGTCTGATCCGGTCGCTGCAAAGTGATGTACCGACACAATTAAGCGCTTAGCGAATGCCCGGCATGGGGTTAACTGTTGAACAAGCTTCGACAGGAGATACCCCATGACCACCCAAGCCCAACACGCCGAAACCTTCACCCGCCTGCACAAGAAAGGTGATCCGGTCATCCTGTTCAACATCTGGGACGCAGGCAGCGCCGCGGCCGTGCGCGACGCAGGTGCGCAGGCGATCGCGACCGGCAGTGCCCCGGTCGCGATGGCGCAGGGGTTCAAGGACGGCGAGAATATCCCGCTGCAGGCCGCCTTGGACAATGCAAAACGCATTGTGGCCGCGGTCGATCTGCCTGTTTCTCTGGATTTTGAGGGGGCTTATGCCGCTGATCCTGACGGGATTGCGGAAAACGTATTGCGGGCCCTGGACTGCGGGGTGGTGGGCTTCAACTTCGAGGATCAGATCGTCGGCGGTGATGGCCTTTACCCCATTGCCGAGCAGGCCACACGGATTGAAGCGATGCGCAAGGCGTGTGATGCGGCAGGGGTTCCGGCCTATATCAACGCCCGGACCGATATCTTCCTGAAAGCGCACGCCGACACGCATAACGCAGCCATGCTGGACGACGCGGTTGCCCGTGCGGCGGCGTTCCAGTCCGCCGGGGCCAGCGGGTTCTTTGCCCCCGGCCTGAAGGACGAAGCGATGATTGAGCAGCTCTGCGCAGCAACGGAGCTGCCGGTCAACATCATCGCCCTGCCCGGCACCCCGGACACACCGCGATTGGCAACGTTGGGCGTGGCGCGGGTCAGCTATGGCCCAGTGCCCTATCGCCAGATGGTAGCATGGCTGACGGAACAGGCACGTGGCGCCATCGACTACGCCATGTAAGCGTCTGGTGACCTAGATTTAGGGACCGGACAATCTCAGTATCCCGCCTTGTCACAAAAATGCGGATACCAATTCCCCAAGGCTGGGCGGGATTCAGTCGCCCTCGGCGATCTTGTGATTATTCATGCCTATGACGGGTAGTCCCAGCTTGGCGCGCCACAAAATATGGACTAACCTGACCTCATGTTGAAAAAGTTCTTTCAGGCGTTCAGACCGCCTCAGACCCAGCAACTGCCTGACCCTGATGCCGAACTGGCGTTGGGGGCGTTGATGGTGCGGGTGGCGCAGGCGGATCGCGATTACAAGCTGGAAGAAATCAGCCTGATCGACCGGATACTGGCGCGCCTTTATCAGCATAACGCAATCGAAGCCGCCAAAGTGCGCGCAACCTGCGAGAAACTGCATGCAGCCGCCCCCGAAACCGACACCTTCGGCAAGCTGATCCGCGAGACCACGGGCCTTGAGGAACGCATGGCCGCGCTGGATGCCCTGTGGGAGGTGGTGCTGGCCGACGGCGACTCGGACGAGGGTGAGATCAAGATCGTCGAAGAGGCCCGCGCCGCCATGGGGCTGAGCTTTAACGACAGCAAGGCCGCGCGCGAACGTGTGCAAAGCCGCTTGGAAGCCAGCTAAGCCGCGTCTATATCTGTATCATGTTTAGCGATTTTCTGTCCCGGCTGACCCAGCCCGATCCCGACCCGTTGGTCGAAAACGATGCGCGGCTGGCCCTGACGGCCCTGTTGGTCCGCATCGCGCGATCCGACAATGACTATGCCGACACTGAAATGGCGCGGATCGACAAGGTCTCGGCCGAGCGCTACGGTCTGTCACCGTTCGAGGCCGCAGCCCTGCGCGCCCAGGCCGAAGACCTTGAGGCCGAGGCCCCCGACACCGTCCGCTTTACCCGCGCGATCAAAGAGGCCGTCGCCTACGAGGATCGTCTGGCCGTGGTTCAGGCCATGTGGTCGGTCGCGCTGGCCGATGGTCAGCGCACCGGCGAAGAGGATTCGCTGCTGCGACTGGTTGTCAGCCTGTTGGGCGTCAGCGACGTGGATTCGGCGCGCGCCCGTCAGAAGGCCGCAAAAGCGTGACAGCGATGCTGGGCATGTATGACATGCCCGCCTTGCGCGCCACCAATGACCGATTCTGGTCTTTGATCCATGCGAATCTGGGCTATGGCCCGCAGCATCTGGACCGAACCCGAGATGTCTGGGACGTCTGGCAGGATTCCGCTCTGATCTTTGCCCAGACCTGCGGGATGCCCTACCGCACCCGGCTGCATGGTCAGGTGCAGTTGGTTGGCACCCCGGATTACGACCTGCCCGGCTGCCCCGCTGGCCATTATTGCTCGGTTCTTGTTGCCCGTGCGAATGATCCGCGCGATCTGGGCGATCTGACCAACGGAGTTTTTGCGTATAACGAGGCGCTGTCTCAATCCGGTTGGGCCGCCCCGACCACGCATCTGACTGCGCTGGGTCTGGCTCCGACCCAGCTTTTGGAAACAGGCGGCCACGCGCTGTCCGCGCAGGCCGTGGCGGAGGGTCGCGCAGACTTTGCATCGCTGGATGCGCTGACATGGGAGTTGCTGAATGAGCATACAGATCTGGGCAGCCGTTTACGCGAAATAACCCGCACGACCCCGACCCCTGCCCTGCCGTTCATAACCTCGCTCAGCCAAGACGCGGACCAGATCGCCAAGGCTGTTCGGTCCGCCATTGTGGACCTTTCGGATGATGACAGGCGGCGGCTTCACATCCGCGGGTTGATCGATATTCCGGCGGATCAGTACCTTGCGGTTCCAACTCCGCCCACGCCCGAAGCATTTGCGCGCAGAAGCTGACCGATTTGGTCATACCCTCTGGCCATTTTGGTTGATTAACCGCACGAATCTGTGATTTGCGCATTGCATTGCGCCCGTTTTTCCGCCCTATTACCGCACCAATACCAACAACAACTGGACCTTCCGTGTCAGACGCATCTGCCGTAATCGAGATCAGGAACCTTCACAAAAGCTTCGGTAATCTCGAGGTGCTCAAGGGCGTGGACATCACCGCAAAACGCGGCGACGTCGTGTCCCTGATTGGCTCATCCGGCTCTGGCAAATCCACCCTTCTGCGTTGCTGCAACCTGTTGGAAGACAGTCAACAGGGCGAGATCATGTTCAAAGGCGAACCGGTGAAGTGGAGCGGGTCAGGAAACGGACGTCGCCCTGCCGATCCCAAGCAGGTCCTGCGCATTCGCACCAACCTGTCGATGGTGTTTCAACAGTTCAACCTGTGGGCACACATGACCATTTTGCAAAATGTTATGGAAGCTCCGGTAACCGTTTTGGGCCGTGACAGGGCCGAAGTGGAAGACAGCGCGCGCAAATACCTTGAAAAGGTTGGCATTGGCGACAAGTGCGACGTCTATCCGGCACAGCTGTCCGGTGGCCAACAGCAACGCGCGGCCATCGCGCGTGGCTTGTGCATGGAGCCTGAGGCGCTGCTGTTTGACGAGCCGACTTCGGCGCTGGACCCCGAGTTGGAACAAGAAGTCATCAAGGTCATCAAGGACCTGGCTGCCGAGGGCCGGACGATGATCATCGTGACCCATGACATGAAGATGGCGGCGGATATCTCCAGCCATGTCGTGTTCCTGCATCAAGGCCGGATCGAAGAAGAAGGCACGGCCGAAGATATCTTTACCTCTCCCGAATCCGAACGGCTTCGGGGCTTTCTCTCCGCCACTCAGGCGGCATAGTTTCAAAAACAGAACCAAACTGGGGAGTAACCAATGAAAAACCTGATTCTGTCCACCGCAGCGCTGGCCCTGACCGCCGGTATCGCCATGGCCGACACCGTCCGCATGGGGACCGAGGGCGCTTACCCTCCGTATAACTTCATCAACGACGCCGGCGAGATCGACGGGTTCGAGCGTGAAGTGGGCGACGAGCTGTGCAAACGCGCCAATCTGGACTGCGAATGGGTCAAGAACGACTGGGATTCGATCATCCCGAACCTTGTGTCGGGCAACTACGACACCATCATCGCGGGCATGTCGATCACCGACGAACGCGATGAAGTTATTGATTTCACTCAGAACTACTTCCCGCCCGCAGCCTCGGCCTATGTCGGTGCGTCGGACGGCGTCGACGTGAGCAGCGGCATCGTTGCGGCGCAGACTGCAACCATTCAGGCCGGTCACGTCGCCGAATCCGGCGCGACTCTGGTCGAATTCGCAACCCCGGAAGAAACCATCGCAGCCGTGCGCAACGGTGAGGCTGATGCGGTCTTTGCCGACAAGGACTTCCTGGTCCCGATCGTCGAGGAATCCGGTGGTGAGCTGGTCTTTGTCGGTGATGACGTCCCGCTGGGCGGTGGCATTGGCCTGGGCATCCGCGAATCCGATGGCGAGCTGCGCGGCAAGTTCGACGAGGCGATCACCTCGATGAAGGCCGATGGCTCACTGAACGAGCTGATCGTCAAGTGGTTCGGCGAAGGCGTGCCGACCTATAACTCTGACGGTTCGGTCGTCACCAACTGATCTGCACACATGGGTTCGGCGCCCCTCATGGCGCCGAACCTGTCCTGGCCTTGCGCCGGGGCTGACGTTCGAAAGACGCCGTATGTTTTCCTATTGCGCTGATCCCGACACGCTGGGCACGTTCCGCTGGTTCTCGTGCTACCTGACCAACGGTGTGCACTGGTCGTTCTACCTGTCGTTTCTGAAGGTCCTCGGGTTGCTGGCCGTGACCGCCCCGGTCGCGCTGAGTTTCGGGTTTGCAGGTGCAATGGCAGCCCGGTCGCATTTCGCTCCGCTCAGCTGGTTGGGCAAAGGATACATCGCGGTCGTACGCGGCGTGCCCGACATCGCGTTCTTTCTGTTCTTTGTGATTGCTCTGGATCAGGCGTTCGAATGGACACGCCACCAAGTTATGTGTCCCGAATGGACCGACCCGGTGCGTCAGGGCAATGACTTCATCGTCTGTCAGGCCGCAAAACTGCCCTTGGGTAGCGCACCGGAATGGGTACACGAAACCTACGGGTTCGTGCTGGCCGTCATCACCTTCTCGATCGTCTTCGGTGCGTTTGCAGCCAACGTGCTGTTCGGCGGGATGCGGGCGGTTCCGCATGCCCAGCTTGAGACCGCCGAAGCCTATGGCATGACCCGCCGCCAGACGTTCTGGCGTATCCTCGTGCCGCAAATGTGGGTCTACGCCCTGCCCGGCCTGTCGAACCTGTGGATGGTGCTGATCAAGGCGACGCCACTGCTGTTCCTGCTGGGCATCGAGGACATCGTCTATTGGGCCCGAGAGTTGGGTGGCACCAAAACCTCGCGCTTCACCGATTACCCGCATGGCGACTGGCGCATGTGGTACTTCCTGTTCCTGCTGATCTTCTATCTCGGCATGACCCGCATCTCGGAAATCGTGCTTGAAAAGCTGATGCGCCGCCTGTCCCACGGTCAGGCCACCGCGGGCGGAGAGTTGCTGCGCAAGGAGACGACGGCATGACAATCGCGCTTCAAAACCTCAACCGGGTGCCGCACGCGATTGCAATGCAATGGCTTTCGCGCACGCGGTCTCCTTTGCAAGGAGCCCGGGCATGAGTTGCATCCAGACAATTCAGGACTACGCCCTCCGCTCTGTCGGCATTGGCGAGCGCTTGTTGCCCAAATCCGACTTTACCCTGTGCGAGCAGTTCACGCTGATTGGTTCGGGCATGATCTGGAATGTCTATTTCGGGATCATGGCCCTTGCGACCGGGTTCTTTCTGGCCACCGCGTTGGCCGTCGGCAAGGCGTCCCCGAACAAATGGATGCGCAAGCCTGCGGAATGGTTCATCTTTCTGTTCCGCGGCTCGCCTTTGTTCATCCAGTTCTTCTTTGCCTATTTCTTCTTCCTGTCGCTGAAGAAACCCTATCCGATGTTCGACGCCTTCACGTCGGCCTGGCTGGGGGCGCTGATCGTTCTGTTCCTCAATACCGCCGCTTATACGGGTGAGATCTTCTATGGCGCCCTGCGCTCGATCCCCAAAGGCGATATCGAGGCGGCGGATGCCTATGGCATGACCGGCTGGGCCCGCTTCCGCCGGATTGTATGGCCCACTATGTTGCGACTGGCATGGCCTGCATACACGAATGAGGCGATCTTTCTGTTCCACGCCACAACGCTGGTCTTCTTCTCGGCCTTCCCCGCCTGGCAACAACGCGGAGATGCGCTGTATTACGCCAGCTATTTCGCGGACAAGACGTTCAACCCGTTTGTGCCTTACCCGATTCTGGCCTTCTACTTCATCCTGCTGACGCTGGTGATCATCTGGGGCTTTGGACTGGTCAACAAACGCCTGAACCGGCATTTGCCCGCCGCGAAACAGAGCAAGATGAAGTTCAAACTGAACCTGGCGCGCTGAATTCAGGCGCGCCATTGGCACACCGCAATGACCCGCCAAAAAGCGCGAGTTTTGTGTTTCATATTGGGGAAGTGGTACCGCCTCCCTGGCTTGAACAGGGGACCTCTGGATCCACAATCCAGCGCTCTAACCAACTGAGCTAAGGCGGCACTCGTGAGGGGCGATTTACCGAACGCGCCCGGGGAATGCAAGAGGATTAAAGCTGAATTTTCCAGCTTTGTTCGACAAGATCGACCCCGAAAGACCGCACCGGTTTGCTGTCCACCAACTGCCAACCGGTGGCCTTGTACAGCGCGCAGGCGGCCTTGTGGCTTTCATGGGTCCATAGCTGCATCTGTCTGTATTCGGCAGCCCGAGCAAAACCCATACAGGTTGCCAAAAGCCGCTTGCCCAGCCCCAAACCGCGCGCCTCGGGCACCAAGAGGAACAGACGGAGTTTTGCCGTCTGGTCATCCAGCCTGACGCAAAAGATACTGCCCAACCGCTCTCCGTCCCGCTCGGCGATCCAGCCGCGCTCGCAGGTCGGATCATGATCCGCGATGAAGTCGTCGAGAATACGCGCCACCAGCGGGGCGAATGTCTCATCAAAGCCTTCGTCCCGCGCATAAAGCGTGCCGTGCCGTTCAACCAGCCACGGAGCATCTTCGGCCCGGAATTGTCTGAGATCCACATTTGCCATGCCATATCTGAGCGCATTGGCGGCTTGATTCTCAACCCCGCGCGCGCTAGCACGAGTGCTCAGTCCCGGAGGCGCGTATGGGTATCAACACCGAACGAGACATTCAGGCCAACCTTCAGATCGGGCCTACCGATCAGGGGATGGTGCGTTTGTTCATCGAGGCCGATGGCATCGAAATTCCAATGGATTTCGACCCCGAAGAGGCTGAAGAAATCGCCGACGAACTGCGCGCAGCAGCACAGGCGGCGCGCGCCGTCAAAGACTGACCAGCTTCAAATTCGCGGATCACGCAGCGCCAGCAGACGGCGGGCCGCGTCGGTTGCAAATTTCTGGATCATCTTCTTGCGCCGCGCCGGGGCCAGCTTGTCTTCGGGTGCCATTCTGATGATCTCTGCATCATAAGCGTCGGCGATGATCAGGCCGGTTTCCTCGGGCAACAGCTCGGTCGGGAACTCGGTATCCACGGCCCAAAAGAATCGGTCGCACCACTCCAGATAGCCCTGCCATTTCGAATCCGACTGATAATCGGCGCGACTGGATTTACACTCGATCACCCAAAGCTCACCCTTCGGGCCCAGCCCCATCACATCGACGCGCAGGCCACGCGCCGGAACGAATTCCTCAACGGAAACAAAACCATGCGCGGTCAGGTGACGCGCCACGCCACGCGCAAGTTTCTGTCCGGGTTGCAGATCCAGTGTCATGTGAGAAATGTGAACAATTCGTGAACAAATGTAAAGCCTCCGCACGGGACTTGACATGATACCGTATGGTACTGCATTAATATGATACCAAATGGTATCTTTACCGAGGTGACAAATGCAGACCCTAACCCAAAACGCGTTTCGTGCGCTGGCCGACCCTACCCGGCGTGACATCGTCAAACTGCTGGCGTGCGAGGATATGACAATCGGCCAACTGACGGACCGCTTCGACATGACCCGCGCCGCCGTCAAGAAACACCTGACGGTCCTGTCTGATGGCGGGTTGATCACGGTTGAGGCGCGCGGTCGTGAACGCATCAATCGCATAGAACCCCGCGGTATGGCCCCGGTTCTGGACTGGCTCAGCTACTTTGACCAGTTCTGGGATGACCGCCTCAACTCTCTCAAGGAAGCTATTGAAAGGAAAGACAAATGACCAAATCTGTATTACAAAAAACGATTTTTCTGCGGGCCGAACCGGAAACCGTATGGGCCTATTTGACCGAGCCCGATAGGCTGGCGGAATGGTTCCACAAACCCCAGCGCCCATTGGCCAAGGGTCAAAAGCTTGAGATGTACGGAACCACCAGCGGCGACCTTTTGATCTGGGGCGACGTCCGCGAGGCGCGCGCGCCGGAATATCTGGAATACACCTTCACCGTGAAACCCATGGGCGACGCCGTCAGCGTGGTCAAATGGACGCTTACTCCGGTTGCGGGCGGAACGCGTCTGAGCCTGTTGCACGAAGGCCTGCCGCAGAATGCCGACGCCTTCGGCCTTATCCTGGCGCTGGACAACGGCTGGGACGAGCATTTCGGCAAGATGCGCACGGCATTGCACGAAACTGTTGATGCGTGACCCCTTGTGCGAACCCGTCAGACGCCCTAACTAAGCGCTTGGCGGGTTCTGCCCTTCTTGTGACAGGTAGCATTCTGGTGGCCTTAAGCAATTCCGAGGGGGCTGGCTCTGTTCAGGTCCTGGCCTGATTACCCGGCGCCCACCTGTACATACAGGTCCTCGGGAATCACACCGCACGGTTGGCTGGCGGTCCCGCCACTTTTCCCCTGAAATTCAGCGCTCTGCGCGGGCTTCCTGCTTGGCCATAGCGGGCTTGAAGCTGTGCACGACGGGCGATCCGCGACGCGGACCACCGGGCTTTTCGGCCATGCTCATGATCTTGTAGGCGAACTGCACCCCGGCAAAGACGATCCCGTTCATGAACCAGATCATCGCAAGCGCGATCAACCCGACCTCGGACCCGAAAATCAGCCCCCGCAGGTTCGCGACATTCAGCGCCAGCAGCACGCCGACAAACACAGCCGAGATCACAAATCCCCATGCAACTTGCGTAATGTAAAGGCGGATCAGTTTGGGCATCACAAAGCTCCTTGTCTGATGCCACGAGGATAGCGCATGGTCGGACAGAGTAAACCGCGCCCCGCCGGGGTGCGACACTGTATGCGGAGTTTCAATGAATGCCCTCAGCCTGTTCGCGCTTGACCTACTCGAAGCGCTGTCTTTGCGTCACGACGATCAGGAACGGTGGGAGTTCACGTTAGACCGGCTGGCCGAGATCGGATTCAACGCGCTGAACATGGTGTGCTTCACGCCCGAGACCGGCGCGATCCATTGGGTGCGCAGTTCGATGTCCAAGGGCTGGCTGAACCGCTACGACACGCAAGGCTATGCCGAAGCGGACCCCATGCTGGCGCAGGTTCAGAACGGCAAGGAAAGCCTTTACGTGCAGGCCGCAAGCCTGAAACCGTCGGATGGCCATTCCGACAAGGCGCTGGGTCTGAACCACGATCTGGAGAAGGCCGGATATATCCACCTGTGTTCTCTGGTCGTGCCCTGCCCCGACAACGAGGCCAAGCTGGTCGTGCTGGCCTCGGACCAACAGGACGTCCAGTTGATGATGACCGAACAGCAGCGGGACATGCGCGTCTTGGCCACCGTGCTGGCCACCAATCTGGGGTCGGACATCCCCAGCAATCATGGCCGTGTCTACGACATCGCCAGCATCGCACCGACCGCGCCGGACATGACACTGCGGGAATTGCAGGTTCTGAACCTGCTGGCGCTTGGCCACCGCAACGACAGGATCGCTGAACAATTGGGCCTGTCCGAGATCACGATACGCACCCATCTGAAAAACGCGCGTGACAAACTGCAGGCCCCAACCCGCGAATCCGCCTCGGTCCGCGCGATGCAGCTGGGCCTGATCGATCCGCAGCGCTATCGGAATCGATAGGTGGCGCGTCAGAGGATTTCCGTTAAAGTGCTGGTGTCTTTGGATAAAACTGTGAGTGGTGGACACCGGAGGCTTGTTTTAACAAGTGTATTGCAAACGTTCAGGCGCAGCTCGGTTTCGAGTCTGCGCCTTATTCTTGTCGTCCGGTGATGTGGCTCAGAACGCCTCGGGCTGGGCCTCACGCGCCATGTGGTCCAGCACGGCGTTGACGAATTTCGGCTCTTTGCCTTCAGGGAAGAAGGCGCGCGCGACGTCGACGAATTCGGTGATAACCACCTTGGGCGGCGTGTCGCTTTGGGTCAGTTCGGCCCCGGCGGCGCGGAACAGCGCCCGCAGGGTCGGATCGATGCGCGAGATCGGCCATTTGGCGACCAGCGCACGGTCGGTCATCTGGTCAATCGGAGCCTGATAGTTCACAGCATTGTCCACCAGCGAGCGGAAGACGCTGATATCGCCATCCAGCATCTCGTCCCCTTCATAGACAGCGCCAAACCGGTGATCCAGAAACTCATTCACGACGGCTTCGGTCGTCTGGCCCGACTGCTCCATCTGGAACAGCGCCTGCACGGCATAAAGCCGGGCGGCGGATTTCATCAGGCGTTTCTGGTTGGCCGGTTTCGGCGCGTCTGTCTTGGTCATGCTGTCGAGGGTCCGTTGCTGTCGCCCGCCACAAGGATGGACTCGGACGGCGGCTTGAATCCGACGCCCTTTTTGGAAGAGCCCCACTTACGGCTGAGCGCGATCAGATGCAAGGCCGCAGCAGCCGCGCCGCCGCCTTTATTCATCTTTTCGGGGTTGGCGCGAACTTCGGCCTGATCGTCATTTTCCACAGTCAGGATGCCGTTGCCGATGCACAGGCCCTGCAGGCCCAGCAACTGAATGGCGCGGCTGGAGTCGTTGCAGACAGTCTCATAGTGCGTGGTCTCACCGCGAATGACGCAGCCCAGTGCGACATAGCCGTCGAAATTGCACTGGCGGTCCGCCATAGCGATGGCGGTGGGGATCTCCAGCGCGCCGGGCACCTCGACAACCTCACAGGCGCCGCCAGCTGCTTCGATCTCGGCCTTCGCACCGGCGATCAGGTTGTCTGCAATCGCGCGATAGAAAGGGGCCGCCACGATCAACAGCTTCACCGGCTTGTCGAATTTGGGTGTCGGCAAAACGCCATGTTCGTCTTGAGCAGCCATGATCAGTCTTCCTTCAGGATCGAACGGGTACCGACGATGGACAGGCCAAACGCGTCGAGCCCCAGATATACGGTTTCAGGCGAGTCCGTCAGCAGCACCAGTTCCTGAATGCCCATCTTGGACAGGATTTGCGCGCCCAGACCGGTTTGCTTGATCGTGCGCGGGCCTTCATCTTCGGCCGCATACAGCGAGTTACGCGGCTGCCGGAACAGGCAGACCACGCCGCGCCCCTCTTCTGCAATCTTCTCCATCGCGCGCGGCAACTCGCGCGAGGATTTGGGGCCGAGGCCCAGAATATCCGGCGCTTCGTGCAGGGCGTGGGTACGGGTCAGAACCGGCTCTGGTGTAGTCACATCGCCTTTGACCATCACCACATGCTCGATGCCGTGGGTCTGGTCGGTGAAAATCCGCATCTCCCATTCGCCGCCATATTCCGAGTTGACGGTTTCACGCGAGGTTTCAACTACCAGATTGTCATTGCGCGACCGGTACGCAATCAGATCGCTGATTGTGCCGATCTTCATGTCATGCTCTTGCGCGAATTCCACCAGATCGGGCAGACGCGCCATGGTGCCGTCAGCCTTCATGATCTCACAGATGACACCCGACGGGTTCAGCCCCGCCAGACGCGAGATATCCACGGCGGCCTCGGTATGGCCTGCCCGCACCAGCACGCCGCCCCGTTTCGCCCGCAGCGGAAAGATATGGCCGGGGGTTGCGATATGGGCCATGGTGTTCTGCTCGTTGATCGCAGTTGCCACCGTCAGCGCGCGGTCGGCAGCAGAAATCCCGGTGGACACACCCTCACGCGCTTCAATCGACACGGTGAAGGCCGTCTCGTGACGCGACGAGTTGTTCACGGCCATCATCGGCAGGCCCAGAGCATCCACGCGCTCGGCCGTCATCGGCAGACAGATCAGCCCGCGCCCATGGGTGGCCATGAAGTTGATCGCCTCGGCATCGGCAAATTCAGCCGGGATCACCAGATCGCCTTCGTTCTCGCGATCCTCGTGATCGACCAGAATATACATCCGGCCCTTGCGCGCCTCGTCGATGATCTCTTCGATCGGGCTGATCGCGTCACGCAGTTGGGCCTCGACCGGGCCGGGGGTTTCAAAGCTCATGGGGCAGCCTTTCACAAGAGCATTTCTGCAAGGCGGGATAGACCACACTGCGCCCAAAGGCCAGAGCGCAAACGGCGCTGGCCTGTCAGGACGCGACGTATTTCGCGGTCAGGAAATCTCGGCCAGGCGGGCGACGTACCGGGCCAGCGTGTCGATTTCGAGGTTAACGTGATCCCCGACAGCAACATCACCCCAGGTCGTGACCTCTTTGGTATGCGGGATAAAGTTGATACCAAAATCACGACCGTCCACGTCATTGACAGTCAGCGAGGTTCCGTTCAACGCAACCGACCCTTTCGGCGCAATGAACCGCGCCAGATTCGCAGGCGCGCGCAACGTGACCCTTGTGCTGTCGCCCTCATCTTCAACCGCAACAACCTCGGCAACGCCATCGACATGGCCCGAGACGATATGACCGCCCAGTTCGTCACCAACCTTCAGGGCGCGCTCAAGATTCACCCGCGATCCGGTGGTCCAGCTGTTAAGATTGGTTTTTGACACCGTCTCGGCGCTGATCTGAACGTCATACCAGTCGTTGCCCAGCGCGATCACGGTCAGGCACACGCCATCGCTGGCAATCGACCCCCCGATATCGATGCCGGACGTGTCATAGGCAGTCTGGATGCGGGCGCGCAGGTCGCCTTGCTGCTCCAACTCGGTGACAGTGCCGACATCGGTGACGATCCCTGTAAACATCCTGTTAACCCTCGTTCCCTAACCTGAGCGTGTTTTCACAAGCTGAGGTACGCCCATCCCCTTGCGCGGGCAAGGACCCGACACGGTAAAAAAGGCCGGATTGAACAAAAAACTGGCGAGATACGGCATAGATTCGCCCAGAAGTTTGGATATTGTCACCAAGATGAACCACTCAACCACCGCCCGAAGTAACCGCGTCTTCCTGTTTCTTCAGGGGCCCCATGGGCCGTTTTTCAGCGCCCTTGGGCGGATGTTGCAGGCATCGGGCGCGCAAGTCTGGCGCGTGGGGTTCAACGCAGGTGATCGGGCGTTCTGGTTCGACAAATCCAGCTATATCCCTTTTCGCGACACGCCGGATCGTTGGTCCGAAACCCTGATTGACCTGATCGTCGGAAAAGGCGTGACCGACATTGTGTTGTATGGCGACACCCGCCCGGTGCATACGCGCGCCGTTGAAATCGCGCGGTCGCGCGGCATCACCGTGCATGTATTCGAAGAAGGGTATCTGAGGCCCTGGTGGGTCACGTATGAGCGTGGCGGCTCGAACGGAAACTCGCGCCTCATGTCGCTGAATGTCGAGGATATGCAACAGGCGCTGGAGCATTCGGACACGCAGTCCCCGCCGCCACCGTCGCATTGGGGGGATATGCGCCAGCACATCTTCTACGGCGCGCTTTACCATTGGTTCGTGTTGTTCCTGAACCGCCGTTACCGGAACTTCCGCCCGCACCGGGAATTGCCGGTGTCAAAAGAATTCCGGCTATATTTCAAGCGGCTGGCGCTGATGCCGTTCCATCGCATTCAAAGGGGTTGGTCCACGGGATTGGTCCGCAAAAGCCCCCACCCCTATCACCTTGTTCTTTTGCAACTGGGTCACGACAGCTCGGTTCAGGCGCATTCCGATTACTCAGGGATGAGCGCGTTTCTCGAACAGATGATCACGGGTTTTGCCAAGGGCGCGCCGGGACATCATCGGCTGGTGATCAAGGAACACCCGTTGGAAAACCACCGCGAACCGCTGCGTCGCCGCGTACGTCAGATGGCACGCGCGCTTGGGATCGAAGATCGCGTTCACTATGTGCCGGGCGGCAAGCTGGCCAAACTGCTGGATGAGGCGAACTCGGCCGTCACGATCAACTCAACGGCCGGTCAACAGGTGCTGTGGCGAGGCATTCCGCTGCGGATCTTCGGCAAATCGGTCTATGACAAACCAGAATTCGTGTCGCATCAAGCCATCGAAGACTTCTATGCAAATCCCGATATGCCGGACGCCAAGGCCTACCGCATCTATCGTCAGTTCCTGTTGGAAACCAGTCAGGTTCCGGGCGGGTTCTATTCGCGCCGGGGGCGCCGGCAATTGCTGCGCCGCGCCGCAGATATGATGTTGCGCGCCAACGATCCTTATCAGAGTGTCCTCAGAAACAACGAGGCACTGACGCCACAGTTGCGGCTCGTTGAGTGAAATGGGGCATCCTCTGCTGGATGTTGTATCCCGAAGCGGGTAAGTTTCCCAAAACTAAGAATACTGAGGATCATCGGCAGTGCAGAGCTTTCCAATCCGATGGATGCGGGGGATTACCCTTGTCGGCCTTTGCGGCCTTTTGGCCGCGTGTCAGCTTCCCAAATCCGGACCGAACAAATCAGAGATTCTGGCAGGCTCGGTCGAAAATGGCGGCAATGCCTTCGTGGTTGAAGTTGATGATCGCGTCACACGGGCAACCTCCAGCGTTCCGCAGTTTGGCTTTTCGTCGTCGTTCAGCAGTGCGCAAAGCGTGGCGGCCGATACGGTGCGCCCCGGCGATGTTCTGGGCCTGACCATCTGGGAAAACGTGGATGACGGATTGCTGGCTGGCGAAACCGGCTCGGCCACTGCGCTGGACGAAGTGCAAGTCGACAGCGAAGGTTTCATCTTTGTACCCTATGCCGGACGCCTGCGCGCCGCCGGGAACACGCCCGAGCAGTTGCGCATCCTGATCACCAACCGCTTGCAGGAACAAACCCCTGACCCGCAGGTCGAGGTGCGCCGCGTTGCCGGCGATGGCTCGACCGTGTCGCTGACAGGCACAATTGGAGCCCCCGGTATTTACCCGATTGAACGCCCCACCCGCACATTGCTGGGCATGTTGTCTCAGGCGGGCGGCGTGGCCGTCGGATCGGACATTGCGCTGGTCACCCTGATCCGGGGCGACCAAAAGGGTACGGTCTGGTATGAAGACCTGTTCACCAATCCAAGGCTGGATGTGGCGCTGCGTGGCGGCGACCGTATCCTGGTCGAGGCGGACAGCCGGTCCTACATCGCGCTTGGCGCAACCGGCGGGCAATCTCGTATCGCCTTTGACACTCAGGACCTGTCAGCTTTGGAAGCCCTGGCGCAGGTCGGCGGCCTGCAAGGCCTGTCATCGGATCCGACTGGGATTTTCATCCTGCGGAAAGAACGTCAGGACATCGCCCGCAGCGTGACGGGCCGGGCCGAGTTGCAAGGCGATCAGCGGATGATCTACCTGCTCAACCTCACCGCGCCGAATGGCCTGTTCATCGCCCGTGACTTTGTCATCCGCGACGACGACACGATCTACGTGACCGAAGCGCCTTATGCGCAGTGGAGCAAATCGATCTCGCTTATCGCGGGCGGGCTGACTCCGGTTGCAAACGTCGCGACCCTGACCGGCAACTGATCCGTGACCCCCGAAATGGACACCGCAGCCGGGGCGGAGCGCTCTCGGCTGTTTGTGTATAATGGGGGATTTCTGACCAATCGGCGCATTCGGCGCATCCTGTCCTTGGCTGGCTATGACATTCGTCTGGGCCTGCTGAAACCCGGCGACATGGTTGGGGTTTGGGGCAATAGTCCGACCGCCCATCGCGGCCTGCGCGTTGCGGGTAAGTACGATGCCCCGGTCCTGCGGGTCGAAGACGCGTTTCTGCGCTCGCTTCACCCCGGTCGTCAGGGCGAAGCGCCGCTGGGCCTGCTGTTGGATCGAACAGGTCTGCATTTCGACCCGTCTGCGCCATCTGATCTTGAGACCCTGTTGGCCACGCACCCGCTGGATGACACTGCGCTGCTGGACCGGGCTCGGGGGGCAATCGCGCGACTGAAAGACCTGCATCTCAGCAAATACTCGGCCTTTGATCTGGATATTGCACCACCCGACCCCGGATATGTGCTTGTCATCGATCAGACCCTAGGTGATGCGGCAGTAACGGCCAGTGGCGGCGACTATGCCCGCTTCCGCGAAATGCTGGTGATCGCGCAAGAGGAAAACCCGGGCGCAAGGATCATCATCAAAACGCACCCGGAAACGCAGACCGGCCATCGCGCGGGGCATTTCAGCGATCAGGACCTGTCTGACCGGGTGTCCTTTCTAAGCGACCCGATCAGCCCGTGGTCCCTGCTGGAAGGCGCGGTTGCTGTTTACACACTGTCGTCGCAACTGGGATTCGAGGCTATTCTGGCCGGTCACAAGCCCCGCGTCTTTGGGCAGCCTTTCTATGCGGGTTGGGGGCTGACGCAGGATGAAAACCCAATCCCGCGCCGCACCCGCAATCTGACCCGACCGCAGTTATTCGCGGCATCCATGCTGCTTTACCCAGTCTGGTACGACCCATATCAGGACCAATTGTGCGAGTTGGAAACCGTTCTGGACACGCTCGAAGCGCTGAGCCGCGCGTGGCGGCAGGATCGGTTTGGCTGGACCGCGTCGGGCATGCGGCTGTGGAAGCGCAAGCATCTGCAACAGATGTTTGGGCGTCACAAAAAGATGCAATTCACCTCGGCCCCGCCGACAACGTCCGATCGCCCCCACATGGTCTGGGCCAATCAGGCCCGGGATGCCGAAGGGGCCATTCGGGTCGAGGATGGCTTTTTGCGCTCGCGCGGATTGGGGGCCGAGCTGGTTCCGCCTCTGTCACTGGTGACGGACGATCTGGGGATTTACTACGACCCCACACGGCCTAGCCGGTTGGAGGAATTGATCGCCCAGCGCGAAACCCTGCGCCCCGATCAGGAACGGCGGGCCGAGCGGCTGGTCAGCAGGCTGCTCTCGGACGGTCTGAGCAAATACAACACCGGCCAGCCCGCGCCGACCCTGCCAGATGGGCACCGCATTCTTGTGCCGGGACAAGTTGAGGATGATGCCTCGATCCTGTTGGGCACCAGCGGCGTGCGCACCAATCTTGAGTTGCTGCAAACCGCGCGGGAAGCGAATCCGGACGCCGTTTTGATCTACAAACCTCATCCCGATGTCGAAGCCGGGCTGCGTGAGGGGCGCATTGAGGCGGAGGAACTGGCGGATCTGATCCTCGACAATTGCGATCCGGCGTCTTTGCTGCCTCATGTGAACGAAGTCTGGACCATGACCTCGCTTCTGGGGTTCGAGGCGCTTTTGCGCGGTGTTCAGGTCACGACGCTGGGCGCGCCCTTTTATGCCGGTTGGGGGCTGACAACCGATCTGGGTGCGGTGCCTGTCCGGCGCGGCGCGCGCCCGTCCTTGATGGGGCTGGTTCATGCGACGCTGATTGATTACCCGCGTTTCATGGATCCGTTGACCGGACAGCCCTGCCCGGTCGAAGTCGCCGTTGATCGGTTGGTGAGTGACACGGCCGCGCCAACGGGGCCTTTGAACCGGTTTCTGTCCAAGCTTCAGGGGGCGTTTGCCACACATGCGCATTTGTGGCGCTGACCGGAACGTCACTGCGTTGGACGTCGCCAACGATGCAGAATGTCGGGACCGATAGCGCGGGTTTCGATCAGTTCGAACCGAGGGGCCGCGTCCAGCTTTTCCAGCCCCAACCGACCAACTGCGGCCAAACCCTCGGCCCCGATGGTCAGGCCTGCCGTGAAACCGACCAGCTCATCCACCAGGTCTTTTTCCAATAGTGAGGCTGCAAGCGCGGCCCCGCCTTCGCAAAACACTCGGGTCAGCCCGGCCTGACCCAGTTGCTGCAACAGATCCGCCGCATCAATATGATGATCCTGCAAGGCACAGGGGATCAGACGCGCGCCCAGCCCGTCCCATGCGCGCGCACGTTCGGCATCGGGATGGGGGCCGTGGCACAGCCAGACCGGAACCTCGGCTGCTGTGCGGGCAAGCTGCCCCATAAGCGGCAGGTCGAGATGGCGGGACACGACAACGCGCACAGGCTGCTGCGCGACGCCCAGATCACGCACGGTCAGCGACGGATCATCCGCCCGCGCCGTGCCTGCACCCACCATCACCGCATCATGACGCGCGCGCATCGCGTGAACGGCGCGGCGCGCCTCGGGGCCCGTGATCCACTGGCTATGCCCGGTCTGGGTTGCAATGCGCCCGTCAAAGCTGCTGGCCAGTTTCAGGGTAACAAAGGGGCGGCCTTGCTCGGTCTTCAGGAAAAAGCCTGCCAGATCCCGTTCGGCCTGCTCGGCCAGAACGCCGGTTTCAACCTCGATCCCGGCTTCGCGCAACATGGCAAAGCCCTGCCCCGCCACGCGGGGATCACTGTCTTCCACGGCTGCAACAACACGCCCGACCCCAGCCTCGATCAGGGCTGCAGCGCAAGGCGGTGTCCTACCGTGATGCGAACAGGGTTCCAGCGTCACATAGGCCGTCGCGCCCCTGGCCGCGTCTCCTGCCTGAGCCAAAGCCTCGGTTTCCGCATGGGGTCGCCCGCCGGGCTGGGTCCAGCCTCGCCCGACAATCCTGCCACCCTGCACGACAACGCACCCGACTGCCGGGTTAGGCCAACATGACCCTTGGCCGCGCTGACCCAATGACAAGGCCAGCGCCATAAATCGCTTATCTGTTTCGCTCACTCGTCCGTCGGAGGCTGCGGCGGGCGCAGTTCGTGGACAAACTCCTCGAAATCATCGGCCGCCTGAAAGTTTCTGTAGACACTCGCAAAGCGAACATAGGCGACGGTGTCGATCCGCGCCAGAGCTTCCATGACAATCTCACCGATCTTTTCGGAGGGTATGTCGGTCTCTCCCATGCTTTCCAGACGCCGGACAATCCCCGAGATCATCTGATCGATCCGCTCGGGATCAACAGGGCGTTTCTGCATCGAGATGCGGATTGACCGTTCCAGCTTGTCGCGGTCAAAATCCTCGCGTTTGCCGTTGGTTTTGATCACCACCAGATCGCGCAGTTGCACGCGTTCATAGGTGGTGAACCGACCCCCACAGGCCGGACAAAAGCGGCGTCGGCGGATCGCGACGTGATCCTCTGCCGGGCGTGAATCTTTCACCTGAGTGTCGATATTTCCGCAAAACGGGCAGCGCATCCGCCGTCTCCTCGTCCCATGTTCGGCCTCTTTTTGTAAGCGCTACGGCTTACTTATCCACAACTATAGGGCAGCCGCTAGGATTTGGGTAGTCGGAATTTTCAACCCCTAGATAAAGGGTTACCCCAGATGCGCAGCGACCAAACGGCGATGCGGTGCGGTCCGGTGTTCGAACAGGTAAATCCCCTGCCATGTCCCAAGTGCCATACGACCCCCAGAGACCGGGATCGAAAGCGAGACCGGCATAAGCGCCGCCTTGATATGCGCTGGCATGTCGTCCGGCCCCTCATATGTGTGGTGCAGATAGGCCATCGAAGGGTGGTTCGAGGGCGGCACAAGCCGTTCAAAAAACGCGTGCAGATCGGTCTGAACCTCGGGGTCAGCGTTTTCCTGAATCAGCAAAGAACATGAGGTGTGGCGAACGAACAGCGTCAATACGCCATCCTTCGCCACCGGGTTCAGCCAGCGATGCACATCCTTGGTGAATTCATAGAGTCCGGGGCCTTGCGTCTGGATCGAGAATTCTGTCTGCATCCGCGCTGTTTCACCACTGCGTCAGTTTATGAACGGGCGCGTCCTGCACCGTGCCTCGGCCCCTTGTACCGATACGCTGGACCCCGGAACGAAGGGCGTCAAGACAAAGCTGGGTTGCGCGGGAACCTCGGCCGGTTTTTTCAGCGTAAACTGAACGGCCGTTTTGCGCCCGGTGGTCACGCTGGGCCCATATCCGCGCAGGACGTAAATTTGCTGCTGCCAGCCGGCACCCAATTTGCGCCGAGCAAAATCGGCGGCCGCACACCAATACCCGTCCGTGAATTGCTGGGCGCGTGGGATGACTTCGAAATCGGTGCTGTTGATCGGCTCGGTTCGGTATCCATTGCGGGCGGCGTCAGCGGTGACGGGAATGCCAAGGGCAAAGGCCGCGAGCGTTACGCAGGCTAAAATCTGTTTCATTGTTAATCTCTTCCCTGATTGTGTGTGATCAAAATATTAGGATCGGGTCCGGCGCTGAACAGGCCCCCTCACAACCTGTTCAGACCACTGGCGGGTGACTGTGATCGGGCGTGAGCCAGCCATGATAGCGGATCAACTGCCCGACCAGCGGCGCGCGGGCGGACACGTCAAACCGGAACCGGCCCTGATCGTCCTGCCATTCGACCGTTGATGACTGCGGAAGCAGCGCGTTTGGAACGGCAATGCCCCACAGGGTCAAACGCCGGATATTGATCTGCAAACGCGCCCCGGCCACAACCGGTTTCAACCAGATGGACAAGGCACCAAAATCCTCTCGCACGCAGTTGGACTGTCGATCAAAAGACAAGCGGGACTGGGTGATATGCCCTCCGAAATCGCGCCTCCATTCCCATCCCGGCCCGCGCCGAGACACCGTGACCCTGACCGAAACGTCGCGCCCGGAGTGGGGGAACCCCCCTAACCACAAATACAAACCGGCCAGCCACCCTTGTCCCCGCTGAATATCGCAGCGACCGATGTATGTGCCTTCCTTGCTGTGCAAGTCATGTAACGCCTCGGGAAGCCCTGTCGGTTCCGCCGCAGCCTGCAAAAATGGATCCATCTAAAACCCTTGCACAGCAAAGCGCGAGCGGGTCGCCGCATCCGGCACAAGGCAGGTTTCCGAACTTCCGAAGATGGCATATCGGTTGCGCGCAATCGCGTGATAAAGCGGATCCTTCACAAACCTAGGCAGGATCCGGCACAGCGACAGAATACGCCATGGCCCGCGCAACTGCCCCATCGCCACTGCGAAGGCATCGAGGCGCTGATGAACCACGCCATTCACAATCACAAGATTGGTTTCAAAATCCTGCGTTGGCAGATCGAGTTCCCGGTAAAGGCGCTGCCCCAATGGTGACTGAGCTGTAGCAAACTGAAACACCTGCGCCTTGTCATGCCGCAGCATAAAGCGGAAAAACCCGGAACACAGGACACAGACCCCATCAAAGACGATGAGGCTGCCATCGTGAGTTTTCCGCGAAACATCAGGCTTTTGCATGACATCACCGCCTTTCCGCGATCTGCGCAAATACACGGTGTCACGCAGCGTTCGATCAGGCAATGCGACAAGAATGGCGGGACGGCGCGCGTGCCGGGGAGCCTCCGCGCGATCGCGGCGATCGCATGGTGGCTCAGACCTCATCCCCATAAAGGTCGCGACCCGACAGCACTGACGATGTAGGATACGTTCGGGGCAATCTCTTGATCGCATCGGACAATTCCATTCGATTTCCGGACATTTCAGCCTATGATCCCAATGCGCCTAACAGGTTTCACACCACCTAGGGCGGTTTTGGTTAAAAGCATTAGGGCACCGCAATGGATGTTGATATTGGCCGTCTTCATATCCTGACCCAATCGCTGGACCGGCACAGCGGCAATGCCTCGACCTCGCAACGCGTTCTTGCGCAAAGCGGGTTGGCACCAGACCACGTGGATCCCACCGCCACGACCTATGACGCGCATAAAGAAGCGCTGTTTGTCCGCTATGCCTGCGACGCGCTTCGCGACATCACCTTTGCCGCGCGGGCCGGGTTGGACGTGACCTCGGTTTCAACCCTGACAGGATATATCAGCAAGTATTCCCGCGATTTGAAGCAAGTGACCGAAAACACGTCCCGGTTTCACGGCATAATTGACCCCTCCATAGCGTTCAGCCTGCGCATGGCTGGGAATTTCGCAGCGTTCGAGGCGGATTGGAAAGACCCCAGCTTTGCCCGCTATCATCGCAGAACCGAGTTTCTGTTGTTCGCTGCGCTGGCGCGAATGCGGAACCTGACCCAGACACAGTTCTATCCCATCGAAATGCGGTTTCAGCACGAGATCGGCGAAAACGCGAAGGCCTTTCAGAAACTTGCAGGCTTTCCGGTTGTTTTTGGTGCGGAACGGATGGAGATCATTCTGTCCTTGTCCTCATTGGACCTGCCCGTCCCAACCTATGACCCAAAGCTGCGCGCGCATCTGCTGGAATATGGCGAGCGTATCCTGGCCGAGCGCCGGTCCCCCCAACAGAAGACCCGCGCCAAGGTCGAAGGGCTGATCACCCGCTCGCTGCCCGGCCATATCATTCAGGCCGAAGAGGCCGCCGCCAATCTGGGCATGAGTCCCAGAACTCTAGCCCGCAGGCTAAAGGATGAAGGCACCAGCTTCCGCGAGATTGTCGAAGACCTGAGATGCGATCTTGCGCAGACCTTTATCACCAACCGGATGCCGCTGGCCGAGATCGCCTATTCGCTGGGATATGCGGATCAGGCGGCATTTTCGACCGCGTTCAAGCGGTGGACGGGTCAGGCCCCCAGCGCCTTCAAAACCCGTGTCGAACACCCGATCCGCAACTAGAACCGGGGGTCATCAGCGATTGCGCCTCGCCCCGGCCCGTCCCATGAGTGGACAGGGCCGATATAAGGATGTGCTGAACCCGATCCTTGTGAGTTCGCGCCAATGTGTTTGGCGTGTTAGCCAACCGTGATGGCAAAGAAAAAAGGCGCCTCGGATCCGGGGCGCCTTTGATTTCTATTGATCCAGGAAAGATCGAAGTTTGCGCGACCGGCTGGGATGTTTCAGCTTGCGCAGCGCCTTCGCCTCGATCTGGCGAATACGTTCGCGGGTCACGCTGAACTGCTGGCCGACCTCTTCCAGCGTGTGGTCGGTATTCATGCCGATGCCGAAGCGCATCCGCAGAACCCGTTCTTCGCGCGGGGTCAGCGAGGCCAGAACGCGGGTCGTGGTTTCCTTGAGGTTTTCCTGAATGGCGCTGTCCAGCGGCAGAACGGCATTCTTGTCCTCGATGAAATCGCCAAGCTGGCTGTCTTCCTCGTCGCCGATGGGCGTTTCCAGGCTGATCGGTTCCTTGGCGATTTTCATCACCTTGCGAACCTTTTCCAGCGGCATCTGCAGCTTTTCGGCCAGTTCTTCCGGTGTCGGCTCGCGGCCGATTTCGTGCAGCATCTGGCGGCCAGTCCGGACCAGCTTGTTGATCGTTTCGATCATATGAACCGGAATACGGATCGTCCGCGCCTGATCCGCAATCGAGCGTGTGATCGCCTGACGGATCCACCATGTCGCATAGGTCGAGAACTTGTACCCGCGGCGGTATTCGAACTTGTCCACCGCCTTCATCAGACCGATGTTACCTTCCTGAATAAGATCAAGGAATTGCAGACCACGGTTCGTGTATTTTTTGGCAATCGAGATCACCAGACGCAGGTTGGCTTCGACCATTTCCTTCTTGGCCTGCCGCGCCTCTTTCTCGCCCTTCTGAACCTGCTGCACGATGCGGCGGAATTCAGAGATATCCAGACCGACATACTGACCGACCTGGGCCATATCGTTGCGCAACTCCTCAACCTTGTCGGTCGAGCGTTCGATGAACATCTGCCAGCCCCGGCCCGGCTTTTCCGCCATCTCGGCCAGCCAGTTCGGGTCAAGCTCGCGCCCGCGATAGGCATCGATGAACTCACGACGGTTGATACGGGCCTGGTCGGCCAGTTTCACCATCGAGCTGTCCAGCGACATGACCCGGCGGTTGATGCCGTAAAGCTGGTCAATCAGCGCTTCGATCCGGTTGTTGTGCAGGTGAAGCCCGTTCACCAGCTCAACAATTTCAGCGCGCAGCTTCTGATAGGTCTCTTCGTCTTTTTCGCTGAACGAGCCATCCTCGTTCAAAGTCGCGGAAATCCGGCTGTCCTGCATTTCCGACAGCATCGAGAAGTCGGTTGAGATCCGTTCCAGCGTGGTCAGAACCTGATCTTTTAGCGCGGCTTCCATCGCGGCCAGCGACATGTTGGCCTGATCGTCGTCGTCATCGTCATCGTCATTGTTCAGCGGGTTGCCGTCGGCATCCAGTTCGGGGCCGGTGTCCTTGGCGGGCTTGGCGGCCTGAACGGCGGATGTATCCACCACAGGCTCCTGAACATCGCCGTCCTCGTCCATCTGGTTGCCAAAAGTGGTCTCCAGATCGATGACATCGCGCAAGAGGATGTCTTCGGACAGCAATTCGTCATGCCAGATGGTGATTGCCTGGAAGGTCAGCGGGCTTTCGCACAGACCGGCGATCATGGTGTTCCGGCCAGCCTCAATCCGCTTGGCGATGGCAATCTCGCCCTCGCGGCTCAGCAGTTCGACGCTGCCCATCTCGCGCAGATACATGCGGACGGGATCGTCGGTGCGATCCAGTTTTTCGGTGGCGGCACCAGCCAGCGCAACCTCACGGTTGCTTTCCGTGGTGGTCAGTTCGGTCGAGCCCTTGTTCTCTTCCTCTTCGGCCTCTTCATCTTCGATGATGTTGATGCCCATTTCGGACAGCATCGACATAACGTCTTCGATCTGTTCCGAACTGACCTGATCAGGCGGCAGGACCTGATTGAGCTGATCGTAGGTGATGTAACCTTTCTCGCGGGCCTCGGCGATCATCTTCTTGACCTGGGCCTGGCTCATGTCCAGCGAGATTTCCTGTTCCTGCTCGTCGGATTTGCGGTCTTCGTTCGTATCCTTGGCGGCCATTCAATGCTCCTGCAGGGATGGGTGATTCGTTGGAACCGAATCATTAGCGCGTGAAACTGATTCGGCCACCCGTTTACCCGTTTTTCTTTTCCAGTGCCTTATGAAAACACCACTTTACCGGCGTTTCCGCTCGAAATTGATACCGGACATGATCGCCTCAAACGCATCCTTCTCGTCGCGGTTGATTCGCGCACCGTTGTCGGCGATGTCGAAAATGGCCCTGTCCTCGTTCTGGCTGCGGCTTGCGCGGTTACGCTCTTCGGCGGCCTGACCCACCCGATACGTCAGTGACTCATCAGCCAAGTCGGACAGTTCCTCAGTTGCTTCGGCAATCTCAGCATCCAACCCCCGGAGCGCTTTGATTTTCGCGAGTTCCTCGGCCAGCGTCATCTCGGCCTTTTCAACGTCGCCCGGTTTGAACACACAGGGGATCACTGCGACATGGCGAAGGCCCAGCAGGTTTTCAAGGGGCTCGGGCCCCAAAGTTTCAGCGATGTGGTCTTTCAGATTGTCCGGGTCGTCAATCGCATGGCGCAGAATGGCATCGCGCAAGGCCGCGTGATCCGGATCGCGGCACTCCATATCCTCAAGTTGGTGTTCGAACTGAACAACCACCTGCGGGTTCAGAATGGCAATGGCCAGAATGGCCGCCTCACGCAGGTGGATATCCGCATTCTCCGAAGAGGCCAGGAATGACGACCGCGCGCCCGGCGTTGCCGGTTGCTTCGGCGGCTGCCATTTGCCACGCGGTTGCCACGCACGGTTTTGTGACTGTCTCTGCGGGCGAAACAGTTGCCAGCGCAAATCCTTGATCTCTTGCCCGTAATGGGACCGGATCGATGGGTCGCGGATCAACTTGATCTTATCGCGCAGCACCTTGTCCAACGCCGCCTTGCGTTCGGGGCTGTCGAAAACTTTGCCTTCGGTTTCGCGCTGCCACAGCAGCTTGACCATCGGGATCGCACCATCGAGAACTGCTTGTACGGCCCCCGGCCCTTCGGCGCGCAGCAGGTCGTCAGGGTCCTGCCCTTCGGGCATGATGGCAAAGCGCAGGGACTTACCAGCTTCCAGCAACGGCAGCGCCAGATCAACCGCCCGCATCGCCGCGCGCAGGCCCGCCGTGTCACCATCCAGCGCAATGATCGGCTCGTCCGAAACACGCCACAGAAGTTGCAATTGATGTTCGGTAATCGCCGTCCCCAAAGGCGCCACCGACGCACCAAATCCGGCCTCGGCCAGCGCGATCACGTCCATGTAGCCCTCGGCCACGATCAGCGGCTGACCCTTGCCCGCCGCCTGACGCGCGGGACCATGGTTGTAGAGACTGCGGCCCTTGTCGAACAACTCGGTCTCGGGTGAGTTCAGGTATTTGGCGTTGTCATTCGGGTCCATCGCCCGGCCACCAAACGCAATGCAGCGCCCGCGCGGATCGCGGATCGGATACATGATCCGGTTGCGGAAGGTGTCATAGGGCTTTTTGCCCTTGTTCGAGGTCTTGGCCAGCCCTGCGCCCAGGATCAGATCCTCGGCCACGTTCTTATTGGTCAAATGATCCCACAGCGCCTGCCAGCCATCGGGGGCAAAGCCGATCTCCCACCGATCCAACGCCTGCGCGTCCAGCCCGCGCCGGGTCAGGTAGTCGCGCGCGGCCGCCCCTGCCCCGGTCTTCAGTTGCAGCCGGAAAAACTGTACCGCCTGCTCCATCACCTCGGCCAGTTGCGAGCGGCGGTCCTGTTTTTCCTGCGCTTTCGGATCACGCGCCGGCATCGGCATCCCGGCCTCGCGCGCGAGAATCTCGACCGCTTCGATGAATGAGACATTCTCGGTCTCTTTCACAAAACTGATCGCGTCCCCTTTGGCATGACAGCCGAAGCAGTAATAAAAGCCCTTCTGGTCATCCACATGAAATGACGCGGTTTTTTCGTGGTGGAAGGGGCACGGCGCCCACATATCTCCCTTGCCCTGATTGGATTTGCGCGGGTCCCACATGACTTTGCGACCAACGACCTGAGACAGGCTCAGCCGGGTGCGCAACTCATCCAGAAATCCGGGGGGCAAAGACATGGATCAAACCTGCCAGAAATGAAAACCCGCGCCAAGGGGAAGGCACGGGCTTATCCACAAGGAAATGCGGGATTGTGGATTACTGCTGCAAACACAGCTCCAACCAGGCGGCACCGAGGTCCTTTTTACGCACGTCGCGCATCTTCTGTTCGTAGACCCAGGGCGTGATCAGCGGGATCGCGGCATTGTAGTTCTCGGGCCAGGTCGGACTGCTGTCGGCAACCGCCTGCGGGACATCGCGTTCCTTCACCCTGTCCAAACGCGCCTGCTGAATCGCGGCAACCACATCGGCCTGATACTTGCAGCTTTCTTCCTTGGTTTCAGCAGCGGCCAAGGGCGTGGCAAGCACAGCGGCGGCGATAGCGATACGCAACATTTAGGTCTCCCGGAATCGTTTGTTCGACGGCAGCTTACCCGCCCGCAGCCAGACCTGCCATTGCCCATTTCGGAAAGGTTGTTGGTGTTTCATGAGGGGGCGGACCAACCGCCCCCCTTCCGGCCGAGATCAGAGGCCCTTGGCCCGATAGCTGCTGGCCACGCGGTCGATTGCGACAATATAGGCCGCGGTCCGCAAATCCTCGACATCGTCGCGGCTGTGCCAGACCTCGCGCATCGACTGGTAGGCAATGCGCATGGTGTCATCCAGGCCTGACCGCACAAGCTCCAGCTCGTCCGCGCCCTTCAGGTACTTGGCCTTGAAGTCCGGCGACATCGACCAGGCATCACCGAGATAGCGATCGAGCCGCTCCAATTCGCTGACAATCAGCTCATGCCGCGCCTCTTCCTGACGGCGCTGCATCCGGCCAAAGCGAATATGGCTGAGGTTCTTGACCCACTCGAAATAGGACACCGTCACACCGCCCGCATTGGCATACATATCAGGGATGATCACCGTGCCCTTCTTGCGCAGGATTTCATCGGCCCCGGCCGTCACCGGACCGTTCGCGGCTTCGATGATCAGCGGCGCCTGAATGCGCTCAGCGTTGCTGAGATTGATCACACCTTCCAAAGCAGCCGGGATCAGGATGTCGCATTCGGCCTCCAACACGGCCCCGCCTTCGGCAGAGTGGGTCGCGTCCGGGTAATTCTTGACACCGCCATGCTTGACGATCCACTGGCGCACGGCTTCGACGTCGATACCGTCAGGGTTATACAGCGCCCCATCCCATTCGATGATCCCCACAATGCGCGAGCCATCTTCTTCGCTGAGGAATTTCGCAGCGTGATAGCCCACATTGCCGAGCCCCTGCACCACAATGCGTTTCCCGTCCAATTTGCCGGACAACCCGGCTTTGGCGATGTCTTCCGGGTGGCGGAAAAACTCGCGCAGAGCATACTGAATGCCGCGCCCCGTTGCCTCGACCCGCCCGGCGATGCCACCCGCGTTCAGCGGCTTGCCGGTCACACAGGCCCGCGCGTTGATGTCGGTTGTGTTCATCCGCGCGTATTGGTCGGCCATCCAGGCCATTTCACGTTCACCAGTCCCCATGTCAGGGGCCGGAACGTTTTGCGACGGATTGATCAGGTCACGCTTGGCAAGCTCATAGGCAAAGCGCCGCGTGATCTGCTCCAGCTCATGTTCCTCATACTGGCGCGGATCGATGCATAGCCCGCCTTTCGAGCCGCCAAAGGGCGTTTCAACCAGCGCACATTTGTAGGTCATCAGCGCGGCCAGCGCTTCGACTTCGTCCTGGTTGACCGCCGTGGCGTAACGAATACCGCCTTTTACAGGCTCCATATGTTCGGAATGAACCGAACGATAACCGGTGAACGTGTGAATTTCGCCGCGCAATCGAACACCGAACCGCACCGTGTAGGTGGCGTTGCAGACCCGTATCTTTTCCTCCAACCCCGGGGGCATATCCATCAGGGACGCCGCCCTGTTGAACATCAGGTCTACACTCTCACGAAAGCTGGGTTCTTTGATGCCGGTCATAAAATCCTCCGTACCGGTAACTGACAAACGTCATGACGTTTTGTCGCACCACTTACTCGATGCTGCAATCTTCTCTTGCACTTTTTTTCATCACTTCCTGAAGGATTGGTTATCGGCTAAGGGCCTGAGTCGTCCGGTTAAGACTCCCCTGGGAATTGTTCGCCCTGACGAAACAAAGCTGACAAGCAACCCCAAACTGCGGCCGATTTTCATTCAATAATAGCATCATAGTGGCAAAGGCGCCCAAATCTCGCCACGTTCCACGGCTAATTTATTAAAGTTGCGACGGATTGAGATCAGTGTGCCTGACCGGCAGAGGGACTCATTATGAAGAAATTTGACTGGAAGCGGATTATCGACAAACCAAAGCGCGCAGACCGGCATGGATCTGCGCCGCATTCGTTTGTCCGGTCAGAAGACGGGACCATGACGATCTTTACGCTGGTCCTTATAATGATCGTATTTGCCGTCGGAGGATTTGCCGTTGACATCATGCGCTTTGACCACGAGCGCGCGCGGCTTCAATACTCGCTGGATCGTGCAGTTTTGGCGGCGACCGACCTGGCGCAGGACCTTTGCCCCACAGAAGTCATCGAAGATTATCTGGATAAAGAAGGTTTAAAAGAATTTCTTCTGAAGGATCAAATTGTCATCGAACCTGCAAACCTTTGCGGTTCCGACGCTGTGACCATTGAAGGTTTCCGTCGCGTCGAGGCGACCGCAGTTATGCCCGTCAAAATGCACTTCATGCAGTGGTGGGACGTTGATACGATCACGACTTCGGTTGTCAGCGCCGCGGAAGAAGCGCTGGGGAATGTCGAGATTTCGATGGTTCTGGATGTTTCTGGCTCGATGAACCGGAACAGCCGCCTTACGACGCTGAAACTGGCGGCACAGGAATTTGTGCAGGAAATGGTCGATAAATCCGAAGACGGCAAAATGTCGATTTCGATCATTCCTTACGCGACGCAAGTTGCGCTGCCGGATTCTGTGATGGGATACCTGAACACCGACGGTGTTAATCCGCATGCAAATTGCATCAACTTTGAAACCGCTCAATTTCAGACCAGCGATTTCGATCTGAACCTGGTGTATGATCGCACACTGCATTTCACTCCTTGGAACAATTACGACCAGCGCCCGGTGAATAACAATCTGGTCTACAGCGAAATTTGTGAGACCGACGAGAACCGTGAAGCAATGATCTTTCAGAAGGATGCAGACCTTCTAAAAGATAAAATTGAATCGTTTGTCGCGGATGGGAATACGTCGATCGACCTTGGCGTTAAATGGGGCCTGACCCTGCTTGACGACAGCTTCCAACCCGTAGTTGCGCAGATGGCGGCCGCAGGTGATGTTCCATCCGAGTTCGCATCTCGCCCGGACAACCCGCGAAGCGGTGATACACTCAAAGTTATGATACTTATGACGGACGGTGCGAATACGACCCAATACTGGACGAACGATCCCTACCGCGATGGTAAGTCCGGCGTTTGCTGGAACGATGGGCTGAACGAATACGTTTCATACGCAGATTTGGATGAAAATGACGAAATCACCATTGAATTCGATACAGACTACATCTGGCCAGATGTCGACATGATCGAATGGGACTCGTCAAATGGCGGCGCGTATTGGGTTAGAGACGAGCTCCAGCCCACTTGCTTTGGCAACACGATTGTAAACACCGATACCCTCACTTACGTAAACGCGGACAGCGTCGCGACAGCTGAAGAAGTGGACCCAACCGGTGAGTACGTAAGGGGGTTTATTCAGTACCGTTGCCTGGCCTTCTCCGGTACCACGGGTGAATGCGTAAGCCTTGATAGGGACAATCCGCGCGTAAAAACCTACCTCGACTTAGACGTACAGCCTTCGGACAATCTGACATGGCCAGAGTTGTGGGAACGAGCAACGCGATACAACCTGTACCAGCGCTTCTATGACTACTACGGTTCTAGCTGGGCCTACGACTTTTACTATGACGCCGTTTCATCAAGCGGCCAGGGTACGAAAGATCCTCGTGTGCGCTCGATGTGCACCTACGCGAAAGACCAAATGGGTGTCGTAATCTTTACTATCTCATTGGAAGCCCCGAGCGCGGGCCGCGCGATCATGCAGCATTGCCGCACGGACGTCGGAACATATTATGAAGCCACACCAGAAGATCTGCCAAACGTGTTTGCTTCGATTACATCGAGCATTCGAAACCTGAGGCTCACACAATGATCACACGCCTTGTAAATAATCTGCGCCGATTTCGCGGCAAAGAAGACGGAATGGCCACTATTGAATTCGTGTTCTGGTTCCCGGTCTTCATGATGACAACCTATTCCGGTGTCGAAATGGGGATCGTGGCCTGGAACCACACCAACTTGGAACGGGCACTGGATGAGACCATTCAGGACGTCCGTATGAACCGTATTGAAGAATACGATTCTAGCATCGGCGCAGTGTGGACGCATACCTTGCTGAAACAGATCATTTGCGACAAGGCTGGCGTCATCCCGGATTGTTTCGACAACCTGGCATTGGAAATGCTCTCGATCAATCCTTACGCTGAAGACAGTATCTTCAGCGACAATCCCGAGTCAGATCTCGGCAGCGTATTCAGCAACCCTTATTGCGTTGATACGCCTGAAGAAGTGCGCGGAAAAGAAGACCAGTTGTTCACGCCCGGTACGTCCAATCAATTGATGGTCGTTCGGGCTTGCATTGAAGTCGATCCGCTGTTTTTTGGCACAACGCTGGGACGATTGGCCCAACAAGACCCAGACGGCCAGTACGAACTGCATTCAACAACGGTGTTTGTCCATGAACCGTTTTAAGAACTACATCGTTCAACCAACAGCCAATCGGCTCGCACATTTCTTCCGCAAGGAGGACGGGATCGTGAGCATCGAGGCGGTCATGATTTTTCCGCTTCTGTTCTGGTCAATCTGGGCCTCCTACACATTCTTTGACGGCTATCGTCAAAGCGCTCGAAACCTGAAGGCGGCCTATGCAGTCGCTGACATTCTTTCTCGCGAAAAGAACTTGGTTACGGCCAATTACATTTCGAACATGTATGACCTGCAAAAATTCATGGTCGCAGACCGGTCAACTGTGTCTATGCGAATTTCTTTCGTCCGCTTTAACGCGGGCGAAAACGAAGCGGACGGAGGAAGCTACGAAAAGCTCTGGTCTTGCGTCCGAGGCGACAGCTTTGACGAATTGGATAACCAAACTCTTAACGAAGAATTCAAAGGGCGTATTCCTGTAATGGCGGACAGGGCCACAATGATCCTGGTCGAAACAAAAGACTGGTATACTCGACCCTTCAGAATCGGGTACGGGGATCATTCGTTCGCCATCGACAAGTTTATTTTCACTCAACCGCGTGGATATACGCAGATTGTCGCAGCTGACGACTGCTAAACCCCTTCCCTCTCCATCAGCATGGCCGAGAGCATTTCTGACATGAACTTGGCCTCGGAGGCGGCGGTCATGCCGCCGACGCCAACACGTCGTCCAAGCCGCCACCACAATCCTGGTGCCCAGGTGTTACCCGGTTTCGACCGCATGCGGACCAGAAATCCGTTTGACGGCTTGAAGGCGAACACGCCCCGGTCCACCGCTTCGATCTCGTCCACGATTGCGATCACCTGCCCTGTTCCGGTGCGCAGTTCGGTACGGGTCAGTTCGATCCGGTCCTGCGTTGCGTGCCAGACGCGATAGGCCAGCCACATAGCCGCCCCACCAACGATCAGCAGGAAAATCTGCCACACCAGCGCGGGTGGGGTGGCAAAGGCGACATACAGAACAAGAAGGCCAACAGTTGACAACATAGCAACCCCCGCCCAGCGTCTGGGCGCTGAGGCCTCTATTGTTGCCAGCACTTCATCTTGCATGGATGCCTCCGCTTTGTACGGGACCCGTCTATCCGCTTTTTCCACGGAAAAACAGGGCCACCGATATCTGCACAAATTCGCACAAGTCCAGTGGGTTTATGCAAATTGACCGCAGCAATGCAGGGGTTACATGCTGTGCAAAGGAATAGGAGGCACTCATGTCCCTGAGACCCACTTTGGAAACCCGCAAAGCCATGCCCACGATGGAAGGGGCTGGCGTCAAATTACATCGCGCGTTCGGATTTCAGGATCCGTCGGAACTGGACCCGTTTCTGCTGTTCGATGATTTCCGCAACGAGCGTCCGCAGGACTATCAGGCCGGATTTCCATGGCACCCCCATCGCGGGATCGAAACCATCACCTATGTGCTGGCCGGAACGGTCGAGCATTCGGATTCGCTTGGCAACAGCGGCACGCTGGGCGCAGGCGATGTGCAATGGATGACCGCCGGGTCGGGCATTCTGCATCAGGAGATGCCGCACGGGAATACCAGCGGTCAGATGCATGGCTTTCAACTTTGGGGCAACCTGCCCTCGGCCCAGAAGATGACTGCGCCGCGCTATCAGGATGTGCAAAGCAAGGACATCCCCGAGGTCATCGACGATGACGGCACAATCGTGCGCGTGATTGTGGGTGAGTTCTGGGGCAAGACCGGCCCGGTGGATGGCATTGCAGCGGACCCTCAGTATCTGGATGTTCAGATCCCGGCGGGTGTGAAAAAGACCTTTCGCATCGATACCTACCGCCGCGCCTTTGCCTATGTCTTTCAGGGGCAGGCCGCGTTTGCCGATGCCTCGCAGCCGACCGGCGTTCTGTTGGAAAAAGAAATTGCCGGGGAAGAGGTGAACATCCGCGATATGTCCGGTGACCGTACTCTGGTGCGCTTTGGAACAGGCGATGAGGTCACCGTTCAGGCCGGGCCCGAGGGCGTGCGCTTTCTGCTGATCTCGGGCGCGCCGATTGATGAGCCTGTGGCCTGGCATGGCCCGATTGTGATGAACACGCGGGCCGAACTGGAACAGGCGTTTCGCGAACTGCGCAACGGCACCTTCATCCGCCCGGCGCATTAGCCGTCAAAGCGGCCTGGCTTCGGTCAGGCCGCGACCGCGCGGCGAACCATGTCCCAGTAAATCTGCTCGACCTCGTCCAGCGACAGCCGCCCTCCGGCCCGATACCATGTCATGACGCCGTTCAGCATTGCGATCACCGCAAGCGTCGCGATCTTGGTGTCCGAAATCGCAAATTCACCCGCTTGCTGGCCCTTGTGCAGGATCGTTTCCAGCGCGTCTTCGTATCGGCGGCGCAGGTCTTCGATCTCGGTAAAGTTCTCGGGCGTCAGATTGCGCAACTCCATATAGGCGATAAAGACCTCGTCCGGGCGTTCCAGATGGAACCGGATATGGAAACCAACAAAGCGGCGCAACGCCTCTTGCGGATCGGATGCGGTGTTCAAATCGGCATAGGCCTGCAACAGATCCTGCATGTGTTCGCGCATCAGGCGGAACAGCAGGCTTTGTTTGTCCGGGGTGTAGTTGTAAAGCGCCCCGGCCTGTACCCCGACCTCTTTTGCGATCTGGCGCATCGACACCGCCGCATAGCCGTGACGGGCAAAAAGCCTTAACGCGGCGCCGCGAATGCGCGGTCCGGTGATGTCCGAATGTGATCCCTGTGTGCGTGCCATGAAAACACCGTATCTGAACAAACGTTCAGATAGAAGCCCGCTTGATCCGATCCGGCAAAAGGTGCATCACGGGGGGACCTGCGCCAGAGAGAGCCTTTGTCGATGAAAGCTTTGCCCTTTTTGATCCTGACGGTTGTTCTGGCAAGCTGTGCCGATATTCCGGAGTTGGACGGGGTCGAACCGCGCGGGATCCAAAAAGCCGCCTATCCACGTCTGATCCCGCTGCAGGACACGCTGGGCGCACCGGTGGATCCTGTCAGCGAGGCGGAAGAGGTCGAAGAAGACCTGACCACCCGCAGCGAGGCGCTGAAGAAAAAGGCCGAAGCGCTTCAGAACGCTGAAACCAACTAGCTTAAACCGGTCAGGGCCTAGTGACGGATTGCACCCCCGGCCTGAACCCGCTAAGGCAGCGCTGAACGGACAAAAGCGTCCGGTTTCAGAACATGTCGAGCGGAAAGGAACCCACGGAATGACACAGGCGCTGCGGCTTGGAATTGCGGGCTTGGGAACGGTTGGTGTGGGTGTCGTCAAGATCATCCGCCGTCATGCGGATCTGCTGCAGGCCCGCACGGGGCGTCGGATCGAAATCGTGGCCGTGTCGGCCCGCGACCCCAACAAGGATCGCGGCGTGAACCTCTCTGACTATGCGTGGGAGGTTGATCCGGTCGCTTTGGCCAAGCGCGACGACATTGATGTCTATGTGGAACTGATGGGCGGCGAGAACGGTCCGGCCAAAGCCTCGGTCGAGGCGGCGCTGGCCAGCGGCAAGGATGTGGTCACCGCCAACAAGGCGCTGCTGGCGATCCACGGTCAGGACCTTGCGGAACAGGCCGAGGCCGCAGGGCGCGTCATCCGGTTCGAGGCCGCCGTGGCGGGCGGTATCCCGGTGATCAAATCCCTGACCGAAGGTCTGGCCGGGAACGAAATTACCCGCGTCATGGGCGTCATGAACGGCACCTGCAACTATATCCTGACCCGGATGCAATCGCAGCGTCAGGGCTATAACGCGCTGTTCGATGAATGTGCCGAGCTTGGCTATCTTGAGGCGGACCCGAACCTCGACGTCGGCGGCATCGACGCGGCGCATAAACTTGCGCTGTTGTCGTCGATCGCGTTTGGCACCAAACCAAATTTCGACGGGATCGAGATCGAAGGCATTCAACAAATCAGCCTGGAAGATATCGATCAGGCCCATGACATGGGCTTTCGCATCAAACTGCTGGGCGTAGCCCAGCGGACGGCACGCGGTCTGGAACAGCGGATGCAGCCATGTCTTGTGCCCAGCGACTCACCACTGGGTCAGTTGGAAGGCGGCACCAATATGGTCGTGATCGAAGGCGACGCGGTGGAACAGGTTGTTCTGCGTGGCCCCGGTGCAGGGGAAGGCCCGACCGCAAGTGCGGTGATGGGCGATGTCTGCGATCTGGCGCGTGGGCTGCAAATCTCGACCTTCGGCCGCCCGGCGAATTCGCTGGAAGACGCCACCCCGGCCCGCACCGGCCTGCCCGCCCCCTACTATCTGCGGCTGGCCCTGTTCGACAAACCGGGCGCACTGGCCAAAATCGCGGCCATTCTGGGCGATGCCGGGGTTTCGATCGACCGGATGCGCCAGTATGGGCACAGCGACGACACCGCGCCGGTTCTGATCGTGACGCATAAGACCACACGCGCCACTCTGGACGTGGCGCTGGACGGGTTCCGCGACACGGATGTTGTTGCCGGTGAACCTGTCGCCTTGCGGATCGAACAGGTCTGACCCCTTGCGGCCTGCGCCTCGTGCAGGCTATGCCAGACGTACCGTCATTGCCGACCAAAGGAATACATCGCATGAGTGCTGCCAAGATCGATTTTAACGACCGCCTGTTGTCATTGGGACTTGCGCGGGTTGCAGAACAGGCGGCGCTTGCCTCGGCCTCGCTGGTGGGGCGCGGTGACGAGAAAGCCGCCGACCAGGCCGCGGTCAACGCGATGCGCGAGCAGTTGAACCTGCTGGATATCGCGGGCGTGGTCGTCATCGGTGAAGGTGAACGGGACGAAGCTCCGATGCTGTATATCGGTGAAGAGGTCGGCACCGGGAACGGCCCCGGAGTGGACATCGCGCTGGACCCGCTGGAAGGCACCACGCTGACGGCCAAGGACATGCCCAACGCGCTGACCGTGATCGCCATGGGTCCGCGCGGTTCGATGCTGCACGCGCCGGACGTCTACATGGACAAGCTGGCCGTGGGTCCGGGCTACGCCGAAGGCGTTGTCAATCTGGACATGAGCCCGCGTGAGCGTGTTGAGGCCTTGGCCAAGGCCAAAGGCTGCGAGCCTGCCGATATCACCGTCTGCATTCTGGAACGCCCGCGTCATGAGACGATGATTGCCGAAGTGCGCGAGACCGGAGCCTCGATCCGCCTGATCACCGATGGTGACGTGGCGGGCGTGATGCATTGTGCCGAAAGCGAAGTGACCGGCATCGACATGTATATGGGTCAAGGCGGCGCGCCCGAGGGCGTTTTGGCCGCAGCCGCGCTGAAATGTATGGGGGGTCAGATTTTTGGCCGTCTGCTGTTCCGCAATGATGACGAACGTGGCCGTGCAGCCAAAGCGGGCATCACCGATCTGGACCGCGTCTATGCGCGCGACGAAATGGTGACCGCAGATGTAATTTTTGCCGCGACCGGTGTGACGGGTGGATCGCTGCTGCCGCGCATCAAGCGTGAGCCGGGTTGGGTTGAGACCACGACTCTGCTGATGCGCTCGAAAACTGGCTCAGTCCGCCGTATGTCCTACCGAACGCCGATGTGGTCGCACGACACTTGATAGCGGCTTGCGCCGATGCCTTCGGCGAGAGTATTTGTAAAAAGATGAAGAGGCCGGGTCCGCAAGGGTCCGGCCTTGGCACATGAGGGGCGCGATGGGTTTTCTTGGGGTGGAGCAATCTTTGACGGGGCGGCGTTGGGTGGGCCCCTCGCCCGAGGTTGAGCGCGCGACCGAGATGCTGGCCCAACAAGCCGACCTGCCGCGCGCGGTTTGTCAGGTGCTGGCGCGGCGCGGTGTTCCTCCGATGGAGGCGGCGGGGTTTCTGGAGCCGAAGCTGAAAGAGCTGTTGCCGGATCCGCGCAGCTTGAAGGATATGGAAGTTGCGGCGGCGCGGTTTCTGAAAGCTGTTCGGGACAAACAGCGGATCTCGGTTTTCGCGGACTATGACGTAGATGGCGGCAGTTCGGCAGCTTTGCTGCTGGTTTGGTTACGTCAGATGGGGTTGCAGGCGACGCTTTATGTGCCCGACCGGATTGATGAGGGGTATGGGCCGAATGTTCCCGCCATGCAGGAATTGGCGGCGCGGCACGACCTGATCATTTGCGTTGATTGCGGCACTTTGAGTCATAAGCCAATCGCGGCGGCCAAAGGCGCGGATGTCATCGTTCTGGATCACCATCTGGGTGGAGAGACCCTGCCTGACTGTGTCGCCGTCGTGAACCCGAACCGTCAGGACGAAAGCGGCGATCTGGGCTATCTCTGCGCCGCTGGGGTGGTCTTTCTGATGCTGGTTGAGGCCGGGCGGCAAATGCGTGAAGCCGGGGCGAAGGGACCGGATCTGGTGTCTTTGCTGGACCTCGTCGCTTTGGCCACCGTCGCCGATGTGGCCCCTTTGATCGGGGCCAATCGGGCTTTGGTTCGACAGGGGTTGAAGGTCATGGCCGGGCGGCAACGGCCCGGTCTTGTTGCCCTGTCGGATGTGGCGCGGATGGATTCCGCACCAAACAGCTATCACCTTGGGTTTCTGCTGGGGCCTCGGGTCAATGCGGGCGGGCGCATCGGTCAGGCCGATCTGGGCGCGCGGTTGCTCAGCACCGACTCGATGACCGAGGCCGAGGCCCTGTCACAGCGACTGGATGCGTTGAATTCCGAACGACGTGACATTGAAAATGCCGTGCGCGCCGCAGCGCTGGAACAGGCGGAAGAACGCGGATTGGCCGCGCCGCTTGTCTGGGCCGCTGGCGAGGGCTGGCATCCTGGTGTGGTCGGAATTGTCGCCTCGCGCCTAAAAGAAGCCGCGAACCGCCCCGCCATCGTCATCGGCTTTGACGGGGATGAGGGCAAAGGATCGGGCCGGTCGGTGTCGGGTGTCGATTTGGGGGCTTCGATCCAGCGGCTGGCGGCCGAAGGGCTGCTGGTCAAAGGCGGCGGCCACAAAATGGCGGCGGGGCTGACCGTGATGCGGGACCAATTGGAACCGGCGATGGAACGTCTGTCGGAACTGCTGGCGAAACAGGGCGCCGGGCAAGGCGGCCCGGCGGACCTGAAGCTGGATGGTGCTTTGATGCCCGGCGCGGCCACAGTAGATCTGATCGAACAGATTGAAAAGGCAGGCCCTTTTGGGGCCAGCGCCCCTGCCCCACGCTATGCCCTGCCCGATCTGCAAGTACGGTTTGCCAAACGCGTGGGCGAGTCGCATCTGAAACTTTCCCTGTCCGACGGGCTGAGCAGCGGGTTGGACGCCATCGCCTTTGGGGCATTCGACGGGCCCTTGGGCGAGAGGCTTTCGAACCACGGCGGCGCGCGCTTTCATTTTGCAGGCCGGCTCGAAGTAAATTCCTGGGGTGGTCGTCAAAACGTACAGCTTCGGCTTGAGGATGCGGCGGAGGCCAATTGAGCGGATTTCCGGTCTGTTTCGAGCCACCAAAAAACTTTCGCATCCCTGCATTTTTCGGCTTGCGGGGGTCGGGGTGAAACCGTAAAAGGCCCTCCACAAGCCAGCGTGGCCCGTTCGTCTATCGGTTAGGACGCCAGGTTTTCAACCTGGAAAGAGGGGTTCGATTCCCCTACGGGCTGCCATTTTTGCTTGTGCGCCAATACCCAGTGGCCCGTTCGTCTATCGGTTAGGACGCCAGGTTTTCAACCTGGAAAGAGGGGTTCGATTCCCCTACGGGCTGCCATTTCCTTCCTATATCGCGAACGAAAACGGCTGCGATGGCTCAGGCAGACGCGATTTGCATGTCTATGCCCCATTCTGCGATCTGATCGGCCAGCGCTCCGTCCGGGGCTTTGTCCGTTACCAATATGTGAATCCGGCGCGGATCCGGGCCCACATAGGGTGCCGATACGTCGTATTTGTAATGCGCTGCCGCCATCACAACCTGATCCGCATTCTGCACCACGACGGATGCAAGATCCGCCTCGCCAAGGCTTTGATACAAAAACCCTTTGCTGTCCGAAATCGCGTCGGTGCTGAGGATCGCAAGGTCAAAGGCATAACGCTGCAGCTGCCGGTGCGCCACGTGGCCGAATGTTCCCCGTTCGTCGCTTTGCATCTCGCCCCCCAACAAATGCACCCGGTTGCCATTGACGCCCACCAGGGTCAGCCCCACCACGATTGAGTTTGTCACGATGGTCAGGTTCTCGGCATGGCGCAGTTCCTCTGCCACAAAAGCGGTCGTCGATCCGACGTCCAGAAAGATGGTCATCCGGTCCCTGACCATCCGCGCGACATGCTGCGCTATGAGGCGTTTTTCGTCAGCATGTTGCGAAATACGGCGGAAAAATCCGGGATCGCCCTGTGCCCCCGCCAGATAAACACCGCCATGAACGCGTTCGACTGTGCCGGCGCTGGACAAGGCTTTGATCGTACGACGCACCGTCTCTTCGGAGACATTCAACATCGTGGCCAGTTCCGAGTTCCGGGCCGTCCCGCCAAGACGTTTCAGGGCGTCCAGCAGTTCAAGCTCGCGATGGGTATTGAGGACGGGCTTTTTCAAGGTCGGCTCCGAAAAATCAAACTGGCGTACAAACTACGAAGCCGAGCCGGCAAATCCAGCAGATTTACAATTCGCACTGCGATCTCTGGCAGGGTTGGTTATTCGGGCAACAGCGCGGATCGGTACTATGAGGGGGCCATTGCCTTGGCATTGGGGGCGAATCGCGATTCTGGCTGCGCCGTAGGGCTGCGAGCGTGTAATTGGCCCCTAAAAACAGTGTCCGCCAAATGAGCCAAAAACAGCCGCATATAAGGTGTATCGCCGTCGGTCTTCGGAACAGAATTTCAGAGCATATGGGTTCAGGGCATCGATTATTCTCACGCGAACGCGTCACGTATCCCAAGGTTGATTGCGCTTTTTAAATATTACTTTACAATTACTTAGATACAAGATGCGAACCAAGAAACGGCGCGGGGTTCGCATCCGAATTCCTCTCCGACCCTCATTTACTAAAAATTTAGTTTGACACATATGCAAAAAATCGCTGATGCTGAGCGCCATCCGGTTAGCGCCGGACAACCATAATCTTTGGGAGGAGACAGATGCGGAGACATCTACTTTCCGCAGTGGCGGCGGCCGCCGTCATTGCGGGGCACGGTCCCGTTTGGGCCGACGAAGCCGCAGCACAGCGTTGGATCGATGATGAGTTCCAGCCGTCCAGCTTGTCGAAAGACGAACAGATGGCGGAAATGCAGTGGTTCATCAAAGCTGCCGAACCCTATGCCGGAATGGAACTGAACGTTCTGTCGGAAAGCATCCCCACGCATTCCTATGAATCCGAGGTTCTGGCCAAAGCGTTCGAGGAAATCACCGGTATCAAGGTCAATCATCAGATACTTGGTGAGGGCGAAGTGGTTCAGGCCGTTCAAACCCAGATGCAGACCGGCCGAAACCTGTATGACGGCTATGTCAATGACAGCGACCTGATCGGCACCCACTCGCGCCTGCAACTGGCTTATAACCTCACCGAACAGATGGGCGGCGACTGGGCGGCGACAACCTCACCGACGCTGGATCTGGATGACTTCATGGGCATTCAGTTCACCACTGGCCCGGATGGCAACCTGTATCAGCTGCCGGATCAGCAGTTTGCGAACCTCTACTGGTTCCGCAAGGACTGGTTCGATGACGAAGCCAACAAAGCCGCGTTCAAAGAGAAATACGGCTATGATCTGGGCGTTCCGGTCAACTGGTCGGCCTATGAGGACATCGCCGAATTCTTCACCAATGACGTCAAGGAAGTCGACGGTGTGGCGATCTATGGCCATATGGACTACGGCAAACGCGCGCCTGACTTGGGCTGGCGTATGACCGACGCATGGCTGTCGATGGCCGGTGCCGGTGACGTGGGCGAGCCGAACGGTGTTCCGGTCGATGAATGGGGCATCCGCATGGAAGCGGGCACCTGCAATCCGGTTGGCGCTTCGGTGTCGCGCGGTGGTGCTGCAAACGGTCCGGCTGCGGTCTATGCGATCCGCAAATGGGATGAATGGCTGCGGGCTTACGCCCCTCCGGGTGCGGCGTCCTATGACTTCTACCAGTCGCTGCCCGCGCTTAGCCAAGGCAACGTGGCCCAGCAGATCTTCTGGTACACCGCCTTTACCGCCGACATGGTCAAGCCGAAGTCCGAAGGCAACAATACTGTCGACGACGAAGGCACGCCGCTATGGCGGATGGCGCCCAGCCCGCATGGCCCCTATTGGGAAGAAGGCCAGAAGGTTGGCTATCAGGACGTGGGGTCGTGGACCTTCCTGAAATCGACCCCTTCGGATCGTGCTCAGGCGGCCTGGCTGTACGCTCAGTTCGTGACGTCGAAAACTGTCGATGTGAAGAAATCCCACGTGGGTCTGACCTTCGCACGCGACAGCTCGGTCAATCACGAGTCGTTCACCGAACGCGCGCCCAAGCTGGGTGGTCTGGTCGAGTTCTACCGCTCGCCTGACCGTGTGGCCTGGTCGCCGACCGGCATCAACGTGCCGGATTATCCGAAGCTGGCCCAGATCTGGTGGCAGCAGATCGGTGACGTGAACTCGGGCGCGTTCACTCCGCAAGAGGCGATGGATCGTCTGGCCGAAGAGATGGACATCACCATGTCCCGGATGCAGGCGGCGGACGAAGCAGCCAATGTCTACGGCGGCTGTGGCCCCCGCCTGAACGAGCCGCAGGATCCGTCCTTCTGGCTGGAAAAGGCCGGTTCGCCCAAGGCGAAGCTGGAGAACGAAAAGCCGCAGGGTCAGACCGTCAACTATGACGAACTGGTTCAGCGCTGGCAGTCCCAGTAAACGCAACATCGTAGGCCGGGCTTCAGCCCGGCCTACCCCAAATACCCCACGAGTTTCCCCGATGATCGAACTACAGGACGCGACCAAACGGGTCGGCAACGTCATCCATATCAAGCCTACAAACCTGACGCTGCAAACCGGCCATTTCAATGTGCTGCTGGGCGCGACCGGCTCGGGAAAGACCTCGCTTATCAAGATGATGGCCGGGCTGGACCCGATCGCCTCGGGCAAGGTTTTGATGGATGGGCAGGATGTGACCCGGCTGAACACGCAGAAGCGGCAGATCAGTCTGGTGCACCAGTTTTTCGTCAACTACCCGCATATGAGCGTGTTCGACAACATCGCCTCGCCCCTGCGCGTGGCGGGCATGGCAAAGTCCGAGATCGAGGGCCGCGTCGAAGAGGCTGCCGACCTGCTGCAACTGCGTCCCATGCTGCACCGCCGCCCGCATGAGCTGTCGGGCGGGCAACAGCAACGTACTGCGCTGGCGCGGGCGATTGCCAAGGAAAGCCGCGCTGTTTTTCTGGACGAGCCGCTGGCCAATCTCGACTACAAGCTGCGCGAAGAACTGCGTGAGCAACTGCCCGACCTGTTTGCAGGACGCGGCGCAGTGGTGGTCTATGCCACATCGGAACCCGAAGAGGCCCTGCTGTTGGGTGGTCACACCGCCCTGATGGAAGATGGCTGCGTGACACAGTTCGGCCCCACCGCCGACATTTACCGCAACCCAGAAAACATCGCCGCTGCGCGCGTCTTTTCGGATCCGCCAATCAATGTGGGTCGGGTCAAAGTGACAGGCGCGATGGCGCAATTGGAAGGCGGCGGTCGCTGGAATGTCTCGGGCATGGCAGATGGCGACTACTCCGTCGCCGTACGCCCGCATCGCGTAACTCCGTTCCGAACGTCGGAAGCGGATGTTGAACTGACGGGCCGGGTGATCGTGACTGAACTGTCGGGCTCAGATTCCAGCGCACATTTCCAGCATGGCGAGGATGCATGGGTCTCTCTGGCCGCAGGGGTACATCCCTACCGGGTGGGTGAGGACCACAGTTTCTACATGAACCCGGCCCATTGCCGGTATTTCGGCCAAGACGGCCAAAGGGTCGCGTGACATGGCTCAGATCAAGCTTTCAAACCTGCGGCACAGCTATATGCCCTCACCCAAAGGCCCTGAGGACTATGCGCTGAAGGAAATCGACGTAACCTGGCGCGACGGCGGCGCATATGCGCTGCTTGGCCCGTCGGGCTGCGGCAAGTCCACGTTGCTGAACATCATCTCGGGCCTGCTGACACCGTCTGAGGGGCAGATTCTGTTCGATGGTCAGGACGTCACCGCCCTGCCCCCCGATCAGCGTAACATCGCACAGGTGTTCCAGTTCCCGGTGATCTACGACACGATGACAGTGGGCGAAAACCTTGCTTTCCCGTTGAAAAACCGGGGTGTTGACCCGGCGACCATCAAACGCCGCGTCGATGAGATCGCCGAGATGCTGGACGTCACGGATATGCTATACACCCGCGCCTCGGGCCTCAGCCCTGACAACAAACAGAAGATCTCGATGGGTCGCGGGCTGGTCCGCGACGACGTGAACGCGGTGATGTTCGATGAACCGTTGACCGTGATCGACCCGCATCTGAAATGGAAGCTGCGGTCCAAACTGAAAGAACTGCACCAGCGCGTGCAGGCCACGATGATCTACGTGACCCACGACCAGACCGAGGCGCTGACCTTCGCTGATGAAGTCGTGGTGATGCAAGACGGCGAGGTGGTGCAGATCGGCACACCGGTTGAACTGTTCGAGCGCCCTCAGCACACCTTCGTCGGCCACTTCATCGGCTCACCCGGCATGAACGTGCTGCCCTGCGAGGCCAAGGGCGATCGGGCCGTGTTCGAGGGCCACGAGGTCATGCTGGAAGGCCCGACCCATGGCGACGGAGGCCGCACCGATCTGGGCATCCGCCCTGAATATGTGGGCTTTGGCGATACCGGTATCCCGGCGCATGTGACCAAAGTTTCCGACATTGGCCGCCACTACGTCGTCAGCGCGATGGTCGGCAACACCGCCCTCAAAGCTGTCACGGAACATGAGGTTCCCGAACTGGGATCACAGGTTTTTCTGCAATTCAAACCCGAACAATCCCGCGTCTACCGCGACGGCTGGATCGCAACTCAGGAGCGGGCACAATGAGAACGGAAAACCAAAAGGCATGGTTCTTTGTCCTGCCGGTTCTGGCGCTGGTTGCTTTCAACGCGCTGGTGCCGATGATGACAGTGGTCAACTACTCGGTGCAGGAAACCTTCGGCAACAACCAGTTCTTCTGGGAAGGGCTTGGCTGGTTCGAACAGATCCTGCGGTCCGACCGGTTTCAGGCCGCGCTGGGGCGACAGTTCCTGTTCACCTTCCTGATCCTGCTGATCGAGGTGCCGCTGGGCATCATCGTCGCCCTTTCGATGCCCCGCAAAGGCTTCTGGGTGCCGGTCTGTCTGGTGCTGATGGCCCTGCCGATGCTGATCCCGTGGAACGTCGTGGGCTCGATGTGGAACATCTTCACGCTGCCCAAGATCGGGTTGTTGGGGTATTTCCTGAATGACGTTCTGGGCATCAACTATGACATGACGCAACAGCCGATCTCGGCCTGGATTACCGTCATCGTCATGGATGTCTGGCACTGGACGTCGCTGGTCGTGCTGCTGTGCTATGCGGGATTGGTCTCGATCCCGGATGCCTATTATCAAGCCGCCAAGATCGACGGGGCCAGCCCATGGTCGGTGTTCCGCTATATTCAGTTGCCCAAGATGAAAACCGTCCTGACCATCGCCGTCCTGCTGCGGTTCATGGACAGTTTCAACATCTATACCGAGCCCTTCGTTCTGACCGGCGGCGGCCCCGGAAACTCGACCACCTTGCTGTCGATCGACCTTGTGAAAATCGCGCTGGGACAGTTCGACCTTGGCCCTGCGGCGGCGATGAGCCTGATCTATTTCGCCATCACGCTGCTGGTGAGTTGGGTCTTCTACACTCTGATGACAAAGGATGACGCGCAATGAAGAAGCGGTCCCTTATCCCGATCCTCTATATCGCGTTCCTGATGCTGCCGATCTATTGGCTGGTGGCGATGTCCTTCAAAACGACAAACGAGATCCTGTCGGGCTTTTCCCTGTTTCCCCAGACCTTTACGCTGGAGAACTATATCACCATCTTCACCGATCCGACATGGTACTGGGGCTACATCAACTCGATCATCTACGTGACGATCAATACGGTGTTGTCGGTCTGTGTGGCCCTGCCTGCGGCCTATGCGTTCTCGCGCTATCGGTTCCTGGGCGACAAGCAGTTGTTCTTCTGGCTGCTGACCAACCGGATGGCCCCGGCGGCGGTTTTCGCGCTGCCCTTCTTCCAGCTTTATTCGTCGATCCACCTGTTCGACACCTATCTGGCTGTGGCGCTGGCACATACGCTGTTCAACGTGCCGCTGGCGGTGTGGATTTTGGAAGGCTTCATGCGCGGCATCCCCAAGGAACTGGATGAAACGGCTTATGTCGACGGCTATTCCTTCCCGCGCTTCTTCGTGACGATCTTCCTGCCCAATATCAAAGCGGGCGTCGGCGTCGCTGCCTTCTTCTGCTTCATGTTCTCATGGGTCGAGATGCTGCTGGCCAAAACCCTGACGGCGGTCGAGGCCAAACCCATCGCTGCCGTGATGACCCGCACCGCCTCCAGCGCGGGGTATGAGTTAGGTCTGCTGGCCGCCGCCGGAACCCTGACCATCATCCCCGGCGCCATCGTCATCTGGTTTGTCCGCAACTACATCGCGCGCGGTTTCGCGATGGGACGTGTGTGAGGTTCGATATGCGTAAACTTCTTCTCACCCTGCCCTTTTTGCCCACCATGGCATTCGCCCAGCAATCCGGATGGGGCAGCGTCGGCCAGCAAGAGGAAAAAGGCTTCTCGTGGACCGATCCCCTGTGGCCCGATTTCTGGATGGCCTGGACCCCGGCGACCTTGGCCCTGTTTGTCGGCATCTTCTCGGCCATCGCCCTGATCGGTATTCTGGAAGGCTTCAAATACCGCGACGGGGTCGAGCGGCGCGGGGTTTTGGGCCTGACGACCACACTGGGCGACCGGCTGTTCATCACGCTTCTCGGCTCGGCCTATATCTTCCTCGCCTGGCTTGGGCTGGTCGGCCAACCGGTCTGGACCCCGCTTTTCCTGTCCATCGGCTGGGGCATCTTCGTCTTCTGGAAAGTTTAGACTTTGCGAAACGGCGAAAGGATGCTTGTCTGACAGGCAGACCAATCATGACGACACCGAGATCGATGCGTAAGAAAAAGACAACAAATCTGCTGACCGAAGTTGAACTGGAGTTCATGAACGAGCTTTGGGCGCTTGGTCACGGCTCGGTGCGGGATGTATTGGACCGCCTGCCCCCGGAACGGAATCTGGCCTATACATCAGGGGCCACGATCCTGCGTATTCTCGATGAAAAGGGATTTGTCGAAAGCCGCAAGGACGGCAAGACCCTGATCTACAGACCGCTTCTGGACAAGGACAGGTATCAGGCACGCTCACTTCAGAACCTGTCGCGGACGTTGTTTGACAACACGCCCGCCTCACTGGTCGCCCGGCTGGTCGATGATGAAGGTCTGAGCGAAACCGATCTGGAGGAAATTCGAGCACTGGTAGAGAGGAGACTGCAAAATGACCGCGGTTAAACCGGTACTCGACGCATTTCTGGAAATGAACATCGTGCTGGGCCTGTCGGCCCTTATCTGGCTGATCGCCCGCGCGGCTCTGGCCCGCACGTCACTGCGCACCGGGTTTATCTCGCAGCTGCACGCGTTCAAGGCGCTGTGTATTTGCGTTCTGGTCAGCCCGATCCTTGCGCTTGGCGTTTCGGCACTGTCCAGTCTGGCCTGGCCTGATCGGGGGTTTGCCCTTGGCGATATCGCGGTGGCCGCCTATCTGCGTGGCGACATTGCGATGCCTGCGACCCAGTTCGAAGCGTTGCTGAATACGCGCGAGCGTTGGGTCGATCTGGTGCTGTCCGGTCAATCCTCTGCTGTTACCGTTCTATTGGCCCTGCTGGCATGTGTCGCTGCCCTGCTGGCTTTGCGTGTCACACGCGACGCGCTTGCGATCCGCGACACGGTCACGTCCAGCTTTCTCTGGCGGCGATCCAACAAGGTCGATATCCGCCTGTCCGACCGTATCACCGTTCCTTTCGCCGTCCGCGGCCTGCGCCGCCGCCACGTGGTCTTGCCCAGTCACCTTCTGGATACCCCGCGCGAGCTGCGATTTGCACTTGCGCATGAGTTTCAGCACATCCGCGCAGGCGACGTCGAGTGGGAGTTGGGGTTCGAACTTCTGCGCCCCCTGCTGTTCTGGAACCCGGCTTATCTGATCCTGAAATACCAGTTCGACCGCCTGCGCGAACTGGCCTGCGACCAGTCGGTTGTCGCGCGCAAGCGGATTGATACAAGGGACTACACGACGTGTTTGCTGGATTACTGCGCACGTTCGGTCGCCAAAGGCAGCCCCCGTGTGTTGCATGTCGCAATGGTCACAAGCGGAAACGCCAAGCGCGTGCTGCGACAGCGGGTCATCGCGTTGACCGACACTCCGACCGTTTCCGCGCCCTTGCCGGTGGCCTTTCTGGGACTGACGCTGATCTTCGCGGCCTTGCTGGCCTTGGGATCCGCTTCGATCCAACAGACCGGAGACTGGAGCCATGATCGCATCATGCTGTCAACGGTCGTGAATTTGGAGCGGCTGGAAGCCCGCAATCAGGGCAACTGACACCGTTACCACCCTCGCCGCCCGAATAGAGAGTGGAGGCGGTTTTGATCCGCAAAAGGCTCAATCGCTTGCGAACTTTGCAGGCCCGAGACAACGCGCATCACCATAACCCAACTGATGACGGCGAAAATGACGCCGCCAAACGCCTGACCCAGCAGAACTCCGGGCGCGCCTGCCAGGTACGAGCCCAAGGTCGCAAATACCCAGGTTCCAACCGTGTGGCGGCCCCAGTTGATCCATGTGGAATAGACCGGATGGCCCAGATTGTTGAAGCTGGCATTTGCAACAAAGATCACCCCGTTGAAGAACGACGCCAGGGCCAGCGGCCCGCAGAACAGGTAGATCAGCACGCGGGTCTCGCCCTGCGCCACAAACAGATCCGCAATGGGGGCACGCAGCAAAAACAGGATTGCGGCCATGCCCAGGACATAAATCGCCGTGAATTTGATCCCTGCCAGATAGGCCGCGCGAACCCGGTCGAACTTCTCGGCCCCGAAATTCTGGCCGATAATGGGCCCGATCGCGCCAGAAAGCGCGAAGATCACCGAAAACGCCACCGGCAACAACCGCCCGATCACCGCCATACCCGCGACCGCATCTGTCCCGTACTGAGCAATCTCACGCACGACAATCGCGTTGCCAATCGGCGTTGCCACATTGGTCAGAACAGCGGGGATCGCGATGGCACGCACAGGCCGAAGGTCGCGCCCGACCTGTTTCAACGAGGGGCGCGCAAAGCCCTGATGCACGCGCAATGCGGGCCACAACGCCGCCGCCAACATGCACACCCGCGCCACGACCGAGGCAATGGCCGCGCCGTCCAGCCCCAGCCCAACCCCAAAGATCAGGATCGGATCGAGCACCGCGTTGACAAGCCCGCCATAGATCGTGGCCATCATCGACCGTCTGGCGTCCCCGTGCGCGCGCAGAACGGCCATCGCCGCCATGGCAATCGACATAACCCACATGGTAGGCAGAATGATCGAGACATAGCGGGTCGCCAGCCGCAAAACCTCGCCTTCCGCGCCAAGCAATGACAGCAAAAAGCTGATATTTAACAATACCAAACCTGAGGTAATTGAACCGACAATCAGGCCCAGTGTCGCAACGCTGGACGCGTAGTGCCGTGCTTGTTCGGGCCTGCCTGCCCCAAGCTCGCGCGCGACAAGCGCCCCGGCCGCGATAGACAAGCCGATATTGATCGCGTTGGTGAAAAACAGCAGCGTCCCGGCATATCCGACGGCTGCGGCCAATGCGTCATTGCCCAGCATCGAGATAAAAACCATATCGACGAAATCGACGGCAAAAATCGCCATCAAACCAATGCTGGTTGTCAGTGACATCCGTGTCACATGCCGCATCAGGCTTCCGTTCAGAAACACCGCCTCACGCGGGGAAGTATCGGCCAAGGTTCTGTCCCATTATTGTGGTTTTGCAATCGTGTTCCGAAACGGTCCCAATGTGAAATACCTTATCCAAACTGAAACCGCTGTGTGAGGTTTTTGCGCCAAAAAGGTCTGATCACATGGGGACTGGCGCACCTGTTTCAGTTCCTTTCAAAACTCTGGCCACCTCACCCAGTTTTGATCGCCTGCGCCCACAAATTGCCTCAAAGGCGCACTAGCTCAGCCGCAGGTTGGTGCCGTTAAGGGAACGCCAACCTCCCTGGCTTAATCAATGAATTGAAACAGGGCGGTTTGTTAGGGGATGAGGTTTGGGTTAGGTCATGGCGAACTACTCGTATATCGGCTACGCGCCGGACGTTATTTCAGTGAACTTTGTCGGGCAGGATACGATCACACTGGCGGCCAGCTACAGCCCCGGCACGGATCGCAGGGTCTTTGATGTTCAGGACGACGCAGGCGGCACCATTCTGAACGGCGCGAATCCTTTGCCGGATGACGGCACCATCTTCAACGGGGACCGCTTCAATAACGAAAACGGAGATGACGCAACACAGACCGGTGTTGTGACCAGTCTGGACGGTTCGACCACTTTTGGCAGCGGTGACATCTATCTTGAGGAATCCTATATCCTGACGGTACCCGGTGGCGGCAACATCACGGTTTATGCCGTTGAAATCGAAGGCACGCTGGTTGGCTACATCACGTCCGAACCGTTGGATCCGGGGGTCACTTATGACATCCAGGTGGTCAATGTCACGCCGACCAACGCGCCTGACACGTCAGACCCAACCGCGATCATCGACGTGCCCTGTTTTGTCGCTGGCACCCTGATCACGACTCCTGCGGGGCCAAAACCGATTGAATCTCTGTCCGCCGGTGATCTGGTCTGCACTGCCGATCACGGTGATCAGCCCATCCGCTGGATTGGCGCGTGCCAGTTGGATCAGGCGGCTTTGGCCGCCAAACCCAAGCTAAGGCCGATACGGATTGAAGCTGGCGCTTTAGGCAGCGGTTTGCCCCGTCGCGATCTGCTTGTATCGCCGCAGCACCGGATGCTTGTCCGCTCACCCATCGCCACGCGGATGTTCGACGCGGCCGAGGTGTTGGTGCCTGCGCATATGCTGACCGAACTGCCGGGCATTGATTGCGAAGACACCGCAAGGAAGGTCACCTATTACCACATGCTGTTTGACCGGCATGAGGTCGTCTTTGCCGAAGGTGCACCGTCAGAAAGCCTGTTCACCGGTCCGCAAGCCATGCGCAGCCTGCCGTCCGCCGCCCGCGCCGAAATCTTAGAATTGTTCCCGTTCCTACGGCTGCCGGGCTACGTGGCACACTCTGCGCGGCGCATCCCGTCGAAAGGCCGACAGGTCCGCAACATGGTGCAACGGCACCTCAAAAACGACCGGTCCTTGGTCTGATACATGGTGCCCTATTCGGCTGATCGCGCGACCCGTGTCGCCCCGATCTGAGCCATGGCGATGCTCATCTCATCGCTCAGCACCTGCCAAAGCTGGTTCAGCCCCGCCTCGCCTCCGGCGGCTATGGCGAATTGCAGAATGCGCCCGAAAAAGGTGAAATCAGCGCCGTTCCGGATTGCCTTCAGCGCATCTTCGCCGGATCGCAGCCCGCTGTCGTAGAACAACGGATAGTCTTCACCGACCGCCGCGCGGATGTCGGGCAGAACCGAGAACGGGGCCGGTGCGCTTTCCAATTGCCTGGCCCCATGGCTTGAGACCTGAATTGCGTCCACACCAGCTGTTTTCAAAGCAACTGCATCCTCGGCATCCAGAACGCCTTTGACGACCAGATGCCCCGGCCATTGATCCCTGAGCCTTGCCAGAGTGTCCCAATCGGCTTTGGCGCGGCTTTCGGTTCGGTCGAACGTGTAGCCCTCCATCAGGAAATTCGCCATCTGAGGCTTGCCATGCGCGAGGGTCGACAGGGACCAGCGCGGATGCAGGGCAAAGTCCAGAAACTGACGCGGGCCCAGCCGGAACGGCATACGGAACCCATGCCGCAATTCGCGCGGTCTGCGCCCGACCTCGGGCACGTCAACGGTCAGGACCAGTGTCTCGTAACCTGCCGCCTTGGCCCGATCCACTAGCTTGGCTGTCCCCGATCCATCGCCACTGAAATACAGCTGAAACCAGGCGTTGCCTTCGGACACGTCCAGCATCTCTTCCATGGGCGTTGAGGCCACAGTCGAGACCCCCAAAGGCACCGAATAACGCGCAGACAGCCGCGCCAACATCAGGTCGGCCCCCGGACCGGACAGGTTACACATGCCCATGGGCGCAATGCCAAAGGGACGTTGCGAGGGTTTGCCGAAAACCAAGCTTTCAAGCGAACGGTCACTCACATCCCGCAGGATGCGCGGGCGCAGGGTCATCGCATCCATTGCGGCGCGGTTGCGCGCAGCCCCAACCTCGGATCCCGCTGCACCGTCGATATAGTCGAACACCATCCAAGGCAAACGCCGCCGCGCAAGGCGGCGGGCGTCTTCGGCGCAGTGAATGGCGCTTGCGCCCATCAGGCCTGAACGGCCTTCATAAAGCGGTCGCGGATCACCACCGGATCCATGGTGATAACCGGCATCTTGGCATTGCCGCTTTCACACTTGGCGACGATGATGGTCATCTGCTTGGCATCCAGCGCCTCTTGCAGCACGCGGCCCGTGTCTTCGGCGGCGCATTCAATCACACGTTCGCACCCGGCGGCCTGTGCCATTTTCGTCAACGAGGTCTTCTGGCCTGCGTAGGTCGGCTGATCCCCGGTCGACCCGTACGAGCCATTGTCGACAATCAGCAGGACATAGTTATCGGCCACGTTGTTGGCGATGGTCGGCAACGTGCCCAGATTGGTCAGGATCGAGCCATCCCCATCGATCACGATCACCGGTTTCGGTTGCGACAGCGCAAGCCCCAAACCAATGGACGAAGCCAGCCCCATCGTGCCAAGCATGTAAAAGTTGGTCGGCTGATCGTCGATGGCGTGCAGTTCCTGGCTGGGAATACCGATATTGCAGACCACCAGTTGGTCACGCAGGATCGGGGCGATTTCTTTCAGAATCTCGGAACGGATCATTGGTCGCCATAGCCTCCCCAGAAATTGGCATCGGTCAGGATGGCGACCGGCTTGTTGCACATGAAGGTGTATTTCAGGATCATGTCGAGCTCTTCGACATCCGATTGTTTGTGGAAATGGTAGGTCGGGATGTTCATCTGCGCCAACAGCGCTTTGGTGTGCACAGCCATCTCGACCTGGCAGGCCACGGGTTCGCGCAGCTCTCCGCGATACGAGATCAGCATGGGCAGCGGCATCCGGTAATACTGGATCAGCGTCGCCAGCGTGTTGATCGTCACGCCGATGGCGGTGTTCTGCATGATGATGGCCGGACGTTTGCCGCCCATCCAGGCACCGGCGCACAGGCCCATGCCTTCGTCTTCCTTGTTTGACGGGATGTGGAAGATGCCGTCGCGTTGGTCGATCTCTTCTATCACCCCGGCCAGTTGCTTGCAGGGGACGGTGGTCACGAACGAGATATCGTTCGCCACCAGATCGTCAGTGATCTTCTTGTCTATGTTCATGGTCCGGCTTTTGGTCCTGATTGGGGCGCGATAAGCGCGATTGAGGAATTCAGCCCCCGCGATGCACATGCACGGCGCAGGGGGCATGGCGAACGACGCGCGACGCGGTCGATCCCAGGAAATAGTCGCTGAGGTCGGGCTTGTGAGAACCGATGACAATGCAATCCACATCGTTGCTGCCGGCATAGTCGATGATTGTCCGCGCGGTGTGGCCCTTCACGATCTCAGCGGTCACACCGTCCAGCCCTTCGACCTTTTTCAGCAACTCCAGACGGGCGCGCTGAAATCCTTCGGCGACCGCCGCCTTGTCGAGATATGCGCTGACCGAGCCCTGCGGCATCTCGTAGACATGCAGGGCGACGATCTCGGCCCCCTCTTCGGACAGCGCGCGGGCAACCTCGAGCGTGTGCTGCGAAATGCCGTGATCCAGCGCCATCGGGACAAGAACTTTCTTATACATATCAAACTCCTTTTCAGCCCGGTCTATTGCCACGGGTCCAGGATAATCTTTGGCGCGGCAACCGCGCCAGAGCGCAGATCGCGAAACGCCTGAGCGCCTTGGGACAAGGGTCGCGCTTCGGTCCAGTCCAGCTGGCCAAGACGGCCGTCGAAAATGGCCTGCGCCGTTTGGCGGAAATCTTCGGCGGTGTAGGTGTAGGTTCCGATGAACGTGACCTCTTGCAGGGTCATGCGGCGAATGTCCAAGCCACCCGTATCCTCACCCAAACCGACATGAGCTATAACGCCACCGGGTTCGGCGCAGGCCGAGGCGGTCGCACGGGTCGCTGCAAAGCCGACCGCGTCGATCACGATCGGATAGGTTCCTATGACGCCGTCGACAACGCGCAGGCCAAGCCTCAGCAGAAAGTCCTGCCGCCCCGGATTCGGTTCGGCCAGAGTGACCTCTTCGACGCCCATCGCGGTTAACGCCAGCGCAGCGGCCAGCCCAATTGCGCCGCCGCCCAGCACCAGGGCGCGCTTTTCGCTTGCCGGATGCAGCGCTGCGATGGCCAGCCGAACCGCATGCCAGCTAACCGCCAGAGGTTCGGCCAAAGCGGCCTTGCCTAGCGGCACATCCTCGGGCACCTCGACCAGATTGCGGTCTGGCATGGTGACATATTGCGCAAAAGCCCCTTCGCGCGGGGGCATCGAAATGATCTGGCGGTTTGGGCACAGGTTTTCCCGACCCGACCTGCAGGCGGGACAGCCCCCGCAGGTGACCAGAGGGTTGACCGTCACGCGCGCGCCATCGCGCTGACCGCCGACAATCACGCCTGCGGCTTCGTGGCCCAGGATCAACGGCGCGGGGCGTCGAGCGTCATGCCCCAGATAGGCATGCATGTCCGAGCCACAGATGCCAACCGCCTCAACCCGGATCAGATGCTCGCCAAATTCCGGCACGGCATCCGGCACCTCACGATGCACAACCTGTTCGACACCTTCATAGACAAGCGCTTTCATTTCGCTGTGAACCCCCCGTCCACCATGAGGATTTGCCCGGTGACATAATCCGAGGCCTTCGAGCACAGAAACAGGATCGGCCCGTCCATATCCTCCATCCGCCCATTGCGTTGGATGCAAGTCTGTGCGGCGTTTCGCGCGGCGCGCTCCGGGTCGTCGAACACGGCCTGCGTCAGTTCGGTCGGGAAGAACCCCGGCCCGATGGCGTTGGCGGTGATGCCGTGCGGCGACCATGCCTCGGCCATGGCGCGGGTCAACTGCCCGATCCCGGCCTTGGTCGCGCCATAGGCGATGCCACCCGGAAAGGCCCGTGTTGTTTGCAGCGAGGCAAAGTTCACGATCCGGCCCCAGCCTTTTTCCTTCATCGCGGGCACCATGGCCTGGCTGAGGAAAAACGGTGCGCTCAGGTTCAGGGCCAGAGTCGCATCCCATCCCTGCCCCGTCACATCATCCGCCGCCTCGCGCGTGTTCACCCCGGCGGCGTGGACGATGATGTCAGGCGGGCCGAAGGGGGAAGAGATTTCGGCGACCAAAGCCCCCATATTCCCTCGATCCGCAACATCGCCAGTTACTGCGGCAGCATTTGCCCCGATCTCATCGCATAGTTGAGACAACGCATCGGCCCGCCGCGCGACGCCGACCACCTTGGCCCCGGCCTGCGCCAGTACCAAAGCCACCCGTCGCCCCAGCCCCGAGCTTGCGCCGGTGACGCAGGTCACGCGCCCTGTCAGGTCAAAGAGCGAACGTGGGTCATCCATCTGCGGTCAGGTCGAATTGCTCATCCGGGAAATACTTGGCCAGCCGCACATCAGCGGCACGGGCGTGGCCTTCCATCCCTTCCAGTCGTGAGATGCGCGCAGTTGCGACTGCGATAGGCTTGGACCCTTCGCGCGTTGCCCGCTGCCATGTCACGATCTTCATATACTTATGGACGCTTAGGCCCCCGGTGTAGCTGGCCGCGCCCGAGGTGGGCAGAACGTGGTTGGTGCCGGTGGCCTTGTCGCCATAGGACACGGTGGTTTCCTCACCCAGAAACAGCGAACCATAGCAGGTCAAACGGTTCAGCCACCAATCCAGATCCTCGGCCTGGACGGTCAGGTGTTCAGGCGCATAGTCGTCGGAACATGCGGCCATTTCCTCGCGATCTGCACAGACGATCACCTCAGCATAGTCGCGCCACGCGGCGGATGCGTTTTCGCGGTTCAGTTCCGGCAGGTCTTCGATCAGCGCGGGCACAAGCTCCATCACCTTTTGCGCCAACGCACGATCATCGGTCACCAGCCAGACGGGCGAGTTATAGCCATGCTCGGCCTGACTGACCAAATCGGTCGCGACCACATGCGCATCTGCGCTGCTATCGGCAAGGATCAGGCTGTCCGTCGGTCCCGCGATCATGTCGATGCCGACCTTGCCATAGAGAATACGCTTTGCCTCGGCCACGAACTGATTGCCCGGCCCCACAAGGATATTCGCGCGTGGCAAGCCGAACAGACCATAGGTCATCGCGGCCACGCCCTGCACACCGCCCATTGCAAGAATACTGTCGGCCCCGCAGATATGCGCGGCATAGACAATCGCAGGGGCCACACCCTCACCCGGACGCGGAGGCGAACAGGCCGTGATGTGGCGGCACCCGGCTACCTTGGCGGTCGTCACCGTCATGATCGCGCTGGCGATGTGGCTGTAGCGCCCGCCGGGCACATAGCACCCTGCCGCATCCACGGGGATGGCTTTTTGCCCCGCGACAACGCCCGGCACGATCTCGGTCTGCACATCCGACACAGTGGCCTTTTGCGTTTCGGCAAAGCGGCGCACGTTGTCATGGGCAAAGCGGATATCGGCCTTCAGCTTCTCCGGCACCAGCGCGATGGCGGCGTCGATCTCGTCCTGAGTCATCAGAACGTTACCCTCGAACTTGTCGAACTTCGCGGCGTATTCCAGCGCCTTGGCATCGCCACCCACCTCGATATCGGACAGAATGGTCTTGACCGTATCGTGAACCTCGGACGCATGCGATTGCGCCGTCAGGGTTGCCTTTTTCAAATAGTCACGCGGCATATTCAGCAGATCCTATTGGTAGATTGCAGGAAGCAAAGTGGTTGAAACGGCTGGTACATAGGCGATCAGGATCACCACGATCAGCATGGTCAGTACAAAGGGCACAGCGCGAGCGGCGATTTTCAGGATCGACTCTCCGGTAATGCCCGAAACGACGAACAGGTTCAGACCCAGCGGCGGGGTGATGAAACCCACGCCAAGCGCAGTAATCATCATGATGCAGAACTGAATCTCGTTCATGCCGATATTGTCTGCCAGCGGCTTCAGGATCGGCGCAAGGATCACGATGTTCGGTGTCGTCTCCATCACACAGCCTGCGGCGATCAGGATGCCGATCATCAGCAGGATCAGCAGGTAGGGATCGTCGGTCAGGTTGGTCACGGATGTCACAAAGCCCTGCGGCACGCCCATGATCGCCAGCGCCTCGGCCAGCGGGGCCGAGAAGGCGATGATCGGCAGGATCACCCCGTTCACCTTGGCTGAGCTGACCAGCATCGATGGGAAATCAGCCAGCGTCAGCGTGCGTAGGATGAAGCCCATGATAATGGTGACGACAACTGCGGTCGCCCCTGCCTCGGTCGGCGTCAAACGGCCCGAGAAGATTCCGTAGAAGATGATGCCCGGCACGATGAAAGCATACCAGCCGGATTTCAGGGCCTTGCCCAGATTGGCCAGCCACTCACCCATCGTCATCATGCCGCCGCCCTCATAGGCATAGAGACGGTTCATGATGATGTTGGTGATGAGGATCGAGACCAGAATGGCCAGACCGGGGATAAGTGCGGCCAAAAACAGGGTCGAGGCGGATATGCCCAGCACAAGCCCGATGATGATATAGGCGATCGACGGCGGGATCAGGATGCCGGTACAGGCCCCCGCCGCAACCAGTGCACAGGCATAGGGGCGCGGGTAGCCGCTTTCGACCAGACGGTTGATCGTCATCCGGCCCACGGCGGCAGCACCCGCTGCGTCCGAGCCCGAGATCGCCGCGAACATGCCGCAGACCAGCACGGTGGCCGAGCCGAAGCCGCCCTTGGCGAAACAGGTCAGCGCCTCGGCCACGTCAAGAAACTTGCGCGACAACCCGGTGCGGACCAGCACGTCGCCGGTCAGAATGAACAGCGGCACGGCGGTCAGGGCGAAGGCGTCGATGCCGGTGAACAGGCTTTCGCCCACAAGGCTCAGCGGCAGGTCGCCGGACATGACCAGCATGACGATCGCGGCGGTGCCAATGGCGGCCCAAACGGGCACGGCCATGGCGATCAGGCCAACGAACAGAATGACGGGCAGGTAAAAATCCCAGCCAAGTTCAACGGTTTGATTGAGGGAATTCCAAAGCATTGCGGGTCTCCTCAGTCAAACAGCTTGTCGCCTTCGAAGACGGGGGTACCGTCGCGAAGGGATTTCAGATCGCGCATCAGGGATTGGATCAAGCGCCAGATCATCAGCGCAAATCCAGTTGGAACGGCCATCAGGAACCAGACCTTCGAGACCCGCAAACCATCCGTTACCGATCCGAACTTGGCCGAGACATGCACCGCCTCGTAGGACCAGTAGAGCGCGATAACCGCCACAACGAACATCACCAGATCACCGAAGATATACAGCAGTGCCTTGGGCCGCTGCGGCAGGTAATGCATGACCACATCGATGCGGATGTGCGCGCGTTCTTTGACCGCGGCCGCGGCCCCGATCCAGGCGAGGTAGATAAAGGAATACCGGACGATCTCTTCGCCCCAGATCGAGGAATAGGCGAAAATCTCGCGCCGCAGCACCTCGATTGCCATGGTGATGACCAGCATCACGTAGAACACCAGCAGCAGCCAGCGCTCGGCATCCCGGTCTATTTTCTGAAGTACAGTCATGTCCGGTCCCAATTCTTGGCAGCACTTCAGAAGGCAGTCACGCTAACCGCTTAAATATGCTGCTTATTGTGGAGCAAACGGGCGCGCCGCAGCGCACCCGCCTAGATCGCATTATGCGTCGTGGACGTAGTATTTGCCCTGCGTACCGGCCGCTTCGACAAGCTTCTCGAAGTTGTCCATCGACCCGGCCAGCTCGGTCTTGAACGGATCCCAGTCGGCGTTCTGATAGCCGCCTGCGTCCTGCCATTCGGCCAGTTGATCGTCGCTGAGCGAGTGGAACTGCACGCCCGCCTTGTTCAGTTCCGCCATGGCATAGGCGCGCGCAGAAGGCACCTTGGACAGATTCTGGTGGCTGGTCATTTCCGAGCCCCACATGATGCCTTCCTGCACATCGGCGGGCATCGAGTTGAACCATTCCAGGTTACAGGAATAGACCTGACTGTCCGGCACTGCCTGGGTAAAGGTCACGTGGCTGAGGATGTCCTTGAAGCCAAAGACAAACAGCGCGCCCACGGACGGGTCAAGCGCATCCGCCACACCCTGTTTAATGGCCGAGGGGGTCTCACCCCATGCCACCGGCGTCGGGTTGGCACCGACCATGCGGTAATACTGCTGCAGCATTTTCGAGCCCGGCACGCGGAACTTGATACCGCTCATATCGCCCGGGGTGAGAACGGCATCGCCGCCTTGACGGACCGCAACAACGCGCGGGTCGATGACAACATAGAACAGCGCCTTGAAGCCCGCAGCCTCGACCTTGGGATGCACTTCGTTTTTCCAGGTGTCGGAATGCACCAGGTTGGTGAACCGCTGGTTCGAGCCACACAGATACGGCATGTTGATCAGGTCGACGGTCGATGCAAACGGCGCAAAGTTCGACAGCGAGTGCTGCGCGGCCTGAATGGTTCCGCCCTGCACCTTCTGCACCAGCGAGCCGCCTGCACCCAACTGACCACCCGGCGCCAGTTTCACATAAACCTTACCATTGGTGGCGTTCTGGATGTTTTCCTTCAGGTCCAGCTGCATGATCGGATAGCTGCGCGATGCGCCCAACACATAGGCCGTTGCGATGGTCATCACATGATCGGCTGCCTTTTCCCGCTCGCTTTCTTCTTTGGCGGTCTGTGCTGCGGCCTCGGACGACCAAAGCACCCCGCCTGCGCCTGCGACCAAAGCAGCCGTGAATGCCCCACTGGCGCTGAGTTTCAGAAAATTGCGACGTTCTGCGGACGCCAGCTCGTTCTTGTCGTTGTTCATAAATTGCCCTCCCAAGCAAAAAATTCAGCCGCCGTTTTCGGTGTCCCGGTCGGCCTCCTTTTTCAGAATTGCGACAACGAACAGGATCGACGCCGCGAACAGGACCAACATCTCTCCGACATCCCCAAGAAACGCTGCGTTCGAGAAAGCACCCAACGCAACATTCGCAAAGTAGATGACGAATACGACAATCGAGGCTGCAAGAAACATTTCCGGGACTCCTTATAGAATCGGTCCAACTCCATTTGTAAGCGCTTACATCACAAATGCAAGCGCTTACATTGATGCTTTCACATGCGCTTGGAACGGGGTAGAGTTAAGAGAAATCGAAACCTGAGTTTGAAGATGCCAAAACCCCATTCCGCGCCAACCCTGGATGACGTCGCCAAAAAGGCGGGTGTGTCCACGGCAACGGTGTCGCGATGCCTGAACAATCCGCAGCGTGTGGTCGAAGCGACCCGCGCCCGGGTGATGACGGCGGTTTCAGACCTTGGATATACGCCGAACTTCGCAGCGCGTGTCATGGCAGCCAAGCGTTCATTCACAATAGGCGCGATCATCCCAACAATGGAAAACGCGATCTTTGCCAGAGGGTTACAGGCCTTTCAGGAAGAAATTCACAGCCAGGGCTACACCCTGCTGGTCTCTAGTTCCGCCTATCAGCCAGAAGCCGAGGAAGAACAGATCCGCACCCTTGTCGCGCGCGGCGCGGACGGGCTGTTGCTGATCGGTCATGACCGCGATCCACGCATATTCGACTATCTGGAAACGCAGAAAGTTCCGGTGGTCGTAGCCTGGTCATTTGCCCCGAACCAGAGCGCCCCGTCGGTCGGGTTTGACAACCGTCAGGCGATGCGGGCCTTGGCGGAACAGGTGATAAAACTGGGCCACACGCGCCTTGCCGCCATATCCGCGCTTACCAAAGGCAATGACCGGGCGCGGTTCAGAATCGAAGGGATACGGGATGCGATGCGGGCAAATGGCCTGCCCGAGACCTCTCTGTCGGTGATCGAGACGACCTATGAAATCGAAAACGGCGCCGACGCCTTCGGGCGGCTGATGTCCCTGCCCCAGCGTCCGACCGCCGTGTTATGCGGCAATGACGTGCTGGCCGTTGGTGCGGTGCGGCAGGCGCAGAAAATGGGTATCTCAATCCCGGATGAAGTTTCCATTACAGGGTTTGACGATATCGAGCTTGCGCGAATCATTACCCCATCGCTGACAACCGTGCACGTCCCCCACCGAGAGATGGGCCGCAAGGCCGCCGCCGAGCTTATTGATATGATCGAGACACGCTCGGCCGGGACTTCGCTGCGTCTGGACACCACCGTAATCACCCGCCAATCGCTGGGGCCAGCGCAAGCTACTTCCCCGTAATCGACTTGCGCCTGTCCTGCATCCGCTCGTTCGCCTCGACGGTGCCATCGTGGAACGAGCCGAACCATTTGTCCCACGGCATCTCGAGCGAGCCGTAGTTACATTCGAAATACCGGTGATGCATTTGATGGTGGAACGTGCCCAGCGCCAGCCGGTTTTTGTCTTTGATCACCAGCCCCTGAAACCCGGTATGCGTCGTGACCGCTGTCAGCGTGTAATATTGCAGGTGGAAGATAATATGCAGCGGATGCGCGCCGATGACGAAATGGATCAGGACGGACCCCAGATAAATCGCATGCTCTGCCGGGTGCATCGACAGGCCGGACCACGGCCCCACATTGATATTCCGGTGATGGACCGAATGGATGTGTTTATACAGAAACGAAATGTGGATCAGCCGGTGGATCCAGTAGAAATAAAAGCTCTCCCATAGTGGGATCAGCAGGAAGATCGCAACAAACCAGATCGGGTTTGCAGCCCAACTGACATACGGGACAAAGCCGTTTGCCATCGACCAGAACATCAGCACTTCGTAAGCGGTCCAGAAAAACACGCCGGAACCGAGCGTCCAGAACATATTGTCCCGCACCTGACCGCCCAGAGTGAACTGTTTGCCCTTCAACATCAGGGGCCGGGGGTCGTATTTCAGCCGATCGCCTTGGGCCGAATACCTGTAAAACCACAGGTGCAGCAGCCCGGCGATGCAAAAGATCAGCACCAGATTGCGAACGTAGATTTGCGCGATCCAGCCGAACTGTAACTGCGTCGTCTCAGCCAGGGATGGGCTGAGCCACAGGTAACAGGCGCAGGAAATCAGCAGGATAATCAGCTTTTCCGAGATCAGCAGCCAAGAGTCCCAGACCCAGCGCAGCATCCGGACCGGCCTGAGCGGCCAGGTGAAAAAGGGCGAGACCTGTATCGGAACCTCGGGCGTGTGGTTCCAGCCTTTAAGCTTTGCGTCAGACATAAGCGCGATCCCGGTGCGATGACCCGATCAGTGTGGCACGAAGCGACGCCCTGCACCAAGGACTAGCTTGATACGCCCGCGCTAACCGTCGACCCCGCTGGGCAAGGTTCTGAACTCGTTCTCCATCCAGCGGTGTTTTGCCCCGATGGGGTCGCAATAATTGGATTGGATCAGTTTACCGAGGACGCGGTGGATCAGCAGAGAGGTCGATCTTGGATACACATCCGTGGTGAACAGGGACACGGTGCGCACAAAGTTCCGGCCCGGGAAGGGCTGTGCGTTGATGCTGTCATGAAACCGCCGCGCGCGCCGAAAACTGGCCGCCGTGGTCACCGCCCAACCGCTACCTTCGGCCACAAGCCCGACGATGGACTGATTGCATTCCAGCTCAAACCGGTTGGGCAGGTTGTACTTGCTGCGCGTCAACTGAATCTCGATCTGCTTCCCGATGGTATAATCGCGGGAATAGCGCAGGAAAGGCAGGTCCGAGTCAGGTTTCAGCACATCTTCAATCGACCCACCGAAGGATTTGGGCAGAATGACAATGAACGGATCCCGCAGCAACGGGTATTCGACCAGCCCATCGGTCTTGCCCGGTGGCCGGGTCGCGACGCCTGCATCCAGTTTGTGTTCCTGCAGTTTCGCGATGATTTCGTGGCTGGGGCGGGTGAAATGGCGGAAATTGCATCGCGGCAGGGTTTGGGCGAGATAGCGAAACAGCTCGGGCGCGACCTGATTGTCGAAATCGTCGATCAGCGCCAACCGCAGGGATGTGGCATGCAGCCAGTTGCCGGATCGGATTTCCGCCTCTCCTCGTTTCAACACGGTCAGACCTTCGCGTACGTATCGAGCGAACACCTCTCCGGCGGGGGTCAGGCTCATGGGGCGTCGGGTGTGGTCGACCAGATCAATCCCCAACGCGGTTTCCAGACTACGCAAATGGTTCGAGACAGTGCTGATCGATAACCCGGTTTCCGAAGCCGTCTGTTGGATGGACCCGGATTTGGCAATCAGCTGGAACACCTCCAGCCAGCGCAGGCTCAGCGATTTCGACATAGGCGCGCCTCCTCCCGCCCCGTTCTTTCGGTAAAATCGAAACAGAGAATCGTCGGATCGGCAATGTTCAATTCGGAGTTCGGCCACCGAATGCGGCGCGGCTGGGCAAAAATCGGGCCGTTTTCGCCTAGCTGCGCATCCGCTCGAACTGTGGATCATAGGGGGACGGGGCGATGATCCTGGCCTCGGCCCGCGTTCCGCACATGTCGATGTCAAACGTGGTATCGACGCTGGCCAAGGCCGCATCGACAAAGGCATAGGCCAGGTTCAATCCCGTCCGGTGCCCCCACTCGCCCGACGTCACCGTCCCCACCACACGGTCCCCTTGCATCACCGACGCGCCCCCATGCGCCGGGGCATGGGTGGCGTTCACCGCGAGGGTCACAAGACATTTCGACGGCCCCCTGGCGTGTCGCTGGGCCAATGCCTCTCGCCCGATGAATTCACCCTTCTGCGGTTTCACAAAACGGGCCAATCCCGTCTCATATGGATCAAATTCGGTGATCAGGTCGGCTTTCCAGTGCAGAAATCCCTTCTCCATTCGCATCGAGTCAACCGCTCGTGCCCCGAACAGGCGCATGTCAAACGCGGCACCTGCCTGTTGCAAGGCAAGGTATGCGGCATAAAGCGAAGCGTTGGGCACGTGAATCTCATAGGCCAGTTCGCCCGAGAAACTGATATTCATCACCGTCGCAGGTGCGATGCCCACGAAACACTCTCGCACGCAAAGCCACGGGAAGGCGTCCGCCGACCAATCGCCCCGCGCGCAGGCGGACAGAACCGCGCGTGCGTTCGGGCCCGCCAGTACAAGGATCGTCTGATCATTGGTCAGGCTTTTCAGGTGCACAACCTCGTCCGCGCGCAGATGTCGGGTCAGCCAGTCCATATCGTGAAACTCGCTAGCAGCCGCCGAGCCGTACCAGACCCGCGCAGGGCCGCGATCACTGGCGGGCAGGTTCGCAACCGTCGCCTCACCCTTGATCATGCCGTGATGGTTCAGCAGATAGCCCAGCCCGACCCGCCCCTCGCGTTTCGTCACCGTGCCGCAGAACGTGCGATCCAGAAAGGCATGGCGATCCGCGCCGGTGATCTCGATCTGGTTGAACCCGTTTACCTCGGCCAGCCCGACATTTGTCTGCACGTTCTGCACTTCTGCGGCGACAACGTCGAACGTTTCGTCAAAATCGAAGCCAAGGGTCGGCTCAAACTCAGAACTGGGTTTGATGTAATCGACACGTTCCCACCCGTTCACCACAGTGAATTCGGCGCCAGCCGCAGCCAGAACCGGGGTCAGAGGCGTGGTCTTAGCTGGACGACCGGCAGGGCGGTGTTCATGCGGAAAATGAAACCTGAATTCGTTCTGATAGTCCTCAATCGCCTTCAGCGCCGTAAGTTCGACATTCGCGTGCCCGGCAAACCGGCGCGGGTCGAGGCACCATGTGTCATAGCAGGCCTCACCATGTACGATCTGCTGGGCCAGCAGCCAACCGTGCCCACCACCCTCGCCTAGACCCGCGCGTAGCCCGATGATGCAGAACGCGTTGCGCTTGCCGGGTATCGGACCGACCAAGGGCGCGCCGTCTATCGTGTAGGTGATTGGGCCATTGACGACCGTATGTATGCCAACCTCCATCAAGGCGGGCATCCGCGCAAAGGCCCCTTCCAGAACGTCCGTCACCCGGTCCAGATCATCTGGGCACAGGGCATTGACGAAATTGGGGTCGATCCCATCCATGCCCCAGGTTTTGCAATCCTGCTCATAGAAACCGACCAATAGGCCATTTTTTTCCTGACGGCAGTAATAGTCGCTGATCGGGCATCTCAGCAGCGGCATACGGTGCCCGGCATCGCGAATGGCCGCGATCTCTTCCGTCAGGAAATACTGATGCTCCATCGAGGAAACCGGATGATGCACCCCCATCATCGCACCGACCTCGTTCACACGATAGCCACAGGCATTCACGACGATATCGCAGTCGATATCACCATGTTCTGTCTTAACGGTCCAGGTGTCGTCGCTGTGCTGGATCAATCCGATCACGGGCGTGTTGCGATAAACCTCGGCCCCTGCTTTCCGGGCGCGTCGCGCCAAAGCCTGACACAGTTGCGCCGGGTCAATATCACCATCCAAAGGGTCCCATAGCCCGCCGATCAGGTTGTCCGTGGAAATCAAAGGGTGCCTGCGGGCGCATTCCTCGGCATTGATCACCTCGAAATGCACATCCATCCCCCGCGCCATCGAGGCGAAATGGCGATAGCCCTGCATCTGCGCCTCGGTATTGGCCAACCGAATGCCGCCATCGCCGTGGTGGTAGTTGATCGGGTAATCGGGGTCTTCTGCCAGCTCTTTATACAGCCGGATCGAGTGGGATTTCAGCCCAACCATCGTCTGGTTCATGCCGAAATTCGTCACCTGCGCGGCCGAGTGCCATGTGGTGCCCGAGGTCAGTTCGTTCCGTTCAACCAGAACCACATCGTTCCACCCTTCCTGCGTCAGATGGTACAGGGTGGAACACCCGGCGATCCCCCCTCCGATCACAACGACCTTTGTGCGTGACTTCATCGCGCGCTCCTTCCTGCGTCGGTCAGATGGTGGGGACAAACCGGACCGCTCAGCAACGCGCCTTTTGCTGGTTTGAAAAAATCGAAACTGTGGTTTTAGATTTCGAAAGGCTGATTTCTGGTTTTGCGGGCGGCGATATGTGAGTTTTACGGTGGGTCCAGACAAGACGGAGGAGCGCGCCGCGCATGGCATCGGACGGAAACAGAAGAAGCGGTCGCAAGGCCCGCCATGCCCAACGGGCGGCCAGGCCCGAGGTTGATCCCTGCGCGCCCGGTCAGGTTGGTGGTTTCTACAAACCTCTAACCGAGGGCGAGATTTCCCGGATATTCGACACTGCCCTTCGCCTGCTGGAAACGCTTGGCATGGGCGAAGTCCCGGATCGTCTGCGCACCGACCTGCTGGCAGCAGGCGCGACGGAGGCTGAACATGACCGTGTTTTGTTCCCGCGCGCGATGGTCGAACGTGCGATCAACACGGCGGCAAAAACCTTCACCCTGCATGGGCGGGACGAGGCCCGTTCGATCGAAGTCGGTGGCAATCGGGTGTTTTTCGGAACCGGAGGGGCTGCGGTCCAGACGCTGGACCTTGAGAGCGGTGTTTATCGCCCCTCAACCCTTGCCGATCTGCATGATTTCACCCGCCTGCAGGACACGCTGGCCAATGTCAGTTGGTTCACCCGCTGTTGCGTCGCGACAGACGTACCAGATGTTTTGGATCTGGACGTGAACACCGCTTACGCGCTGATCAAAAACACCACGAAACCTGTCGCAACCTCGTTCACTCTGGCCGAGCATGTCGCCCCGATTGTCTCGCTTTTGGACATTGCCGCAGGTGGCCCCGGCGCATTTTCCGAACGGCCGTTCCTGAAGGCGCATATCAGCCCCGTGATCTCTCCGCTGCGATACGGTGAAGATGCGGTGGACGTGGTTTATGAATGCATCCGGCACAACATCCCGATGTCCTGCATCACCGCCGCGCAGGCCGGGGCGACGGCTCCTGCGACGCTGGCCGGGTTTCTGGCGCAATCGCTGGCCGAGACACTGGCCAGTCTGGTGATGGTCAATACGATCCAGCCCGGCTTTCCCATGGTGTTTTCCAACTGGCCCTTCATCGTGGATCTGCGGACCGGGGCATTTGCGGGCGGCAGTGGCGAGACCGCCATCCTGAACGCGGCCTCGGCCCAGATCATCAACTGGCTGGGCCTGCCCTCGGGCGTTGCGGCCTCGATGACGGACGCCAAGGCCATTGACGCGCAATATGGGGTTGAGAAGGGCATGACCTCGCTGGCGGCGGCTTTGGCGGGCGGCAACCTGATCTATGAAAGCTCGGGCATGACCGCGTCGCTATTGGGTGCGAGTTTTGAAGCCTTTGTGCTGGACAACGAAATGCACTCTCACACATATCGCGCGCTAAGGGGGATCGAAGTGACCGAGGAAAATCTGGGCTTCGAGGCGATCTGCCAGTCGGTTCTGGGTGATGGTCACTTTCTCGGCAGCTCTCACACCTACGAAGCGATGGAGCGGGACTATTTCTACCCTGCCCTTGCAGATCGAACCGAGCCGCGCACGTGGCAAGAGGACGGTGCAAAGGACGCCTGGACCAACGCCCGCGAACAAGCCATCGAGACCTTGCAAACACATCACCCCACCTATCTGACGCCCGAGCAGGATGCAGAGATTCGCAAGCGGTTTCGTATTCTCTACTGACCGCAAACTATGGATTGGCGACACACCGCCAGCCGGTTAGGGTCACACCGACACGGATCAGGGGGCACCATGGCAGACGCATTTTTTCAACCGGTATCGGCGATGGGCCTTGCCCGCTTTGCGGGTGTTCCAACCTTCATGCGCCTGCCGAACCTGACACCCGAGCATGAGCGATACAAAGACGTCGATCTGGCACTCGTCGGCATCCCATGGGACGGTGGCACCACAAACCGACCCGGCGCGCGACATGGTCCCCGGCAATTGCGCGACTATTCCACCATGATCCGCGCCATGAACCCGGTGACCGGCGTCAGCCCATTTTCCTTGGTGAACTGCGCCGATCTGGGCGATGTTGCGCCCAACCCGGTCGATATTGACGATACTCTGGATCGCGTGACCAGCTTCTACAGTCGTCTTGTGTCGGATGGCATTACGCCGCTTACCGCTGGCGGGGATCACCTGACCACCCTACCCGTCCTGCGCGCTTTGGCAGAATCCGGTCCGCTGGGTCTGATCCAATTCGACAGCCATACCGACTTGTTCGACACCTATTTCGGCGGCCACAAATTCACTCACGGCACCCCGTTCCGCCGCGCCGTCGAAGAGGGTCTGGTCGATCCCAAACGCTTTGTGCAGGTCGGCATTCGCGGCACCGCCTACAATACCGAGGATATCGAGTGGGGCGAGGCGCAAGGCACTCGCATCATCCGCATCGAGGAACTGTTCGACCGCGGCATCGACGATGTCATGGCCGAGGTCCGACAGATTGTCGGCACAGCCCCGACCTATTGCACCTATGACATAGACTTTGTCGATCCGACTTATGCCCCCGGCACAGGTACGCCTGAAATCGGCGGACCCAACAGCTTTCAGGCGCAGCAGGTCATTCGCCAGATGTCCGGCGTGAACCTTGTCGGCGCCGATCTGGTCGAGGTCGCCCCCCCGTTCGATCCAAGCGGGGGCACGGCATGGCTTGGTATTTCACTGATGTTCGAACTGCTCTGTGTGCTGGCGCAGGCCGTCGACGCGCGGCGCTAGCTGACGTTTTCGGCAATCATCGAGATCATCTCGAACATCACCGCCGCCGCCGTCAGCGCGGTGATGTTGTTCGGGCTGTCTTTCGTAGGCATCATGCAGACCACGTCGCCTCCGATGATGTTCAGCCCCCGCGCCGCGTGAAGAAGGCCCACAGCCTCATCAATATCGAAACCCTTCTCGCCGGGCTCCAGATTGGACACTGCGGGCGCAACAGTCGGGTCAAGGCAATCCAGATCGAAGGTGATATAGACAGGACGGTCGCCCAGCACTTCGCGCGATTGCGCCACCACGTCGGCAAGACCGCGCTGCCGAAACTCGCGCATTGTGACGATGTTATAGCCGTAGTCATAAGATGGCTGGAGCCAGTCCAGACTGCGCGGATGCCCCCGCAGACCGATCTGCATGGACCGGCTTGGATCAACCTGCCCCTGATCGGCCAGATACGCCCCCCAATGCGCCGCCGATTTCTTGGCGCCCAGAAAGTGATCCACCTTGGTAAACACATCCGTGTGGGCGTCGAGATGCAGAAAACTTACTGGCTCGCCCCCCGCCAGCTTGCCACAGCCCAGCGCCTGAACGATACCGCCGGTGATCGAGTGATCGCCGCCAATGGAAACCGGGCGCGCACCGGCGGCGTCAATGTCTTTGTAGAACCTGGTGATCTGCTCGATACAGGCTTCGTTGTCGTTTGCGCGGGGAAAGGGCACATCGCCTACGTCTGCAATCTTCGCACTGGTCCACGGGTCGATCTGAAACAGGGAATGGACCCGGCGCTGCACCGCCGAGACATGACGCAAGGCGCGCGGGCCCAGATGTTGATCCCGCTCGGTCGTGCCGTTACCCGTGGAATGCGGCACTCCCACCAGGGCAATGTCCTGCCCCTCGGGGCCTGTGTTGGGGCAGCGAAACAGCGTCGGCACACCCCACCAGTACAGATTATCCATCATGGATTGTTCGTAGCGATCTACCATCCCGCTCTCCTTCAATGAAAAACGCCCCGGGCGGGAACCGAGGGCGTTTGCATTCAGATTTTTTCGTCTTCTCGCCGGAAGGCACCCTGCACGATGCGGTCGATGACCATGGCGCAGAACAGGATGGCAAAGCCGCCCAGCAGGCCCGGCCCCTTGGCCGCGTATTGCAGCGCTTCAAGGATTTCCTTGCCCAGGCCTCCGCCGCCGATCAGTGAGATGATGACTACCATCGACAGGCACATCAGAATGGTCTGGTTTACCCCGGTCATGATCGAGGGCAAGGCCAGCGGAATCTCCACATCCTTCAGCAATTGCCATTTCGAGGCACCAAAGGCGACCGCAGCCTCTTTGATGCTGTCAGGCACCCCGCGCATCCCCAGCGCCGTCAGGCGGATCACAGGGGGCATGCCGAAGATGATCGTGGCCAGAATGCCCGGCGGGTTGCCGGTGCCAAAGAAGGCGATGATCGGGATCAGGTAGACGAACGCGGGGAGCGTCTGCATCAGGTCCAGCACCGGTTCCGCCGCACGGTAGGCGCGCTGAGATTTACCGAACCAGATGCCCAGCGGAATGCCGAAGACCACGCACAGGATCACTGCCGCACCCACCAGCGCAACCGTCTCCATCGCCACGTCCCAGTATCCCAACAGCGCGATATAGGCCAAGGACGCCGCCGTGAAGATCGCCACCCGAGGACCAGCGGCCCGCCATGCGGTTACGCAGATGACCAGCATGACCACCGGCCAGGGCGACCCGATCAGGGCAATGGTCAGAGCATCCAGAACGGATCGGACACCCGCCACGATCCCGTCAAAGACATCACCCCCGGCAGCCGCGGCGGCATCAATCTGCGCCTCCATCCAACTGGCAAGCGCTGAGAACAGCGTCCCACCATCCTCGCCCAAAAAGACAGCCGAGACCTCCTGTTCCGGGAAGGCGTCCAACAAGGGCAGCGATGCGTTCACGGTGAACTTGTAGACGATCAGAGGCCCGATGGCAGCGATCAGGATCGCGCCCATCACGATATTCCGCGTGGACCGCCCGCTTTCCGTCTTGTCTGGATTGATCCGCCAGTTCGAATACTGTTTCTCGTACACACGGTCGGCGTAGAAGCCCTGAACCACCTTGAACACCAACAGCATCAAGAGCCCGGTTATCAGGATGCCCGTCGCCTCGGACTGTGCCGCCAGCGCGCGTTCCAGGCTTGTGTCCGCCGCTTTCTGGATATTCTCGGCCAGTTTGGTGAAGCGGTCGATATCTGCCTGCTCGGTCGCCTCGGCAGCCCGACCCAGCAACTCGTCCGCGCGTTCCTGCTGACGCGCCGCCCGGTCGGCAAACTCCGCGCCCGGATTGCCCCAGGCTCCGCGCCCGATCTGGACCCAGGCGATGATTTCAAGGATCAGGAAGGTCCAGAACATGCCCCAGATGGCGCGCGACGCCGACCAGAACGGCCCCAGTACGGCGGCCCACAGGTTGAAGGTGTTCGGGATCGCGCTGGTCGCGTCGTGGATCTTGTGAAACGCGTTGACGTAATAGTCGCCGTTTGGCCCAGCGAATTCGTGGATCGAGCGATCCAGCGTCTCGCGGTCGACTTCGATATCCGAGGCGGCGGTGACCTTCATTTCCATGGCTGCATCAGTCATTTTTGCCCCCCTGAATTCCGCGCAGCAAGCGCGGCTTGGTCACGACGCCTACATCCGCGCCCGCGTCGGTGATGACCACCGGCATATCGGTATTCACGGCCAGATCGATCAACTGATCCAGATCGGCCCCTTCATCTGCACGCGGCGCGCCATCCAGCGGACCGGAATAGCTGGCGACCGGCTCCATGATCGAATGCGCCTTGACCAGTTTCAGCTTCGAGATGCCCTGCACAAACTCGCGCACATAGTCGTCTGCTGGGTTCATCACGATATCTTCGGGCGTGCCGATCTGAACGATCACGCCGTCCTTCATGATGGCGATGCGGTGGCCGATGCGAATGGCCTCGTCCAGGTCATGGGTGATGAACAGCGTCGTCTTTTTCAGCTGCGCCACAAGTGCCTTGAACTGATCCTGCAATTGCAGGCGGATCAACGGGTCCAGTGCCGAGAACGGTTCATCCATCAACAAAATCTCAGGGTCCGAGGCCAGCGCCCGCGCAATCCCCACGCGTTGCTGCATCCCGCCGGACAGCTCTTTGGGCAGGCGGTCTTCATAACCGGTCAGGTCCACAAGGCCCAATGCGTGATCTGACACCGCCCAGCGTTTGGACTTCGACACTTTGCGAATTTCCAGCGGATAGGCCACGTTATCGCGGACAGAGCGATGCGGCATCAGCGCCATATGCTGAAACACCATTCCGATCTGTTGCGCGCGAATGCGGCGCAGTTCTGTTTCGGAAATGGCTGATACATCCTTGCCCAGAATTTCAATCTTGCCCGCCGTGGGTTCGATCAGGCGGTTCACGTGCCGGACCAGAGTGGATTTGCCCGATCCCGAAAGGCCCATGATGCAGAAAATCTCGCCGCGCGAGACCTCGAAACTGGCGTCCTGCACGCCGACCACACAGCCAAAACGCTCCAGAACCTGCGCTTTGGTCAGACCCTCTTTCAGGACGGCCTCCATGGCTTCGGGCGCGCGGTTACCGAAGATTTTCCAGACATGTTCAAGTTTAACGACAGATTCGTCCATTTGCCCCCCATAAGGCGCGGTTTCGCCAGGCAGATAGGAAAAGGGCCGTCGCGATCTGTCGCAACGGCCCGGGTTTCAACGGCTTAGTTGGTCAACCAGCCAATCACCGTATCTTCGTTGTCGGCCACCCATTGCTGAGCGAAATCTGATGCTTCCATGTTATCCACGGCCAGCGCCTTGCCCATCGCGCTCAGGTCGTCACCCTGCATCTGATAGTTGCGGAACAAAGCGGCCACTTCGGGATAGGCCTCTTCCAGTTCTTTCGCATAGTGCAGGTGCAAGGTCGCGCCGTTCCAGGCTGTTGATGCTTCGGACTTGGCCAGCCAATCAGGATCATCGGTCGGCTGGACAATCGTCCAGGTCGCCGGATCATGAGCGGGTTCTTCCAGCACAGTCAGATCCTGCGTCACGAAGATGTAGTGCGGGCTATAACAGAACCCGATCCACGGATCGCCTGCCTTGGTCGCGTTGGCCAGATTGGCGTAGGCGATGGTCTCTTCGTATTCGGTCAGGTCGAAGATCTGATCATAACCATATGATTTCGCGCGTATCTTCTCGACCACGGTCGAGGCCCATCCGGGCGCGCCGATCCATACCTCTGGCGTGCCATTTCCGTCTGTGTCGAAAATGGCCATCTTGTCCGGGTCGCTCAGGTCATCAATCGAGGTGATGCCGTGCTGTTCCGCGATATAGGTCGGGATACACATGCCCTGTTCGGCCTGAACCGGGTTTTCGTTCATCACGACGGTGCCGTTATCCTTGACATAGGTGTCATGCAGGTTCTGCTGGTTCGGCATCCACACTTCGGGGTGGACATGCATTGAACCGCTGTCCATCGCCTCGAACACGATGGGGTTGGTGCCGTTTTGCAGTTCGACATCCAGGCCCAGATTCTCTTCGATGACAACCTCAAGAATATGCGCCGTTGCGTTGACAGAGGCCCAGTTTGGTACCCCGATCACGATGTCGGCCGCAAAAGCCGGCAGGGCGACGACTGCGGAAGCACCACCCAGTAGCAACGATTGTTTTTTCATAAGATCTCTCCATGTTGAACTTTATGGGGCACGGTGTTTCAGCAGGTCCCACCCACCCGCGCCTGTTCTTTTTTGACAACACGTGTGTTTGCAGCTTGTTAGCCTGCACCCATTGGCGATACACGTGTTGGAAAAGTGAAACATGCGAATGTATTGCGCATCAAGCGCGACACAGCAGAAACGAAGTTTGTTCGAAATTACGAAAACCAATATTCGAGATTTTCGGAATTACTTGCCGAATTGCGTAAGTCTTCGGCGAAAACCGCAGGGCAAAGGCAACGCCTTCCACAATTACTGCAGGTAAAGCGCAACGCGCCATGCACGCAAGGCACGGCTTACATCATGCACTTGTCTGATTGCAGCGCGACCTGATCAGCAACAATCGCATTTGCACGTCGCGACGTAGCTGTCGCAATGGTTCGGCAATACGGCGACCGCTACCAGAACCGGGCGCGAAATGCAGCCATCGGCACTGACGCGGGCATAGGCGACCTCGCACCTGTCCACGTCCACAAGGCGTTGATTATTGTCATCCTTGCGGGCCTTGGCGGCTGTACTTGCCGTACCTGCCGTGCTTGCGGGATCGTCTTTGTGGAAAACCGAACAATCGATATTTACGACAAGTTGAACCACCTTTTCCTCGCAAGGACCAAGCGTGAACTTTGTGTCCGACAGGGCCGCCGCCCAGCCAAGATCGCGCCCGCTGGCGGTTGAAAAGCTGCTCAGCGAAACGGTGACGTCACGGGTGCGGCGCGAGTCATTGGAGAAGGTCAGCGAGATAGCGCGTCGTTCAGAACAGCGCGCTTCGATCAGCACATCGCCGTCGCAGATACAGCAGTCGCAGCAACTGTCATGCCCGCATGGGTCACAGTCGCAGCCACAATCGTCGCGATAGGACCGCCGCGCATCCGGGACACCGTACAGGCTTTGGGTATAGGCCTGTATCTGCGTATACCCTTCGCGCAGGTTACAGAGATAGTCGTCGACCGTCATCATCCGCATGCCCTGCGTCCGGTAGCAGTAGCCGTAAAACACCTCGGGGTTTCTGCCCTTCCCGCTGCTGCGCCGTGTCATGGTTCTTTGCATTTTCTTGCCTCCTCATCACGGACAGAGCGTTCAAACCGCCAGAATGTGCACTGTCACTGTTTCAGACAAAATCCGGATGGCCGCGTTGGCCTCGACCCCTTTGGGGATCGTGCCCGGTATCGTGAATTCCCACATTTGCGAGACGGTCTGCCCCGCAGCCACCGTTACCGGATCGTTCTTGACCTTGAGCGGCGTGAAACTCTCCAGTTCGGCATCATAACTCAGCGACATGGCCTTCATGACGTCGTCCAGCGTTCGATCGGTATCGCGCAGTTTCTTCAGGGTCTCGCGCTGCGCCCGACAATGCAGCAGATCCAGATCCAGTTGCACGGCCCCGATGGCGGGAACATCAACCGGCACATTGCCGTGGTTTCGAAACGCCATCAGCTTTTTGACCTTAGTTCCGGCGGCGCCGACTAGAAACACCTCATCCGGGTTGACCTCGAAATCCACCACCTCGGTCACGATAACCTCGGCCGGGTGGTCGGTGCCATCAACGGGCAGCGTCATCGCATAGATACCCGGCGGGGTCGTCGGGCTGAGCGATACTGTAACCGGCACGGACTTGCTGGCCCCGGCCCGCAGTTTCACCCGCGGCAGGTCCACGGATAGTGTGGGTTTCGCTGCCGCAGCCCGCGACCCCCGGCCCGATGTGGGTTTGACCTCTGTCAGTTTCAAATCACGCAGGGCTTTGCGTTCCGCACTTGCGTTGCCCAGGTTCAAGGTGCCGTGCACCGCGCCGGGTGCGCCCACCAGAACAAGTGGCTCAAGAAGTGTGACATCCGGCGTCTTGGTCTTTGCAGCCCTGGCCATATCGCACCCCTATTTGATGTGAATTTTGACGCCGCCCGAGGATGGGCTGGGCTTAGCCGTTTTCGACCCACCGGACGGGGCCGAGCTTTGCGCAGGCAATTGGACCGAGGGGCGGAAGGGCAACTCTTCGTAGACCTGCTTGCTTTCGCCGCTATAGGTTACGCCGTAATATTCGACGCCCATATAAGTCACGCCGATATGGTGGTGATAGGGCTGGCGGATGATACCGGTCGGAAGCTTGCCGTAATTGACGGTCGTGCACAGATCCAGCGCCACAGGTTTCAGATCAATCGACAGCGGCTTGATCTCAAGCGTCAGGTCGGTGGTGTTTTCGCTGACGATGGGTTCCGAGATTTTCAGGTCCTGAACGCTCTCGGTCTTGATCGGATCGCCGCCTTCCAGCTTGGTCTCGGTCTTGATCGGTGTTTGACCCCCGTTCAGCGTGACACCGATATCGTCGAGGCCGTTGATGGTGACATCGGCATCTGTGTCCGAGTCGATTGTGATGGGTCCGTTATTGACGTTTACGGTGCTGCGGCCACCGCCACCTTTGCCTCCGCCCCCTGGCATAGTCACCTCCAAATCCATTCCGGTGCTCGCCGCACCTGAGTAAGCGCTTGGCACGAAAACTGTGCAAAAAGTATCGCCAAGGTAGCATATTTTGGCCTCTGATTCACGGGTGAACCTGTGATCCGGCGGCTTGGACGGCGTCAAACCCCTGAATTCGTGATATGATAGGCGCTGACCAAAACGACGTCTGCGCGACGCGAACGAGGGTATCACCAAAGGTGACAGACGCTGTGAGTGTAGAAATCGCATTGACTCCGCAGAACCCTACCCATGCCGGGCTGTCGGGTCGGTTGGTCTGTTTCCCGCATGCAGGCGGCGCGGCAGAGCGCTTTCACGACTGGATGAGCGGATTTGCGCCGGTTCTGGATGTTCGGGCCGTCACCCTGCCGGGCCGGGGACGGCTTTTGGACCAACCGCCAGTGTATCAATGGCCGGATCTGATCGAGTCGGTTTTGGCCGGGATTCAACCACTGACAGATCGACCTTTTGCCGTTTTCGGTCACAGTTTCGGGGCCTTGCTGGCCTATGAAATCACCCGCGCGCTTGATCATCAGGGCAAGCCGCCCGACCTGTTGGTCGTGGCCGGGTCTGCACCGCAGATGGCCCGGCGTGATCGTGCTATTTCCGGGCTGCCAAGGTCGAGGTTTCTGTCCGAGATTGAGGCCATCAACGGCACGCCGCCCGATGTTCTGTCCAACGCAGACTTGATGGATCGGTTTCTGCCTGCCTTGCGCGCGGATTTTGCCCTGCTCGAAGCGTATGACGCGGACCGCGCCAGCAAGCACCCCCCGTTAAGCTGCCCAATCCTTGCGGTCGGCTCGGACAATGACCCGCAGGTTCCGTTCCACAGCATTCTCGGCTGGCGGCACCGCACGCGCAGCCGTTTTGAATGCCGCCTGTTTGCAGGCGATCACTTCTTTCCCTTTTCCAACCCGGATTTCGCCGACACTCTTTTCGACTATGTTGATGATGCCCTGAATGAACACTCAAAGGACCTCCATCGCGCCGGATGAGGCGTCGATTGCCATTATCGGCATGCAGGGCCGCTTTCCCGGCGCGGCCAGTGTGGATGAGCTGTGGCAAAACCTGCTGGCCGGGCGCGAGGCCGTCACGACGCTGAGCCCCGAACAAATGGAAGGCGCGCAGGTCCCGAAAGAGCTGCACGAGCTGCCGAACTACGTCAACAAAGCCACCCTGCTGGATGACGTTGATAAGTTCGACGCCGAGTTCTTCGGCTTCAGCCCGCGTGATGCGGAACTGACCGACCCCCAGCACCGCCTGTTTCTGGAATGCGCCTGGCACGCGCTTGAGGATGCGGGCTATGTACCCGACCGCTACAAAGGAGACATTGGTGTCTTTGGCGGCTGTGAGTTGTCGGGCTACCTGTACCTGATCAACCGCAATCTTGACCGTCTGGGCTTTCTGGACGGCATGCAGTTGATGATCACCAACGACAAGGACTACATGGCCACACAGGTGGCCTATAAGCTGAACCTGACCGGGCCTGCGATCACGGTTCAGACCTCATGCTCAACCTCGCTGGTTGCGACCTGTCTGGCCTGTCAGAACCTGCTGGAAGAAAGCTGCGACATTGCGCTGGCCGGGGGCGTTACGGTCAAGGTCCCGCAGCGGCGCGGCTACCTGTTTGCCGCCGGGGGTATTCTGTCGCCGGACGGCCAGTGCCGCCCTTTCGATGCGGCGGCGCAAGGGACAATAGTGGGCAGCGGCGTGGGTCTTGTGGTGCTCAAACGGCTGGACAAGGCCCTTCGGGATGGCGACCGCATACGCGCCGTGATCCGGGGGTTTGGGCATAACAACGACGGGTCGAACAAGGTCAGCTATGCCGCGCCCAGCGCCGAAGGCCAGGCCCGTGCGATTGAAACCGCGTTTCAGATGGCGGGCATCCCGCCCCGCTCGGTCGGCTATATCGAGGCGCACGGAACCGCCACCATGCTGGGCGACCCTATCGAGGTCGCGGCCCTGTCGCGCGTGTTCCGCAAATCGACCGAAGACACGCAGTTCTGCGCCATCGGTTCGGTCAAAGCGAATGTCGGGCATCTGAGTTGCGCTGCCGGGGTAACCGGGCTGATCAAGGCCGCTTTGGTGGCCGAGACCGGCACGGTCCCCCCCAACCCCCATTTCAACGTCCCTGCCCCGGGCATCGATTTTCCGACCAGCCCGTTCTACGTCAACCGCGACGCGACCAAGGTGGCGGCAATCGACGGTCCGCGCCGGGCAGGTGTCAGTTCGTTTGGGGTTGGCGGGACAAACGCGCATATCCTGCTTGAGGAACCTCCGAAACAGGCCCCATCCGGGCCAGGGCGCACGCAGCAACTGATCGTCATGTCCGCCCGCAACAAAGCCGCGCTGGATCGTCTGGCGCTGTCACATGCGCGCCGCATCATGAGCGCCGCGCCCTCGGACCTGGCGGATATTGCCTACACAACCCAAACAAGCCGCGCGCGGTTTGCCCTTCGGCGCTATGTGCGCGTTGATGCCAAAAACCCTGCGGGCAGCGCTTTGGCCCTGTTGGCGAATAACAACGACAAGGTGCGCACGATTGAGTCCAGCGGCGAGGATCGCCCCGTCGTTTTCATGTTCTCGGGCCAAGGCGCGCAATACCCTGACATGGGCAAGGGCCTCTATCGGTCGGAAGCGGTGTTTCGCAAAGCCTTCGACCGTTGTTGCCGCGCCTTTCGGGACAGCAGCGGTCTGGACCTGAAGCCCATCGTTTTCGCCAAAAAAGCGGACCGTGAACGCGCGGCTGAGCAATTGAAGCAGACGCAATTCACGCAGCCTGCGCTGTTTGCCGTAGAATATGCCCTGGCGCAGCTTTGGATGTCGTGGGGCGTTCGACCACGCGCGATGATCGGGCACAGCATCGGCGAATATGTTGCGGCAACACTGGCCGGGGTGATGACATTAAAGGACGCGGCAAAGCTGGTGGCCCGACGTGGGGCTCTGATGGCGTCATGCAAGCCCGGCTCGATGCTGGCAGTTCCGAAGGAGGAAGCCTATCTGCGCCCGTTGCTTCCCGACGACATCGCGGTTGCCGCTGTGAACGCTCCCGGAATGACCGTTGTGGCCGGACCGAGCCCGGCAATCAAGCGACTGGCGAAGCGGCTTGAGAACCAGAAGATCAAAGCCACTATTCTGCGAACCTCACACGCGTTCCATTCAGCGATGATGGACCCGATTCTGGACGACTTCATCGACGCATTTCAGGGCATTCGCCTGCGTGCGCCTCAGATCGACATTTATTCGAACCTCACCGGCACCGTCCTGACCAAAACCGCCGCAACCGACCCGGCCTACTGGGCCATGCACCTGCGCAGCGCGGTGCGGTTTGCTGACTGCGTCAAAGCCGGGCTGGACCTGCCCGATGCCATTTTCCTTGAGGTCGGCCCCGGCCGATCCCTGACCAACCTCGCCGGGCTGCAACTGAGCGGGACCGGCTCGGTTGCCCTGCCCTCGATGGACAGCAAATCCGGTCCGCAGTTCGAGGCTGACATGGCCACCGACACGCTCGGGCAGCTTTGGGCGCATGGGGCTGAAATCGACTGGCATCGCCATTATGCGGACGAGGCGCGATGCAAAGTACCCGTTCCGATGTATCCGTTCGAACGGGACAGCTATTGGGTCGGCGGTGCGGAAGATCCCAGCGTGGACGCGGCGGCAACGCGCAAGGCGATGGTCGATTGGGGGTATGTGCCCCAGTGGATGGACGCTCCGATCACGGACACCGAAGCTTTGCCCGATGATGCGCGTGTCCTGATCTTCAGCGACAAGGGTCAAGCAGCCAGAGTTTTGCAAAAAACGTTACGATCCAAGGGGGTCGACGCTACCATTGTCACCGCATCTTTGCGGTTCATGCACCGCAAGGACAGGGCGTTCTCGGTTGATCCGAGCAATCCAACACACTTCACCCGGCTTGCAAGCGAACTGCGGGACAACGACAAGCCGATCACACATATCGTTTACCTCTGGCCTCTCGCGCTATTGGACGCCTCGGCCAATGTCATGGCGATGCAGAGCGCGGCTCTGGCCATCGCCAAAGCCAACGGACTGGCCAAGGTTCGGATGATCTCGGTCACAGCGCAGGCGCAGCCTGCCCGAGCGGACAAGACGACGGGGGTCGAGACCTCGGCAACACTCGCATTGGCGAAGGTGCTGGGACAGGAGGTCCCCTCGCTGCGCGTTACCTCGGTCGACATTGCGGAAAACGACCGGACCAAACCTGCCGCAGATCGCCTCGCAGGCTGGCTTTTGAACGAATTGCAAGCGCCAGAGTTCGCCCCTTCGGTTGCCTATATCGACGGAAAACGGTGCCGCCTCAGCTATCAGGCGCAGCAGTTGGAACCCGTCGAAGCGTCACCGCTGTTCAAACGCAAAGGTGTCTATGTCATCACCGGCGGCTTGGGCAATATCGGGCTGGCAATGGCCGAGATGCTGGCCGAACGCTACAAGGCCAAGTTGGTCCTTTTGTCCCGTTCCGGCGGACCTGCGGAATCCGAATGGGAGGCGCTAGCCAACGGCCCCAACGAGTTCGACAAAACCGCGATGCTGGCGCGCAGGCTGCTGGACTTGTCGCGCAAAACCGAAGTTATGGTTTTGAAAGCAGATGTGTCGGACGAAAAGACGATGCGCAGCGCCTTGTCCGAAGCCGCCCGAAAGCTTGGCCCTATCAATGGCGTCTTCCACATGGCCGGAAATGTTGGCAGCGGGTTTGGCAAACTCAGCGATCTGACAGCAGACGATCTGCACAGCCAGACTGACCCAAAGATCGGCGGGGCCCGCGCAGTTGCAAAGGTTTTGCAGGATCACAGCCCGGATTTCGTCATGCTGGGCTCGTCCCTGTCCGCTGTTCTTGGCGGATTGAACCTGGGATATTACGCCGTCGCAAACCAGGTGCTGGACGCGTTCGCCGCCTCGCGCCCCTCCGATACCCGCTGGATTTCGGTCAACTGGGATCAATGGGCCTTTGCCGATCAGACGCATGGAGAGGACGCGATCTCGCCCGCAGATGGGGTCGAGGCGCTGCACCGTTTGTCTGCATTGAATACCAATCAGATTGTGATCTCAGCCACCCCACTGCAGGCACGTCTGGCGGAATGGGTCGAGTTCACGGCCACGCCCAAAGCCACCGAAGCCGCCGCTACGGGCCATAGCCGCCCCAACCTCAGCAACCCGTTTGAAGCACCAAAAACGGATATGGAGACCATCGTTGCTGGCATCTGGGAGGATCTGCTGGGCCTGAGCCCCGTCGGCATCCATGACAAGTTTTTTGAGTTGGGCGGGCATTCCCTGCTGGCCATCGAAATGACCATGCGGATCGAGGAGCGCTTTGGCTTTAACCCCGAGGTCGGCCAGATCTTTGATACGCCCACAATCGCGGGTCTGGCCCCGATCATCGAAGCCAATATCGGCAAGACCACCGACAAACCAATCCAGCCGGACATTGCAGCCCCACAGCCCGAGCCTGATCTGGACCTGGAAGGGGCCAAGAAAAGCTTTCAGGACATGTATGACGGCGTGACCAACCAGCTTGATAGCTCGGCCTTCGGGGCTTTTGCGCATTTCCTGAACTACGGCTATGCGCCCAACGGTGCGCCCGAGGCGTCGGATGTCCGGCTCAACGACACGATGATGAACCGAAACTCGGTCAAACTTGCGTTGGAGGTGATTGGCACGCACCCAATTGACGGCACATCCGTTCTGGATGTGGGATGCGGTCGCGGCGGTACGGCCCGGACGCTGGTTGAGTTTTTTGAGCCCGCCTCTGTCACCGGGCTGGATTTATCCGGGGCCGCCATCGCGTTCTGCCGAAAGACGCATACCGATCCCCGCCTGACCTTTGTGCAAGGCGACGCCGAGAACCTGCCTTTCGAGGATGGCCAATTCGACGCGATTACAAATATCGAAAGCTCACACACCTATCCGGCGATCCAGAAATTCTATGCCTCGGTCCTGCGCGTCCTGAAACCCGGAGGCGCGTTTCTTTACACTGATCTGCTGCCCGTCGGGAAACTGAACCAATGTCTTGAACGTCTGAAAGACCTTGGCTTTGACATCGAAGATGAACGCGACATCACGCCGAATGTTCTGCTGTCCTGCGATGAGATTGCCGCGTCGCGTCTTGGTGCCTTCGGCGGCGATCAGGAGATGAGCAACTTCCTCGCCGCGCCCGGATCGGCGGTTTACGAGTCGATGAAATCCGGGGAATGGAGCTATCGCATCTGGCGGCTCAGGAAGCCCTCTAACTGACGTCGATTTCCATGGAAATCAACTGATTGCGCGCCTGTCCTAACCCTACGATGACCAACGCTGTAGAGTAGCTATGCCCCGCGCGGTACAGTTCGGCGTCGACGGGAACCATGACCTTGACCAGTTGCTTTTGACCCGGTGCCAGATTGATCAGATCGGGGATCACGTCGATCATCGCGCCTTCAACTGCAACGCCGTCCTCGTCCAGAACCGGGGTGGTCGAAATCCGGGGGCTGACACTTGTCGCGGTGCTGTTCTCCACCTCGAAACTGGCCGACAGGGTGCTGCCAGCCGCGCCGCTCAATGAGATCGTGGCCGTCTGGGGTTGCGCGGGCTGCTCGGCAGCAAGCCCGTTTCTTCCCCGGCTGTTCAGAAACTGGAACAGTTCGTCCGTATAACGCTTGGACAGGACCTGAGCCGAGGCCGCATAGCGGATGGCAAGCTGCAACCCCTCTTGCGCAATCTCGGCCCCGCGCGTTTCGGTGAATTCCTTGTAGAGATCGGCCATTTCAGGGTCATAGCCCTGTTCCGACAATCGCTGATATTGCGTACCAGCATCGGTGTATTGCTGCGTGAAGGCGGTATAGATCGATTGAAGCTGGCGATAGCTTTCCTCCATCGCTGCCTGCAATTCCGCCTGTTTGCCCAATCCGTGATGCGTGGGCGGTACAGCGGCATGCACAACCTCGACCTCCGGCTTAACCTCAACCGGTTCCGGTTTGGGCTTGGGCGCCGTTTGCTTTGCTTTGGGACGCGGGCGTTTTGCGGGTTGCTTGCCGGTTGCTTTAGCCATCTCAGCCCTCTGTCTGCTGCACTCGCCAATGCGGCCAGTTTACACCAAACTGTTGAAATTCGCCAATTTCGCCTCACCCGCCCGGCGGATAGCGGCCTGATACCAGGTTCCAAGCAGGGCGATATATCCCGCCAGATTGGTCGATGTCACGGTTCCGGCGGTATCATGCGGCCCGCGCAGCCCCCGTTCGACCGAAAGCTGGCTGTAATGTTCGATGACGCGCAGGATCATGGTGGGTTCGGCATAAGCCAGCGACAGATGCTCGGGCTCCCAAACCGTGTTGAAATACAAAACCGCGCCCAGATCGTCGGTGAAATCCATCAGTTCGGAAAGCTCCTGCCAGTTCACCGTCATGATACAGGCCGAGATGCCGATGGGCCGGTTATGATGGTGCGAATAGTCAGCCAGCCAGCGGGTGTTTTGGATCACCTCATCAAAATCCGCGTTGCGCCGGATCGAGCCATAGGTGTCACGCCGGACCGTATCGAGGGAGATACCGATATGTACGTTACCCCGCTCCAGCACGGACAAGGCCTGATCCGGAAGCAGGGTTGCGTTGGTCTGAATGGTAATCTCGCAATCCGGGTTAAGCGTGATCATCTTCTCCCAAATGCGGTAGTAAAGCCGCATCAGGAACGGCTCGCCGCCATAGAAGGTCGTTCCCTCAAGGTACGGGATAAAATCCTCCAACTCCTCGACAAAACCATCGCCATAAGCTTGCTGCATGGGCGCACGCAGTTCCCTGTAGCGGCGAATGCGCGAGGACAGCTCGCCATTGCACATGATGCATTCAAGATTGCAGGCATTGTGCAACTCGAAGGAAAACGAGGTTGGGTGATCCGGATCAACGCTCCAACGATCAAAATGCTGCGCGACGACCGCGCCGTAGTTCCCGAATTCAATCTGCGATCCGCATCCGTTGCACCCTCCGCCAAGTTCGCCTTTTGCCACGCGCTGGCACAATGTCTGACGCGGACGCCCCTGCCAGATTTCGTGGATGGACTGATCCGGGTACCGGCCCAGCGGCTCGCGATTGTAGCAACAGCTTGAGACATTGCCGTCCGTGCCGAAATACAGGCTGGTCGACGGGCTGTAACACAGGATGGGCCGGGGTCCGGCGCGGCGCTGTTGATTGTAGTGATAGTTCTGAATCGGGTTGATCATGGCCCCACCAAAACTTGCTCGGGCTTGATCATAACACACCGTGGCCAAGCCATGGCCGAAAACTGCCGACATGCGTGGCCCGTGGGCAGAACCTCAGAAACGATGAAGCTGCTTCAAATCCGTGATATGCTTTGTTTTGTCATGATTTTTCACGCAGGGGGTCTGGCGTGCGCAAACGTCGAGTTGAACTGGTTTACTTTTCCATTGTCGCGCTGCCCATTTGCGTCTTTGCGGTCCATGAACTGATCCAGACCCATATGCTGTCAAAGGATCTGGACCTTTCCCCCGACATTCTGGTGCAGGACAAGGACTGGTTGGAGACGGTTGGCAGGTACAGGTTTCTTGCCGCCGCCTGGTTCTTTGCCGCGCTGGCCGTTCTGCCCGTCGCAGTGCTGGCCCGCAATCTGATGCGCCCGACCGAACGGAACACAAGGGTTGCGGCAGTCCTGACCGTTGTGGTCGTATTTTTGCTGGCCATGATCCCGGTGATCCAACAGCACCTGACCGGAACGCCGCCGCAAATTTACCGGCAGGTGGGAAAAGAAGTGTTCGAGATGACCTTGTCCAAAGGAACCCTGCCCGGCTGCCAGGGCGTCGGCGATCGCTGGCTGATGGGCACATGCGGGGAAATTCCGGTGTTCTCGCTGTTCCGTCGTGTGATGGACATCATCACCGGGCTGGCGGGTCTTGCAGTCGGGGCTTTGATTGCAGGGATGATCCTATGCCTGGCAACCGGTGAGAACGGCGATATCGAAGACACCGCTGTCCGATTGGCCCGCAACATACGCCAGATGAAGCAACAGCTTTACCTGTCCAGCCTGATCCTGACCTTCGGCATGTTCTTCGCTTCAAGCTGGATGTACTGGCCCTTGCCCGTGATCGCCGAGTCGGAAAAGTCCGCATTCACATCCTTGGTCACCGCGTCGGCCTTGCTGACCGGCACCTATTTCTGCCTGCTGATGCTCAGCTTTTTCCTGCCTGTGGCTGTAATTCTGGACGGCCGCGTCACAAATCTGGCAATCGCCGCGCGCCAGAACGAAGGCGGTGAGGACGATTTTGACGTTCAGGACTGGCGCAAGGAACACGGGCTGTCAGATGGGCCCGGCGATTTCATGCGCGCGGGTTTTGCGCTGGCCGCCCCCATTTTGGCGGCTTTTGCGGGCGGCATCTCTCCGATCAGCGTCTGACCCCGCAGAACAACCAAGCGACGTATCAATCTGAGCCGACCTGTGGCACGGTTCGCAAACAAAGGAAACTGGGAGGACCTCATGGCTATTCGCAAGACTAAGGGGCGTGGACGCCTGTTCGACAGTGTTTTGGACACGGTAGGTGACACGCCCTGCATCCGCATCGGCAGGATCGCACCGGCGCATGTGTCCGTCTATGTCAAGTTCGAAGCGTTCAATCCTGCCGGATCTGTCAAGGATCGTCTGGCCCTCAACATCATCGAAGCAGCCGAGCGCGACGGTCGCCTGAAGCCGGGTCAAACGGTTGTCGAGGCGACCTCGGGCAATACCGGGATCGGTCTGGCGATGGTTTGTGCGGCCAAAGGATACCCGCTTGTCGTGACCATGGCAGACAGCTTCTCGGTCGAACGGCGCAAGCTGATGCGGTTTCTGGGTGCAAAGGTTGTTCTGACGCCACGGGCGCAGAAAGGTTTTGGGATGTATACCAAGGCCAAGGAACTGGCCGAGCAAAACGGGTGGTTCCTGGCCAGCCAGTTCGAGACCGCCGCCAACGCGGATATCCACGAAAACACAACCGCGCAGGAAATCCTTGGCGATTTCGGTAGCGGACGGCTGGATTACTGGATCACGGGGTATGGAACGGGCGGAACGGTGTCCGGCGTCGCGCGCGTTCTGCGCAAAGAACGCCCTGACACCAAGATCATCCTGACCGAGCCTGCGAATGCGGCCCTTGTCGGATCGGGCTATGTAAACACCCGCAATGCGGATCATCAGCCAACCGAAAGCCACCCCGAGTTTGAGCCGCATCCCATTCAGGGCTGGACGCCGGATTTCATCCCGTGGGTTCTGCAGGAAGCGATCGATCAATCCTACTATGACCAGTTGATCCCAATTCCTGGTGCCGAAGGCATCGAATGGTCGCGCCGCCTTGCCGCCGAGGAAGGTATCTTTACCGGAATCTCCGGTGGTTCGACTTTTGCAGTGGCGATGAAGGTGGCCGAAGATGCCCCCGAAGGTTCGGTGATTTTGGTCATGCTGCCGGATACGGGCGAACGCTATCTCTCGACACCTTTGTTTGAAGGGATCGAAGACGAGATGACGGACGAGGAACAGGCAATCTCGATGTCCACGCCGTCTGCCCAAATGGTGGCCGAGTAGGTTTCCACTTTTATTGGCGCGTATTGAGACGATCTGTTCCTGATCGTCTCAAAATAGGTTGGCGAAACCGAAAAGAACCCTGCCCTCAGGCGTCAGAACTCTTATTCGGCGGCAAGTGGGACAACCGCAGTGCCAGGCTCGGATGTCCGGCTGGCAGGTAAGCATACCGCGCCAGACCGTCTTCGATACAGCATCGCAAAGACGGGCGGCGTGAAATAAAAGGACACCACGGTCGACAGCAAAACACCACCGGCGATTGCGACGGCAAAGGGCGGCCAAAATGCGCCCCCGCCAAGGATCAGGGGAAGAAACCCGCCGAACGTGGTGATGGTTGTCGAGATGATGTGGCGGCTTGATCCTGACACGACGCGCGCCATGGCGTGCAGATCGCCCTGACTTGCATCCGGGTCCTTTTGCAACCCGGTCAGAATGATGATCGCAGCATTGATCGACACGCCGATTGACCCAATCACGCCAATGATCGCGGTGATCCCGAATGGGAATTGCATAACGGCCAGTGACAGCATCGAAAGCCCGGCGGACAGAATGCACACGACCAGCGTTACAACGGTCAGACGGAAGGAATTGAAGGTCAGCACAATAGTCGCAATCGACAAGGTGACAATCAGGCCGACAGATGCCAGCAGATTGCCCACCGTGTTGGACCGCGCATCGCTGTCCCCGCCCAAAGACATCGAGTAGCCTTGCGGCAGGACAAATCCGGATGCGTCCAGCGCTTCCAGCACGTCCTGCAACGCCTCTTCCGGCAATACGCCCGGCACGATGAACGCCTGAATGGTGTTTTCGCGCACGCCATCTGTCCGGGTGATGGTGCTTTCGGCAGGTTCCAGAACGGGCCGCGCCAGTTCTGACAACGGCACTGCCGGGAACACTCCGGTGGCCGAAACTGCAGGGGCATTCGGCAACAGGATCGGCATGCTGACAATCGCGCTCAGGTCCGAGCGGACTTCGTCGCCCAGCCGTACGCGCACAGGCAATTGCTCGGTGCCTTCGATCAGCGACCCGCCGGTAATGCCCACCAGTGCCGTATCCAACTGACTGGCAATATCGGCCACGTCCAGTCCCAGCAGGCGGGCCTTGACCTCATCAATCTCGAACCGGATCTGAGGGTTGCCGCCGTTGACGCTGGCCCGTGCCTGCGTCACCAGATCAAGGTTCGCCATGATCGAGCGAACTTCGTCGCCCAGATTGCGCAGAACAGTGATGTCCTGCCCCTGAATTTTGACCTCGACCGGGGCGTCAACCGGCGGGCCTTGCACCAGATTGCGTACGATGATCTGAGCATCGGGGAAATCGGTATCCAGACGGCTTTGAAGCGCCCCAACAAGGCGGGCTGCGTCATCGGCGGTGTCGGTCGTGATCATGGCCTGCGCAAACCCCGGTTCGCGTGAGCGGTTGCCGACGATGTTGTAGTAAAAGGCCGGGCCGGATTCGCCCACGGTCCAGTAGACGCTTTTGACGCCTTCGTCGGCCAGCAGCATGGCGTCGATCTTCCGCGCTGTTGCTTTCGTCGTGGCAATGGATGTGCCGCCCGGCATGTCGACCTCGATATAGAACTGGTTGCGGTCAACACCCGGAAAGAACTGCGCGGTCAGCGTCGGGAAGGCCGCGAACCCAAGTACGGGCAGAACCAGCGCCAGTGCGATGGACCGGACCGGGTTGGCCACCGACAGGCGGATCGAGGCTTCGAACAGGCGGGCAAGCGGCGGGATGCTGATCCCCCGGCTCAGCATTCCGGCATCCGGACGGTCGGACAGAACCCAGCCCGCAATCGCTGGCGTCACGGTCAGGGCAACGACCAGAGACCACACCAGCATCAAAACAACGGCGATGGCGATAGCGCCGACAAAATCCCCGGCGGGCCCAGGCAGCAGGATCATAGGTGTGAAGGCCAGCGCCGTGGTGACCGTCGATGCCAGCAACGGCGCGGCCAACCGGCGAACGGCGTCCTGCACGGCGGCAATGCGGGCCATCCCGTCTTGTAAGCGACGTCGGATTTCGTCGGTCATGACAATGGCCGCGTCCACCAGCAGACCCAAGGCCACAATCAGGCCGGTGACAGACATCTGATGGATCGGCAGCCCGATCATATTCATCGTGGCCAAGGTCGCCAGTGAGACGACAGGCAGCACCAAGGCCACAATGGCCGCAGCGCGAACGCCAAGCGTGATGAACAAAACGGCCACAACCAGCGCGACGCCAATGGCCATGTTGATCCCGACCTCGGTCAGACGGTCCGTTGTATACTGGCTTTGATCGAACAGCAGCACTTCCTGAACGCCCAACGGCACTGACTGCGCACCTGCCGCAAGTTCTTCCCGAAGGAAACCGGTCCAGCGGTCGATCTGCACGCCGTCTTGTGCCAGCACGCCCACCAGCACGGCGGGCTTGCCATTGGCAAAGGCGATTGAGGATTGCGGATTGCGCGCACCGCGATCCACGCTGGCGATATCGCCCAGCTGCACCACCGCCCCTTCTGCACTTTCCCGCAGGACGATGCTGCGAATGCGGTCCAGCGTTTCGATTTCACCGCTGATGTTGATGGTCAAATCCACGTCGGATTGCAAACGACCCGACTGGACCTTGCCATCCGCCTCGGCAATGCGCTGAGAGATCTCGGCAGCGCTCAGCCCCAAGGCCGCTGCCCTGTCCATGTCCACACTGACCAGAACTTCCTCGTCTGGCTGACCAAAATACTCAATGGCCCGCGTTGCAGGGATTGCGCGCAGACGATCCCCCAAGGCTTCGGCATGGCGCGACAACAATGTGACCGGGAAATCGGGGCTATCCGCAGCGACTGCGATGACCGCTGAATAGGCCGAAATCCCCTCGGCATCGAAGTCCGGTGGCAACACACCCGCCGGGAAGGTCTGGCGGGCATCCTCGACGGCATCGCGCGCCTCGGCCCACACCTGCTCGATAGTGGCTTCGTCCAGCGTTTCCAGCAACTCGACCGAGACCACCGAAACGCCCGAGCGGGACACAGAACTGATCTCATCCACCTCGGCGATTTTTCGCAGTTCTTCCTCGATCTCTGCCGTAACCAGCGCTTCGACTCGCTCGGGGTCAGCACCCGGAAACTGCGTTGTCACGGTCGCAAAAAGGTTGGTGATCGTAGGGTCTTCCTGACGTCCCAGCGACAGGAAGGATGACAGGCCCGCAGATACCAGAACCAGAATAATCAGAGCAACTAGGCGGGGGTGGCGAAAGGTCAGGGTTTCCATGGGACCGCTCCGTTACTCGCCGGTGCCGAAGGCGACACGCTGCCCAACGGTGACACGTTGTGGCCCCTGATCGATCAGAACGGTTCCGTCCGGAAACTGCCCGCGCACAAAAACCCGGTCATCTTCGGCATGCAGCACCTCGACCGTTGCAAGCCGCACGGTCTTTTGCGCATCGGCAACCAGCAGCGTCCACTGCCCCCGTGTTCCTTCTTTCAGCGCGGTTGTGGGCACCCAGGTCCCGGCACTTTCAACCGGATCAAGGACATGCACACGCGCGGTCTGCCCGAACGCAACATCAGGCCCGTCCTTAAGATCAAAAAGCGCCGTCCGCGTACGGGTCACCGGATCAATATCGGGGCGCAGGGTTGCAAGTTCTGCCAGGTAGCTCTGACCCGCGATTTCGATCTCAACATCCGCCAGCAGCGCCGGATCGACATCCAGCGGGATTCCGATCCGAACCTGAGGCGAGACAAGCTCGACCATGCCCAACACCAACTCACCGGACCGGAGCGTTTCCCCGCCATCCACGTGCCGCGAGGTGATTTGACCCGCAAACGGGGCCTCGATGCTGGATTTCTCGATTCGCACCGTCACATCCCGCAAACCAGCGTCAAGCTCACCAATCCGGGACAACAGTTCATCCTGCTGCGCGACGGCCTCGTCCAGACGGGCCTGGCTGGTAAAGCCCTGCCCGATGAGTTTTGCGTTTCGCTCGACTGTTTTCTTTGCAAAGGCAAGCTGCGCGGCAATGGCATCTCGTGACGCGGTCAGGCGATCGCGTTCCACCTCCAGCAGCGCAATGTCCAAGGTCGCAAGAAGCTGCCCCTTGGCCACTGCATCGCCCTCATCTACAAGAATCTGATCCAGCCTGCCATTCAGTTCGAACGAAACATCAGCCGAGCGTTGAGGTTCGACCTGCCCGATGAAGACCCGATCCACCGTATAGGCGTTTTCAGAGATGATCGGAGTGACGGATACCGGGGTCACTGCGGCGGCGTCTGGTGCAGGTACAGCATCCGCCCTGCGCGTCAGTTCCGCGGTTCCGACGTAAACAGCGGCGGCTGCAACGGCGATCACGCTGACGGTCAATCCAAGCCGCACCGTGCCACGCAACACGCGCGAAAACAGACCTTGCTTGGCAGGTTCAGAGGGGGATGTCGCAGGATTCGGCATTTGGGGACCTCATCAAGTTAGCCTCTCTAACATATGTTAGAACTTCTTACTTTGACAAGGGGTACGCGATCTGGCAGATGTTGGATCATGACGAGCACAGAAAAAATCCTCGCGCCAACCAGGGGCGCTGACCGCCAGGCCGTGGGCAAGAAAGCCTATCATCACGGTGATTTACGGGCCGCTCTGATCGAAGCGACCCGGCAATTGGTGGAAGAAAAAGGCCCCGACAGTTTTTCCGTGTCCGAGGCCTGCAGGCTGGCCGGAGTATCCACCGCTGCGCCTTACAAACACTTCAAGGACAAGACGGAAATGCTTGTCGCCACCGTTCTCGAAGGGATGGTTCGGCATCGCGAAAACATGCTGGCGGCGCTAAAGGGCATCCCCGAAGGCTCGCCCGAACGCATCACCGCAATCGGCATGGAGTACATTGCCTTCGCGCTGAACGAGCCGGGGATTTTCCGGCTGAAATTCGGCGGGTTCACAGACCGCATCGCCGACCAGCGCCTTGAAGAAGGCGGGCAGCAGAGCTTTGGGATTCTCTTGGCCGAAGTGGCGAAATGTCTGGGTGAATCGGAAATCACAGAGGAGGTCCGCCGCCGAGGCTTTCTGTTGTGGAGTTTCGTTCACGGGTTGTCCTTCATCCTGAAAGACCATGCGCTTGCAGAGAAAGGCCAGGATTTCGATTTGCACGATCTTCTGGAAGACGTCTCGCAAAGAATGCTGAGTTGACCCTGCACCAGCCTATGGGCGCTTCAACCCTTCCCAATCCTTCGCATCATCTGGCGCAGGTAAAGCGTTGGGGACACGCGGTTCAAAATGCTAGAAAGCGTGGCCACACGCCCAACGGGAACAAAATCCTGCTGCTTTTGCACACCGCGAAGAATGATCCGTGCTGCGTCCTGAGGCGCAATGTACTCGATACCATCAGCCGCAGAGCCCGGACGCACAAAATCCGATTGGTTGGCATGCGGTCGCCCGATATTGGTCGCGACAAAAGACGGGGCCGCGATGACCACGTTTACCCCATGAGGCAATTCCTCGGCCCGTAGCGATTTAAAAAACCCCTCCATCGCGTGCTTGCTGGCGGCGTAGGCGGTGCGGTGCAGCAACGGCGCGAACCCGGCGACCGAGGATATTGCCAGATGGGTTCCTTTGGCCAAGCGGACGGGTTCTAGAAAGTGTTTTGCACACTCGACGGCTGCAAAATAGTTGATTTCGAACAGTTTCCTGTGTGCCTGCATGTCGCTGTCGGCAAAGGCCGCTATTTGCGAAACGCCCGCGTTGTAGATGACCAGATCGACCGAGGGTCTGTCACTAATGATCTCGGCGCAGGTCGCCGCACAATGATCTGGCTTGGTCAGATCGCAGGCGTAGACGCTGACATTTTCCAAAGCCGCCAGTGCATCAAGTTCAGGGCCGGGAAGGTCGATCAAGGCCGTATGCCAACCCTGATCCCGCAGCGCCATGGCAAGGGCCTGCCCTAACCCGCCTGCCCCTCCGGTTATGACGGCGGTCTTTGTCATGTCCTGCTCTCCCACCAGCGCTGGAACGCCTCGGCGCTGGAAAGGCTGGGGTGATAGCCGAAGTCGGATTTCAGGGATGCGTTGTCCAGTACGGGCCGATACTGCAAGAACCTGACCTGCTCGGGTCCATAACGGCTCAGACCCAAGGGCCGGGCCACGGTCAAGGCCAGTTTGATCAGCCCCGGCGGCAGCCATCGCACGGTTTTACCCATTGCATTGGCGATTTCGGACAGTGTCAAAGCGCCATCACCCGAAACGTTAAAAACACCCGCTGGCCCGTCGGTTGCAGCCCGCAGCAAAATCTCGGCAAGGTCCTGATCCCAGATGAAAACAAAGGGGCTGTCCGACCCCCTTAACCCGAGCAATCGCGGTTTATGGAACAGGGACGTGATCTGGTTCTCGACACCTTCGCCCAGCACCGTACCCACGCGCAGAACGACCTGTTGCAGGTCGGGGGCATTTTCTCTGGCTTCGGCCAACATCTCTTCGACCAAGCGCTTGTGCCAGGAATAGGCAAACTCCCGATTGCCCCGGATCGCGTCCGTTTCACGCAGCGGTACAGGGTTGTCGGCGTGGTAACCATAAGCCGCGCCCGAGGACGTGACCACCAAACGCCGCACCCCAGCTCCAATGGCCGCGTTCAGCACATTCCAGGTGCCTTCGACATCGACCTGATATTCGATCTCACGCGTTGACTCGGGGCCCGGAGTTACAATCGATGCCAGATGCACAACGGTATCGGGGCGTTCTGCAGGGATGATGCTCTGCGGGTCGTCGCCTGTCACGTCCATCGTCAGAAAACGCGCGTTGGGCGGCAAGTCCTCAGGCTTGCGAATGTCGGTCGCAACCACATCCAGTTCCGGGCGTTCACCAAGGCGCCGCAAAAGCGCGGCCCCCACCGCCCCGGCTGCGCCAGTGATCAATATCCGGGTCATGCCGGAACCGCTCGCCGTGCGAAATAGCGCGCCAGTGCGATCCCCGAGATCGCGTGCCATATGCCCCAAAGGGCCGCTGCAACGGCCATCCCGCCCAGCCCCCCAAAGAAGGCAAAGATCAGGATCAGCCCAAGGCCCGAGTTCTGAATGCCGGTCTCGATGGTCACGGACCGGCGATCCCGTTCGGACAGCCCCGCCACGGTCGCGGTGACATACCCGCCTAAAAAGGCCAGCGCGTTGTGGATTATGACAAGGCCGATGATCGCCCCGGCAAAGCTTAGGAAATGGGCCCAGTTCGCGGCCAGCGCCAATGCGATGAAGGCCACGAAAATGCCCATCGACACCCACTGCATTGGTCGGCGAATACGGTCGGCAAATGCAGTGAACCGCGCGTTCACGACCATTCCCAGGATCAGCGGCAGGATCAGCATGAACCCAACCGTTATCGCGACCGAGACCGGATCGATTTCCGTACGCTGCAAAATCTCGCGCGTCGGGCCATAAAGATTGCCCCAGAACGCAATGTTTATCGGTGTGATGACAATCGCCCCGACCGTCGCAAAGGCCGTCATGGAAACGGACAGCGCGACATTGCCCTGCGCCCGATGGGTCATGAAGTTCGAGATATTCCCGCCGGGACAGGCCGCAACCAGAATAAGGCCCATCGCAACAGATGGCATGGGCCGAAGCACAAGGATCATCAGAAATGTCAGCGCAGGCAGGATCAGAAACTGCGACGCCAGCCCGACAATCAGTGGCTTGGGTCCGCGCACAACGCGGCGAAAATCGTCAATCCGCAAATCCAGCGCAATCGAGAACATGATGATCGCCAGAACCGCATTCAGAACCCTGAGGTTTCCGGCATCAAAGTTCAGCGCAACCTGATCGATCCCGTTCATCGCTCAGCCGCCCGCAGCGCCGCGATCTGACCGGTGACTTCTTTGCGATAGGTTGCCTTGTCGACGTAATACGCCATGCGCGGCAGGTCGATATAGTTCATGCCCCCCGTCGCCCGCTCATACCCGTCGGATTTGGTGGCACGGATCGCCTTGGCTGCCGCGTTGCCCGAGCGCAAACCAGCGATATAGCGCGCAACCATCTCGGCCTGCTCATGACGGCCCTGCCAGCCCAACCCAGACGCCTCGACCATGCCGAGGACGAACAGGTCATCCCGGTCCGGGTGCATGCAATTGAGGTACAGGTCCGGGGCGTCGCCCTTCCAGTTCAGCAAGTCCTTTTCGATGAAGGGATAGTGCAGCGAATACCCGGTGGCTGTCAGGATCATGTCATAGTCGGATGAACTGCCATCACGGAAATGAACCGTCTTACCCTCGAACCGTTCCACATCCGGGCGCACCTTCAGGTCCCCGTGCCCGGCATGGAACAGGATCAGCGAGTTCACAACAGGATGGGATTCATAAAGCGCATAATCCGGTTTCGGAAACCCGTATTTCTGCGGATCACCGACGAACCATTTCAGGATTGCCCCGTCAACCTTGCGCTTCAGCCACATGGGCAGGCGGATCTTGCCGCCCATCGTATCCGCCGGAACGCCAAATACGTATTTCGGCACAAAGTAATACCCACGGCGCATCGACAGATCGCAGGACAGCCCGTGGTGGATGGCATCCACCGCAATGTCGCACCCGGAATTCCCCGCGCCGATGACCAGAACACGCTTACCGGCGAATTGGGTTGGATACCGGTATTCGGACGCGTGGATCAGTTCACCTGTGAACTCGCCCTTGAACTTGGGCATGTTGGGTTCCGACAAGGTGCCATTTGCAATCAGAATACCGGCAAAGGTCTGGGTCTGTTCGACCCCGGCCCTATCGCGCCAGGTCACATCCCATCCGCCATCCTGCAAAGGCTTGGCGCTTAGAACTTCTGCACCGAAGTGAAAGTGCCGATACAGATCGAAGGCGTTCGCGAATTCCTGAAAATAACGCTTCATCTCGCGATGCGACGGGTATTCTGCCGTGTCCTCCTGCATGGGGAAGTCAGTGAATTCCGTCATCCGCTTGGAGGATATGAGGTGGGCGGTCTCGTACATCGTGGACCGGGGTGCATCGATATTCCAAAGACCACCCACATCATCTGCCAGTTCAAATCCCTGAAACGGCACCCCCTGCTCGATCAGTGTCTTGGCCATTGCAAGACCCATGGGCCCGGCTCCGATCAGTGCAAAACACTCTTGGGGGCGGGCTTTTACCTCAACCGGTTGACCCGCCTTTACCTGCCCCTGTTCCATCCGCGCCTCCTCCTGCGACATCTCTTATCTTGAACGAACGTTCTAAATAAGGCAAACTGGTTTTTGAGATGGCCCAACATGCTGTAAAAGAACGTAAAAGAGCACCCTCGCAGCGATCCGTCGCGGCGCGAGAGCGCATTCTGGACGCCGCAGAACAGGTCTTTGCCGAAAGGGGATTCGAAGGAGCCTCGATCCGGGACATCGCCGAACGGGCGCAGGTTCAAAAGGCCAGCGTGAACTTTCACGGCGGCCCGAAAGAGGAATTGTTCGAGCGTATCGTGGCGCGCCGTGCCGCCGAGCTGTCCGAAGAACGCCTTACGTCCATCAGGTTGCTTGAGGCTCATGACAACTGGAGCGTCGGCGATCTGATATCAGCTTTCATGCTGCCCCTTGTGACCCGCGCTTTTGGCGGCGACCCTCAGTGGCTGGCCTATGCGCGTATCGTGGCCATCGTTTCGGCCGACACCCGCTGGCGCGCGCTGGCCAATACGCATTTCGATCCGGTGGCCACGCGTGTTGTACAGATGCTGTGCGCGCGTTTCCCCGGCGCGGACCCGGCGCGCGTCGCTGGCGCGCTGGTGTTTGCGGTGTCGTCCATGCTGGCGCTCTGTACCTCTGACTGGCGGATTGCCGCGCTCGGCGGAACGGGTGACGAACCGCAGTCTGACGACATGATCCAAAACCTGCTGTGTTTCTGCGAGGCTGGCATTCTTAGCAGCGTGGATCAGAACCTCCCGCTACAAAGTTAGTTTTCAGCAAAGGCCGCGATCAGTTCCTGCGCCAACGGCAGCGAGGAATACCCCAGTTTCGAAGGCGTCAGACCCAGCCGGACGACGACCATGTCATGGGACGGGAAAATGCCGATGGTCTGTCCGTCGTGGCCCTGTAACCAGACCGAATCTTCGAAGGACGGCACGCCACCCGGGGCCTCGATCCAAAGGTGCCCTTTGGCATAGGCACCATTCGACGCGGCCACCGGCTCAAACATCCAATCCGTAAATCCTTCGGGCAGTATCTGCTGCCCATCCCAGACGCCCTTTTGCAGCAAAAACTGCCCAAACCGCGCCCAGTCCCGCGCCGTAGCGTACATATAGCTGGACCCGACAAACGTATCCGCAGCATCTGTTTCCAGCACGACCGAGGTCATGCCCAACGGCTCGAACAATGCCTCCTTCGGATAGCTTAGCCCCCCGTCGCCAACCGCGTCTTGCCACACGCGGGACAGTGCAGTGGATGTTCCGGACGAATAGTTGAAGTCGGTGCCAATTTCGCTCTCTGCTGGACGACCTGCCGCAAATCCGGCCATGTCATCACGCAGATAGAGCATTCTGGTGACGTCAGAAACATCCCCGTACTCTTCGTTCCACTCCAGCCCGCTTGCCATCGACAACATATCGGCGACAGTGATGTCCCTGCGGCTGTCATCGGCCCATTCGGGGAAGCTGTCGATCAGTTTATCATCCAACGCCATCTGGCCGGACTGTATCAACGTACCAATTAGGCCCGCCGTCACGGTCTTGGTCATGGACCATCCCAACAGTGGGGTGTTTTCGTCGAAACCCGGCGCATAGCTTTCCCCAACGATGCGACCATCTCGCACGACAACGACAGCGCGATACCCTTCGCCAAGCAAGGTCTCGTCGGACAGAATGCGTTCTATTTCAGCATCTTGAGACGGATTGACGCGGTTTCCCTTCGGCCAGATGCCGTCCGGCAATGACGGCGACGCAGCAAGGGTCTTGTCGCTGAGTTCGGATGTGTACAGGTTCGCACATCCCAACCCCTCGCGGTATTGAGAAGTTGCAGGCGCAAAGAACCGGAAAATCCGTGCCTCGACGTTTTGCGCTTCGCGGTCCACTTTGATCGAGATTTGCCGCAGCAATGGATGCCCGGGGGCTTGCACGTCAACCGACAGAACCTCATCCGGGTCGCGCCCCGCGATGAACACGTTGGAACAGACGATCTTGGCCGAGTAGTTCGTGCCGACCTTCAGCAAATCGGGCGGTGCAATCAACAGATACCCTGTCAGACCGAGTGCGCCGGCGACTGCCGCGCCCGCGAAGATCTTTGCCGCTTTTACCAACATCGCCCCTATCAGCCGGTGTGCCCGGCCCTCCTCTCAACCCGATACCTGCCCTGACTAGAGTATAAGCGCACGCAACTGGCCACAGTTCCGTTGCGTTTTTCCCGGGGCGCGACCACGCCCTTCCTGCCGCGTTGCGCCAAAAAGGCCAACGGTCTTCAATCCGCCAACCTATCCAGCGCGGAATAGAGCGCGTCTTTTTCCGCCCCAAGCTTGCGCTCCAGATCTGCCTGAAAGGCCGAGGCGATCGGGATCAGTTGACCAAGGACCAAGGCCCCCTCTTCGGTCAGTTCAAGCTTCACCAGACGCCGGTCCTTGGGGTCGACCGTCTTGGAAACAAGCCCGCGCGCCTCTAGCCGCGCCGCTGCCCGGCTGACCATCGATTTTTCCAAACCGACCCGTTTTTCGATGTCCCGCACCGATAAGTTCTTTGCGTATCCAATGTTTACAAGAACCCGCCACTCGGGAATCGAAATGCCAAACTCACTTTTATACTGCTGCGCCATGTCCATACTCAGACGCGCAGCCAGAACTGTCAGGCGGTACGGCAGGTATTTCTCCAGATCGAACTCGGGCAAAGTGTTTGGCGTCATCCGGCAACGTCCTTTTTTCCGTATGGAGGCCAAATATTCATTGCAAATGCAACAAAAATATTGACACCGTTGCAAATGCAACGATTATCTGAGTCGATTTCCTATACACTCGGACCAGAAGCGCCCCGGGGCCTTCTTCGTCAAAACAGCAAAAGGACCGATCCTCGTGGCCAAGGCATTTGCATCGCAAGGCGATCTGACCGAAAAGACAATCACTTTTGATGAGATTGGCGAAGGGCTGTACGCGTTTACCGCCGAGGGCGACCCGAATTCTGGCGTCATCATCGGCGACGACAGCGTCATGATTGTCGAGGCGCAGGCCACCCCACGACTGGCCAACAAAGTGATCGAATGCGTCCGGACCGTGACCGACAAACCAATCACCCACGTTGTGCTGACTCACTATCATGCCGTTCGGGTGCTGGGCGCGTCGGCCTTTAATGCGCAGCAAATCATCATGTCCGATGTCGCCCGCTCGATGGTTGTCGAACGCGGGCAAGAGGATTGGGATAGCGAATTCCAGCGCTTCCCGCGCCTGTTCGAAGGACACGAAAGCATCCCCGGCCTGACATGGCCCACGACGACCTTCAGCGAGAGTATGACGGTCTATCTGGGCAATCGCCGCGTGGATATCAAACAGATCGGCCGCGCCCATACGGCAGGTGACGCGGTGATCCATGTGCCCGACCAAAACGTGATGTTCACGGGCGATATCGTCGAGGATCACTCGGCCTGCTATTGCGGCGACGGGCATTTCGCGGATTGGGGCGGAACGCTCGACGCGATCAAGGCCTATGACGTGGACGCAATCGCGCCGGGTCGTGGTGCGGCATTGGTGGGCAAGGACGCGGTGAACCGCGCCATCGAAAGCACGCGGGACTTCGTGAACTCGACCTACACCCCTGCCCAGCGCGTGGCGATGAAGGGCGGAACGCTCAAGGATGCGTGGGACGCGGTGCGTGAGGCCTGCGACCCCAAGTTCAAGGACTACGCCATCTACGAACACTGCCTGCCCTTCAACGTCAGTCGCGCTTATGACGAAGCACGCGGAATCACCCACCCCCGCATCTGGACCGACAAACGCGATCTGGAGATGTGGGAGCAGTTGCAAGGCTGATCCGATTACACCCAATTCGGCACGTCAGGTATTCAGATGCTTCAGGACAGATATTCGCTCGCGTTTCGGCTTTATCCCTATCGGAAATCCGCTGATCAGGACGCACCACATGCCAGGCGCCATCCGGTTGTTATCGTCGGCGGCGGCCCGATCGGGCTGGCCATGGCGCTGGATCTGGGACGGCAAGGCATTCCCGCGCTGGTTCTGGACGATCACGAAGGGATCGGCATGGGCAGCCGCGCGATCTGCTTTGCCAAGCGAACACTGGAGATCGCAGACCGCTACGGGTGCGGCGCACCGATGCTGGACAAGGGCGTGGTCTGGAATGTCGGCAAGGTGTTTCAGGACGACCGTCAGGTCTATGAATTCAACCTTCTGCCCGAAACCGGCCATCGCAACCCGGCGTTCATCAACCTGCAACAGCCCTATTTCGAGAAGTTCATCTTCGAGGCTATCTGTGCCGAACAGGAGCGCGGAGCGCCCATCGAAATCCGTGGCAAGAACCGGGTTGAAGCGATTGATGTCAAAGACGACCACGTGACCGTGTCGGTCGAAACTCCGGATGGCCCTTACCAGATCGAGGCGGACTGGCTGATCGCCTGCGACGGCGCGGGGTCCCCGACGCGGGACATGCTTGATCTGGGGTTCGAGGGGCGCGTGTTTCAGGACAGCTTCCTGATCGCTGATATCAGGATGAAAACCAGCGAATTCCCGACAGAACGCTGGTTCTGGTTCGAGCCTTACTTCAAATCCGGGGCCTCGACTTTGCTGCACAAACAGCCTGATAACGTCTGGCGCGTGGATTTTCAGATCGGCTGGGATGTGGACCGCAAGGAAGAACTGAGAGAGGAAAACATCCGCAGACGGCTGGATGCGATGCTGGGCGACGACGTCGAATATGAACTTGTCTGGTCCTCAATCTACACCTTCCAGTGCCGCCGCATGCAGAACTTCCGCCATGGCCGGGTGATCTTTGCAGGAGATTCAGCGCATCAGGTGTCCCCGTTTGGCGCGCGCGGGGCCAATTCGGGGATGCAGGATGTGGACAATCTGGGCTGGAAGCTTGGCCTTGTGATTGCGGGAAAGGCACCGGACAGCCTGCTGGACAGCTATGATCAGGAACGGGTGTTTGCGGCGGATGAGAATATCCTCAACTCGACCCGTTCGACCGATTTCATCACCCCGAAGTCCAAAACCAGCAAGAGGTTTCGCGATGCAGTCTTGAAGCTGGCCGAAACGCACAGCTTTGCCCGGCCTCTGGTCAATTCGGGGCGGTTGTCCGTGCCCTGCACCTATGATCATTCATCCCTGAACGGCGAGGATGCCCTGCCCGACGGCCCAAGCGGAACGCGCGTCGGTGCGACATGTGCAGATGCGCCTTTGGGCGATGGCTTCCTGCTCGACCGGCTTGGGGATGAGTTTGTTCTTCTGGCGATCAACACGGATGCACCGGCACATCTGGACGTGGATGGGATCACCCTGCGCACCGTCTCTGTCCAGACGACCGATGCCTTAGCTGCCCGCTATCTTGGGGCGAACAAACAGGCCGTTTATCTGATCCGCCCGGATCAGCATGTAGCGGCCCGCTGGGTGGCGTTTGATGAGGCGGCGACGCGCGCGGCGGTTCGCAAAGCCTGCGGAAAGGAATAGCACATGCCGTTGATTACCGAGCCAAACCTGCCATCACCGGATGATTTCTACGCCGATCTGATCGCCGCCCATGACGGGCTGTCGGATGAGGATAGCGAAGCGCTGAACGCCCGACTGATCCTTGTGCTGGCCAATCATATTGGGGATCAAGAAACGCTCAGGCAGGCCCTGCAAGCCGCTGCTTGAAAAGCTTCAGACCCGGCGACAGATCCGAAATACAGCTTAGGGCACCAGTCGATTGCGGCCCTGAGCCTCCAGCACCCAACAGTCCGTGCCTTCGAACACCACCGCAGTCAGCGGGTGGCAATAGCCTGCACCGGTGTCGATATTGATCCGATTGCCCCGGTGATCCGGCGCAGATACGTGGCTGTGGCCGTGTACCACCAGCCACGGATGCTGGCCTTCGTGGTTCAGAAACTCATCGCGGATCCAGATCAGGTCGTCGGGGTCTTGCTGCTCTAATGGCACACCGGGTCGAATGCCTGCGTGGACAAACAGCACATCGGTGGTCAGGTGATAAGGCTGCAACCGGGTCATAAAGTCGATATGCGCCTGTGGCACCGCCTGTTTCGCCTTGGCGTGAACCTGATAGATGCGATCTCCGTCCTCTACCCCTACCCCGTAAGACTGCAACGTCTCGACGCCGCCAATCCGGGGATGCAGCCAGTGATAACCGATCAGAAGTCGGGCATCATTGCGCGGATACGCCTCAAGGAACATCGCGTACATCTGGTCGTGATTGCCGCGCAGGAACGTCCAGTTCCTGCCCTCGGCCTGCCCTTTGATCAGTAAATCCAGAACCTCGCGGCTTTGTGGCCCCCGGTCGGTGTAGTCACCAATGAACACCACTTTGGCATCGGGGCCGCCGTCGCGTTCGATCTGCGCCAGGGCGTCCTCCAGCATCCCAAATTGACCGTGAATGTCGCCTATTGCGTAGATCGGATCGGGCATCTGTTACGCTCCGTTCAGGCGAAAGAAATATCGACCGAGCCAAACGCGCCGAAATCGGCGTGGATGTCAGCGCCTGACGGGCATTCGACAGGTCGGATGAAGCTGCCGGACAAGATGACCTGACCCGGTTCGATGCTTTGGCCGTACTGCACCATGCGGCGGGCCAGCCAGACAACGCTTTCGATAGGATCGTTCAATACACCGGCCCCCAGCCCTGTTTCCTCAATCTCGCCATTACGGAAGGTCAGTGCGCCCACCCAACGCAGATCAAACGCATCAATTGCATGGCGTTCATCGCCCAACACGACGCCCGCATTTGCCGCATTGTCGCTGATCGTGTCAAACACAGTGCGCGCCTTGCCGGTCTCGGGGTCCATGCGCTGAATACGGGTGTCGAGGATTTCGATGGACGGTACGACGTAATCCGTTGCGGCGATGACATCCTCACGACGGACGTCCTCGCCCCCCACGGCGGAGTGCATGACAAAGGCAATCTCGGCCTCGATCCGGGGTTGGATGAAACGCCCTGCCGGGACAGTGCTGCCATTCGCGAACACCATATCATCGAACAAAATCCCGCTGTCGGGGATGTCGATATTCAACGCATATTGCATCGCTTTCGAGGTCAGCCCGATCTTCCAGCCAATCACCTTGCGTCCTTCGGCCAGTTTCTGACGGTAGATGGCCTTTTGCACCGCATAAGCGTCGTCCATGCCCATTTCGGGGTGGCGCAGGCTCAGCAACCCGATCTGTTCGCGCGTCCGTTCGGCCCGCAACAGATCAGCAGCGGCGCGGTCGTGATCTTCGGGGGTCATACCTGTTCATCCTCGACCGTGTTGCGCAGGGTGCCGATGCCGTCGACCGACACCTCTACAACGTCGCCGGGCACCAGGTATCTTGGCGGATCGAACCGCGCGCCCGCGCCGGTGGGGGTGCCGGTGACGATGATATCGCCGGGCTGCAAGGTCATGAAGGTCGAGATATACTCGATCTCGCGCCGAATCGGGAACATCATGCGGTTCAGCGTGTCATCCTGCCGTAGCTCGCCATTCACGCGGGTCTGGATGCGGGCGTCATCCAGTTGCGCCGCATCGGTGAACGGCACCAGCCACGGGCCGATTGACCCCGATTTGTCCCAGTTCTTTCCTTGCGTGACGTTAAACTTGGCGTGCCGCACCCAATCCCGGATCGTGCCTTCATTGCATAAGGTCAAGGCCGCGATATGGTCATACGCGTCTTGCTGAGCGATCCTGCGGCCTCCCTTGCCGATCACAATGGCAACCTCGCCTTCGTAATCCAGCGTGTGGTTTTCGGGCGGTCGGATCAATGGGCGGTCATGGCCGGTAAAGCCGCTGGGAAAACGTGGAAACAGCGACATGTATTTGGGCTGCGCGCTGCCGTCCTTGTATTCCGCATTTCGGTCCGGAAAGTTCACCCCAACACATAGGATACGGCGCGCATCCGGCATCACCATCTCATAGGTGAACTCGGTATGGGTGACGGGCCTGCCTTCGGCAGCTTTGGCCAACTGCCCGAATGCACCCGAGGCGATCACCTCATACAGGCTGGCGCAGTCCGGGAACGCATCATTCAGAGCGATAGCGCCGTTGTCGGTGATGGCTCCGAAAAACGTCCTGTTATCTGTTGTGTAGGTGGCAAACTTCATGTGATCTTTCCCCAGACGTCACGGATGACCTCTGCCGCCATCAGCACGTCTTCGCGCGTTGTATCGAATTGGCCGACCTGAAAGCGGATGATCTTGCGACCGTCGAACAGGCCTTGGGTCAGGTAAATCCGGCCATCATCGTTCAGCGCATCCACCAATCGCTGCTGCATCTCATCATCACCAGGACAACGGAAGGAAAACAGGCTGAGAATCGGGCCCGTCGTCACCTCAAACCCCTCCATCGCGCCAATTGTCTCAGCAAGCTCAGCGGCCCAAGTAACGTGGTTGCGGATGCGGGTCCGCAACCCCTCCAACCCGTATGAGCGCAACAGGAACCAGATTTTCAGCGCCCGGAACCTGCGCCCCAAGGGGATCGTCCATTCCGAGTAATTCGTGACCTCTGCCCCGGTTGTCTTGAGGTATTCGGGCTCGATCTTCAGCGTGTTCAACTGCGGTGTGGCGTCCCTGAGGAATTGAATGGCGCAATCGAACTGCGCGCCCAGCCACTTGTGCGGGTTGAAGACGATACTGTCATAGCGGTCGGCCCCGGCCCAAAGCCCCGCGCGGAATTCCGGGCAGATCATGGCCGACCCGGCCCATGCCGCATCAAGATGCGTATATAGGTCGTGTTTCTGCGCCACATCGGCAACCGCATTGAGATCATCGCATGCCCCCACCCCGGTGCCCCCGGTGATGGCGATGATCCCGGCGGGCACATGACCGGCGGCGATGTCGCGCTGGATTGCGGCCTCCAGCGCATCCGGGTCAATCGCAAAGGTCGGGCCATAGGCGGGCAGTTTGACCAGATTGTCCTGACCGATGCCCGCGACCCAGCAGGCCCGGTCAATCGACGAATGAACCTGATCCGAGCAATAAATCCGCAGCGCCCCTTTGGTGTTCAACCCTTCACGATTGCCGGTAAAGCCCGTGGCCCGTTCGCGCATGGTCAGCACCGCCGACAAGGTGGCCGAGGACGCGCTGTCCTGAATGACCCCTGTCATGTCTTCGGGCAAGCCCAGCGCCTGCCTCAGCCAGTCAACCATAACCCCTTCGACCTCGGTCGCGGCCGGAGAGGTCTGCCACAACATGCACTGCGCCGCGATTGTGGTGACCAGCATCTCGGCCAGCATCGACGGCGGCGCGGCATTGGCCGGGAAATAGGCAAAGAAACGCGGGTGCTGCCAATGGGTCATTCCCGGCATCACGATCCGTTCGAAATCGGCCATGATGGCGTCCATGGCCTGCGCATGCTCGGGCGGCTGCTGGGGAAGCTGCGCGGCAATCTCACCCGGGGCGGTTTGCGCGCGCACCGGCAGGTCGGGCAGAGCCTTGTGATAATCCGCGGCCCAGTCGGATATGCGTTTGCCCCAGTGGCTAAACTCGTCCCAGTCCATTCCCGCCTCCTCAGGGTGCGATGATCGGGGTGGCGTTCAAATCCGCCTCGGCCACGTCAACGCCTGTGAACCGAGACCCATGTTCAAACCAGCTGCGCGGTGCGGGCGCACCCCATAGGGTTTGCCGCTGCGGGTCTTTCAGATCCCATTTCAGCGGTTCATGATCGGGGTCCAGCGTCTGATAATCCGAGCTGTAGATTTCGATCCGGTGACCATCCGGGTCAAGGATATACAGAAAGAACGCGTTGGAAATACCGTGCCGTCCCGGCCCGCGTTCGATGTTTTCGACGTAACCCGTGGTCGACATGACATCCAGAAGATCGATGATGTGCATCGGGTTGGCGACCCAGAACGCCACATGGTGCATACGAGGCCCGGTGCCGTTGGTAAAGGCCATGTCATGCACACCGCCTTTGCGATGCAGCCACGCCGCCCACAACCGCTTGCTGTCTTCGTCTTCGGTATATTCCGTAACCCGAAATCCCATGTCGCTGTAGAAGGCGACGCTGTGATCGACGTTTGGACTGAAACAGTTGAAATGGTCTATCCGCAAGGGACGCACGCCATGGTATCGGGCATAGTCCTGATGGATCGTCGGCAGCCTGTCCATCTTGTTATAGAATTCCAACGGGATACCGAAATTGTCCGAGGTCAGCAGCGTACGCCCCTGAAACGGGCGTTCGATCCACTGGGTCGGGCGGCCTTTGGCCTGAAACCAGGCTTCGGCGCGATCAAGATCAGCCTCATCAAAGACCTTGAACCCCATGACATCGACCGTGCCGGGCGCGTCGGATTTCTGCAAAACCACGCTGTGATGCCCACGCTCTTCCAGCGCGCGCAGGAAGATGTGGGTGTCGGTCTCATGCGTCACCTGCAGGCCGAACATATCAACGTAAAACGCTCTGGACACCGCCAGATCCCGTACGTTCAGGCAAACATGGCTCAGGCGGATCGTGTTGAAATCCGGGTAGAGGTTCGGAGCGGGTACAGGCATTTCAAACTCCTAAGTGCATTGGATTGTAAGGGCGACGCGCGTCAGGTTCCGAGGCGAGTGATCTTGTGCTGACCAGTGGCAAAGCCGATGTGCTTTTGTTCCATGTAGAACTCAAAGCTCCAATCGCCGCCGTCCCGACCAATGCCCGAGGCTTTGACACCACCGAACGGCGTCGGCAGATGGCGGACGTTTTCCGAGTTCACCCAGATCATCCCGGCCTCAAGCTTGTCGGTGAAACGCAAGGCGCGGGTCAGGTCGTTGGTCCAGACATAGCCGGTCAGACCATAGGGTGTGTCGTTGGCCAACTGCAGCGCCTCATCCTCGGTCGAGAATGGAATGGCGGTCAGAACGGGGCCAAAGATTTCCTCGCGCGCGATGCGCATCTGGTTGTTTGCGTTGGTGAAAAGGGTCGGTCGTACAAAATAGCCGGTCTCCCCGACCGTCGTCCCGCCCGCAGCGATGGTGGCCCCGTCCTCTTTCGCGATCTCAAAGTAGTTGGTGACCTTGTTGTAATGTTCCTCGCTCACCAGCGGTCCGATCTCGGTCGCCGGGTCCAGCGGATGGCCGACCTTGATCTTGTTCACGCGCTCGACAAGCTTGGCCTCGAACGCATCCTTGATCGTGTTCTGCACCAGCAAACGCGAGGATGAGGTGCAGCGCTCGCCGTTGATCGAATAGATCATGAAGATCACCGCATCCAGCGCGCGGTCCTGATCGGCATCGTCGAACACGATAACCGGGTTCTTACCGCCCAACTCAAGATGGTTGCGTTTGAGCGAATCTGCCCCCTGTTTGGTGATCAGGCTGCCCGTGCGGCTTTCGCCCACAAAGGCGATGGCGCGGATTTTCGGATGTTCGCACAGCGCCTTTCCCGCCTCTTCGCCGAAACCGTTCACCGTGTTCAAAACGCCTTTTGGCAGGCCGGCCTCCTCCGCGATTTCGACCAACAGCCTTGCCGTCAGCGGGCTGGCCTCGGCCGGTTTGTGAACCACTGTACAACCCGCCGCCAGCGCAGGTGCGATTTTCCACGTGGACAGCATAAAGGGCGTGTTCCAGGGCGTAATCACACCGACCGGGCCAATCGGGACGCGCGTGGTGATGTTCATCAGCGTCGGCGATTTCAGATGCTGACCATCCCGCGCCTGCACAACCTGATCCGCAAAATAGCGAAAGTTCTCGGCCCCGCGCAGTGCGGCCTTCGTCATGAATTTCAACGCCTGCCCTGTGTCCCAGCATTCGCACAAGGCGATCTCCTCGGCGCGCGCTTCGATGCCTTCGGCCACGCGGATCAGGATTTTGCGCCGTTCGGTTGCGGGCATGTCGCGCCATTCGGGAAAGGTATCCGCAGCAGCATTGGCCGCAGCGTCGATATCGTCCGCATTGCCATGGGCAACCTCGCAAATCACGCTTTTGTCGACCGGAGACGTGGTGTGAAACCTGCCTGCAGCCCCGTCCCGGTCCTTACCCGCAATCCGGTTTTTGATCCCATCCTTCCGGAACCGCGCCAGCAACCCGTTCAGCTTTTCCAGGTTCTGCTCCAAACTGCTCATTTCGGATCCTCCAGATGGTCGCGGATCGTGCCGCATTTTGGGGAAAGCCCAGCGTCGATGTCCCGCAATTCAGACGACAAGGCGATTGAATGCGTGTCCATTGCGGGTTTCAGAAAGGCCCGCGCGGTGTCGAAAATCTGCTTGATGACGTCCTGCTTGACCGCATCCGCCCGTCCTTCGCGCAGGCGGACCGATATGTCGACAAACCCATGTTTGGGATCGCCATCCGCGATGGAATAATGATCGACGCGGATCGCCCGCACACGCAGCCCGGGCATGGACAACGCATCGATCTGAACAGCAGATTGCCTCAGCGCATCACACAGCCCGGCCATATCCACGACCTGTTCCAGGTTTGCGGAATATTCGATGTGGATATGCGGCACGTCTCAATCCATTTTAATTGCCATGTTAAGTAATATTATACCTATCGAGCGTTGCGGTCTCGAGTCAAACAATTTATTTAACATGTGATGTAATTTTGGGATCGGACAATTGCCAGACACATCGCGAACCAAAAAACCCACCGCCCTGCCCCCGACGGCGCAGTCACTTCCGGTGTCGCTGATCCGCGCGCGTGAGGCCGTAATGGCCCCGATCCGCAAGATGTTGGCCAAGGCGGGCATCACCGAACAGCAATGGCGCGTTCTGCGCGTGCTCAGCGAGGGCGGAAAGATGGACGCCGGCATGTTGGCCAATCGCGCGGCGCTGATGTCGCCAAGCCTCAGCCGGATTGTGCATTCGATGGAGAAAGCCGGGCTCGTATCCCGTGAGGCCGACGCGACAGACCGCCGTCGCCAGCACATTGCGATCACGGCTGCAGGGCAAGCGATCATTGATGATCATATGGCCGAGGCCTCGGACATCGCCTCCCATTACCGAAGCATCCTTGGGGATAACGATCACGACACCCTGTTGGCGCTGCTGCGAAAGCTTGCCGTTGCGATTGAAGATCAGGATTCAACCCCTTGAAAGGCCGGGGCATCAAACTGCCCCCAGCCCTTTACCCAACGCCGAAATCAAAGTGTTCACGTCCTCTTCGCCCAGCACCAGCGGCGGGGACAGAATGATGTTGTTTCCCGACACACGCACCATGGCCCCGGCCTCATAGGCCGTTTTTTGCACCTTGCCGATCGTGGCCTTGTCGATGGGCGTTTTGGTGGTTCTGTCCGAAACCAGCTCTAACGCGCACATCAGGCCATACCCCCCGCGCACATCGCCGATCAGGTCGTATGTCTCGCCCAGCGCCTGAAGGCCCGCATGCAATTGCGCCCCACGCTGCGCGGCGTTGTCCTTGACGTTCAGACGTTCGGTTTCCTTCAGGCACGCAATCGCGGCAGCCGCACCCACGGGATGGCCGGAATAGGTATACCCCGACCCGATTGCCGCCTTGCCCGAGCGGTCACCTTCGAACACATCAGCCACCGCATCGCTAATCATCACGGCACCGAACGGGAAATACCCATTGGTTATGGCCTTCGCCGTGACCGCCATGTCGGGCTTGACGCCAAAGCGGCGCGATCCGCTCCACGCCCCCGTCCGGCCATAGGCTGTGATCACTTCATCCGCGATCAGCAGGATACCGTATTTCGAGCAGATCTCGCGCACGCCGGGCATAAAGGTTTCATGCGGCGGGATCACCCCACCCGCCCCAAGAACCGGTTCCATGATCATTGCGGTTATGGTTGAAGGGTCCTGAAACCTGATCTCATCCTCAAGCTCCGCAAGGCACAGTTGCGCCAGCTTTTCCGGATCGGTTTCGCCAAACGGATTGCGATAGGTGTAAGGCGATGGAATGTGATGGCAGCCGGGCATCAGCGGCTCGTACTGGGTTCGGAAGTTCGGGTTACCGTTCACTGACGCGCCCAACGTATGGGTGCCGTGATAGCCTTTCTTGAGGCTCAGGAATTTGACGCGCCCGGCCTCGCCACGCACCTTATGATATTGCCGCGCAAGGCGCAGCGCGATTTCAACGCCATCCGACCCGCCGGATGTAAAGAAGGCGCGCGACAGCCCGTCCGGGGCAAAGAATTCGCGCAGCATCCAGCTGAGTTCTATGACCAGATCATTGGTAGTGCCCCGGAAAATCGAATAATAGGGCAGCCTGTCCAGCTGTTGGGAAATTGCATCCTTCACCGGCTGGCACGAATACCCAAGGTTTACGTTCCATAGCCCCCCGACCCCATCGACAACCGTATTCCCATCCACATCTGTGATGCGCACACCGTCACCGCCGACGATAATGTCAGGCGGGTTTGCAAGGCTGTCCGCCGGATGCGCCATCGGGTGCCACAGGTGGCGCGCGTTGTTTTCTTTCAGGAAATTGCTGTCCTTCATCACATCACCTGTTGTGTCTTGGTTTCATCGCCCCAGTCCGGCGGCAGGGCTTCGAACCCTTGTGGAAACGCACCGCCCAGCGCAGTCGAGGCGCGGTCGGCCTCATTCAAAAGCATTTGGGCAATGTCGCGCAGTTTCTCCGGCCTGGCCCGCACGCTTGGGACGGCAACGGCCAAAGCGCCCAGAACGCGCCCACCTTCGCCGAAGACGGGGCATCCGACCGACGTGACCCCTTCATCAAACCCACCGGTGACTGACGCCACGCCGAACCGCCGGACGCGGTCGATCATGCCTTTCAGGTCCGCCGGGTCCGAGATCGTTTGGTCGGTATATTTCGACAAGGGCCGTGCCATGACGCGGGCTTGCCAATCCTCGGGGCAAAAAGCCAGGGCCGCGATGCCGGACGATGTCGCGTGCAGGGGCAACATCTCGGCAATGTCAAAGTTCACCTGAATGCCGTGCAGGGCAGGATCCGCGTGGGCGACCGGCGACAGCGCCTCGCCCTGCAGCAGACTGGCATGGGCCAGTTCGCCAACAGCTTCGGACAATTCGGACACGATGGGCTGCAACAGCTTTCGCACCGGGAACGCCGCCTCACGCAAGGCCGACAGGCGCAGCAGCGCCGGACCAAGCCGATAGGCGCGCGTGTCAGAGTGTTGCTCCAGATAGCCGTTTTCCGCAAGCTCGGTCAGGTGGCGATGAACCGTCGCCTTGTCGCGCCCGGTAAGGCGCACAAACTCACCCAGCCCGATTTCCGCGCGGTCGCGCGCGAACAGGGACAGTAAGTCCAAAGCTTTTGTGATCGTTCCCATCTGATACCTTTTGATCGGTTTGATATTTGAACCAATGGTATCAGATATTTTGAGCCGGTTTCCACGTCAGTCAATAGAAAATCAATATTGACAAATGTCGGCATTTGATCAGACACTTTTTTTGATACCCATGGTTCATTATTTAAACCGATGAGGCGTGATTTGGACAGAGCGATTATTGACCAACTCCGGTCCCAAAGCGTACCACCCGCCCGCCATGTGATCGACGGCGCGCGGTTTGATGCCTCGGACGGCGGCACGCTTGATGTTGTGTCACCCATCGACGGATCGAACCTGACGACCATGCCAAAAGGCACGCGGGATGATGCCCAATTGGCAATCCGTTCGGCGCGCGCGGCTTTTGACGACGGGCGATGGTCTGGCCTCGCGCCTGCTGCACGCAAGAAAATCATGCTGAAATGGGCGGACCTTATCGAAGCGCAGGCGGCAGAACTTGCCGTATTGGGCGTGCGAAACAACGGAACCGAGATCGGAATGGCCTATAAGGCCGAACCGCTCAGCGCCGCCGGGACGATCCGGTACTTTGCCGAAGCCATCGACAAGATATACGGCGAGATCGCCCCCACCACCCCCGGCGCGCTTGGGCTGATGCATAAACAGCCGGTAGGTGTCGTGGGCGCGATCGTGCCGTGGAACTTCCCCCTGATGATCGGCAGTTGGAAACTGGGCCCGGCCCTTGCCGCCGGTTGCACCGTGGTTCTGAAACCGGCCGAGACCGCCTCGTTAACCCTGATCCGCCTTGCCGAACTGGCGCTGGACGCTGGTCTTCCCCCCGGCGTTTTCAACGTCGTGACCGGCGAAGGCGCGGTTGTCGGGACTGAGATTGCCGAGTCTCACGACGTGGACGTACTGGTATTCACCGGATCTGGGGCAACGGGGCGTCGGCTGATGGAGGCATCGGCGCGGTCCAACCTCAAACGTGTTTATCTGGAACTTGGTGGCAAATCCCCAAATATCGTGTTTGCAGACGCCCCCGATCTGGCAGAGGCCGCCAAAGTCTCGGCTGCGGGGATTTTCCGAAACTCGGGTCAGGTTTGCGTTGCCGGATCGCGACTGCTGGTGCAACGCGAAATCCATGACGACTTCGTCGCAATGCTGGTGAAAAACGCCGAAGCCATGCGTGTCGGCGACCCGCTGGACCCTGATACCGATGCCGGTGCGGTGAATTCGGAACGACAACTGGCGCAGAACCTTGCCTTTGTGGACGAGGCCCGCGCCGCCGGGCGCACCGTTGCCACCGGGGGCACCCGGATACTGCAGGACACAGGCGGCACATACATGGCACCGACCATCATTACCGGCGTGCAACCCAACGACCGTGTTGTCTGTGAAGAGGTGTTTGGCCCGGTTCTGACCGTTCAGGCCTTTGACACCGAAGAGGAAGCCATCGCCCTTGCCAACTCCACCGAGTTCGGATTGGCCGCTGGCGTGTGGACTGCAGACCTGTCGCGCGCGCATCGGATGATCGCGAAAATTCAGGCCGGAGTCGTGCATGTCAACACGTATGGCGGGGCGGACATCACTGTGCCCTTGGGTGGCGTAAAACAATCCGGAAACGGGCATGACAAGTCACTGCATGCGTTCGACAAATACCTTGACCTGAAGACCGCGTGGATCAAGCTCTGAACCGACAGGAGGATGCCAATGACCCGAAAAACGATCCTGTTGATTGGCACATACGACACAAAAGAGCCCGAGATGCGCTTTATCGAAGGCGTGGTCCGGGCGCAGGGGGCCGACGTGCTGACCATGGATGTCTCGGTACTGGGTGATCCGGGAAACGCGACCGATATCAGCAAGCACGAGATTGCAGCCGCCGGGGGCATGACCGTTGATCAGGTCATCGCGCAAGGCGACGAAAACAAGGCCTTCCGCGTGATGTCTGCGGGGGCCGCAAACGTCGTCGCCGAAGCACATGCCAGGGGGCGCTTTCACGGGATGCTCGCAATTGGCGGCACGATGGGCACTGATCTTGCGCTGGACTGCGCACAGGCGTTGCCGATGGGCGTTCCGAAATACATCGTTTCAACCGTCAGCTTTTCACCCCTGATCCCGCCGCACCGGCTGGCCCCGGATATTCAGATGATCCTGTGGGCGGGCGGTCTGTATGGCATGAACTCGATCTGTCGGTCCTCGCTTAGCCAGGCTGCGGGGGCGGTGGTTGGGGCAACCAACGCGGCCATCGAGGTTGATCGCAGCAAGCCCTTGATCGGGATGACCAGCCTCGGCTCATCCTGTCTGCGCTATATGAAGACGCTGAAACCTGCGCTGGAAAGCCGTGGCTTCGAAGTGGCCGTGTTCCACTCGACCGGTATGGGCGGCATGGCGTTCGAGAAGCTGGCAGGCGAAGGCGCATTTGTATGCGTGATGGATTTCTGCATGCAGGAGTTCGGGAACCTGATGGCGGGCTCAGTGGTCTCCAGCGGGGAGGATCGCGTGACCAATGCAGGCCGCGCGGGCACCCCGCAGATGGTGGCCCCCGGCGCGTTGGACCTGCTGGACTTTGCAGGCTGGCAGGACATTCCGGACCAATACGCGGACCGCCCGTTTCATGAACACAACCGCCTCATCAAAAGTTCGGTCTTCACGGGTGAAGAACGCCGCGCCTGGGTGCGAGAGCTTGCCAACCGGCTGGAAGCTGCAACCGGACCGGTTCACTTTTTCCTTCCTGTTCAGGGGGTCGAGGCCTGGGACAAGGAAGGCGAAGAAGCATACGACCCCGAAGCGTTGGCCGAAATGGTGGACGAAGCGCGCACCACCATGTCCGGTCGCATCCCGATGACCGAGTTGGACGCCCATATCAACGACCCCGCTTTTTGCGACGCGGTTTTGGCACAGTTTGATGCCTGGGTTCAGGATGGAACGGTATCTGCCCAGTGAACGGCGTGTATTTACCCTCGGCCCGCTGTCCGAACTAAAGGCCCAAAAGGTCGACCAGCTGAGCTAGCCTGACAAACCCGTCCACTTGCTGCTGTACCAGCGTGCAAAGGCGGCCACGTTGGGTTCCAGATCCGGTTGAAACCGGCCGGGCCGCGCGTCCGGACAAGCCAGCCCGCGTTGTTGATTTTCCAGCGCCTCGATATCCTCATCCAGTGCCGCATCCATGCGCCGGAGATACGCCTGAGATTTTTCGGCGAAATCCGGCAATGCGATGGTCTCTGACGGAAAGCACGAGGTTTGAACCACCCGACATCTGGATGCGCCAACCGGATAAGCCTCGTAACACCAAAGCGCGTCGCGGTTCGCGGCGAAAGTCATATTTGGGAAGATCCATGTATAACGCGCACCCTCGCGCGCCTTGCCTTTCAGGCCGGGAATTTCGGGAAGAGATTTGTCCTGATCGCTTTCCAGCAGTCCTCCGGTCCCTTCGGTCGCGCCGAATTGGCTAGCAAAGGCGCCCTTTACGGCATCGGCTGCATCCGGTCTGTCATAGACACTGTCGATCGATTCCGCATGCACAAACGGCAGATGGTAGTATTCGTTGAACACCTCGAGGAAGATCTTCCAGTTGCAATTCACTTCGACCTCTTGCCTGCGGACCGACACAAGGCGGTCCATGGGCCAAGGGCTATGGAGTTCGGCAATATCCCCCAGATAGGCATCAATATCGGGCGCGTCCCGAGACAGACAGACAAAGGCAAAGCCCAACCGCTCGGCCACCTGATAGGACACAAGGCCATAGTCCGCCTTGTCGAAGCCCTGCGCCCGCTCCATATGCGGTGCGGCGACAAGCTTGCCGTCCAGACCGTAGAACCACGAATGAAACGGACAACGCAGTCCCTTGCACCTACCCTGCCCGTCTACCAAGCGGGCCCCGCGATGACGGCAGGTGTTTGCGTATGCGCGCAACTGACCCGTTCTATCGCGCAGAAGGATGATGTTCTGCCCGGCCACATCCATCGTGATGAAATCACCCGGATTGGCAACGACATCGGCCCGACCAACGCCGATCCAGCCTTGGCGGAACACCAGATCCATTTCGGCCAGGGCGTGACTGTCCGAGGTGTAACAGACCGGCGGAATGGAAAAGGCCGCCTCGACTGGGCGGGCGCAATCGGCCAGAGCGGGGTCATAGGCTGAGTTCATCGCTGTACTCCTTACGGGGCGGTGATGGGCGGTGGCTTGCGACGCTGCCCGGTCAGGGCATTTCCGGCAATTGCGGCAAGCAGAATCGCCCCGCCGATCAGAGTATTGACGGTCGCTGTTTCACCCAGAAACAGCCACACCCAGACCGGGCCAAGCAGAACCTCGGCCAGTGAAAGCAACGTCAATTCAGCGGCGGGCAGGCTTCTTGATCCAATTGTGTAAAGGATCAACCCGGCCCCCACCTGAAAGACACCCATGCCCATCGCCACACCACCGTCATTCAGGCTTAGGACGAGGGATAGGCCCTGTAGCTGGCAGATCGTGAAAGTGATCGCGACGCCAAACAGCCCGGACAGAAAGACCGAGGGCAACATCTCGGACGTGCGCCCCCAGCGCAGCGCAACGGTAAAGACCGCAAAGCCCAATGCCGATCCAAGCGCGGCCAGACTGCCCTTCAGCGCCACGCCCCCGGACTTGTCCGCAACCATGACAGCAATGCCGATCAGGGCGATCCCGATGGCAACCCAGGTGGCCCGGCGCACAGGCTCGCGCAGGACGACCCAACCCAGAACAGCGGTCAAAAAAGGAGCCGTCGCAAACAGCAGCATCGCATTCGCGACCGAGGTGTTCTGGATCGCGTAGATCGCACCGGAATACGCCGCCAGCAGCGACAGCGCGGCGACAACGGCGGGAAAACCGGACCGGCGAAGTTGTACAAACGGGTTTTCCCGCGACCGAATTCGTATGACCGCGTACAGAAAAAGCGACATCGCAACCGACCGGTACAGCAGGATTTGCCAAACGCCCGCCTCTTCTATCAGCCGGATGCCAAGCCCGACCGTTGACCACAGAACGCCAGCCGCAAATACAAAGAAAACGCCGTATCTGTGGGCGTCTTGTGAACTGGGTATGTTGGCTGTCGTCGTGATGGCGCTGTCCTTCAAATCTCGGGACAGTGTAGATGCGCGACAACAGGCCCGCAGGCCCGTTTGCGACAAGGCTGACGTTTCACGGCGCAACGCGCGGAATTGGTCGGCGCACAGGTCCGGCCTTTCCCATCAACAAGTGCGCCCCTCGCCAAGTCACTGGCGAAGGGCAAAGGTTGATTACAATGCCTTCCGGAAGATCACCTTGTCATCCCCGGCTGCCCAGAAATCGCGAATTCGCGCTTCTTCCTCATAGCCGTTGCGCGCATAAAACCTGCGCGTCAGTGCAAAGTCTTCGGTCCCGGATGTATCAACGATCAGCAACCGCTGACCCTTGGCTTTCAGACGTTGCTCCGCAGCTTCGACCAGAGCGGTTCCCAGTTTCTGCCCCTGAAGATCAGGTCGCACGGCAAGCGCAAGCATATTCCACGTGCCCTGCGCCAGTTCCTCGGGGACAGAATAACACAGTCCGACGGCTGCGCCGTCCAGATGGCAGGTCAGCCAGATCGCCTCGGCCTTATGATCCAGCGCGGGTTGCAGCATCTCGGGCAGCATTTCACTGGGAAACAACTGCGTTTGATCCAGCACGGTTTGCAACGCTGGAATATCACCCTTGGTGGTTTGTTTAACTATTGGTGTTTTCATCGGGTATTCTCATTCAGTGTCGCGTTTCAGGACAGGTTCTTGCGGGGCGCGTGTGGTTTCAACCATATGCAGACGTGTCCCAATACTCGGGCCGCATGATCGGCGCGACGGCAGTGGTTTTGCCGCCCAGCGCCTTGGCGGACCCGGGTTTCAGCTCAAGCTCCAACCAGGATTCCGGCATGGTCAAAAGGTCCGGATAGGGCGTTTGTTTGTCCGTCGGAACAAATCCGTATTTCGGATAGAAGCTGGGCACGCCCAAGACATACACAGCGTCAGCATTGACCGAGGTAAGATGCGCGATGCTCGTCTCCATCAGTTCCTTGCCGACACCCTGCCCCTGATAGTCGGGCACCACCCCGCACGGGGCCAAGAGGAAACACTTGGCCTGCAGGTGATCCTGGAACAGGAACGGAGTGAACAGCACATTCCCCGCAATCTTTCCATCGCGTGTCGCGCTGATCGAAATTGTGTCCGCAAGCGCCAGAAAGCCCTTGGCAAGCTGCACAATCTCGGGGCCTTCGTCTTTGCCGAACGCATCAAGGTGAACGCGTGTTATGGCTTCGATGTCTGTATGGTTCATTGCTTTTTCCTATCTTTGGTTCATTTGCGCGCGCACGGATTTGATGCCCAACGCAGAGGCGCGGTAGGGGCTGCCATTCTTTGACCGTATGAAACGACGTTTCAGCAGGCGTTTGAAGACGCCCATGGTGCAGTCGGTCAGAATGAACCCGTCGCGCGTGTAACAGGTGACGTCATGGATTTTACCGTTCTCCAGACGTTGATGATGGATCGACCCGCCAAGGGCGAGTTCGTGCAAAACACGTTGTTCGTGCTTTGAGATATTCATTGGGATGTCTCGATTTTACGAAAGCACAGAAACAGGTTCACTCAGCATCGCGCGTGAGTGTGCCTATCAGTGTTGGTGTTCCTGAATTTGGGTCGCCAGGAACGGGCGTTAGGCCCGGGTCTCTTTCATATAATCTCCGTTGCACGAGGCTGACTGCCTCAGGCGTGATCGGAAGTATTCATCAATCCTCGATGTGTCAAGTCGCATCGACATTATATACTAGCCCTGCCCTGTCTTCGGATGCGGTCAGACCGAATTGTCGCCTGTAGGCTCGGGCAAAGCTTTCTGGGTTTTCAAAGCCGCACAAGGCCGAGATGTCACTGACACGCAAACTGGAGTTGCGAATAAGGTTGCGGGCCTCAACAAGGCGCAAACCACGATAATAGGAGGCGGGCGAGCATTTCAGATAGTGCTTGAACAACCGTCCAAGGGTCCAGATCGGCACCCCAACCCGGTCGGCAATTTCCGAGATTGGCAAGGGTTGATCCAAAGTCGCCAGCATCAGGTCCACCGCCCGCGCAAGGGTTCGGTCAAGTCGGGCAAGCGAAGTATCCGTCAGCAGTTTCTGCTGCGGCCCCTCATGCACTGTCGGGCGATAGGTCAGAATCTCCGCCACTCGTTTCGCCAGACCCTGTCCGTTGAACCGCTCGATCAGTCCCAGCGTCATGTCGAACGTCGCCACCCCGCCTGCGCTGGAACAGCGATTGCCGGTGATGGTGAACAGCCGGTCCACGAACATCTCATCGGCAAACTGTTCGCGATACCCGCGCAGGGCTTCGAAATGCACCGCTGCCGGTGCAAGTGACAACAGCCCGGCTTCGGCAAAGATCAGGGCACCTGTATCGACGCAGCCCATCACCGCCCCGGCACGGGCGCGGCGTTTCAACCAAGTCAACAGCCTCGGCACCAGCGACGCCTCGGGGTGATAAGAGGACAGCAGCAGAACAACGTCGGCAGCCTTGTCGTCCAACGGCTCGGTGTTCACCTGCATCCCGCTGGAGCTGAGCATCACGCCCCCTTCGATGGACAAGAAGCGCCAACGCCACAAAGGCTCGGTGCTTTCCCGGTTTGCCACGCGCAGGGGTTCCGTCACCAGTGTCAGCGACAGGATCGGAAAGTTCTCGGTCAGTACGATGTCGACACTGGGCAAGGTTGGGCCTTCTCAATTTGCAAGAAATCATCAAGAAATTGCCAATTCAGATCAAGAGAAATTGCGGGACAGGCAGTACCGTTTAAGTAACGGAGGACACCCCATGACCGAATTGCCCTGGACACCGGATTTCGACACCTGGCCCATTCTCCATACCGTGATCGCTGTGACGCATACCAAGGATGTTCTCAGCATCACCTGGTCGGACGGGGCCACCAGCCAGTACCACGCGCTGCTTTTGCGGGAAAACAGCCCCGACCCCGAGACAATCCATCCCAAGGCGCGCGAAATGTGCGTGTCGCCCAGCGCGATAGATGGCGATCTGGGTATACGAAGTGCACGGGTCGAAGCAGGCGGCGCGGTCTCCGTCGATTTTACAGACAGCAAAACCAGCCGGTTCCATCCCGGCTGGCTGCGCGGGATCGCGTGGTTCGGCGCGGATGACACGCCGCAACCCATCCTTTGGCGAGGCGAGGATCAGCCAGAACCGCCCAGCTTTGACGGCCCCGAGGCGCTGAACAATCCGCGGGTGTTTCTGCAATGGCTAGAGGCCTTGCGCGACTACGGCGTGGCCCGCCTGCGCGGATTGCCCCAGCAGGACGGCCTGCTGGAACAGATCGTCACCCGCATCGGTCCAATCCGAGAAAGCAATTTCGGGCGGCAGTATACGTTAGAGATCAAGGATGATCCTGACAGTCAGGCCTTCACCTCGGACATGCTGTTGCAGCATATCGACCTGCCAACGCGGGAAACGCCGTTTGGCCTTCAGTTTCTCTATACCCGCGACAACACGACGACGGGTGGCGAAGGGATTTACGTCGATGCATACCGCATTGCCGAAGACCTGCGGGTCGACGAGCCCGCGCATTTCCACTCGCTGACCACGGATATCTGGGAATACAGCAACCGGGCGCGCGGCTCGGATTATCGCGGTTGGGGGCCTGTGGTTGAGACCGATGAGACCGGAGGCATCACCGGCGTTCGGTACAACACCTTCCTGCGCGCGCCGCTGCGGGCTCCGGTCCATATCCAGCGCCGCGCCTATCAGGCATACCGGGCGTTCTGCGAACGGGCCCAGGACCCGCGCTATATGATGGTTTTCCGGTACGAGCCGGGCGATCTGCTGGCCTTTGACAACCGTCGCGCCCTGCATGGCCGCGCCGGGTACGAGGCCAAAGGCAGCACACGGTTCATCGAAGGTATCTATTCCGACCGCGACGAACTGCATTCCCGCATCCGCACGCTGCAACGCCAGTTCCGAGCTGAGGCGCAGTCATGATCTTCAAACGAATGGCCGCGATACAACTGACCGAGCGGACCCGGAAAGTCATCAGCACCTCAAGATTTGGCAATCAGGTCACGGAGTACAGCCTGTGACAAAAGCGGATCGTCTGAAACGAATGCTGTCGCCCGCGCGCGTCGCGTGGATTGGCGGCGGGGGTATTGCGCCCGCGATTGAGTACATGCAGGCGGGCGGGTTTTCCGGTGACGCCGTAGCCGTGAACCCGAAACGGGCGTCGATCGCGGGCGTTCCCTGTGTGGCGTCGGTTTCTGAACTGCCATGGGTGCCGGATGTCGCAATTCTGGTGATCCCCAAGGACGCGGTGATCGAAACCGTGCGCGCGCTGTCGGCGCAAGGATGTGGTGGCGTTGTCTGCATTACTTCGGGCTTTTCCGAAAGCGCCGATGGCGCAGCCCGGCAGGCGGTTCTGATCGACGCCGCCGGTGACATGCCGGTGATCGGCCCCAACTGTCCAGGTATCGCCAATTTCCTGGATGGCAGTGCCTTTATGATGGATCACTTCGGCACTCATGCACCCGGCAAGGGCGTAGCGGTGATCTCGAACGGTGGCGCATACCTCAGCGACCTTGGCTGTGCCGACCGCTCGCAACCCATCGCCTATTTGATCGGGTTGGGCAATCAGGCGATGGTCACGGTTGCCGACATGCTGGATGTGGTATTGGACGACCCGCGCGTGACGGCGGTGAATATCTATTTCGAAGGCATTACCGATGTTGCAAAGCTAAGCCGGGCCGCCGCCAAGGCCGCCCGCAAGGGCATTCCCGTTGTGGCCATCAAAGGCGGTCGCAGTCAGGCAGGCACCCGAGCCGCACAGTCACACACGGCGTCCTTGTCGGGGGATGCGGCCGTCGCCTCGGCCCTGTTCCGCCGCTTTGGCTGGATCGAAGTGACAACACCGTCCGAGGCCATTGAAATCGTCAAGATGTTAAGCTTCACGCCCGTTCCAAAAGGCTTGAAAACCGGGTTCATCACGTCCTCTGGGTCTTATGCCGTGTTGGGAGGCGATATTGCCGAAAAAGCGGGCCTTCGGATGGAGCCACCCTCAACCGACGCCGCGCCTGCCATTGATGCCGCGCTGCCGCCTTATGTCGGCCCTGCCAATCCGCTGGACATCTCGGACGCGCATGGTTGGCCGCAGGCGGATCAACTGCCAATTTACCAAGCCTTCGCGCGCGACGACTATGATCTTTTCGCGCAAGTTATGTGCTACCCGCCCGAAGGCGGTTGGGACATGACGACATGGGACGCAACCACCGGGGCGCTGGCACAGGCCAAGGGGGATCGTCCGGCGGCCTTTGTCAACACTCTGGCCGAGTCCCTGCCGAAAGAGGCGCGGGACCGGATGATCTCCAATGGAATGGCCCCGTTGCAAGGGCTCGAAGACGGCCTGCGCGCGGTCGCCCTTGCGGCGCGATACGGCGCGAGCCGAAACAGCCTGGACGCCGACGCCATGGCTTTGAACGCCGACAGTGGTAAGCTGGTGACAGCGGACCGAACCCTCAGCGAAGCCGAAGCAAAACTGCAACTGCAAGGGCACGGTTTGGACATTCCCCGCCAATGGGTCGTTTCGGGCGCGCATGACCTGCCGAACGTCCACTGCACCTGCGCGCTAAAGGCCATTGTTCCGGGATTGCTGCACAAGACGGAAATGGGCGCTGTGACGCTAAATCTCGCGCCGCCGGATCTTTCGACTGCGATCCGCGCCATGTCAGATCGCCTTGCGGAACACGGCCTGAAGGCTGACGCGTACCTGATCGAAGAGATGATCCAAAACCCGATTGGCGAGTTACTGGTCGGCATCCGCCGCGTGCCAGAGATCGGTTTGGTTCTGACGCTGGCCATCGGCGGAATTGCGGTGGAACTGATGCAAGACACCGCCACCGTGATCCTGCCCGCACCGCGCCGGGAAATCGAGGCCGCGCTAAAGGGGTTGAAACTGGCCCCCCTGATCCTTGGCTATCGCGGTCGTCAGGCGGCAGACATGACCGTTACGCTGAACGCTATCGAGGCGCTGTGCGCCTTTGCCACCGCCACCCCCGGCATCGCAGAGATGGAAGTGAACCCTCTGCTGCTCACCCAAACCCGCGCGGTGGTTGCCGATGCGGTTCTGACCCTGAAAGGCTGAGACATGACCGAATACACTCATCTGATCTACGACGTGGACGCCGACCACATCTGCTGGCTGACACTGAATCGACCCGAAAAGCTGAACGCGATGAACCTGAAACTGATCGCCGAGCTACAGGCGGGGCTGGAACGCGCAGATGCGGATGATGATGTGAACGTGATCGTCATTCAGGGTGCGGGTCGCGGGTTTTGCGCCGGGCACGATCTGGATGAGGATGCCGAGGAGGATCGGACCTCGATCTACGAATACCGCGCGCATTATTTCAAACAGTTCGATGAGTTCACGACCCCCTGGCGGATCACCAAGCCGGTGATCGCATCGGTCAACTCCATCGCCATCGGCAAGGGGTTCGAACTGTCCCTTTTCTGCGACATCACCATCGCCAGCGATGATACCCGCATCGGGTATAACGAGGTGCGCTATGGCATTTCGGGCCACTGCATGTTCCTGCCCTGGCTGGTCAATATGAAAACCGCCAAGGATCTGCTGCTGACCGGGCGTGAGTTGACGGCGACAGAGGCAAAGGAAATGGGCCTGATTACCGAGGTTGTGCCGCTGGACAGGCTAAAAGAGGCAACCCACAAAAAGGCACTGCTGATGGCACGCATGCCGCGTGAAATGCAGCGGATGCACAAGATGTACCTGAACCGGGTCTACGAGATGCAGGGCCTGCGTACCGCAACGGATTATTATCTGGAACAGGTCGCGATCATGGGCGCGCAACCGGTTCCGGAATATGAGGCGTTTTCAAAATCGACCCTTGAAAAGGGCCTGAAGGCAACGCTGGCCGATGCCAATGCCCGATATGAGGGGCTGGATTAATCCCTTTTTCAGGCAAACGGGACACTTGCCTTCTTAGACACTTTGGCGAGGCCTTTGAAGGCCCCGCCTGCATCCGCCTGTCTTACTCGGGCAGGTAGCGCGCCGCCCAGCTTGTTGCAGCAGATTGCTGCGCCAGCATCTCTTGCACCTCGTCATCCGAGTACCCAAGCCTTCCAAGGATCTGCAGTGTGCTGTCGCCAAATTTGGGCGCAGGACCGGGGATGGTGATGCTTGCATTCAAGGCGCGCACCGCATTCGGGGCGGCCAGATCGCACCAACGGCCCATTGGGTGCGTATCGTGACGCACCGCGCGATAGGTGGCTATGTCAATGTCCACCGGACCGTCGCTTTCAACCTGCAGCGCCTGATCCCGCGTTTCCAGCATGGATGCCAAAGGCACAACAGCACTCGCCCCCTGAGTCAGGAATTGAGACCAATAAACAAGAGGGCGGGATTTGAAACGCGCGATTAGCTCTTCCTGCACTGTGTTATCGGGTTGCGAAACCAGGTCGGAAAGCTCTGCCACCTTGCTAAGCACGTCGCGACCATCGGTCGGCGCAGCCCAAAAGAACCACCCGTCCGACGCTTCGTAGCAGTGATAAAACGGCCCTTGCCCCAGCGCATCGCGACCCGAAGGCTCATCAAAAGGTGCGCGTCCGGCAAAGTCATACATGAATTGCGCCTGTATCATGCCCCCCGCCGCGGCCAAAGACGACCGCGCGATGTCAGCCTTGCCGGTTGCCTGTTTCCAGAGCAGCGCACCGCCCAGCGACACGCAGGCCGTCAGCCCGGCCAGAACGTCAATCGTACCTGCATGGGCGTGTTCTTCAGGTGTGTCCATACCGCCGCCAAAGCGGATCATGATCCCCGTGGCCGCCTGCGCCAGATCATCATAGCCAAGATGATCCGACTTCGGCCCACGCATCGGCCCGCCAAAGGCATCCAGTTGCACCAGAACGGCATCGGGGTTGATGTGAGAGATTTCCTCTGGCGACAGGCCCAGCCCGTCGCGCTGTTCGTTTGTGGCGTTCAGGGTGATCACATCCGCTTGTCGGATCAACCGGTTCAGCGCATCACGCCCGGCCTCATCACGCAGGTTCAGCAGAACGCTTTCCTTGCCGCGATTGGCCTGCAAGCCGAACACCACCGTATTCCACGGATCGACCGAAGGTGTAACGGGTTGGACATGGGTCACTTCGGCCCCAAACCGTGCCAAAGTCGAGGCGATGGTCGGTCCGGCGATCACATTGGTCAGGTCCAGCACCCTGACCCCGTCCAGCCAGCCTGACTGCTGCGAGGGTTCAACATGCGGACGGGTGGGTTCAGCCAGTATTTGCGCCACGTGTTTTCTGGCCGCTTCCCCGGTTACAGCCGGTTTTTTCTCGACCACCGCATGATCCCCGGCCAGCCACGCCACGTTGCCCATCTGCTGCATCGCGCCATATTTGGGGTCATCCACGCTCAGGATCAGGCCTGACGCGGTGGCGTGCGGATTGTGCAGCCACTCACTGGTTGTACGCTGCGCCGTTGCCGGGGCCTTGGCCGCACCAAACAGGACGTCCCATTCATGTGCGGGCTTGGTCAGAAACGCGGCCTTCATGGCCGAGGACACCCGCGCGCGATCCCGCGCACCGACCGGGTAGTTGCTGAGCGTCCATTCATCCGGCCAATCCTGTGTGTCCAGATAAGGGTCGAACAACGGAAGATCATCCAGCAGATCGCCCAGACCAAGCGTCCTCAGAACGCGGGCCGGATGGGTGGCAACACTGCCTGCCACCACATAAAACCCGCGCCCATCCTGACAGGTATAGGTGCGGTAGAACGGATCAAGAAATTCGGACAACTCAGCAAAGTCCAGATCGCAGGGCTCACCCGTTCTTGCCCGGCGATCCAGTTCCAGTTCGCGCGGGGATTTGTAGCGGTCGGGATAGCCTTCGATCTGTTCGTGGTTATAAGCCAGACCTTCGAACAGGGATGAGGCCAGCGGCACTTCGATATAGTCTCCACCGGTTTTGGCCCGCGACTGCAGGGCAAACAGAACCGACATTGCCCCGTAACTGGCCGCATAGGCCGATGCGAGGTTGAGCGGCGAAAACGACGCCTTGATCCCCATCAGACGCCGGTTCAGCCCCATATCGGTGAATTGCCCGGTGCGAGCTGCAACAATCGCCTCCCACGCGGCCAGATCGGCCAGTTCCGGATCGGTCGAGGCAAAGCCGGGCATAGCCAGATAGATCAGCCCCGGATTGGCTTTTCGCAAAACCTCCGCGCCAACGCCCAGGCGATCCATGACGCCGGGCCGAAAATTCTCGATCACGATATCCGATCGTTTGGCCAATTCAATCGCCTGCGCCCGGCCAGCATCTGATTTCAGGTCGTGTTCCAGAACATGCTTGCCTCGCGACAGCATATCAAAGGCCGGATCGGTCCAACGCGGCCCGCCGGGCGGATCGATGCGCAGCACATCCGCGCCCATATCGGCCAGCATCATGCCGACCAGCGGCCCGGCCAGATACTGCCCGAAATCCAGAACCCGCACCCCGGTCAGCGGTCTTGCCCTGCTCATTCCGCGGCCTGCGCGGTGGCTGGGGATGTGCGCCCCATATGCTCCAAATAGGTATTGTGGAAATGGCGCATCATGGCCTCGGAAAACTCGATGTTTTCCCAATCAACGATGTACCAACCCTGATCAAAGCACCGCTGGCTCATGCCTTCCTGCACTGACAGCAGGAACGAGATATCTTCGGGCTGCAACACGTCCCGCCCCCAGATCGCCCGCTTTTCCTGACGTTCGCGCATACCCGGATCAGTGGGTTCGGGCGGTTCCAGATTGATGCTCCACCTCAACCCGCGATCGGTGCCGATCGGGTTCCATTGGAACAGGGTCAGATTGCCCGGACCGGCAAATTGCGAGATGCCGATATTGGGGAACAGAAACCAGAAATGCAGATCGGTTTCATCATGGTCCAGATCCAGCGGATAGGCCAGATTGTCCGCCTTCTTGTTGCCGGGAATGAAGTTATAGGCCGCATTTCTGCTCAGTTCATAGGTCTGATTGTTGATGTCCAGCATGTCCGAGAACGAGATGTGCCCGTGGCGGCAATGCTGGCATTCCAGATAGTTGTCGATCTGAATCTTCCAATTGGCGGCCACGTCGACCTCGTGAATGGCGGCGGCGGTCTCGCCTAAGACGTAGCTGTCCACTTTGGGACATTTCTCGCGCACCTGCGCTTCGATGCCCGGCCAGAACTCGGCAATCGGCAGGGCGTCGGGGTCGAGATTGACGAAGATGAAATCCAACAGGCGATCCACCCGCACCGTGTTCAGGCAAACCTCTTTCTGCTCGGGCACCGAACTGGTGTCCCGTTTGCGCATGTGCCGCAGCGACCCGTCCAGAGAAAAGCTCCAATGGTGATAAGGGCAAACGATGGCGCGGGTCTGCCCGGACCCTTCCACCAGCTTGTGACCGCGATGGGGGCAGATATTGTTGAAGGCGCGGATTTCGTGGTCCTGATCGCGCACGACAAACACGTTCTGGCCCAGAATACTGGTGGCGACGTAATCGCCGGGCTCGGCCAGTTCACTGATGTGGCAGGCATATTGCCAGGATCTGAAAAACAGTTTCTCACGCTCTTCGGCAAAAACCTCGGGGCTGATGTAGTAGTCGGCGGCGAGGGCGCGCAGGTTTTCATCTGTTGGGGTCATCTTATCCTCCTCAGGATCTGCACTCAGGCGGCGGCGCGTGCTTTGGCGATCTTTGGCACGACAAGGGGTTCACGTTCGCCTGCGCGCACGACGTCCTCGGCATAGGGGGTGCGGGCGAAAACCTCTTCAACCATGGGGGCGAAAAACTCTAACGGCAGGGTGTCATAGTCGGGATCAAAGCTGGCCTGATCCCACCGTTCGCAGAATTCGGCATTGTCATCAAAGTAGGGATGCCCGCGATGGCGCTCGCGCTTGTGTTGATCGAACCCGTCCAGATGGTGACCGTAGTAGAGCATCTGGAAATCGCCATGGGTCTGAACCACCCAGGCGCATTGTTCCCGCACGAACGGACGCAGGATCGTGGCGGCGTATTCGTCATGATTGTACGGCGCGAAAATGTCCCCGATATCATGCAACAGCGCCGAGACGACCCAATCGATATCAGCCCCGTCGCGCCAGGCCCGTGTGGCGGATTGCACGGAATGCCCCAATCGCGTGATTTGATAACCGGCCATCTCATCATCAAGTTCGACCAGCGCCCTGACCAGCCGTCCGGCGGTGTGACGGGCATCATCCACGGCCTGCGCGGTCAGGAACTCATATTCTTCTTTGCTGCCGTCTTTCATCTGGGTGAAACTGACTTTTTTCATCCTCGCCTTCCCTGATAAGTGAATTGCGGTTTAGGACGCGTTTTCTTGTTGATTTGCATCCTCCTCCTGAACCCAGCTTTCGGCCTGCAGAACGCCGGGCTGGCCGGTGCCAATCACGCCGACAACCTGCACTTCGCCGGTTTCTGCCGGGGCCTCGACCTGATAGCGCCGGATCAGCGCGACCACGGCTACGGAAATGCCGATTGCTGCAAGCAGGAACTGCAACCCCCTGCCCCCCAGCAAGGTGATCGAGTTTGGCCCCAGTATCGTTCCGACCAACAAGCCGATGTTCAGCAACAGCACCATAGTACCGCTGGCGGGCACGATCTGAGACAGCTTCAACTGGTCATTCGCATGCGCAGTCAGGATCGAATATGCGGGATAGAGCCCGATTGCGACCAGAACAAAGCCGATGACAATATTCGACGGTGACGTATCGATGGCCATCCAAAGACTGGCCAACGCCGCGACAACGCCCAGGCCGATGATCACATAGCGTCTGTCGGTATGATCGGAAATCCAGCCAACCGGGTATTGCACGACGGCCCCGGCAATCAACGCCGCCACCAACGCGCCCGACGCCTGTGCAGCCGTGAACCCTTGCTGCAAAGCATAAAGAGGCAGCGTGATATACGAGGCAGAGACCCCGATGCTGACGATAACAATTCCGATCACTGCAACGGGTGAGACCTTGTAAAGCCGGGTCACAGGCATACGCTCGGGCGCGGTGTAATCCGGCGCTTTGTTGCCGGACAGCAAAAGCGGGACGATTGACAGTGAGATCAGGATCGAGACGACGCCGAACAGAAGGTTCCCGGTCGGGTCGGGAAATCCGACTAGCGCCGTTCCCAACGCGGGTCCGGCAAGCTGAATGATGAAATACAGCGACAGGACCTGCGCGCGTATGCTGTTGTCGGACTTTGCGTTCAGCCAGCTTTCGGTGATCACGTAAAGGCCGGGATAGCAGAACCCGCCCAGAAAGCGCATCACACTCCAACTGACCGCATCGCTGGTCAGAAGGTGAACAATCGCAGCGATTGAGACCAGCGACGCGAGCGCGGAAAACGCCCGGATATGTCCGACGTTTTCGACCAGCCTAGGGGCCAGTGCCGTGCCCGCAAGCGCGCCAAGCGGATAGCTGGCCTGCATGATCGAGATCGTGAAATCGCTGAACCCCAGGCTAGCACCCCGAATGGTCAGCAGTGTCGCCAGAAGGCCGTTGGCGACCATCAGCATCAGCATGCCAAGGAACAGGGCCCAGTTTTCGTTCAAAGCACGTAGCATAGGCTACGGCTAGGACGGCTTGGTGCCCCGAGTATACCAAACCCGCGACATTGCGATGTCGCGGGTTAGAAAAAATCCGGCGCGGTACGGCGACTTTTTTAGAAGTACGTCAAGGGGCATACGTCTTCTGTCCTCAAACTCGGTCCCGAAAAGGTGCCGCATCTGTTGATGCGCTAGTGTCAACTTGACAGCTTACCAACATGCCGCTCTGATAAAGACGGAGAGAATTGGGGGCAAAGCTGATCATGCGCGACACCAATGGCGTTTTTTCACGCGCATGCGGGCTGTTAGGTCGAACCTGCCCCGAGGAACGCGCGCCCCTTTTGCCTGACAACTCAGAACTTGCAAAGGCGGCTTCGTGACGGGTGTGATGAAGGCTTATGTCCGGCAAGTGGACCGCGCCAACCGTATGCTTGGTCGGGTCATCATGTATGGCATCTTCGTCATGATGGCGATCCTGCTGTATTCGTCCGTGTCCAAAACCTTCTTTGTCCCGTCGCTGTGGACGCTTGAAATGGCGCAGTTCGCGATGGTGGCCTATTACATCCTTGGCGGGCCATACGCGATGCAGATGGGCGCGAATGTCCGCATGGACCTGCTGTACGGAGAGTGGTCGGACCGGCGCAAAAGTCAGATCGATGTGGTGACCGTGCTGTTTCTGATCGTCTATCTGGCCTTTCTGCTGTGGGGCGGCTGGGACAGTTTGATGTACTCGTTCCAATACGGGGGCGAGCGGTCCTCGTCCGCGTGGCGCCCTTATATCTGGCCCATCAAGACCATCATGGTGATTGGCATCTTTCTGATGCTGCTTCAGGCGATCTCGGAACTGTTCAAAGACATCTTGCGGCTGCAAGGCCATGACATGGGCCCAAAGGATGACGAGCCCGTGCACATGGCGCCCGAGGACCTTGACGGAGGACACCGCGGGTGAGTTACGAACTGATCGCCGCGCTCATGTTCTCGACCATGATGCTGATGCTGCTGACCGGGCAGCGGGTCTTTGGGGCCATCGGGTTCGTCGCGGTGATCGCTGCGTTTTTCCTGTGGGGCGACCGGGGCGGATATGATCTGGGCTTTGCGGCCGCGATCAAGGTGATGCGCTGGTATCCCCTGCTGACGCTGCCGATGTTCATCTTCATGGGCTATGTCCTGTCCGAATCCCGGATCGCCGATGACCTTTATCGCATGTTCCATGTCTGGATGGGCGGCCTGTCCGGCGGGCTGGCCATCGGCACGATTGGCCTGATGGTTCTGATCTCGGCCATGAATGGGTTGTCCGTGGCGGGCATGGCGATCGGGGCCACCATCGCCCTGCCCGAGCTGCTGCGCCGAAACTATGACAAACGCATGGTGACGGGGGTAATACAGGCCGGGTCATCACTGGGTATTCTTGTGCCACCATCGGTGGTGCTGGTTCTTTACGCCATGATCGCACGGCAACCGGTCGGGCAACTTTGGCTGGCAGGCGTTGTTCCCGGTTTGATGATGGCGACCCTCTTCGTCATCTACATTGCGATCCGCTGCCGTCTGAACCCATCGCTGGGTCCGGTGATGAGCGCAGAAGAACGTGCGCAGGTCACATGGGGCGAGAAACTGCGCCTTTTGGGGGCCGGTCTGCTGCCCATAGGCATCTTTGCCGTGATGATGGTGCCTTTCGTGAACGGTTGGACCTCGCTGGTCGAAAGCTCGGCCCTAGGGGCAATCGCTGCATTCTTGGCTGCGGTTCTGAAACGCCGCATGACGTGGCAGGTCTTTGAAACCTCGATCAAGCAGACGCTTGGTATCACCTGCATGTTCATGTGGATCATCCTGGCCGCCCTTGCATTTGGCGCTGTGTTTGACGGCTTGGGTGCGGTTAAGGCGATTGAGAACCTGTTCACCGTGCAGCTGGGTCTGAACCCCTGGATCATCCTGATCCTGATGCAGCTTAGCTTTCTGGTGATGGGCACGTTTCTGGATGACACAGCCATGCTGGTCATCGTCGCCCCGCTATACGTGCCATTGGTCGGCGCGCTGGGGTTCGATCTGATCTGGTACGGGGTCCTTTATACGATCACCTGTCAGATCGCCTATATGACCCCGCCTTTCGGGTACAACCTGTTCCTCATGCGGGCCATGGCCCCGCCAGAGGTAACGATTGGAGATATTTACAGGTCCATCATACCGTTTGTCGCGGTGATGGCCTTGGCTTTGGGATTGGTGATGGCCGTCCCAGAGATCGCATTGTGGCTTCCGGGCATCGTCTACGGAAACTGAGCACGTAAAGAACGAGAAACCGGGTCAACCGGATCAAGTTCAATGAAAAGCACAGGAGAGGACGACCATGACTACAAGACGCAGATTTTTACAGACCGCCGCCCTGGCCGCGCCCGCAACACTTGCCGCACCGGCCATCGTCAAGGCGCAGGCCCCGATCAAGTGGCGGTTTCAGACCTATGCCGGGGGCGCGTTGGGCGAGCATGTGACCAAGCCTGCAATCGACTACATCAACGCCAACGCCAATGGCGAGCTGGAGATCGAGCTGTTCTTCGCAGATCAGATCGTCCCCACGGGTGAGCTGTTCCAGGCCCTGCAACGCGGCACGATTGACGGGGTGCATTCGGACGATGACTCGATGGCGTCACCCACGCCGCTGCGCGTGTTCGGCGGGTACTTCCCCTTTGCCACCAAGCACATTCTCGACGTGCCGGTATTGTTCAACCAATACGGTCTGGCGGATATCTGGCGCGACGAATACGCCAAGGTTGGGGTGCAGTGGCTGTCTGCCGCCGGTCAGGACCCGTGCAACTTTAACACCAAAAAGGAAATCACCTCGGTTGCTGATCTGGATGGGCTGAAGCTTTACACCTTCCCTACCGCTGGCCGCTTCCTGGCCAAGTTCGGCGTCGTGCCGGTGAACATTCCTTACGAAGATGCCGAGGTGGCGGTTCAAACCGGTGAGCTTGATGGCATGGCCTGGTCCGGGATTACCGAGGATTACACCGTAGGTTGGGCCGATGTGACCGATTACTTCCTGACCAACAACATCTCGGGCGCGTGGATCGGATCGTGGTTCGCCAATCAGGAACGCTGGAACGAGCTTCCCGACCACCTCAAATCCATCGTGATGGCGGGCATCGAAGCAGGCCACACCTATCGCAACCAATGGTATTGGGGCGGCGAGGCCGCGCTGCGGGCCAACGGCGACAAGCTGGAACTGCGGTCAGTACCAGCCTCTGAATGGGCCGAGGTCGAAAACGCCGCCAAAGAGTTTTGGGATGAGATCGCACAGGAAGGCGAAGTTCACGAGAAGATCGTGGGAATCTTCCGCGAATACAACAGTGTGATCAATCAGGCGGGTGCACCGTATAACTTCGAATAAGACGTTTCCAAGTGGCCTCGGACCGGGGCCACTTGGACTTTTTTCATCGCGTTTTGACGTCGGCCCACAGGGCGTACGACGTGAAACTGGTGGGCTGAAAACTCCTCGGTCAGCCACGCAAACGACGGACCTGTTTCGCCGCCATCGGCTGTTTCCCGCCGCCCGGAATCATTGACCCAACGTCAACTTCGATGTAAAAATCAAGGCATCCTGAATTCAAATTTGGGGCAGTCATTTCATGTTTTCTCTTTTCAATGCCAACGGCCTGCGCACCGTTCTCGAGCAGGAATTAATACCGTTCTCAGTGTCCCTGGTTATCGCGCAGGTGTTCTTCAAATGGGGAAGCTTCGGTCTGGAGCTTCTTGGTTTTCTCGCACTTTGGTTTGTGCTCGGCCTCATCGTCGTTCCCCTCCTGAGAAAACTCAAAAGATAAATCCGGTTCGCCCCGCTTTGCGGGATTTTTGCGAACTCAATTGCGGTGCATCGCTCTCACGCGCGTGATCGGTGCGCCATGAAGGTACGCCCATGAGACCGCCAAGGGGGTCCGGCAGGGACCCGTTCGACGACGACAATGACAATGGCCGCTCGGGCGGGCTGCGCCGCCGTATCGAACGGCTTGTCACCGAACGGTCGGTTCCCGACCAGATCCGCAAACGTGTCACCAACGCGCTGCAAGATCTGGAACGCGTGGAACTGGGCGGTCGAAATCTGGGCGATCTGATCCTGTCGCGTGATGATGTGGACAATGACACCGATGAAGAAAAGCAAAGCGATGTAAGCGCCGTTCAGTCAGCGCGCTTGCAACGGGCCATCGGGCGCGCACTGGGGGATACCGTGCTGTCCGATCTGGACCGTGATCGCCTGAGGAATGCGACCGATCAGATCGCCCAGATCGATCTGGGGGATGGCCGTACCATCGGCGATTTCATCCTCGACATAGACGATATCCGTCCACCCGGCGGCGGAAAGGTTGATATTCCCACCGGAGACCTGAAGATCGATGTCGGCGTTCTGGACAAGTTCGTCGAGGCCGAGCTTTACCGGCCAGAAACCCGTGGGCAGGGACTAAGTTCCGTAATTGACGGCGCGCTGGCCAATATCCGCGACACCTCGCCCAACCTGCTGCCAAATCGGCCATTAAAGGTCGGCCGCCCCGGAGCCACGCTGCCACTGGCCGCGCCTGCGCTGGGAAATCTGGTTCGGCTGGCTGCGGCACAAAACTTTGCCGATCCGACATCTGAACCTGACCCCGATACGGCTGCGGAGCCTGTGATCTGGGATGACGGCACAAATGAGTTGTTGGTCTACCCCGACAACGTCGAAACCGAATTGGACGATGGCATTGTGCGGGTCACGGTGCCTGTCGAAACCGATGCGGGCAGCGCCAAGATGGTCGTGCCCTTCGCCGTGGGCAGCGAAAAGCGCGTGACGGGGTTGATTGCGGCGGCCCCCGACCGCCCTTTGGGCGATCCCCTGATCGCCGAAATCTGGGGCGAGGCGTTGATCGCTTTTGCCTACAAGGCCCTGCTGGAGGTCGCTGACAACATCGCGGGCGCGTCGGGTCGAGACGTCTTTAATGACCGGCTTATCGCGCAAGGTTTGGCAGTTCGGGATGGTGCCTTGGTCGTGCAATCGCAAGCCGCATTCCGTTATCGGAGGGACAAGCCGTGAACGCGTTCTCACCCGGTGATTTTGGCGAACTGTCCTCTCTGCTTCAGGCGTTGGGTCTGTCGAACGCCGAAGGTGAGTTCAACGCCGATTGGATCACGGGGCCCGAGGATTATCTGGCCAGCATCCTTGCCGATGATGACCAGCGCGCCGCGCTGCTGGACTTTGTCGCGACGGTTCGCGAAGGCGAGATTGAGACGGACGCAGATGGGCGGCAATGGATCGAACTGTTCTCGGAACAGGTTCAAGCCGGTTTGGATGTAGCGTTTTTCGTGGTCTTCGATGACCAGCCAGCGGGTCAGGTCAACCTGTTTCTGGGCATCCGCATGATCACAAGCGGCGCGCTGGCGGACAGCACGTCATCGCTGATGTTCCCGCTGTTTCGCGCGGCCAAAACCAACGGCCCTGCCCCTGCCGACGCGTTTCTGGCCGGTCAGGAAGGCGGCCATATTGCGCTGTCGTCCGAGATTACTGTCGGGCCGCCACCACAACCGGGCGAGGCCGGGCTGGCACGAGTTGGCGTTCGGATCGCCTTGCCAACAGCGGCGGGTGATGGCGCGCCGGATGTGGCCCTGTCCCTGGGCGGTCTGCAATTGCCCGGCGAACAGGCCCCGCGGGATCTGGTTCTGTCGCTTACCGATCCCGACGCGTTGCAGGATACGGCCACAGAACTGATCCTGTCGCTTCTCGAAGCGCAACTGCGAGGCGGCGGCGGGGACGAGGTTCGCGCCCTTGCAACGGCACTGGGCCTTGGCGGCGCGCCCGAGATCCCGGCCTTTCCCGCCTCGGACTTGCTGGACCGGGGTCTGGACGCCGTCGCGGACTGGATCGCTGACGTCCTGGGCAATGCACCATCGCGCGCCCGCTGGCTTGAGGCATTGGCCGATATTCTGGGGTCCGGGGCCGCGGCGGACCAAACCGGCATCGACCTGCCGCTGGGCGGCGGAACCGTTCGCATCGGCTTCATCGCCGAGCCCGGTGCCACGGCGCGGCACAAGGTCACTGTTTCTCTGGGCTTCGGCTTGACCAGCGGCACCGCCGAGGCGCGTTTTACCGCCGATATCCTGCAATTGGATCTGGGCACTGCAGATGCAATTGCTGTACCTGCGCTTGAAGCATCGCTGCGCTTCGATCTGTCGGGTCTGGCCATGCCCGACGTATCGATTGAACGCCTGATCCTTGGCCTGACGCTGAACGAAGACCGGCGTCCCGATGTTGTGGTTGCGGTCGAAAACGCCGTGATTTCCCAAACCACGCACCCCCGCTTGGATCTGACCAACCCGGATGCTTTGGCGGCGGCGGCAGCACAGGCCGTGACCGACATCCTGACCGAGCTGTTGTCCAATCTCGGCCCCGGCGCGGAACTCATCGGCGTTGCATTGGGCTGGCGGGCCCCCACCGGCGCAGGGGCCGGGTTCCCGACGCTGGATCCGATCACCTTCCTCGGCGATCCAATCGCCCGCCTGCGCGACCATTGGCTGACAATCCTGGAAGACCACACAAGCGACGTCACAGCGGTGCTGCAAAGCCTGCGGACGCTGTTGACCGGAGCGGCCGACGTCACCGGCACGGGCACCGAGGTCGATCCATGGCGGCTGTCGATCCGGCCCGGCATCCATGTGGCGATCTGGCGGACAGACACCGGTGCGCTGGCGCTTGGTCTGGGCTGGCTGACGCGAGTGGACGATCTGGGGGATCGCTGCACCGTGCTCGAGATGCGCGGGCGTCTGGCTTTGGTGTCGATCAACCTGTCCTCGGGCGCGACGGCCTTTGTGCCGTCTGTAGACATTGCCGCAACCGGGCGTCCGCGCGGTGGTGGCCGGATGCAAACCGGGGCTGGCGGGCTGTCGGCTGAGGTCGATCACCTTGGCTTTGTGGCATCATGGGCCGCTCAGCCGGGGCTTTCGTTCAGGTTTGACGCACCCAACCCCACGATTTCAATCGAAGGGATCGAAATCCCGCTGGACCTGCCCGATCTGACCAGCGACATCGACGTCGATCTGATCACGCCCGAGCAATGGGATGGCATCGAACGGCTGCTCGGCCTGCTGGCAGAGCGCAGCGGAAACGCCTTCCTGCTGGCCATTATCGACTGCCTCGGCTGGCGGCGCGAGCGGCGGGTGTTCGGCGAACCCGATCCCAACCGCCTGCAGCTTGCCGCCCTTGTCTCGGAACCCGCTGACGCGCTGCGGGGCTGGCTGGGCAAGCTGCTGTCCGACCCGGTTTCACGCATCGCCCCCAGATTGGAGGTTTTCGCCGCCACACTGGAAACACCCAGCGGGCGCGTGTCCGGATCCGGTACGCTTGGGGATCCCTGGCGCATCGAGCTGCCCGGTATTGAAAACGGCCCAGGTCTGGCCGCGTGGCGGATGCCCGAACGCTCGGAACCTGCGCCGGATCGGTTTGATTCCCTGCCCCTGCGCAGATGGCGTCCGGGTAACACAGGGCTTGAGGCAGGCGCGCTGGCTTTGGCCTTGCAAAGTGAATTGCCCGCCGCGCTGAACGGGTTGGGCACCGCAGAGTTTCAGGTCGGGCTGGACGCCCTGACGACCGAATGTACCCTAAGTGATGGCATGGTGCGGCCCCCGGCCAGCGCCCCCAACGGGACGGTTCTGCACATCATTGAAAACGCGGATGCGGACAGCCTGATCTCGCTTGCCGATGCCGAGCCTTATCTGGGTGCCGCACCGCCCGTTCTCTTCGTCGTCAGAACGCTGTCCGAGAATGCCCCGCCGCCTGCGGATACAACGGCTGCTCGGCGCATCGATCTGCGCATCAGCGACCGCGAACCAACGGCCTTTCCGCAGGTTCCGGCGGATGCCAGCGGCACCTGGACGATTTTGCTGGCTCCGCGCCCGGACACCCCGGAAGGCGGGGCAGCCGGGCAAGCCGCGCGTCTTGCACATGCTCTGGCACCGGCATCGAATATTGCCGATGCCGCCGTCTTGGCGGACCGGGCGGCGGGTCACGCGGCGTGGCTTGCGCTGAATGGTATGGCGGCTGGGCCGGACCGATTGCTGATTGCCGGTCTTGCGGGGGCGAGTATCGATCCCCTTTCGTCCGAAGCGTCCGAGGCGCTGAGCCGATTGGACGAGCTGTTGCCCCCCATCGATCCGGCAGAGCCTGACGATCCTGATCTGGCACTGGGCAGGCAGTTAATCGGTCAACGGCGCAATGGCCGCCCCCTGTCCGAACTTGCGCCGCCCGCCGGTTGGACCGGCGCGGTGCGTGCGGGCCTTGAAATCCATCTTTTGCATGGCGTGATCCAGCGCGATGTGATCCAGCGCGCGATGACGGCCGTTACGGCGGCCGGGCTCAGCGCCTACGCCGTGGGCCGTGCCGCACGATCCAGCGCCAAACGTATCGAGGCGGCAGGGCTTGGCGTCTATCTGCCCGTCGGTGAAGCCCCGGCAAACGGCACCATTGGCTTCGAAGGCCGGGCCATGGCCGAGCTGTTATCGACCGGTCTTGACCGCGATGGCCTCTCGGTACCGCAAATCACCGCCCGTCCTGCCAGCAAGGTTGTGGTTTCGGGCCGGATCACCCGAGGAAACGGGTGGTTGATCGGCGGTCCGGACAGCGACGATGCGGTTGCCCCCCTTGCCCTTCGGTCCATCGAAGTATCGGCCTGCGTCGGTACAGGCGGCACATCCGAGCCAGAAACGGATGGCATAGAACTTATCTTCCACGGTGTGCGGATACTGGGCGAAAGCCATGCCCGGCTGGCGATCACCCCTGACAGCCTCAGCGATCCGGGCCTCGCCAGCGCGGCCCCGACAGCCCCCGGCATACGCGAGTTGCTGGCTGAAATCGTTGCCGAAGCCTCGATCACACCTGCGGCAGGCATGGCCGAACTGCTCGACCTGCTACGAGCGACCGGCATTCTTGGCGCAGACGATGCCTTTGATCCGCTGTCCCTGTCGCATTGGATCGACGACCCAACCGCGCAGCTTCAGGTCGCGTTGGGCGACCCCAGCCTTGGCGCGGACCTGTTGGCGTTGGTACAGTCCTTCGTGGCAGGCACCGGCAGCGGAATTTCATTCGACAGCGTTCAGAACCGGCTAAACGTCTCGCTCAGCGGCAGCGCCGATGACCTGATCTTTGGTCAGTGGTCGCTTGAGGCCAGCCTTGGCGCGTCCGGCCTTTTGTCAGGCGCGCTGGAGTTTGGGGTTCCCGATGGCCTTGGCCTACAGGTGGGCTTCGCGCCCTTCACGGCGCAGATCACCCTGCCCGATGGGCTACCTGACATTCCCGCGTCTATGCCGCTGTGGCCCGATCCAAATTTCGTGTCCCATCTGCGGGCTGTGCCTCCGATCCTGTCCGCGCTTGCGCTTTCCCGGCTGTTGGAAGGCTTACGCAGTTTCGATCCTGCCGTGACGCCCATTGTCGATGCAGGGCTTACAGCCTTTGGCCTGAACACAGAGCCGGTTCGGGTGCCTCCGATCCTGTTCACCAATCCCGGCGTTTGGCTTAGCCAGGCGGATGTGCTGGGCGGCCCGGGTGGTGGCGTACGCGCGGCGCGGGTAATTGCCGTCATGGATGCGCTGCGGCCATTGATTGGCGTGGGCGGCGGATCCGGCATCTGGACGCTGTCGCAGGGCGTCGATCTGGTTGCACGAGACGCCGGCGGCCTGGTGCTGGAATTCCAGATCGATCCCAGCGCCTTCCTTCCCGACGGCGACATTGCCTTTGGCGGAGCCTTTGGTCTGCGCTTTCCAACCTCAGGCGGGCAGACGCGGCCAGAGGTTTCGTTCTTTGCCGGTTTGCCGGGCGGAACCCCCGGTACACGCGCGGTCCACCTGTCGGTATCCGGCGACATCGTGCGCTTGTTGCTGCGTCCCGATACCGGTGCCGACATCGAAATTTATCCCGGCCCGCCCGACCTGACCAGCCTGTTGACAACGGCCCTGGTCGCGGCATTGCCGCAGGCGCTGGACGCCATTGTGGATACCGGCACCGATGTCGGGGATGTGGTGGCCGATATTGGCGACGCCCTCGCGCTGCGCGTCGCGGGCAGCTTTGATGCGGGTGAGCTGGCTGACTGGGCCGCTGATCCGCAAGGCAGTCTGGCCGCCCGATGGCCGACGCTTTTGTCCAGCGGGTTGGCACAACTGGGTCCGGTTCTGCCAACCGGGGTTTCGGTTGCTGGCACGGCAAGCGGGCTGCGCGTGACCGTCGCCAATGCAGGCACACCCGGTTCATCGGTATCGGTGGAACTGTTCACGGCACCTTTGGCGGTCGAGTTTGCCGCCGACCTGACGGCCATTCCTTTCGTAGAAGACATCGACGTGCTTGTCCGCGTCGATACTGGCGGTCTGGCCCGTCTGAATACCACCATAGGCCCCGCCGAGATACCGGTCGCCGATGGATTTGCCCTGCGCCCGATTGTCGAAATGGACGTCGGCAGTAGCGTCGCAACCCCCGAGATCAGCACGGGCCTGTCCTTCGATCCGGCTGCAAATCAGGTGCTGCGTCTGACCTACGACTTCCAGACACAGCAGTTCCGACTGGGCGTTGGCGCGGACACCCCAGCCGAAATCGCCGCCGCGCTGATGCATCTAGCGGTGGAACTTGTCGGCGTCTTTGTGCTTGGCCTTGAAGAGGTTGACGCACTGCTCGATCTGCCAGTCGGATCAAGCGATGTGCGCGGCATTTTGGGCGGTGTTATCCTGACGCCCGGCGGTGCGTTGGACGCGGACTTCTTCCGCGTTCTGCCTGGTGACGGCGAAGACATCGAGGCGCTTCTGCTGACCAAGCTGGACCGGCTGCTGACCCTTGTTGAAAACATCGCCGATGCCGGGCCCAGCGTGCGCGTCGGTGGCGAGGTGGATATCGGCATCGCCCGCGTCGGAAACTCCATCGGCCTGTCGCTGGCCATCGCCAACAGGTTCGAGATCGTCGGCGGGGACATTGCGATCTGGCTGGAGAATGACAGCCGATGGATCAACGGGGATGTGGATCCCGGCCTTCAGATCGGATTGCTCAGCACAAGTGGCGGGCTGGATTTCGCCCCGACGCTGGCCGTAAACGGGATCGGGATCAGGATCGGGCGCAGCAACGCTCCGCTTGTGAAATCCCCCATCGCGCTGGGATCAATTGCGATACACGCCTTTGCACGCGTCGAGACTGGCGAGGTTCTGGGCGGTGCTCAGGTCGAACTTGCCGAAGTTGGGGCGGCCGTCGGCGGCGGGTCCGGCGACAATGCGGTGGCCTCGGGCCTGCTGAGCGAAACCAATGACGGCGACGCCGCCCTTGCCCCTGCGTTCAGCCCGGCTCTGTCGGTCCAAACCTTGTCCGGCGGCGGTTTCCGGTTCGGGTTCCGCGCAGGAGAAGGATCGGGGCCGTGGTGGCTGCCGATCCGCAAAGGATTTGGCCCGCTTTATGTCGATCAGATCGGTCTGGGCGCACAATCGGATGAGACCGAGGGACTGCAATCCATTTCGCTGCTGTTCGATGGTTCGGTCACGATTGCGGGGCTGGCGGCCAGTGTTGATGATCTGGAACTGATTTACAGAACGGATCGGGGTGGCCTGCTGGACAGCGCATCCTGGGGCGTCGATCTGGCCGGGCTGGGTATCTCAGCCGATCTGTCCGGGATCAGCCTTGCCGGTGGATTGCGCAAATTCGGTGAAACGCCGGATATCGAATATGTCGGCATGATCGCTGCACGGTTCGCGGTTTACGGCCTGTCGATCTATGGCGGCTACGCCTCCACCTCGGACGATCAGGGGCGGTATACCGCCTTCTTCGCGGTCGGGTCTTTCCTTGGTCCAATCGGCGGGGCCCCGGCCTTCTTCCTGACCGGGATTGGCGGCGGCTTTGGCATCAACCGCGATCTGGTGCCACCTACGGATCTGGGCGATTTCGGAGACTTCGTTCTGATTCAAGCACTTGACCCTGCGGCAGACTTGCCCACGGACGTCATTGCCTACCTTGAGGAAGTGCGCAACACCTTCCCCGCCATTCGCGGCAAGTTCTGGTTCGCTGCGGGGATCAGCTTTACCTCATTTGCGCTGGTCGACGGGATCGCCGTTGTGGCCGTCGAATTCGGTAACGGGTTCGAGTTGTCGATCTTTGGCCTGGCCCGGATGGCCCTTCCCAGACCGCAATTCGCGCTTGTTTCCATCGAGCTCGGCCTGCTGGCGCGGTTCTCGACCGAAGAGGGTGTGATCTGGATTCAGGCGCAGCTGACCGACAATTCCTGGCTGCTGCACCCCAGCGCGCGCCTGACCGGCGGCTTTGCCTATGTCAGCTGGTTCAAGGGGCCGAACCGGGGGCAATTTGTCCTGACGCTGGGCGGGTATCACCCGAATTTTGACGCCGAAGGCTATCCGGTTGTTCCTCGGCTTGGGTATAACTGGTCGGTTTCCTCGAACATCGTCATCAAGGCCGAGAACTACTTTGCTCTGACCTCCGAGGCGATCATGGGCGGTGGGCTGTTCGAAGCGTCGGCCAAGTTCGGGCCGGTGTTCGCGTCTCTGGGCTGGGGCGGCAACGCCATCGTCTACTTCGATCCCTTCCGCTATGAGGCTGACGCCTATGCACGGATTTCGGCAGGCATCCGGATCAAGACGTGGTTCGGAACGATCAAACTGTCCTTTACACTCAGCGCTGAAATTCAGGTCGCCGGGCCGGAGTTCCATGGCAAGGCACGGATCAAGATCGGGCCCATCGACGTCACGGTCAAATTCGGCAAACAGGGCGATCCGCCGATCCAGTACATCTCGTGGGTGGATTTCTCGGCCAAGTATCTGGAACTGGCAAATGGCAATCTGGCCGAGGCACTGTCCGGCATCGCCGGGCGCGGTGCACTGCCGCCCGCCAGCAATGACGGCGAACCGCCCGGCACTGCCGACGGGTCCGAGGCCAATCCGTTCGACGTCATGAGCGAGTTCGAGCTATCGCTGACCAGTACCATTCCGCTGACCCGGATCATCCGGCCGGGGCGCGCTCCGATCGAGCGTGATCCCACGTCCACGCTGGGGGTGGCCCCGGTCAACCTGATCGTTTCCGAAATCACTTTGTCGCTGCAACTGCGCCGCCTCGACCGCCCGAATGACGAGCGGCTGGATGATCTGGACAAGATCAAGATGACCACCCGCAACACCGGCGCATTCCCGGTCGGCGTCTGGGGACCGCCGCAGGGGCTGGACGATAAGAAAGTGCCAAAAGGCAAGGTGATCGGCGCGACCGAAGGGGTGGACCTGCGTTTTGTGCCCGAATTCTTCAACCGCCGCCCGGACGCCTCAACCGGCGGTGTGGCGTTCAATCAGGTCGAATCCGATCTGCGCAAACCTCTGCCATTGCGCGATGTGGGGCAGTTCTTCATCGCGGTGGCGATACTGGCCACCGAACATCGCACGTTGCTGAATTCAATCAACGACCTTCAGATGGCGCAACTCTCGGCAGAATTTCAGCAGGATCAACGCCTTCGCGTCGGCGCAACCGGTGCCCGTGCCTTTGACCGCAGCCGCCGGACACCGATGCGGGTTGGTCTGCTGACCGAACGCATCGTTAGTGACGCGGCCCCCGGTGCCAAACGCGAAGTGCTGCGGACGCCGCCCGAACGCCGCCCCATCCGCTTTGGCACGCCCCGGCTGCGCGGGCAGTTGGCGCTGCCCAACGTGTTACTGGGCGAGGCTGGTGGCGCACTGGCCGCGCGTGTCACCCGCGTTCCGGCCGACCGGGCGCGCCGTGCGAAACGTGTCCGCCCGCCTGTGCTGGATGAGGTTCTAGCCGCACGTCAGGATCGGGCACCTGCCCTGCTGTTGCGGGCCGCGTCGGCCGATGCGCAGGTCGGACGTACGGTTGTCGCCGAACAGCGCGTTCCGCTGACATTGGCGGCTGGCGTTCAGGCGTCCTCAAGCGCGACGCGTGCCTCTGGCCCAACCCGAGACCGGCTGGCGGCCACCGCGCTTATGGCTGGCGCGAAACCGCCACGGGGCGCGCAGACGGACAACGTCAAACCCACAGGGCTGGCCCCCGGAGAAATCGCTGTTTTCGATCTGCCGGGCGCTGCCCGCTCGCCCCGGTTTGAAACAAGCGGTGTGGTCGCGCTGAACGGTCCTGCCCGTATTGTCGCCATCGGTCTGGACGGGCGCGTCCTGTCGGACAGCGCCGGTGACGCGCGGCGGGTCAAACTGCCCAAGGGAACAGCCGCCTATGCCGTCGTGTCCGGTGACGACGGGGCCGCTACTCCGGAATTCGCCGGGTGGACCGAATCCGAGTCGGTTGCCTATTTCGGGCGGTCGCTGGCCCTGTGCCGGGGCGGCTTCCTCTATGCCGAAGGCGCAAGCCGCGTGCGCGGCGGACGGGCTGGTGGCACCGGCTGGTTCCGGGCATCGCACCTGACCGATCAGTCTGCCCTTGTCGAAACCCGCTTTGACTGGCCCGCCACATCTGTCGCCCTGTTGCTGGAAGGTGAAGTGGTCGCAGAAGATCTGGAATCCCTCGCAGTTTCCGTGCGCGGGGCCGAGGTGCTGGACGACAAGCCCATCCTCGCCCCGTTCGATGGCAAAACCCTGGTCGTGTACGCGCTGAAACCGCGGGACGACGCGGGCTTTGCGGTTCGGGTCGCCGGGCTGGTCCCCGGTCGTCTGGATGGGGTCATCGCGGCACAGCTTCAACCGGACCGCCTTGTCACCCGCTTGCTGAACGAAAGCGTATCGCTCTCGGTCGGTCTGCTGCGCGGCAAGGGCGCACGGCTGACGTTCAAATGGAGTCCCCCGGCGGATGTCACGCCGCGGCAGGACGAATACCAGGAGTTCTAGCAATGGTCGCACGTGGTCGTTTCTTCCTCTACGACAGCATCGTTCCCGCCCTTGAAGCGGGACGGTATAGGCTGCGCGGCGATCTGGATATTGCGGCGACGGAAGACGGCGATTCGGCCTCGAACCTTGGGGTACGCCCGTTGGAGACCCATATCAACGTCACTGCGCCGCGGCTGAAACTGCCGCCGGATCAGGCGCTTATGACGTTTCCGCCCGCGAATTCCGAAGGCGCCTATGAATCCCGCCTGCCGCAGATCGTTCTGAAAAAGAAAACCCTGCCATGGGATCGAAAGGCGGCACAGGATGGCACCATGTTCGGCGATCAGGAGGTGACTGAGCGCACGCCATGGCTCGCCCTTGTCATCATCGCCGAGGGCGAAGGCCAGATCGAGCATGACATTCCATGGCAGGATTGCGTGACCGAAGGGGTCGATCTGCCCGGTGACAAGGATGTGCCGACCGCCACCCGGCTTTCGGTTGCCGCATCGGTGGTCAGGCGCGTGTTCCCAACCGTCGAAGATCTGCCGCTGCTGACCCATGTCCGAGAGGTGAATATCGACGACACCGAGGCCGCGATGGGCGATGATGACGGCTTCCTTGCGGTGGTCATTGCCAACAGGATACCGCAGTTCGATCGGGTGAACTGCCGACCCAAGGCCTATACCGCCTGTCTGGTGAACCTTGAGGGGCAACTGGGTGCCCTGCCCGCCCCGCTGCCGCCCAGACCGTTTTTCGATATCTCCGATCTGGTGTTCAGCGACGAACTTGCCGTGGTCAACAACGCCATCGAGACCGGGGCGGCGATTACGCCACAGATCGATGGTGAGATCAGGGATCTCGACACCACGGACGGCAACGCGATGGCCGAAGCCATCCGTCGGGGTGAGGTGGTGTTTCATGACGGAGCCATGATCGACCGGGCGGGGACAACCAATGGTGGCCTGGCCAATCTTGGGCCGATCTCCGGCGCGGCTTTACTGGACGGAGACTTCGCAACCCTGTCCTCCAACCAAAGCACAACCTTCAAACTGCAAGGCGTGTTTGACGGGTTTTCAATCCCCGTCGACAAGGTGTTTCAGGACCAGATCTTGCGCTTCCCGGTTTTGACCTCGTGGCGATTCACCTGCAGCGGTGCGGGCAGTTTCGAACAGTTGATGAAAAACCTCGATGTGGGGTTGCTGGGTCGCCGCACCGGCAGCGGGTTCGCCCGCCCGCTGGCCGATTGTACGCCGGACACAGGCGGCGACAGCTCTGGCCCCGCCCCGGCATCCCGTTTGCCGCTGGAGGTGGCGGAAAGCGGGCATCTGTCCCTGCCCTACAGAACCCGCGTCGGCGATGGTGAAAGCGCGTGGTACCGGGGGCCGTTCTCACCCGTTCGGCTGCAACGCGATTTGCCCGGTACGTCGGGTCGAACATTGGCACATGTCAGCGACCATCTGCGGACGATGACCCCGGGGGGTGAAGAGGATGTCTCGCTTGCCGTGGCCTTTGAAACGGGGCGTCTTCTTGCCCTGTCGCAGCCGTCGTTCATCGCCGCGCTCAAACGGTGGCGGGCGGAACGGTTTGGTGCGGCACGGGCCAAGGCCGGGATCGATTTCGCGATCAATGATCAGCTTGGGCTTGCCGCGGTCGCGGTGCCAAATCCAAACGTGTTTGACACGCTGTTGAAAGCCCGCTTTGCCCGAGAGCTTGAGGCCAGCCTGATCCAAACCGTCAGCATCAACCCCGAATCCAGCGTCGCCGCCCTGCGCCCGCGGGTGGATATCGGCAACCCTGTCCCCGAGTTGGACGACGACCCCACCCGCATTCTGGCCGAAGGTCTGCAGCTGGACCGGGCCATTGTCGGTGCCTTGCTACGGCAACCCGATGACGAGGGCGCGCTGGCCCAACTTATGGAGCAATCGCCAACGGTTGCAGGGGCCACCGTTCAGCCGGATGCAGAGATCGCGGCGCGGCTTGTCGATACGCTGGATTCCGGCGTGCGACAGCTTGCCCGATTTGCCGTTGGTCCCGACGCGCTTGAGGCAGGCGACCTGGATCAGGTGCAGGACTTTGACAATCTTGGCGATTTTCTCGCCGACCGTATCGAAAGGACCCGCAGATGAAGCTGTCAGACAAGCTTGGGTATGAACAACTGCACGCGGCCCTGAACCTCGACCTGTTCCTTGCGGCCCCTGATGGAGAAACCGTGGCGACGGACAGTGTGCTGACCTTTCTGGCGCGGCTGCGCATGCTGGAAGGCGTGCCCTTTAACACTCTGGTGCCGGATTCCGATCTTCTGCCGGTCGAGTCGATACGGTTCTTCTATCTCGACAGGGCCTGGACGGACGCGCTGGTGCAGGGAGCGCTGAGCGTCGGTACCGCGAATTCGCTGGAACGTGCGCAATTGGAACGGCTGTATCCGCAGATCGAGGAAGAAATAGACGAGGCGGAACGCCGTGTCCGCTCACCCGGGTCCGAGCCGAACCTGACCGGCTCCGCCGGGATCGTGACCGGGTTCCTGATGCGCTCGGCCGCCGTGGCGGGCTGGCCGGGGATGCACATCCGCGCCTATGACGCGGAACCGGTGGACAACGATGAAGACATCGTGCCGGAGTCGCATCCAGACCGGATCAAGCTGCTGCGGCTCGAACGGCTGGCCCCGTCCGTGCTGCTGGCGCTGTTCGATGGCATTCCCAATGTCATTCATATCGAAGAACCCCGGCAGGGTCTTCAGTTTGGCGTCCGGCTGGATGAACAATCCGGCGGGCGTTGGCGGGCCTTTGTGCCCGCGCGGGACGTGCGGACCGCCGGATATGTGGATGATGACGGCGTTGCGGTTGAACCGGATGACGATGACCCCACCGCCCTGTCGGCACTGGCGGCCCAAATCCCGGTCCGCTTCCGTCCCGGGTCCGCCGGGGTGCTTGATCTGTCGAACACCGCCCGCGCTTTTGCCGATGCCGAGGGCACCGGTATGACAGACCCCAATCCCGGCACGGAAATCGACGGGGCCGAGTTTGCGATGCAGATGATCCGCTTCCCCTACCGTCAGGTCTTTGCGCAGACCACCACGACCGTTGTCATTCAGGATGCGGCCTTTACGCCGAACCTGGCCGTCACGCCCGATTACGCCGAAATCCTTCGCCACCGCCTGGACGAGAGCTGAGCCATGGCCAACCCGATTGATCCGCAGCTGATGCAAGCCATCCTCGCCCGTCCGGGCTGGTCGATGGCCGTTGAACTGGGCGACACGGCGGTGTCCCGCCTCGACCGGTTCGCAACGCCGCCACCGCCGCCGCCTGCACTGGTCGTTCCGGTGGATGTCCGCGCGCTTTACGTGCCGGTCAATCATGATGAAGACTATGTAAGGCTTCCGATGGAGCTTGGCGGACCGGCCAGCGATACGGATGAACCCGCCCCGCCCTTCTCGGATCCGCAACCCCGGGACCCCGGCATACACATTCACTGGGCGCTGCCCGATGGGTTGTTGCGCGGTGATCTTGAGGACGACGAGGATAGCCCGCTTTCCCTGCGTCCACTGCCGAACCGTTGGCTGGTGGTGCGGATGACCGGCCCCGAAAACACACGCACCGTTGATCTGCGCGCCTGGGTCGTCGCATCAGAGACGGGCCGGGTCTATGATCTGGAAGATTACCCCGATGGCGACAGCGCAGGCGACGGCGATCAGTTGGAACCGGGCGAGTTGGACGGCGTCGTGGGCGGCTCACCAAGCTGGACGGCGGGGTATGACTCGACCCGCAATCGGTTCGGGTTCCACGACCCGCTGACGGACCTGAACCCAAATCAGATCACCACGCGCCTTGCCTCATATGTGATCATTGGCTGGTGGTCCGAACGGGCCTCGGACCCGCTGGCGAAAAGCTTCTGGCCATTTGCCGTCTCGCGCACGCTGGACGAGCTTGGGTGGACCGCGTCCCCAGCCCCGTATGAAGGTGCAATCTCACAACCGGTTCAATCCGGTTTGGCGGGCTTTGCGCAGACCCAGTTCCGCGCATTCTCATCTACGGTGACGGACAGCTTCGACACACCGGTCGAGGCCGTCTCGGCCCGTGGCCTGCGGGTCACCGATACGCGCACTGCATTGTCGCTGTCCAGCGCGCAGGCCGCATTGGCCAGCGGGTACGAACCGCTTGTCTTCGACGCGGTGGCAATGTCGCTGGTGACCATGCACTACGATACCGTTCTGCATGGACGGGTCATGGGGGTTCGGATCACCGGGCCGGTCGGGCGCGATTTGGCCCCCCGCCCGCCTGCCATTGGAATTGCGCTTGGGCCTACTCTTGAACGATTGATCGCCGCGCAAGTGGCCGACAGCTTCGGCCTGACCGACGGCGAGGAACGGGAATACACCGAAAGCCTGCTGACCGCCGTCGCAAATGGGGCCATTCGCCGCTTGGGCGAACAAGACGGCATCATCGCGCTGGACGAAGCCGAACATGGCGACGGGTTCGAATCCTTCCGTGGCCGCGAAGTCTATGAGGACGTGATTGTCGAGCGGCGGCAGACCGACATCAAGGCCGGGCGGCCCGTTCGCACAAAGATCGCCACGCTTGCCTCAAAGCCGCCGCCAAAGGCCGACGTAATGTGGCTTGGCACCAAATCCGGGTCCAAAAAGGCCGATCTGAACGAGTTGCGCCGCACGGCAAAGCTGGAAACCGACAAACGGTTCCGCACCCAGCCCGACGACGAAGGCCCGACCGTCCGGCGCATTCGCCGCCCAGCGCCCCGCTATCATCGCGCGGTGCCTCCGGTCGTTGGGTTGCGCGACTTTGGACGCTCGAACCGGTTTGACGACTGGCGTTTCACCGAAGACAGACGTTTGCGCTGCCATTGGGCGCGTGAGTTGCCAATCGCCTTCGGTCGCCGCTTTGAAGCGCGCGATTATGTACCCGCGCTGCCCAACCTGTCCAACTTGCCGGGCCAGACCCGCCGGATATTGGAACACAGCTTCCTGTTCGACATCTACATGCTGGCCTGGATGCTGCAAGCCATCGAGCAAACCTCGGAACCGGCAGAGGCCCCGGCGGTGCAAACCCGCGTGCGCGCGGAAATGGCGCTGCGGTTCTCACCCGACGGCAGCTATGACGGCACGCCGCCACTGGCCGCGAGTACCACACCGATGGCACGAGCGACGCTGAGCGACGAGTTGCTCAGGTTCTCGCTTGCCGAGGGGCGCGAGCCCAGCCCGGTCGGAATAACCATGTGGTCCCAACCCTGGGTGCCGGTTTGGCTGGAATGGGAGGCGCGTCTGGAAACCGGCCAGGATTTTGACGGCTGGAAACTGGGCCGGATTGAATTCGAAGGGGCATCGGACGTTGGCGGGCAATCCCTTAACATCCTCGGCCGTTCGCCCATTACCGATGGTCTGCACGATGCGTGGACGAGCCTGATTGCCGACTATCTGGACGCCGAAAACCAGCGCGACGAGGATGAGGTTGGCGAGATCTCCGAGGCGCATGAGGCGCGCCTTGCGCAACTCAAGACCTATCTGGACCTTGCGGATCTGGGGTCGGTCACGCTGGATCAGGTCGGTGACCTGTGGCTGGGCCTCGAACCCCAGCCCGACGGGCAAGAGCGTGACGTGCCCGAAGCAGTCGCCGATAACATTCGGGCGGTCGGGCTTCCCCGTCTGATCGCAAGTGGCCGCCTGAGCCTTGTCCGGGCGCGGATCGTCGATTGTTTCGGGCGGTTCCGCGACCTCAACACACAGCGGTTGGTGCGCCCGCATGCACTGTCCAGCACGGATTCCGAAGATCGCCCGGCCCTTGAATTGCCGCCACGCCTATCGCTGCCCGGTAGGCTGATGTTCCGCTTTGTCGATCCGGCAGACACATCGGAGGAACCCGCCGAAGCCCGTCTGAACCAGGCGAACCCGTCGCAGGGCATCAGCCCCATCGCGGGATATATCCTGCCGGATTTCATCGACGAGTCGCTTGAGATGTTCGATGCGCAAGGCAACCCGCTGGGCGAGGTTCTGCAGGACCCGGTCGCCGGTGGTCTGGTCTGGGAAGGCGCGGTTGGCCGTCCCGGACCGGCTGTTAACGACCCCGAAGTAGGCCTGCCCCCGGCGGCGCAGGTGCTGGGCCGGATCGCGCGCGGGATGATCGACGCGGACGCGCTGCGCACGCAGGATCCTGAGACCGCAGAAGACGAAAGCGCGCTGTCGGCCTTCCTGCGCGCGGTTGATACAACGATGTGGGGTGTGGACGAGGCGCAGGTACAGGCCGGAGCCACGATTGCCGGGCTGGTCGGACGCCCGGTCGCCGTGGTGCGGGCGACGCTGTGGCTGGATATCCCAACCGACCTTTCGCAGATTGATGCCTTTGGCGAAACAGCCGAAGGATTGTCCCAACTGCTTGACAACGAAGGCGTATTCGAAGCGATCAAAGCGCGCGCCTTCGAGATTGCGCTGGGTGAGGTCGCCAAGGGCTATGACGGGCTTTACGGCTATTTCGTCGGCGACGATTTCCGCCGCTTCCGCCTGATCGAAAAGTCCGTCAGCAAGGCTGCGCCCGCTGCCGGGTTGGGGTTTGGGTTCCGCGCCATTCTGGGCTCGGCCACGTTGGCGGAACCGTCGCCGCTGACCTCACCCTACATCGAACCCGGCGGGCGTATCTTCACCCATTCGGGGCAGAAGGTGCAGTTGACGTTGTTGATGAACCCCGCCGCGCGGGTGCATGCGACATCCGGGATTTTGCCGAGAAAGTCTTTGGAATTGCTGCGCGATTGGGTGGCTCCGGGGTTGGAAAAGATTGCCCCGTCAGCGCGGATCGGTCCGGTTCTGATCGATCCCGACAAGGTGCGCCTGCCGAAGATCGCGGCCTTTGGCAAAGACCAGCGGTGGACCCGCCGCAACAGCCCAATCACCTGGCGCGACGATCCTATTCTGGCGGCAACGCAGGCTGCCATCCTGCCGGACGGCCCGGTTTCGGTTGAAGAAGGCTGGATACGGATCGGGGCCAGCGACAACAGCGAGGAAGGAGGCACCTGATGGCACGCTATGACTGGCCACGCGATCTGAGGAAACCGCCCGAATCCCTTGCTGGTCGGGCCGAGGCCAACGCAGCTCGCGCCAATGGAACGGCTATCGGAGGGAATCTGGGTAATCTTGCGGCCTTGGGCGAAGTGATCGAGGGGGCCTTTGACGAAGAACGCCAATGGATGCCGCTGGGCCCCTTCATTCTGCGCAACGGTCAGGCGGACGGCGACCCAGTGGTTGCAGGGCGCATTCGCGATATTCAGGTGCATCCAAACGGCCAGCGTGCCTATGCCGGGGCGGCCAACGGCGGTGTCTGGTACACCGACGATGCCGGGGAAAGCTGGGCACCGCTGGGCAGTTGGGCCCTGGCCGCGGCCACAAGCCGGGACGATCTTGTACTGACTGTCGGCGCATTGCTGGTCGAGTGGGGAGAAGACGGCGGAGGTGCCGACGACCCCGCCTTGGACGCGGTCTATGTGGGAACCGGCGAGCTTAAACCATATTTCTCACTCGGTCCCGGGGGCAAACATGCAGGGATCGGGGTACTTCGCCTGAATGGAACGGTCGAGCAGGCGATTTCGCTGGTCGGGGTCAACCCGTGGCAGCGCGAAGGTGGTGAAGAACTAATCGGCGCAGGAATCTACCGTCTGGCCCGTGACCCCGGAACCCCTCTCGCCCCTGACCCGGCAAATGAGGCGACCCTTCTGGCCGCAACGTCCCGTGGTCTGTTCATGCGCCAAGGCCGTTTTGTCGAAGACCAAAGCTGGACATTTGTCGACTTCACGGATGGTGAGTTCACCGAAGATGACGATGGGGCCTGTACCGATCTGCTTTGGACCGATCAGGGCCTGTTTGTCGCGCTGATGGGGGCGGACGAGGATCTGGATGGCATCTGGCTTTCGACCGGAGGGCCGACCGGCACGTTCCAACGCATCGCGCTGCCGGACCATGATACCGGCACACGCCTTAGCCTTGCGGCCTCCCCTAATGAAGCAAGGCGAATTTACGTTGCCGGGCTGAAAGAATCCAACGTGGCGGACAAGAGAGGCCTTGGCCAGGGGTGGCTGATCGATCTGTCACACACCCCTGCCGGAGTGTCCGGAACGCCCGTCGCAGCGGTGTCGATCGATGACTGGCCCGTGGGTGTCTATACGTCCTCGGTCACTCAGGACGGGACCGATTATGTGATCGAAAGTGACCAATCACATTATGACCAGTGCATCACGGTTGTGGACAATGGTTCGGGCGACGATGTCGTCTTCATCGGCGGTCAGGGAATGAATAGCAACGCGCTGATTTTCCGTCTGCCAATCACGGGCACCGCTGCGGCAAACGATCTGTCCGCCGGGTTCACCGCCGCCAACCAGACGACAGCCGATACCGACCCGACCTTTGCCGGCCGCGGTATCCACGCAGATGTTCACGCCCTGCGTCCGGCGAATAACACGCTTTGGGTCTCGTGCGATGGCGGTGTCTTTACCCGGCCACTCACGGCGGGCGGCTCGGGGACGTCGCGCAATGTCGGTCTGCCGACGTTGGAACCGGGCTACGTACAATCCCACCCAACGCTTGACGGCCACCTGATTGCGGGTTTGCAAGACAATGGGTTTATCGAACGCATTGGCGGCAGTTTCTGGGACCAGATTTATGGCAGCGACGGGGGTGGATGCGCCTATCACCCAACGCGACCGCATATGGTGGTCAAGCAGACCTTCAACGCAGACTGGGATTTCATCCCCGCCCGCCAGCCACGCGGACCCGCTGTCCGGCATGCATGGAATCGAAAATGGGATTCCGAAAAGGCAGAAAACGGCCGGGCCAGTTTCTACTCCAACCCGCTGGTCCTGCCGGGGGAAACAGACGACACAGCACGGGTGTTCATAGGGACCGACCGGATATGGATGACCAACGACTGGTACGGGCATCGCCTGAGAACGGATTGGATGAGTTGGGTGACACTTCCATCTGCCACCGATCCCCATTCGGCCCGCAGCACCACCGAGCCAGGTCGAGATTCGCGGAACCGCGTCTTTCGCGACCAGCTCCGTTTTGAAACCCTAAGCGACAAGGTCGTCGCATTGGATGCACTGGTCGAGGGCGAACCGCCCGATTTTGAAGGCACCAGCATCGCGGTGCTGTGCGAACGCACGGTTCGGATATTCACGTTCGAGGGAAACAACCCCAGCTGGACCGGACGCAGGGCCGCCATCATCAGCGGCAACCGGCCCAGCAACAAAAAGGCCGAAGGCGATGAGCCTGATCCGTTTCTGGACTACCTTCCCTACTTTTCCGGAACCTCATGGACTGCCATCGCAAGACACACAGATACAACGCTGTATGTCACAACCTCGGGTCGGACGCGCCGCGACGGGGATGGCGAACTGATCACGGATCCGAACTTCGATACGCTGTGGTGGTATAACGGCGACGGGCGATGGTATCCAACCGGGCTGCATTTAACCGAGCCGGACGTGGCAACCGGCACCAGCGGCACCCCTGCCTCGGCCCATGCGGTGCTTGTGGACCCAGACAACCCGGATGTGGTCTGGGTCGGCACGCGGGTTGGTGTTTTCGAAGGACAGATCGACCAGTCCGGGGCGCATCCGAGCTGGACCTGGCGGCCTATCATGGACGGCTTGCCCCAGACGCTGGTCGAAGACCTGTCTCTGTTCCGGTCCGGCGACCGGCGGTATCTGCGCGCCGCGCTTGTGTCTTTGGGCGTTTGGGAGCGCGACGTGTCAGACACCCCGCACTCGGTCGGGCGCAGCTATATCCGGACCTTTGAGTTCGACACCGGGCGCGGCGATCTGCCAGACCCGGCCTGGGCCCCGCGAACGGACCCGTCCAATCCCAGCAACCGCCCACTGGTCACGCACAACAGCCCGGATATTCTGTTCGTCGACACCCCGCCGATCGAGGTGCTTCTGAACGCAAACGAAGTCAATTTCGCAGCCGCGCGCAGCCTTAACCTGGCAACCGCATCAAATGGCTTCAGCGCTTTTGTGCAGGTCCATCATCGGCACGTAACCCCCTTACCCGCAGCAGATATTCAGATAAACTTGTTCTACCTGAGTTTCGCGCGCGGCCTTGGGCTTGACGACATTGAGGTCAGCGACAATCTACGCAACGCAATTTCTGCGGGCGTGACCGGAACGAACGCCCAGCGCGATTTTGCGATACCAGATCCCGGTCTTCACCTTCGCTTCCTGCGCAGGGCGAACCCCGAAGACCCACTGTTCAGCCGCAAAACCGGTATAGCCCATTTCGACACGGTCGATCTAACGCGCGCCGCTGGCGAGGCAGCACAGGACAGGGTTGCCCTTATCGCCGTACTTGATCCTGCAAATCGGCCCTTTGACGTTGCAGAGATTTCGCCCCGCTCGGGGGAAACCACTGTGACGCTGGATCAGGTGATGCGCCGTTCGGCCTATCTGGCCGCCCGCGCCTTCAATCGGTTCGACCCAAGCCCCTGAGGTTCAGCCGTCTGGGCTCATGCGATCCGACAGAGGATGAACGGTGACACGCAAGCCGGCCTTCGGGTTCAGGCGATCAGCCGATGTCGTACTCGTCCGCCCCGCTCCAGGACAAACGCTCTTTCACATAACCTGCGACAGAAGAGGAAACCTGTCCAAAGCCTTCGCCCCAGTCCAGGTCTTCGGACGCTTCATCCGAAGTACAAAAGGTCTGCAACACAGCGGCAAGATCACCGCAATCCGACGCGCGAGAATAGGTGTAGAGCAGCAACCGCATGGTATAGGCATGCGCCAGCAAGGCCCGGGCCAGAACAGGTCGGTTGGTGAAACCAAATCCAAGGAACAGTCGTGCAGGCTCAGCCATCACTTTCTTGAGCTCCTGATCGTTACGACAAAGCTCTTCAAACTCACCATAATCAACTGTTCGTTGCGACTGATCATCACCAACGATCATGGCGTCTATCAAGCGATCCAGATGCCCGATAACCAACCCTTGCCGCCGGTATTGCGCTGGGTTTTCAAGGGTTTTTTCCTTCCAGTCCGGAACGTTGGGAGAGTACGCCAAAGATGGTTCAAGCCCGGCAAGCTCAAAGTCGTCGGTGAACGCATAATAGGACAGCTTCAACAGGAAATATCGGGCGCGGATATTCTGATCCAGTTCGATATCGACGAAGGTCGCGGACCTTTGAATCAGTCTGAATATCGCAAGCGGCAGGAAGAGTTGGTAGATGGTTGAACGAAGGTAATAACCCTCGGTTGCCAGCCAACGTCCGTCTGCTTCGCCCAGATGGCCCTGCCGCTGCGTGCGTACCAAGCTGGCGACGCGGTAATACCCGCCTTCTGCGGCCTCAAACAGTTGGAAGAACAGCGGCTCGATCTCAGCATACAGTCTCTTGCGTGCTTCGAATTCATATGAGGTTCGCGCGTCATTAAGCGCCGCGTCCTTGGCCAGCATCGCCTTGAGTTTTTCCAACCGACGCGCGCTGAATGGGCTTAGAAAGGCGACAAAAACAGCGACCAGTGCGCTGACCAGGGCAGACACGACCGTCGCCTGACCGGCAGGTGTCAGGGTATGAAACCAAGCAAACATAAGATTTACCCAATCGCCCACCTCAGAGACAGAAAACGGTCACGGTCTGGTCATCAGTTCGGAAATCACCAGTCGGCGAAAACTAAGGAAAATAAGCACGCCAAACACGGCGTCGAAGGCAGCGAACCATAGGAACGGCCCCCCATGCGCAACGAAGGTTGCCACCATCAGCGCCCGCCCCAGCACGGCAATGACATTGGGATAACGCTGACGCACCGGATCAAGCGCGCCGGGGATTTGCATGACGGTCACAAAGATCAGCGTCGCCCCCCAGACCGAGGGCCAGGGGTTCTCGGCCCCAGCGGGCAGGCCCACAACACCCAGCGAAAACGCCGGGCAAAACAGGAAAAGCCCGCCGATGACGATTTGAAGCGCCAGCACAAATCCGAACAGACGGCGATGAGATTTGATCCGGTTGTCGGCCTGGGCGCGGGTCCAGCCGATGGATAACGTATCGGTCATGTTACTCATCTCCTTGTTCAGAAGGTTTTAAGGTATTCAAGTAAATCGGCTTTTTGGGTCGGGCTTAGATGCGTGCCGTAAACGTGGCCTGCGTTGGAATTGCCCGGCTGGGATGTATCGAAGCAATAGACACCTTCATCCTCGCACGGGGGTGACAGGAACCCGCCGTTCACCGGGTCGATCACATCCGAATTGCGCTGGAATTTTTTGGGGCGATCTTCCGGGGCGTTAAGTAAATCCGCCAGCGTCGGCACCGATCCGTTATGCAGATACGGGCCGCGCACCCAAAGCCCATCCAGCGGCATATTTGCGTAGCCGTCGGTTTTGCGGAACTGCCGGAACGCGTAAGGCGTGTCCGCAAACAGTTCAGTCACCTGCCGCTGCTGGAACTCGTTTGTGTAGCTATCCAGCCGCGCGCGATCCGTCCCAATGGACGCGATTGGCTGAACGGTTCCCAACTTGTCGCCCGAGAACTCGTACTCTGTCCCGGTCCAACGCCCGTGGCACTCCAGACAGAAGGTCGCGTACAGGTTGGCCCCCCGTTCGGCGGCCTCGGCATCCACCTGTACCGGGTTCGCAGGCGGCGGCAGATCGCTGAGCCATGCTGCAACGCGCTCAATCCCGCCATGATCCGCAGTTTCCGCTGTCACCCCGGCCCCAAGCGCCGCCGACAGGTTGCGTTCGGCCAGCGAAGGGTTGTTGCCATCCCAGTGCAACCGCATGCCTTCGCGCGGGCCTTGCAGGAAGATGGAGGGAAAATCAGATGCGCCGATGACCTCTTGCGGGGTCAGTGCATCCCCGTTCATGTCGAATTCCAGCACCTTGTAGGGGTTGAACGTGTCCACGCGACCGGTGCCCCAATCCGGCTGGCGCGCCAATAGGGGCTGCAAAGCGGCGCGGGTCGCCAGCAATTCCTCGCGAATGCGGGGGACAACTGCAATGCGCCAGAACAGCCGCTTGACGGGTCCAAGGCCATTGCCGCTTTGTTCGATGGCGTCGAACAGCGGTTCGGCGGCCAGTTTCGGACTGGTCGAGGCGTCCAGCAGTAACTCGATAAACGCATGAAATTGCAGGTTGTTCGACGGCATTCCGGGCACGATCACCGCCTCGGCCTCAGCCGTTTCGCGATAGGTCCCGGCATGGCAGACGGCGCAGTTGAACCAGACCAAGGTGATGCCCAACTGATCGCGGCGGGAAATGCCAATTGGCAAGTCAGTGCGACCTTTCTCATCCTCCCGATACAGGAACCCAAACGCCTCGTAGGTCGTCTTGCCCTCAAACGCGTCGGGGAAGAGATAGGGCAGCGCCTGCCAGACCTCATACGGCAATCCGCTGGAGGTTTCCGAACCGATAGAGCCGTGCAGGAAATGCTGCTCATCAGTCTTGAAATGCTCGGGCCCGCCGCGCAGCAAGGCCAACAGCAACCAAAGCGCGACGACCAAAGCAAGCAACCCGACCAAAGCCATCAGGCCCACAAGAATGGTCAGCGGCAACCGTCGGCGGCGGCGTTTTACCAGAGCCTCTTCAACAAAGGTGACAGGCTGGTTCCTCATTCTGCCGCCTCCCTGTCAGGGGTCGGGATTTGAAGGATCGGCTTGGTTTCATAGATCGACATCAGTTCTTCGATCATCGCATCACGGCTTTCGAACCTGTCCTCCTCATAACAACCCATCGGATGTTTCGGCGCATTGCACAGGCATTTATTGCAGCGTGTGCAAGGTTTTGGCGGCTCATCTTCACCTGCGGCCCAATGCTTGACCAGATCATTATTGGCTACCAGAGCCCGCGCGATGGACACCCCATCGCAGCCGCCCGAGGTGATGGCATCACGCACAACCCGCGCGTTCTGATAGCCGCCGGTGTTGATCACAGGAATGGTCACCGCCTGTTTGATCGCACGGCATTCTTCCAGGCTGATGCCTTCATCCTCGCGGCCTTTTTTCAGCCGGAACCAAAGCCGCAGGAATAGCGGGCGCAGCAAGGGGAAGCGGAAGAACAGGTAGTTTCTGAACCCGTTGACGCCCGATGCAATCATCGCGTCGTAAGTAACGGCCAGAACCTCAAGCGGCAGGTCCCCCGGCGGGTTCATTGGATGCGGAAACAGCGAGCCGGTCGAGACGTGCAGGGCATCCACGCCCGCGGCCTCGCACCATTGCGCGACCTGCACCGTGTCGGACAGGGTGTTGCCCTTACCTTCCCACGGCAGGACGTTGTTGTGGTCCACGGCAGAGAGTTTGACTTGCAGATGGAATTCGCGCCCGACCTTGGCGCGAATGGCGTCGATCACCTCAAGCAGGAACCGCGCGCGGTTGCGTAGGGAGCCGCCGTAATGGTCGGTCCGGTCGTTGATCGCGGAACTCAGGAACTGGGTGAACAGATAGCCATTGGCGGCGTGCAATTCGATCCCATCCAACCCGGCCTCACGCGCGCGCCATGCGGCCTGGGCGAAATCTTCGACCATTTCGCCCACTTCATGCGTGCTCATGGCGCGGGTTGGGAAGCCGTGCAGGGTTTCGTATGCGTTGGTGGGGCTTGGGGTCGGGCGGTGCTGATTGTGGATGCCGGGCAAATCCATCTGGCGACCGGAATGTGACAGTTGAAGGATGTATTTCGATCCGTTGGCGCGGACCGCCTCACCCAGCTTTTGCCACAGGGGAATGAACTCATCCGTATGAATGGTGGCGTAGCCGGCGATGATGCGGCCATCCATGCGCACGGGCACATAAGATGAGATCACGGCCCCCACCCCGCCCCGCGCAAACTTGCATTCCCAGTTGATCCGCGTCTGCGTCAGCGCCCCATTTTCGGCGTCGAAGCGACCCGAGATATTCGACCGGAAGACCCGGTTCTTGACCTCAAGGTTGCGGAACTTGAGCGGAGTGAAGATGATATCGTCGCTCATCCGGTTTCTCCCGCCTGTTTCCAGATCTCTGCCAGCAACGCCATGACCCAGTGCTGGGCCGGGCAGCGGCTCCAGCTTGATCCCAGAAAGGCCAGATCGGCATCCATGCCTGCGCCCGCCGCCCTGCGCGTGTTCATGGCGACCAAAGTGACTGGCCGCACGCGCCCGCCGATTGTGTCGCTATGGCGCTTTCCGGCACGCATCACGGTGCGCGGCGCGGCAATCACGCGCAAAGCCGCCTGTTCCGGGGTAAGATGGGCGCGCAGCCGCTGATCGGCCCATGCCGCTTGCAACCGTTCCAGGCTGAGCGCCAGATTATGCACCGCGATCCCGGTGCCGTGGACAGCGCCCTTGTCGCCCTTAGCGGCCTGACCCAACACGCCTTGAGCGTCCCGCAATGCGCCGGACAGAAAGGCGATGAGGCGCCGAAGGGGGTTAAACGATTGCAGATGTGTCTCGATCGCTTTGGCTGCATCCCAGGTTTCGGCGCTTGCCGCATAGGTCGGATCAAACACGCGGCCCGTGATCTGCTGCGCAAGCTCACCCACGGGCCTGCTCAGATCGCCCCTCACATAGCCCACCATCTGATTAAGCGTGTCGGTATCCCAATTGCCCGGCGCGAACTTATCGGCAATGTCCTGAGACATCCGACGCCTTTCGGGGTCGTCCCGCATCATCGCGCTGGGCAGCGGATTGCCACCAAGCGACAACGCCGATCTGACGCGGTGCGCCAGTATCCGGTTGATCAGCGGCCCCCGCGGGCGAAACCCGCGATCCAGCGCGGCGTGGTCGGCAAGCTGTCCGATCTCATCCGCGTCATCGGTCAGGATCAGATCGGCAAGCAGCGGGATGCGAATGTGACGGGCCATGCCTCAGCCCCCCGCGATCCGCCAGGGGAAGAATGGGTTGCGGGCATCGACCAGAGCTTCGGCAAGGTCCGGGCAATGGCGACGCACCACGTCGGAAAATCCGTTTTCGGCAACCCATCGGAACCCGGCCTCTGTGTAGATTTCCGGTCGGAAATCATCGGTATAGAAGCGATCGCTTTTCAGCCTGCGTGAGGCCATGAGGATGAAGATACGAAACGCCGTGTCCGAGAACCCAAAGCGCGGCGGCTGGTTTTTCGACTTCGCTTCGGCCAGTGTCCCGACCAGCAGATCGACCTTTTCGACGGTGCCATAGACCTCTTGCAGTGTGGACTGCCAGTTGGGATCATCGGTGATGTCTTCAAAGGTTTCAGGCCGCGTCGCGCCGATGGCGGCCCGGAAATCGGCATAGCGCGGCACGCCCCGCTCGCGGTCACGCAGGACATCAACGGCGGCGAGGTCGAGGAACACATTCGCCTCAACCTTCTTGTCCAGACGGCGCAGGGTTTCGGGGAAGTTGTTCAGCACCAAGGCACCCGGATTTTCGGTCGCCAGAGAATACAGCACGTCGTCGAAACTCAGATTGTCATACAGCTTGCGTGCGCCCGGACCTGACACTTCGGTCAGCCCGGCGCTGTGCAGATGCGCGTTGTCGGAATGGCTGCGGAATTCATATGCGTCCGGCATCAGCGAGTGCAGCCGGTAGACCGAGCCGAACTCCTCGGTCATCGCATAGGGGCTGCCATGATGATCCCGCGGAGAGCCGGGAATGCCCGACATCACCTCGCTGTCCGAGACCCGACCCACCGCGTTGAACACGGTTTCGCCCATCAGGCCCCAATAGTTGCCACGCATCGCCATGCGGCCTTCGGGGCTGTCCATCAGCGCGGGCGTCCATTCTACGGTGTGGATCTTGGCCATCAGCGCCGAGTTCACCAACCGCGCCTTGTGAAACAGCCAGTCTTCGCTTTCATCCGGATGATCAATGCGCAACCGCGCCACGATGGAATTATGCTCGCGCGCGAACAGAGTGTGCAGCACCGACAGCCCGGTCCACCAGTTGCCGTTGACACCTGCCAGTTCCTGACCTTCGCGCTTGGCCTTTTTGTCGACGGGTAAAAGACCATCGTCCAAAGCAATTTCGGCCGATTTGGGCCGGCCCTTCAGTTTGGCGGTGCGGACGTAACGCAGACGTTCCTCGGTCGAGCCATAGATTTGCGATCCATCCCACCAACTGGTTTCGACATTGCGGAAGGTAGGTGGACGGTTGGCATCAGCATCCGTCACCTGTTTGTCGGGCATCGTGCGCCGTACGGTCATCTTGCCGCCCGGCCAGTCGTCACCTTCGGGTAGCGGCACGTCCAACGGCTCGGCATCCGGATCGTTGGGACCGTGGCTGAGCCAGTCATGCACCATGAACTGAATCCAGGCAGCCGCCAGCACGTTCAGATGTGGAACGGGTACAAATTCATGCCGCTTGAGAAGCTTTTCGCTGACCAGTCTGGGGCTTGGATCCATCAGATCCGCGTCGCTGGGCGGATAGGTGTCCCTCAGCGCGACATTGCGTCCGAACCGGGTGCCCGTCGCGCCCATGCGGGGCTGCGAAAGGTCGTTGAATTGCCCGTCCGCGGTGCGCCATCCGATAATGTCAAAATCCTCGGGCCGTTCGCCATCCAACGGCGCGGTTTCGGTATCGATCAGGTTGTTGTGCCGCAGGTTGACACGGTGGCCCAGAATAATCGCCAACGCAGGCAAAAACGGCCAAGCGTGCCAAACTCTAAATCTTTGAGAAATAGAGGCAAATCTGCCGAGCAGAGAGTCCAGAATTCTTTCGAACATCGAAAATGTCCTTAAAGACAGTGGGATAACAATAATCAAACTATTGTTTGTGCATATCACAAAATCCGTGACTTTGACAGTTGGGGGATTCCGCACCTTGATTGGCGGTCAGCGGTGTCGCGCCTTCGACCCCTGGTTGCTCCAGACCCCGAACAATTCGGCGGCCGCTGATTCCGTGCGGTCCGCGTAGATCGCGATGTCCATGGGCTCACGCCCCAACGCATTCGCCAGCGAGATCACCTCGCCGCTTTGCAATTCGCTGTGCACCATGCTGAAGGGCAGCCAACCGACCCCAAGGCCCTTGCGGACCATCTCGAGAATACCGGTCGAAAACGCCGTCTCACAAATCGGGTTGGTGCTGTACCCAGCCGTCCCGAACCGGCGTTCCTTTCGGCGCAGAACCTGCCCGAAATAGCTGTTGTCCGGATAGACGATTGCCGGCGCAGTGTCGGAAATGTCGCCCACGTCTTTCACCGCAAACCGAAGGGCCCCGCCCACTACAGGGATCAGATAATCCCGCCCCCATATTCCGCGCAATACGCCCGACCCGAACTCCAACGGCTCGGCCAGATCGGACTCGTAGCACAGCAGCATGCTGGCATCCTTGCGCAGGAACATGCTGACGCAGTCGCTTAGGTTAGCGGCATGCAGACGGAACCTGACGCCCGGCAGGTGCGACCGGGCCTTCAGCGCCATGTCCGGGAACCGGGAAAACACCTGCGCATGTTGTGCCGCGATCCTGACGGTGGTCGCCTTGGGGTCATGATGGGCAATTTTTGTGCGTAGCTCGCGAAGCTGGACCAGAAGCGCACGTATCTCGGGTTCGTTTGAAATCAGCGCGGCGCTGATCTCGACCCGGTTGGTTTTGCGGTCCAGTATGGTTACGCCCAGCCAGTCTTCGAAGGACCGGATACGCCTGGAAAACGCGGGCTGGGTGATATGTCGGCGCGCGGCAGCCCGGCTTAGATTGCCCTCTTCCAGCAGAACAAGAATGTCCTCTAACCATTGTGTATCCATAAAAAGCGCACCCCTAGCCAAAGCAAAAGTATGAGTAGCCGTACAAAAAAGCACTGTTTTTCTTCGATTTGATAGGAAACGCTTTGAGAAATCCCAATGGTAAGGACCTCAGAGCATGGCAGAGTCGGCAGAAATCTCGGAGAATACTGCGGGCGAAACCGCAGACCTAACCTTTAGCCTGTGCAAGGAGCTGTCGATCAGTCTGGCCCGGTTTCCACGGATTTCCTTCGGGCATCTTCCGACACCTCTGGAACCGATGGACAGGCTTAGCGAGGTGCTGGGCGGCCCGCGCCTTTGGGTCAAACGGGACGATTGTACCGGCCTGTCGACCGGCGGAAACAAGACCCGGAAGCTTGAATTTTTGATGGCGGACGCCGTTGAAAAGGGCGCGGACACGATCATTACCCAGGGCGCTACGCAATCCAATCACGCCCGACAGACTGCTGCTGCGGCGGCCAAACTGGGGTTGGAATGTCACATACTGCTGGAAGATCGCACCGGGTCCGAGGATCAGAACTACATCATGAACGGAAACGTGCTGCTGGACCGCCTGCACGGGGCCTCGGTGTCCAAACGCGACGGCGGTGCAGACATGAATTCCGAAATGGACAGGTTGGCCGATCACCTGCGGAGCGAGGGCAAGAAGCCTTACATCATTCCCGGAGGGGGCTCGAACGCCATCGGCGCGCTTGGCTATGTCAATTGCGCCCGTGAATTGACCGAACAGGCCGCCAGAATGGGATTGTCGATTGATGCGCTGGTTCATGCGACCGGCAGTTCCGGGACCCAGGCCGGGCTTGTGGCCGGGCTGGCGGCAATCAAAAGCACCACGCATCTTCTGGGCATTGGCGTTCGGGCTCCGCAGGACAAGCAGGAACAGATGGTGTTTGAACTGGCGACCAAAACCGCAGCGCATCTGGAACTGGACGCGCAGATCGCCCGCTCAGAAGTGCGCGCGAATTGCGATTATGTGGGCCCCGGCTATGGGCTGCCGACCGACGGGATGATCCGGGCGGTCAAGCTGTTGGCCCACACCGAAGGGCTGCTGTTCGATCCGGTATATTCAGGCAAGGGCCTCGACGGGCTGATCGATCAGATCCGCAAGGGTTATTTCGACGGCATGAGCAATGTCGTGTTTCTGCACACTGGTGGAAGCGCGGCCCTGTTTGGGTATTCCGATGCCTTCGGACTGCCCGGTTACACACCATAAAAACAAGAACAAAACAAAAAGCGACCAACAAGGAGAGATCACTATGTCACTGAAAAAAACCCTCATCGGCGCGGCGCTGCTGACCACGTTTGGGGCGACCGCTTATGCCGAAGACGTCAAGATCGGCGTGCCGTCCTGGACTGGTGCTCAGGCCATCGCCTATGTGCTGGGCGAGATCGTCGCCACCCGCATTGGCGGGACGGTCGAATATGTTCCCGGCAATAACGCCACGATCTTTCAGGCGATGGATCAGGGCAAGGGTGACATCGATGTTCATCCGGACGTCTGGCTGCCGAACCAGGAGAGCTTTACCAAGAAATATGTGGATGAGGCAGGCACAGTGACGCTGTCATCAAATCCATACGAAGGGAACCAGGGGTTCTGCGTGTCCAAGGATTTCGGTCAGGCCAACAACATTACCGACATCGCAGATCTGGGTCGCCCGGATGTGGCCGCGCTGATGGACAGTGATGGCAATGGCAAGGGCGAGATGTGGATTGGCGCGCCCGGCTGGGCCTCGGCAAATGTCAACGAGGTCAAGGTGCGCGACTATGGCCTATTGGACTTCATCGAACCGATCCGAGCCGAAGAAAGTGTCAAGACCGCGCGCATCAAGGACTCGATCGCCAAGGGCGAAGGATATGCGTTCTATTGCTACAAGCCGCATGCGGTGTGGTTCATGTTTGATGTCGAGATGCTGACGGAACCCACCTATGACCCTGCAAAATACGTGATGATCCAACCGTCCGACGATGCCGATTGGTACGAAAAATCCAATGTGGCAACGAAGGACGCCCTGAAGCAGGTTCAGATTGCTTGGTCGAACTCGCTGGCCGACCGCTCGCCCGCCATTGCCGAGTTTTTTGCCAACTTTGCCCTGACCGCCGATGATGTCAGCGGTCTGGCCTTTGAAATCAGCGCCAATGGTCGCGAACCGGCTGATGTTGCGAAGGACTGGGTCAATGAGAACTCGGACCGCGTCGACTCGATGCTGGGGCTGTAAGCGCCCAACTGAACTGCCGGTACCGGTTTCGGCCGGTCCCGGACCTGATCTCTTCAAACAGTGGCGCAAAAATGAACGCAGAAACCGTCATCGAGATTTCGAATGTCTGGAAGATTTTCGGGGCTAAACCACAGGCCGCACTGCAAGCTGTTCGCGAGCGCAACCTGAGCAAGGCCGAGGTACTGGCCGAGTATAACTGCGTTGTCGGTGTTGCGGATGTCAGCCTGTCGGTGAACCGGGGTGAAATCTTTTGCATCATGGGCCTGTCGGGCAGCGGCAAGTCGACCCTTGTGCGCCATTTCAACCGTTTGCTGGAACCCACCGCGGGCAAGATCGAGATCGAAGGCACCGATGTGATGGCGTTGGGCACGAAAGACCTGCAGCACTTTCGCAACCAGAAGATCGGTATGGTGTTCCAGAACTTCGCGCTGATGCCGCACCGCTCCGTTCTGGACAACGTGGCGATGCCGCTGGAGATCAGGCAGGTTGCCAAGAATGAACGGATGCGTCAGGCGGCGGCCATTCTGGACATCGTCGAGCTGGGGGCCTGGGGGTCCAAGTTCGCCCATGAACTGTCCGGCGGGATGCAGCAGCGTGTCGGCCTTGCACGGGCGCTGGCGGCCAATCCGGATGTTTTGCTGATGGACGAACCGTTTTCGGCCCTTGACCCGCTGATCCGGCGGCAATTGCAGGATGAATTCATCCGACTGTCGAAAATCCTCAAAAAGACAACGGTGTTCATCACCCACGATCTGGATGAAGCCGTTCGGATCGGGGATCGCATCGCCATCATGCGCGACGGCAAGGTTGTGCAGATGGGCACGGCCGAAGATATCGTCATGCATCCCCAGGATGACTATGTCGCCGACTTTGTCGCCGGGATATCGCGTCTGAAAGTGGTGCATGCCAAGGTCGTCATGCGCCCGATTGAAGACTGGACGTCCCGGAACGGCCCCCTGCCCGCCGATCTGCACCGCGTCAGCGGCGATGAGACGCTTAGCAATCTGATCAATCTGGCCATTGATGATGACAATCCCATCGTCGTGGCCGACGCGGGTGCCGATGTTGGCGTCATCACCCGCGCCGACCTGCTGCGTACCGTTATCGAAGGGACCGAGGTGTCATGAGGGACGAAAACATCAATCCGCTGGAAGACACCGAAAGCGAGGCCGCGCTGGCCTATGCGGAAGAGCGCAAAGAGAATATTCGCACCTTTGTTCGCACGCATCCCGACTACTACATCGCCAATTTCGACAAGGTCGGTGCCTCGGCGCGGTTTACGCCGACCTTCAACTTTTTCGCTGGGCTATTCGGGCCGATCTGGTTTGGTGCGCGCGGCTTGTGGTCTTGGGCGCTGTGCTTTCTGATCATCGAGGCGATTGGCTTTGTCCAGATCGCCCGTGGCCTGTTCGGAGATCTCGCCTCGGACGCGATGGCCCGGATCGCGTCTATCGAGGGCACCTTAGAGTTACGCAAGCAACAGCTTGCGGCGGCAATCGAGGCGGGCTCGGACCGGGTGGACGCGTTCCAGCGTGCGGTGGACGGGCTAGAGGCGAATATCGGCGGCATTCGCGCCGAGGCCGAGGCGCTGGCAGAGCAAGGCCCAACCATCGCCCTGACCGGCCTTGTCATCCTGATCATCGCCAAGGTGGCTCAGTCAGTGATGGCCAACTGGGCGCTGGAAGCTCGGTTTTCTGAATGGCTGTCGGACCGGTCGATCCGGTCCGGGATGCCTGTATCCCAGATCGTGTTCAGCGCGGTGTTCATGGTTCTGATCGTGACGGTCGCCATGATCAACTACAGCTTTCCGGGGCGTTTCACGATCCTCAGCGATTTTCCGACGGACCCGGAATTCCGACTGCTCAGCATCGACGGGGTCGAGGCGTTCTTCAATTGGGCCGTTCTGAATGGCGAGGCGCTGTTCGATGGAATCACCTATGCCATCCGTCTGGTGCTGGACGCGCTGGAACTGGTTTTTGTCAGCACCCCGTGGATCGTGATTGCGTCGCTGATCATCTTGTTGACCTGGCTGACGGCCGGTGTGCGAATGGCGATCTATTCCGGCGCGTTTCTGGCCTATATGGGCCTGCTTGGGTTTTGGGAAAAAGCCATGACAACGCTTGCTTTGCTTGGAACGGCGGCATGTCTGTCCATCGTCATCGGAATCCCACTAGGCATGTTCGCGGCACGCCGTCCCCGGTTCTATGCGTTCATTCAACCGATCATGGATTTCATGCAAACCATGCCCGCCTTCGTGTTCATGATCCCGGTGATTGCGTTCTTCGGAACAGGCAAACCCGCTGCCGTCGTCACAACGATGATTTTCGGCGGCACTCCGGTGGTACGCCTGACCGTTCTTGGTCTGCGTGGCGTCCCCGAAAGCGTGCGCGAGGCGGCGATCAGCTTTGGGGCCAACAAATGGTATCTGCTGACCAAGGTCGATCTGCCATTGGCCAGCCCGTCGATCCGGGCGGGGATCAACCAGACCATTATGCTGTCGCTGGCGATGGTGGTTGTCGCATCGCTGATCGGTGCCAAGGGGTTGGGTGAGGATGTTCTGGAGGCCCTGCAATACGCCAATGTCGGACAAGGTATCCTTGCAGGGTTCGCCATCCTGTTCTGCGCCATGATCCTGGATCGCATTGTTCAGGGCCAGCGCAAGTGACGCCCCTTGTTCTGGTGCACGGCCTGATGGGCGGCAGCCCGCAGTGGAACTTGCAATACAAGGCCCTTTCAGACCATTTCGAGGTCGTCGCCCTTGACCTGCCCGGCTTTGGCAAGAACGCACATCTTCCCGCGATAGACCGCATCGATGGTCTGGCCGACTGGGTGATCGCGCATCTGCACGCGCGCGGTACAGACAGGTACCACCTTCTGGGCCACTCGATGGGCGGTATGGTGGTGCAAGAGATCGCTCGCGCTGATCCAAGCGGCGTGCAGAAGCTGATCCTGTACGCGACCGGTGCAATTGGCGTCCTGCCCGGACGGTTTGAAACCATCGACGAAAGCAAAGCCCGCGTTGAACAGGACGGCGTCGCAGCCACCGCAAGCCGGATCGCGGCAACGTGGTTTTGGGAAACCGAGGCCGCGCCCCATTTCAAGGATTGCGAAACCGTTGCCCGAATGGCCACGAAAGACTCCATTCTCGCCGGTCTGGATGCAATGCAAAATTGGTCCGGAGCAGAACACCTGCAAGACCTGCAACAGGAGACGCTGGTAATCTGTGGCGACCGGGACCGAACCTATTCGTGGGACCAGACGCATTTGCTTTGGTCCAGTATTCCCAACGCCAGCCTGTCCGTGATCCCTGGATGCGCGCATGCGGTACATATGGAGAAGCCCGCGCTTTTTAACGGCATTTTGCTGGACTACCTCGTGACCGGTTAGCTTGCACGACCAGCAACCCAACCCGGCTTGAAATTAAATTACGTTATCGCCCGTGAAATCGAAACAACATGACAAGGCCATCATGATCGTTTAGGTGTTCACTTAAAACGAAAAGAAGACAAAGTTACCGAGAACTCTGTGGAACAGGTTGTTTTTACGTTCGAGATGGGAGTCGTTTGCGCGCTGTTGGCGTTTACCGTGTTCCTGTTTGTTTCAGAAATCGTCAGGATTGATCTTTCGGCCATATTGGTGCTCGTTCTGGTCGGCCTGCTGAGCTATGCGCCGGGTCTTGAGAACCTGGCGGATGTCTCTCACCTTTTCGATGGGTTTGCGTCAAACGCCGTAATCTCGATCATCGCGGTCATGATCGTGGGTGCCGGGTTGGACAAGACCGGCATCATGAACAAGGTCGCGGCTGTCATTCTGAAATACGGCGGTACTGCTGAAAACCGGGTGTTGCCAATCGTTTCGGGCACGGTCGGCGTTATCTCATCCTTCATGCAAAACGTGGGTGCAGCGGCGCTGTTCCTTCCTGTTGTCAGCCGCATATCCTCACGGTCCGGTATTCCGCTTTCGCGTCTGCTGATGCCGATGGGCTTTTGCGCCATCCTTGGCGGCACGATGACGATGGTCGGGTCATCGCCGCTGATTTTGCTGAACGATCTGGTTGTGACCGCGAACGAAGGGCTGCCGGACGATCAGAAAATTCAGCCGTTTGGACTGTTCTCGGTCACTCCGATTGGTGCGGCGCTGATCCTGACCGGGATCGCGTATTTTCTACTGCTTGGCCGATGGGTGCTGCCCGGCGACACAGGATCCGACAATACCGGCACCAGCCAAGGCACGCAGGAATATCTGCAACGGGTCTACGGCCTGAAAGCAGATGTTTTCGAGGTTGTGGTCCCCGCAGACAGCCCCTTAGTCGGTCAGGTGTTGGCTGACATCAACCACGAAAACCACCTGTATATCATCTCGACCTTCTATCGCGGCAAAACATCGATGGTGCAGGTTCTGACGGCCGAAATTGCCGCGCCATGTCGGTTGGCCATCATCGGGCGCCGCTGGGTGGTAGAGGAATTTGCCCAGAAGTTTGGACTGAAGGTCCTGCCCGAGTTGGACATTTTCGTCGAAGAATTCGCACCCACAAATGCCGGTATTGCCGAAGTGGTCGTGACACCCGACAGCAAACTGATCGGGAAATGCCCCCGCGAGTTGTTGTTCCGCAAGACCTACGGAATGTCCCTGCTGGCCATCCACCGGGGCGAAGAGACACTCAGCCATGTCGAAACGGACACGCACGAGTCCACGCAGATCGGTCTCGAAACCTTCAAAGCAGGTGACATGCTGGTGGCACATACCAGATGGGACAACCTGATGCGGATCACGCAGGATCCTGACTTTGTCGTGGTCACATCCGATTTCCCTCAGGAAGAGTTGCGCCCGCAAAAGGTTGGCTGGGCGCTGGCCTTCTTTGCGATTTCCCTGTCGTTGATTTTGTTCACCGACGTGCGGCTGTCGCTGTGCCTGCTGACCGGTGCCGCCGGAATGATGCTGACCCGCGTGCTGAGCGTGGATGAGGCGTATCGCGCCGTGGGATGGAACACCGTTTTCCTGCTGGCCTGTCTGATCCCCTTGGGTCAGGCGGTGCAAAATACCGGCACGGCGGCGTGGATCGCCCAACAGATCATGGTTCTTTTGAATGGCTGGCCGATCTGGGCGCTGCAGGCCGGTGTCGCGATACTGGCCACAGCGTTTTCGCTTGTGATGTCAAATGTCGGGGCCACCGTATTGCTTGTGCCGCTGGCCGTGTCCATTGCAGTTGCCGCCGGAGGAAACCCGGCTGTTTTCGCCCTTACGGTGGCCATTTCCACCTCAAACAGCTTCATCATTCCGACGCACCAAGTGAACGCCCTGATCATGGGGCCTGCCGGCTACAAGGTCATGGACTTTGTGCGATCCGGCGGCGTGATGACGATACTGTTTTTGGTGGTTTCGATGTTGATGCTGAACTTGATTTACTAAGCTTGAAAAGCTGGCGACTTCATTCGCCACTCTGCTCAGAAATCATTTTGGCAGTTGGCTTGGCCCCCACGTCGTCAAGCATTCTGATAACTTCGGCTTTCCAACCTGCCTTGATCTTCAGGGCCAGTTGCGACGGCGGGCGGTGTTCCGGTTCCAGAATTGCGTATTCATACCGAAGGGGGTTTGCGAACGGCAGGAACACAACCTTTCCGGCAGACAGGCCCAGTTCCTGTTCCGTCGCGACGGTCAAAGGGTCCACGATTGTGCAGCATTGGCCCGAGCTTACAAACGGGATAAGGGGCAGAAAATACTGGCAGGTCACTGTCGAGTTGTAGCGGGCTGATACCTCCTGAAACTTGCTGCGAATCTTGTGCTGGAACGGGTGCGTTGCGTGCAGCCCACCCATCGGAACCCCGTCGAGGTCCGAGATCGAGATACTGCCGCGCGCAGCCAGCGGGTTGTCCCGGTCAATGGCACAGAAACAATCGGCCCGGATCAGCTCGGCTGAATATTGCGGCTCTTTCCCAGTCGCGTGTTCGAAATCGGCAAAGCCAAAGTCGATATTCTGCGTCCCGGCAAGCTCTATGATCTGGGGAGAACTGCGGGTGGACAGCGTGATGCGGATCTCCGGGTTTTCTCCGACCGACTGGCTGATGAAACGCGGGAACAGAAAGGCCGAAGGCCCCGGCATCGTGGCGATGTTCAGGCTACCGGAATGGCCCTTGATCAACCCCTCCATCGTGCTGGAGATTGCGGCGAGACGGTCCAGAATGCCGGTGGTTTCGGCCAGCAGGTAGTGCGCCTCGGGAACCGGAACCAGCCGCCTGCCCTTACGCTCGAACAAGGTCAGGCCAAGGGTTTGTTCCAGGTTCTTCAGGGCCAGGCTGATCGCGGGCTGGGTGCGGTTCAGTTTTCTGGCGGTCTGAGAGATGGAGCCGGTTTCCATCACCTCGCGAAAGACTGTGAGCTGCGTCAGGTTCATTCCTGTCGTATAAGCCAAACTTTAGTTTTGTGAAATATAACAAATTTGTATTTATGCCATTTGTCTTTACGCTTTTGGGATCGAGGTTCGGTCAAACCGAATCCCACGAACCAACAACGGAGACGACGATGAAACTCGTGAAATGCCTGACAGGTCTGGCTTTGGCTGGCGCGCTGGCCGCCCCAGCGCTGGCGCAGGATCCGACCTTTTTCCGTATCGGCACCGGCGGGGCCGGTGGAACCTATTTCCCCATTGGTGGCACCATCGCAAACGGTATCTCTGCCCCTCCGGGCTCGCGCCCCTGCGAGGAAGGCGGCCAATGCGGCGTGCCCGGTCTGATTGCCATCGCGCAATCCACCACAGCGTCGGTGTTCAACAACGCCGCCGTCCAGAATGGCGAGCTTGAGGCCGGTCTGGCCGCAGCCGACGTGACCCGCTCGATGTATCTGGGCGAGGGTAAGTTCGAAGGCAAGCCCCACCCCAACCTGCGCATCGTCGCGAATCTGTTCCCCGAGGACCTGCATCTGGTGCTGCCAGCCGGTCAGACGATCAATGATCTGAGCGATCTGGAAGGCAAGCGCGTGGGTATCGCGCAGGCCGGTTCCGGCACGCAGGTTGCCGTGTTGCAGATGCTGGACGCCTGGGGCGTCAATCGCGACAACATGGACGAGGCCGAGCTGAACAACAGCCAAAGCGCCGAGCGTCTGGCCGATGGTCAGCTTGACGCCTATTTCTACGCCGCAGGCTGGCCGGTTGCCGCGATGGTGCAGCTGTCCTCGACCAAGGGGATGAACCTGCATTCCTTCACCGACGAGGATATGGCCAAGATCAATGAGATCATCCCGGCCTATATCCCCTCGACCATTCCGGGTGGCGTTTATGAAGGCATCGACGGTGAGACCAAGACCCCTGCGGTCAGCGCGATGCTGGTTGTGTCCTCGGAATTGTCCGACGAACTGGTCTATGGCCTGACCAAGGCGCTGTGGAACGACAACACCCGCAAGCTGCTGGACAATGGCCACGCCAAGGGCAAGCAGATCACGGCTGAAACCGCGCTGGACGGTGTCGAGGCTTTGGGTGTTCCGCTGCATCCGGGGGCCGAGAAGTTCTATAAAGAAGCCGGTCTGCTTCAGTAATCGCAACCGACTGAAACCTGTCGCCGGTGCCCCTTATGCGGGGCACCGCATTCTGGAATTACGCGAAATCAGGGGGCCATCATGTCCGAGACCCAGAAACTTGATGACCACGAACTGACAGCCGAGGAACTGGCGGCCATCGAGGAACAGTTCGACGAAGGTGCCGCCGTCCGCCAGGTCACGCCCGCAATGGGCAAGGTGCTGCGCGTCGTTGCCCTGATCTTTGCGTTTTATGAATTTTTCACCGCAGGCTTCGGCCTGCCTGCCGATCACTGGCATATGGGTATCTATCTGGCCCTGCTGTTCATTCTGGTCTACGCCACCATTCCGATTGTCGGGGCCAAAAGCCTCTATGCCCTCAAGATCAGCCGCTTTCGGATCGGAAACATCCCCCTTTATGATCTGGTTTTCATGGGGTTCGGCATCGTCGCCGCGCTGTATGTGGGCGTTGCCTGGCGCGGCATCCCGGCTCTGGGGATCGAGGAACAGACATTCCGCATGGGCAACCCGAACGGCTATGACGTGTTCCTTGGCGTCGTCATCATCCTGCTGGTGCTGGACATCGCCCGCCGCACGCTGGGCTGGGTGCTGCCGCTGATCATCTGTGTCTTCATCTCATACGCGCTGTTGGGGCCGTATTTCCCCGGCTTGCTGCAACATCCCGGAGTAAATTTCAAAACCTTCGTGTCGTCGATGTATTTCCCGCAGGAAGGCATCTATGGCGTCACGCTGTGGGTGGTTTCGACCATCGTCTTCCACTTCGTCCTGTTCGGCGTCATCGCACAGCGCACCGGGTTGGGGCAGCTTTTCATCGACAACGCAACGATTTTGGCGGGCCGTTATACCGGCGGTCCTGCCAAGGTGTCGGTGGTATCCTCGGCGTTTTTCGGCACGATCTCGGGGTCTTCGGTGGCCAACACCGTGTCAACCGGCGCGCTGACCATTCCCAACATGAAGCGCCTTGGATACCCCGGCCATTTTGCAGGCGGGGTCGAGGCCGCGTCCTCGGCCGGGGGTCAGATCACCCCGCCGATCATGGGGGCCGCTGCCTTCATCATGGCCGAGTTCCTCGAGGTCCCCTATACCACCATCGTTATCGCCGCGATCTTCCCGGCGATCCTGCACTATGTCGGCGTCTTTGCCGTGGTGCACCTGATGGCGCGCAAGCTGAACCTGAAAGGCTTGGCGAAAGAGCAACTGCCCCAGCTCAAGGCCGTTTGGGCCGAGGGCTGGGCCAATATCGTGCCGTTGATCGGCCTACTGGTCGTACTGTTTACAGGCTACACGCCGTTCATGTCCGCCTTCTGCGGCATATCACTGGCGGTGATTGCGGGCATGTCGCGGCTGAGACACCCTCCGACACTGATCTACGCGGCGGCGTTCCTGGCCTTTGTGCTGTGGAAATTCTCGGATGGCGGGTTCGACCTGACCATGACGGCCATTCTGTGTGGCCTGTCGCTGATCGCGACCCTTAACCCCCAGAAACGGATCGAAGTGCCCGAGATGCTGGCCGCGGTTGAACTGGGCGTGAAATACTCGCTGGCCGTGGGGGCCGCCGCTGCCGCTGTCGGCATCGTGGTGGGTGTGATCAACACCACCGGCATCGGTTTCCGCATTGGTTTCATGGTGACGCAGGGCGCGGGCAATTTGGCGGCGGATCTCTACAACATGATCTCGTTCGGCAGTTTCCAGCTGTTTGCCATGGAAGACCTGCAATTGTTCATCTCGCTGGTATTCATTGCCATCGTTTGCATCCTGATGGGCGCAGGCATCCCGACCACCGCGCTTTACATCATGCTGGTCTCGGTCGCGCAGCCCGCGCTGGCCCAGCTTGGCGTCCCGCCGATCGCCAGCCACCTGTTCGTGCTGTATTACGGCGTAGTGTCCGAGATCACGCCGCCTGTCTGCACATCCGCCTATGCGGCGGCGGCGATTGCCAACTCGAACCCGTTCCGAACCGGATTGTCGGCTTTCACCCTTGGGCTGGGCAAGGTCATCGCGCCCATGGCATTCGTCTATGCGCCGGTCCTGCTGTTCGTGTCCTCGACCGGGTTCAATCTGTGGGAGTTCACCTATACTGCCACCAGTTGTATCGCCGGGGTCGTGGCCCTGTCGGCGGCGGTGGTGGGCTATTGGCTGAAGCCGTTGAACATGGTGTCACGCATCCTGATGGCCATCGCCGGGGTGATCTTTGTCGCGCCAAGCCTGACCGCCGATCTGATCGCGCTGGCCGTGGCCGCTCCGGTCATCGTCACCCAACTGATCGCGCGCAACCGCAGTCATTCCCCGGCCTGATGCTATGACAGAACAGGTGACCATCATCGGCGCAGGGATCGTCGGCATTTGTTGCGCCCTTTCGCTTCAGGAACGCGGCATTCAGGTGCGCCTGATCGACCGGGGGGAACCGGGACAGGAGACCTCGTTCGGGAATGCGGGCGTGATCTCGCCCTGGTCGATCATCCCGCAGGCCATGCCCGGGGTGTGGAAGCAACTGCCCCGGATGCTGCTGAACCCCCAAAGCGCCTTGTCAGTGCGCCCGAGTTTCTGGCCAAAGATGATCCCATGGGGCCTGCGGTTTCTTGGCAATTCGAGCGAGAGCAAAGTGCGCAGCACGTCAGAGGCGATGGAACTGCTGTGCCGCCCTTCGATCGACCTCTACCGCAAGCACCTGAATGGAACGGGGCACGAAGGCCTGATCACCGACAGCTATTATGTGCACGCGTTTCGCCGCGCGGAAGATGCCAACCTGAACGGTCTGGATTATCAAATCCGCAAGGAAAAAGGCGGGCAGATCGAACGGGTCGACGGGGCCGAGCTTCGGCGTATTGAACCGGCTTTGTCCCGGGATTTCAAAGCCGCCGTGTTGATCAAGGGACAGGCGCGGGCGCTGTCTCCGGGCCGCATTGGCGCAGTGCTGGCCGAGAAAGCCCGCACTCAGGGTGCCGAGTTTGTAAGAACCGAAATCAAGGCAATCTCGCAAGCCCCTGATGGGCGCTGGGACCTGACGACCTCGGACAAGACGATACAGGCCTGCCACGTCGTCATGGCCGCCGGGGTGTGGTCGGCAGACCTGCTGAAACCGTTGGGCATCAAGCTACCGCTGGTGGCCGAGCGCGGGTATCATATCGAGTTTCCGGACGCCCACAGCACGCTCAGCCATTCGGTGATGGACGTGGACGCAAAGATTGTCGCCAGTTCCATGCAGGACGGCCTGAGGGTTGCGGGAACGGCCGAGTTTGCCGAGATCGACGCCCCCCCGGACCCGCGCAAAAAGGCGCTGCTAACCCAACAGGCGCAGGCGATGATGCCCGATCTGAACCTGCAGGGCGCGCGCTTTTGGATGGGGCGGCGTCCGTCCTTTCCCGACAGCCTACCGGCCATTGGTCAGGTGAACGGAAAATCGGGCCTCTACGCCGCCTTCGGGCATTCGCATTACGGATTGATGATGGCCCCAAAGACCGGAGAGCTGGTGGCCGATCTTCTGTCCGGTCGGCGGCTCAACATCGATCTCGATCCGTTTTCACTGGGGCGGTTCTAGGCACCCTGCCCGCGCCGCAGCTTGGCTAAAGAAAGGAACACCCATGCCGGTTTTCAATGGCGGACAAAATATCTGCGGCGCGTCCATTGGCGTGCTGTGTCTGGAAAGCTATTTCCCCAAGCCGCCCGGCCATATCAAGAACCCGTCCAGCCTGCCCTTTCCTGTGCTTTATGAAATGATCGACGGCATCACCGTGCCGGACCTGTTGAACGACCCCAAGCCCGAATTGCTGGACCCGTTCATCAAAGGCGCACAACGGCTCGAGGCCGAAGGCGTGCGCGCAATCACCGGCAGTTGCGGTTTCCTTGCCTTGTTTCAAAAGGAACTGGCCGCCTGCGTCTCGGTCCCGGTGTTTGCCTCAAGCCTGATACAAGTGCCGCTGGCGTTCCACATGACCGGGGCCAAAGCGCCTGTTGGCGTGTTGACCGCAGATGCCCGGGCTCTGACGCCCCGGCATTTCGAAGGCGTCGGAGCCGCAAACATCCCCGTCGCCGTAAGAGGGCTGCAAGACACCGAAGAATTTGCCGAGGTGATCCTGCGGAACACGCGGACACGCATGGACACCGACCTGATCGAGGCCGAAGTTCTGCAAGCCGCCCGTGATCTGCAACGCGAAACGCCGGACATCCGGTCTGTGGTGCTGGAGTGCACCGACTTGCCGCCCTACGCCGCGCAAATACAGGACGCGCTGAAGCTGCCGGTCTTTGACCTGACGACGCTGGCGCAGATGGCGCACGCGGTTTCGGTGCGGTCTGCGTATTCTGGCATTATGCCTTGGGCTTGATCATTCGTTGCCTCGACGCTCGCTTTTGGGCCGCCTCCAAACTAGACGTTAACGTGGATCGATGAGGCGATGAGCGTGGCAAAAGGTGTTTGAAGTTTCTCTGGAACTGTCCTTGTTGATGATCGCCGTTTTTCTGGGCGCCTTGCTTCAGGTTGGCATCGGCATCGGGTTCAGCATTCTGGCCGGTCCGCCCATGATGATCCTGCTGGGGACGGCGACAGCGGTTCCGGCGCTTTTGCTGCTGAACACAATCGTTTCGGTGGTCGCCACGGACTGGCGCATCGTCACGGTCGAACGACGCACAATCACAACGGCGATTTTGGGCTGCCTGATTGGCGTGGTTGCGGGGCTGATGGTCTATCCATGGCTCAGCGAAGCCTTCGTGCTGGCCCTGACCGGATTGCTGTTGCTGATCGGCGTTGTCACGACCCTGCTTCCGATGCGGAACGCGATTGGTGCGACCGGCTTTACCGCCGTGTCCGGGCTGTCGGGTTTGGCAACCGTCTGGGCGGCGACACCCGGGCCATTGATGGTGTTCGGGCTGATCGCGCGGGGTTTTGAGGCCCGTGCGGTGGCCCTGCTGGTTCAACCCATCGCGCTGGTCGCCTATGGCGCGGCGTTTCTGCTGCATGGCCTTTCCGATTGGCAATCGATTCCACTCGGCCCCCGGCTGTTGGCTTTCGCGGGCATCGCAATTTTCGGCAGTCTGGTCGGACGCGCAGTCAGATCGCGCCTGCCCCAACCCCTTGTCAGAACCGCGATCCGGGCCATCTCGCTTGTGGCCTGCTATGTTCTTTTCCAACGCGCGTATCTTGTCGCATGAACTTTACAGGTCGAATCCGATGACACAGGATCTTCTCTCAAAATTCCCAAGGGCCCGCTTCATGACCGGCGCGACGCCGGTTGAGCGTCTGGACCGGATGTCTGACAAGCTGGGGATCGACCTTTGGCTGAAACGCGATGACCTGACCGGGCTAGGTTTTGGCGGCAACAAAACCCGGCAGCTTGAGTTCTACTTTGGCGACGCTCAGGCACAGGGCGCGGATACCGTTCTGATTACCGGGGCGGTTCAGTCCAACTATGTCCGCTCGGCCGCGGCAGCAGCGGCGCGGCTTGGCATGACATCCATCCTGCAACTGGAAGAGCGTGTTCCGGATATGGGGCCGGACTATTATCAATCCGGCAACGTGTTGCTGGCCCGGATCCTTGGGGCCGAACACATGCACTATCCCGTTGGTGAAGACGAAGCCGGGGCAGACGCTGCCCTGCACGCCCGGGCCGAGGCGCTGCGGGCGCAGGGGCGCAAACCCTATGTCATCCATCTGGGCCTGCATCAACCGCCACTGGGCGCGCTTGGCTATGTTGCCGCCGGGCAAGAACTGTGCCAGCAGATGCGGAATTTTGACGCTGTTGTAGTCCCTTCGGGCAGCGGTGCGACCCATGGCGGGTTGCTGACGGGTATCAGAACCAGCGGCGTGTCCGCGCCGGTTTATGGCATCTGCGTTCGCCGAAACAGCGCGCTGCAACAGGAGCGGATGGTGACGGTCCTTGAACTGCTGTCGGACCTTCTGGGCATTGATCCGGCAAGTGTGGTGAATGACGTCCGAACATCGGACACCGCGCTGGCCCCCGGCTATGGCAGGCTGGGGCCAAAATCCCGTGCCGCACTGGAACTGATGGCACGGACCGAGGGGGTGTTCCTCGACCCCGTCTATACGGCCAAGACTTTTGCAGGACTGATTGATCTGGTTGAGCAAAAACAGATCAAGCCCGGGCAAAAGGTGGTGATGATCCATACCGGAGGGCTGCCCGCCCTATTCGGTTATCAGAATGAACTCGGCCCCGCACACGACTGACACGGCCATATGATTCCGCATCGCGTGGTTTAATACATCACAAGCTTTATTCAGCGGCGAGGTTTTGCATCGAGAGGTCCTGTTCCAGATACCCATCCCGCGTTTGCGGGCATTTTATGCCCAAAGCGGAACTGGCGATCTGATTGCGCAAAATCTGCGCGGTTCCGCCGCCGATCGTGAACATCCGGACATCCCGGTACATGCGCTCCAGTGGCTCACGGTCGCTATAGCCGCGCGCTCCGAACATCTGTAGCGCGTCGTTCACGACCTTGATCGCCATTTCCGACGCGAAGAGTTTTGCCCGCGCCGCTTTGACCAAATCTGGAAACTGGCCTTGGGCACCGGTTCGTGATCTTGCAGCGTCTTGCAACATCAGACGCGCCGCGTGGACCTGCGTGTCCATGTCAGCCACCATCCATTGCAGCCCCTGAAACTCTGCCAGGGGTCGTCCGAATTGCTGGCGGTCCAGCAGATAGCGTTTCGCCCGTTCCAACGCTCCGGCGGCCACGCCCATCGCAATCGTGCCTGCACCAACCCTTTGCGAATTATACGCCTGCATCAAGTCGGCGAACCCGCGCCTTAACCCGGAAGGGGGCTTCAAAAGCCAATCCTCATGCACCTTGAGGTTGGTGAACTTCAATTCCGCCTCGGGCATGCCACAAAGACCAAGTGTGTTTTCGCGGCCGGTGATCTCAAGCCCCTCCGGCAGGTCCGCGTTCATCGGATCGGCAAATACAATAAAGCCACCAATGCCCATCTCATCGCCCGCTTCATCAATCACACGGGCAAAAATCAGGTGCAGCTTTGAAACACCGCCGCCGGTGATCCAGTGCTTCCGGCCATTTATGACATAGGTGTCGCCTACCTTCCGGGCCGTCGTCTGCATATCGGTCGCCGCACTGCCTGCGTCCGGCTCGGTAATGCAAATCGCCGGTTTGTCCCCCGCCAGAACATGAGAGGCACAGAACGCCTTTTGCTGTTCGGTGCCATAGGCCATGACCGCGCTGATGCCGCCCATATTCGCCTCGACCACAACACGGGCGGTCAGCGTGCACACTTTTGCGATCTCTTCGACCACTTCCACAACGTCGAGGAAACTTGCCCCCTGACCGCCAAACGCCGTTGGGATCGTCATTCCCATGATCCCGACTTCTGTCAGGGCGGTGACATTGCTCCAGCAATAGCTGCGGGTTTTGTCCCAATGGGCGGCCCGCGCGACGAACACGGGCGCGAGGTCTTTGGCTGTTTCGACAAATCGATGAGTCATTGCGGGACTCCTGTGCGGCACTTCACGAAAGCGTGATAACCTCAAGGTAACAGAAGCTGTAGTTCAGAAAAACAAACTTACATTTGATATCTAATTCAGGTATACTGAATTTATGCAAACACGTTCCCTAAAAAGTCTTGTTAAGATCTCTCACGTTCAGTCTTTCAGCGACGCGGCGGAACAGCTTGGAATGACATTACCTGCGCTCTCTATGCAGATGAAATCATTAGAGGAAGCTTTAGGGGCCGAGCTGTTCGACCGCTCGGTCAGACCACCGCGCCTTACACCAGTTGCGCGCGCAATCGTCGAAGAGGCGGTTCCTTTGCTGCGGCACGAAGACAATCTGATCGAGATATGCCGACAAGGCGGAGGGCTGGCAGGCAAGTTTCGTTTGGGGTTTGTCACCACAGCGGCGGTGCGCCTGCTGCCCGGATTTCTTCAGACCGCCAGTCGGGAATTGCCGCAGGCCTCGTTCGAATTCGAAACCGGTTTGTCTGCCAGCTTGCAGCAAAAAGTCGTCTCGGGGCTGCTGGATGCGGCGATCATCACCGACGCAGATGGTCTGCCCAGCCAACTGGCATCCGAAGTTTTGCGGCAGGAGCCATTTGTATTTGCAGCCCGCAAAGACCTTCTCGATCAAGGTTTGCCCAGTTTGTTGTCCGAAGGCGTGTTCTTCCACTTCATGCCGGATACCGGGATCGGGAAGCTGATCGCGCGGGTGATGGTCAGCCATGAACGCCCTGCCCAGTCCAAGACTGTCGTACTGGATAATCTTGAGGCCATCATGGAATGCGTCTCGGCCGGGTTAGGCTTTACGCTGCTGCCTGTCCCTGACGTCGAACGCTACCGCGCGCCGGACCTGGTTGTGCTGGATGCCAAAGCCACGATGCAGCGCAAACTGGTTCTTGTCACGTTGCGCGACAGCGTTCTGGACCGGTACCGGAGCGAACTGGCATCCTCGCTGGGCCGCACTTCGAACGATGGTGTCACATAGTCCCGTCGATTTCCCCTCAAATCGAGGGATAGGTGCGCCCTGATGGTTACATCGGCGGTTCAATCTCGACAGGTTGGCCGCTGCGCTGCGATTGGATTGCAGCAAATGTCAGCGCCAGAGATTTCAGATTGCTCCGGGCGGAATTGTCCGGTGAGCGATCTTCTTCGATGGCGCAAAGCAACTCGCCCATTGCGCCTTGAAACCCGTCATTGAACCAGGCGCCCTGCAACGCGGGCCGGCTATACCCATCTGCAGTCGTCAGGGTGATCGTTTGCTGCCCTAGGTCTGCTCCGGTTGAGGATATGCTTCCCTTGGTGCCGGAGATATAGGTCGTGTCCAGTGGCCCGTGTTGCGTGCTGCCGTCGAAAACCAGACTGGCCTGCCCCTGTTCCAGACTGACCACGGCCTGCGCCAATAACGGCACCTTGTTATCCTGCCCCCGCGCGTGAGAGGCGCTGGCGAACACCGATTTCGCCCGGTTGCCAACAATAGAAGACACGAAATCGAACCAGTGAATCCCGAAGTCATACAGGATCAAATCCTCGATTTCGTCGAACGGCGTGCCTGCGGTCCAACCATGGTTCCAGTGAATGGAGGTGTGGACGGACTGGACATCTCCGATATGCCCAGCGCGACACGCTTCGCGCATCCAGGCCATGTGCGGCGACCATCGTCCATTCTGGTTAACCGCAAGCTTCACGCCTTGTTTGTCGGCCAGTTCTACCAGCGTTTTTCCGGTTGTCAGATCGGATACAAAGGGTTTCTGGCTTAGAACATGCTTTCCCGCTTTCAGAGCAGCCTCGATTACTGGCGCACGTATGTCGGTGGGCAGAGTTATGTCGATGATGTCTATTTCGCGGTCTTCCAAAAGGTCTTGATAGCGTTCAACAATGCGGGCATCAGGAAAGAACTCTGCCGCTTTGCCTTCCGCTTTTGCACGGCTTCGGTTCCATAGCGCCACGACATCCCAACCCGCAGTGCGGTATGCATCCAGATGGCTGTTCGAAATACCTCCCGTTCCGATCATGCCGATCCGAGGGCGATAGGTTCGGGGGTTTGGTGGAAGGTAATCGACCTCGGGCGCGTTGATCTGCGGCAAGTCCTTGGATTTCAGCGCGTAGGTGTCTGTGTCGGCGGCATCGTCGCTCATGGCAGCAGTTCCAATGTGCGTTTTTCGGCGGCGGATTGAACGGCTGTGTCCACGATCCTCTGCGCCGTCAGGCACAATTGCGGATTCAGCGGACCGGCCACCGCTTCGCCGCGGCTGATGCAGCCCAGAACGTACTCGATTGCGTTTGTCTGGCCTTTGGGCAGCGGATCAGCAGGGATTTCATGCCGCTCTGGCCGGGCGCGGGTTTGGACGGTCACGTGGTCGGCATAGTCGGGCGAAGAGATTGTTCCATCCGTGCCGACAAAGACAAACCCACAGGTAGGCTGCGGCTGAGTGGTCCACGGATCAGTAAACGTTCCCCAACGGGTTTCCATCTTGGACAAACCGCACGCATAGCGGCAGACAGCAATGGCATGTTGATCGACTTCGATACCGGGTGTTTCGTCGACGGTGCATGTCACCTCAATCGGGGCTTCCCCGTCCATGTACCACGTCCCCAGTGTCGCGCCGTATCCGAGGTAGTCCAGCAACGACCCGCCGCCCGAGGATTTCTTGTACCACCAAGAGGTTGGCTTTTCCTGTTCAACCTCTTCCGAGCTGACCTCGACCTTGTCGGCAAGGTGAAAAAGCGGGCCGCGATTGCCGTCGTAGAAATGCACCTCTCGCAACTCGCCGATCAGTCCTTCATCGATCAGGCGCTTGGCGGTAACGTGGCTTTCCACCCACCGCAAAGGCCAGTTGATGATCAGTTGTTTCCCGGTCCCGTCCATGGCCGCGATCATGCGGCGCGCGTCATCCGAGGACGCAGCGAATGGTTTTTCGACGAAGACATGCACGCCATGCGCTGCCAGTTTTTCAGTGTAATCGGCGTGGTCTGCCGTGGCGACGCATAAAACGGCCATGTCATAGGTTCCCGCGGCCATGCAGGCATCGAAATCGGTAAAAACCCGGTCTGGCGGAATATCGAAATTCTGGACCGCCGAAGCCATTTTCTGCCTGTCGGGATCATAGATACCGGCAATTTCCGCTTCAGGGTGTTCATGCACCATGCGGAGCAGATCGCCCATATGCATGTGGTCAAAGCTTATTCCAACAATCCGAAACATGGGCGTCCTCCGTTCTAACGGTTTCCCGTGATCCTGACATAGATGGCCGTCACCGCCAGGATGATCAGACCAAACAGCGCCGTTCTTGCGCCTTCGGGCATCTGCATCAGGGTCAGCATTGTATCCAGAACCCTGATGATCAAGGCGCCCACAATGGCACCCGCAAAACTGCCACGCCCGCCAAAGATCGAGGTTCCGCCGATCACCGCAGCCGCGACCGAGGGCAGCAGCAGCGGATTGGCAAGGCTCAGCGAGGTTTGCCGGATCATACCAAGATATAGCAACCCCGCGACCGCCGCGATCACCCCCGACAGCGCGTAGAGCGCCAGATAGACCTGCCAGGATTTGACGCCCGAAAGCTTGGCCGCGTTTTCGTTCGAGCCCAGCGCGAACAGCAACCTGCCAAAGCCGGTGAATCGCATCAGCCAGAAGATGAACAAGGCGAAGGGCACAAACAGAAACAACCCGTTGGGCATGGACAAGGTGCGCCCGGTTCCAAGCCACGCCAAAAAGGCCGGGATCTCGGACCCGGCATTGATCACCATCCGCTGATAGACCTGCAGACAGCCCGTGGCGATCAGGCCGGTGCCAAGGGTCATGATCAACGGATGCACCCGCACCAACCCAACCCCAAGGCCGTTGACGACCCCGACAACCAGACCGGAGGTCAAGGCGACCAGCACCGCAGGCGTCACGCCCCAGATCGAGGTCAGGGTGGCGCAGACAAAGGCCGCGACGGTTGCGACAATGCCCGCCGACAGGTCGATCCCGGCGGTCAGCATCGTCAGCACCTGACAAGCGGCCAGCATCGCAAGCGGTATTGCAAACTTGATCAAGTTGCCAACCCAGAAGGTCGAGACCAGCCCATCGCGCCCCGCCCTGAACGGCGTGACAATACCGGGCCGCATGAACTCCAGCACAGCGATCAGCAAGACCAGAAAGATCAAAAGCGGTATCACAGGATTATCCCGCAGATACCGTCCAAAGCGGACGACGGGTGGGTCATTCACGGCCATGCTCATCGTCTTGCTCCTCGCGCGGTGGCTGCGGTGCCAAGCAATACGACGGCCACCATGATCGTCCCTTCGATGATTGTCGTGACATTGGGGTCCACGGCCAGAAATGTCAGGATCGTGCGCACGATGCGCAGGATGAACACAGCGACAATCGGCCCAAGCAGCCCGCCGCGCCCGCCCCCCAGAACCACGCCGCCCAGAACAACGGCGGCGACCGAGGCCAACAGATAGGGTCCGGGCACCGGCTCACCAATGCCGGTCAGTGCCGCAAGGCTGAGCCCGCCGAAGGCACAGAAAAGCCCACAAATTCCGTAGGCTGCGATTTTGACGCGCCCGACGGACACCCCCGATCGAAAGGCCGCGCGTTCGTCTGATCCGGTTGCATAGATCGAGATACCAAGCTTGGATCGCCGAAGGGGCAGCCATACCACCGCAATACATCCGACCATGATGGCCAAGGCGCTAGGTACCCCAGGAATGACACTGCCGCGAATGCTCTGCTGAACCCAATCGGTGGTTGACCCGCCCGGCGTTTCCAGGATCAAAAGCGCGACGCCTTCCCAGACGAACAACATCGCCAGCGTCACCACGATGTCAGGTACTCGGGTCAGAACGATGAGGGCGCCGTTGATCAGCCCCATCGCCAACCCGATGCCAAGCACGATCACGATGGCCGGTAGTCCGGACATCCGCTCCATCAGCACAGCGGCAGAGACGGCACATACAGCCATCATCGATGCAACTGACAGATCGATCCCGCCGACGATCACCACCACCGCCATGCCCGCCGTTGCGAAAGCAAAGGGCAATGCGGCGCGAGCAACACTTTCCAGCCCGGACGCACCAAAAGAGGGCTGTATGAGTTTGGTGACGGCCAGCAAAACCAGCAGCAACGCGACAAGACCCAGAAGCCAGGAGTGTTTGCGCAGGGTCTTGGTCACGCTGCACTCTCGTTTTCAGTTAGCCCATAAGCCGCGCGCAGCAGGGTTTGCTCGTCCGCGTCTTTGGCGTCGATCACATCCACAACACGGCCATTGAAAATGACCAGCGCGCGGTCGCAGGCCAGCGGCACCTCCTCCAGTTCCGAGGTATAGAACAGGACCGAGGCCCCGTTTTGCGCCAGTTCGCGCACCAGAGGGTAAATCTGGCGTTTGGTCCGCACATCGATCCCCCGCGTCGGATCAAACAGCAACAGCGTCTCGACCCCCGTGGCAAGCCATCTGCCAATGGTCACCTTCTGCTGGTTCCCGCCCGATAGGCGCTGCACCTCACCCTGCGCGCGCGTATCGATCTGTAGCTTCTCGATGGCGTAATCGACCCGCTCACGCTCTCGCCGCAGGTTCAGTTGGCCCCAATCCCGCAGGCGGGCCGAGAACGGCAGGGCGATGTTTTCTTTGACCGATCGTTGGGCCAACAGCGCGTCGGCCCGGTCACCCGGCACAAAAGTCAACCCGGCCGAGATCGCATCGGCAGGGTGCCTGAACCCAACCTGCGATCCGTTCACCTCGATCACCCCGGCAGTCGGAGGCAGAAAGCCGGCCAGACAGTCGAACATCTCATCCTGCCCCTGCCCTTCAAGCGCCACAACGCCAAGCACCTCGCCCGGGTGAAGGTCGAACGAGATATTCGACACCTTCGGCGCAATCGCCAGATTTCGAACAGACAGGCGCGGATTGCCTTGCGCGACAGAACTCGCGCCGTTGTTTTCGCGATCCCCAAGGTCCAGTTTCTGACCCAGCATCAGTTCAACGGCCCGTTCTTCGACGCCCGGCTCAATTCTCAGATCACCAACGGTCATCCCGTCGCGCAGAACCGAGGCCCGGTCGCACAGCTCAGAGATTTCGCTGAATCTGTGCGACACGTAAATGACACCCATGCCCTGATTTGCCTGCTCGCGCACAACCGTCAGTACCCGCTCAACCAGATCGGTTGGCAGCGCGGCTGTCATCTCATCCAGCAAAACCACATCCGGCTCGGACGCCAAGGCACGCGCGAGGTCCAGAATACGCAAAGTGGCAAGCGGCAGGTCTGCGATCAGGTCCGAGAGGTTCAGCTGTTCAATCCCAAGCTCACTGACCCAATGCCTGAATGGCGCAAGTGGTGTATCGGTCAGCCGCAGGTTATCGGCCACATCCAGATGGGGGATTAGTGAGGGTTCCTGATAAACCGGAACAAGGCCCGATTTGCGCGCCTCGGCCGGGCTGCCAACGCGGGCCACCTGTCCCCGGATCAGCACCTTGCCGCTATCCGGCCTCAAGGCGCCGGTGATGATTTTCACGAAGGTGGATTTCCCGGCGCCGTTTGCCCCCATCAGGGCGACCACCTCGCCCTTGGAGACGCTCAGATTGGCATCGGTCAAAGCACGGACAGCACCAAAGTTCTTGGCAATCCCGGACGCGTCGAGAAGGTGTGTTTCGGTCATCGGTGCCCACTATTCCAACTTGGTTGCCCCCTGCCCGATCCGGGCAGGGGGAATTCACGCAAGGCCAGACCGCTTTTAGCTGTCGCCCGGCCCTTTGCATTCGATGATCTGTTCCATCGAGTAGTCCGTCCAACCGGGAACCGTGACCGAGACGGGCCATTCGGGATCAAGGTTGGGGTTTTGCGCCGCAGTGATGGTTGCAACACCGTCATCCGTGGCGTTTTCCCACAGCACCGGGTCCACCAGAACGGTTTTGTCGTCGGGCGCGTTGCCGTTCAGAATGTCGACGGCCAGAGCGATCCCTGCCCCGCCAACAGATCCGGGATTGGTCACCGCGGCCCCTTGCAGGCCGTCAACTTCGGTCAGGTACTGCACGAACCCGGCATTGTCCGCGCCGACGATGGGCACCAACGGCGCGCCGGATTCCACGAAGGCATCTACGATCACGTTGTCAATTCCGCTGGTCCACACACCGTTGAACGGAATGCCCGTGGCCAGAAAGTCAAACATCTGCTGTTTGCCCTGATCCTGCTGCCAGCCGGTAAACACCTCGTGCACCACATTGATGCCGTCATATTCGGCCAAGGCGCGCTTGAACCCATTGTCGCGGTCGGTATCGGCAGACACCCCCGCGATGCCGCGCATATAGACCACGTCACCCGAGCCGCCCAATTGCTCGAACAGCCATTTCGCACCCAGATAGGCGTATTCTTCTTGATTGTTCGACAGGATATACGCGCCATCCGCCGTCACGCCAGCATCCACGGCGACCACGACAATGCCCTTCTCCATCGCCGCATCCAGCGCCGAATTCAAAGCGTCCGGGTTTGACGGGTTCAGAACAATCGCATCCACACCCGCTTCGATCAGGTTGTTGATGTCCTCCAACTGTCCGGCTGAATCCGTATTGCGATGCGCCACGATCAGGTTGGACACATCCTCTTCGACCAGAGCCTGAGCCCGCATGGCGCAGATCATCTGTTCGCGCCAGCCATTGCCCTGCACGGTGTTGGACACACCGATCGTGTAATCGGCAGCAAACGCCGCCGGTGTGAACGCCGCAGCAACAGCTATGGCCGCCGCACCTGTGAGTAGCTTTTTCATTGTAGTACCTCCCATTTGAACACTCAGTGATATGTCCGGGGCTTTTCGCCCTTCTATTTGATGAACGGTTGCAGCACGTCGCGTGCCAGCAAGAACCCGCGCTTTATCTTTTCGTCGGTCCCTTCAAACAGCCTGTCCTCATGCTCGATGATGACAGGGCCATCGTATCCGAACCGGTATAGCCCCGAGAAAAAGTCGGACCAGTCGACATCGCCCAGACCGCAAAGGCGCGGCACCTGCCACCCCATGCCCGCCGACATGATCCCGTGTTCATAAAGCCCGTCGTGATCCACCATCAGGTCCTTGGCATGGACATGCGCGATATGCGGGCCGAATTCCTTGATGAACCGGGTCTGATCGATGAACTGCCAGATCAGGTGAGACGGGTCGAAGTTCATCCCGACATCGTCGCCCCATTCCTCGAAAATCCTGCGCCAGATCTTCGGCGAATAGGCAATGTTATGACCGCCGGGCCATTCATCGTAGCTGAAGATCATCGGGCAGTTTTCAAAGCACAGGCGAACACCCTGCCCACGGGCATGATCGACGATGGGTGAGATGATCTGCTGCGCCCGCTCCCAGTTCCGGTCCACATTCAGGGTTCTGTCGCCGCCGACAAAGGTGTTGACCACCGACAGGCCCATCGTGCCTGCGGCAGAAATTACCTTTTTCAGGTGTTCGATCACCTCGTCCCGGTGCGACGTGTCCGCATGCAAAGGGTTGGGGTAATATCCAAGGCCCGAGATTTCGATACCCATTCCGGTCAGCGCATCCACGATCTCCTTGCCCTGCGCGGCCGTCAGCCCATCGACATTGATGTGGCTCGTGCCCGCATAGCGCCGCTTTTCACCGCCGGAGGACGGCCAGCATGCGATCTCGAGCGCTGAAAACCCGTTGCCAGACGCCCATGTGGCAACGTCCATCAGGTCCGTATCTTCAAATGGCGCGGTCAGCAGTCCCAGTTTCATGTTGCCCCCCTTAAACCTCGTCCAGATCGACCCAGCGATCTTCGCGGGCCGATTTCACCACGGCATCGCAGAACCGCATTTCATAATGGCCGTCCTCAAACGTCGCCCAGGTGCTGTCCGGCCCGCGCTTGCCTGCGCAGACGTCAGTGTAAACGGCACGGAAGAAGTTGAAGAAACTGTCCGCAAACCCTTCGACATGACCGGGCGGCAAGGTCGCGGCGCGGGTGCCCGTGGCATTCATCAGCGTAAAATCCCGCATCAATATCTGATTGGCGTCGTCGCGATGCCCGATGAACAGGTGATCCGGCGTTTCGCTGTTCCACGCCGCACTGGCCGCGCTACCTGCAATATCCCAAACCAATGAGTTCTTGCGCCCGATATTGATCTGAGAGGTGGTCATTACGCCCTTCGCGCCGTCCTCGTACCGGATCATGATCGCCGAGGCATCATCGGTATCGACGGCCACAGTTTCGGTTGTCCCTTCGGCGCTGGAGAATGTTTCAACCGGGCCGGTCGGCCGCTGCCGTTCGGGCAGAAAGGTCGTCAGGTCGGCAAATACGGATTTAGCTTTCAGCCCTGTGACAAAACTCGTCAGATCAACCCAATGCGTCCCGATATCCCCGACCGAGCGCAACACGCCCCCTTTGTCAGCCTGCAACCGCCAGTTCCAGTCCGTTGGCTTTGCCAGCCAGTCCTGATGATAGTGGCCGGTCACAAAGCGGATGCGCCCCAACTCTCCCTGAGCGACCATTCCATGGGCTTGCTGGTTCAGGGGGTAAAAGCGGATGTTGTAACATACCGCGCAAACCTTCCCCGACGCGGCGGCCATCTCCACCATCTCAGCCGATTGCGCGCTGGTCATTGCCAGTGGCTTTTCACAGATCACGTGCTTTCCGGCTTTCAGGATCGCCATGACCTGCGGGAAATGGGCGTGGTTCGGGGACGTGACGTGGACCACATCAACACTGTCATCTGCCAGCAAGGCCTCCAACGAAGGATACGCTTGATGGACACCAATCTCAGCAGCCCGCGCCGATCCCCGTTCCGCTGACGACCCGAGCACGCCAACAACCTGCACTCCAAGACGATGCAGGGCCTGCACATGAACCGTTCCTATAAAGCCGGTTCCAATCACTGCCGCGCCGATGGCCGAGACATCAGACATTATCACCTCCTTCAGACAACCGAGTATCCTCCGTCCACGGGCATGCAGATGCCGGTTACAAACGCGGCTGCGTCCGAGGCCAGGAACAGCGCCGCGCCGACGATGTCGGCGGGCATTCCCCATCGGGACATCGGCGTTCGCGCCTCGACTGCGTCGACGAATTTCGGATCCTGTCTGGCCCTTGCGGATTGTTCGGTCACGATGAACCCTGGCGCGATGGCGTTCACGCGAATACCGTCTGCGGCCCATGCGACCGCCAGGGATTTGGTCAATTGCTCGACCCCCGCTTTGGACGAGCCATAGGCCGGGTTTTGCGGTGATCCAAAGCGGGCATACATCGACGCGATATTGATCACCCGACCCTTTCGGGCCAGAAGCGCGGTATGCAACGCCCGCGCGCATCGCATGGTTCCGACCAGATTCACATCCAGCACATGGCTGAAGAATCCGGGCTCCATTTCCTCGCCTCGCCGCGTGATCGCTGCGCAATTCACCAGCACATCCAATTCAAGGCGGTCGCGACCAAATGCTTCGACCGCGTCAGTGTCCACGACGTCGAGCTGGGTATAGGGGAACCGGGCGGCGTCTTCGGGCAGGCACTCTGGCTCGGCCCCTGTGATTTCGACCTCGGCACCGGCGTCTTTGAACGCGCGGGCAATGGCTGCCCCAATGCCACCCCGGCTGGCACCGATCACGGCGACCTGCGCGCCGGAGAAGTCGAACCGGGCCGCGGCAGTCAAACCGCCACCCCGGTCCACAGGTCGTTGTTGCCAGCTTTGGCGGCACGGATCATTACATTCCCCCGATTGCGAATTATGCGCCTGCAAACGATTACATTTGCAGAAATTCGCCCTTTTCAATCCTTGAAATCGATTACATAATCGACAGCGTCAGGGATTCGAGTCAACCGAAATCTCACTTTGCAATCAGGACCCATGATCCAGAAACCCGCAACCATTCAAGATGTCGCCCGCGAAGCAAGGGTGTCCACGGCCACTGTCAGCCGGGTTCTGTCCAACCCAGATGTCGTCAAGAAATCCACCAAAGATGCGGTCATGCAGGCGATCCAGAGCACGGGATACAGGGCAAACCAGGCGGCCAGAAACCTCAGGATGCAGCGCGCGAATGCGGTTCTGGTCCTTGTCCCGAATTTGGGCAAACCCTTCTATTCCGGTATTCTGGCGGGCATCAGTGAGGCGTTTTCTGGCACCGGTTATGCAGTTCTGATTACGGATACGGAAAGCAATCCGATCCACGATTCAACGCTGGCCGAGTATTTTCTAGATGGGCGCATAGACGGCGCGATTTCGCTGGATGGTCAGTTGTCGGATACAGTGCTGAACAAGTGCATTCAGGCCGGAGCCCGAGACAAAATCGTGTTCCTGTGCGAATGGGTCGAAGACCAGTCTTTTCCGGTGGTCAAAAGCGACAATGTCGAGGGGGCCCGGCTGGCAATCCGCCATCTGCACAACCTCGGCCACGAAAAAATCGCTCATGTCACCGGGCCGCAGGGCAATGTTCTGACAAGCGCACGTCGAGAGGGTATGGTGTCTGAGCGCGCACGTCTTGGCCTGCCTGCCCCGACCGAGTGGATCATTCGCGGTGATTTCTCGCTCGAATCCGGACACGAGGCCGCCGCGCGCATTCTGGCGATGGACGACAGGCCCACAGCTGTATTCTGCTCGGCCGATATGGTGGCATTTGGGCTGATCGCCGGGCTTCAGGCTGGTGGTGTTCGGGTGCCCGAGGATATGTCTGTTGTGGGTTTCGACGACATCGAGATGTCGGAATATTATGTGCCCGCACTGACCACGATCCGTCAGAACCGGCACTTTTTGGGTCAACGGGCCGCAAAACTTCTGCTTGATCGGCTCTCGTCGGGGCTTGGCGCAAATGAACCGGAAGCCCCGGTTCCTGTTGAACTGATCGAACGGGCCAGCACCGCGCCGCCCAAAACAGGCGGTAGGTAACCTAGCGCGGCGCGCCCAGAACCGACTGTTCAAGATCGACACATACGCCGGTCATCGGAAATGATTCAGGGCTTAGTAGGAATACGGCCAACCGAGCCGCTTCGTCGGGCATCAGCAACCGGCCCAACGGAAGCCCCTGCCCTGCCTGTTCCGCCCAATCCTGCGCTTGGCCCAAAGCACCGGTTTGCGTTTCATGCTCGGACTCAGTCAGCGCCCAACCCAGATTGATCCCGTTTACGCGAATAACATCGTGCAAATGCGCGTTGGCCGCATTCTTGGTCAATGTCTGCAACGCCCCTTTCGACGCCGCATAGATTGCCAGATCCGGCGCGCCGCAATGGGCATTCATAGATTGAATATTCACGATCCCTCCGCCAGACCCACGCGCTTGCATGTCCCGGATCGCTTCACCCATCAGCAGAAAAGGCGCGCGGGCGTTGACTGAAAAAATCTTGTCGAAATCCTGCGCTGTTCCGTCAAGAAAACTGGCGCGGTTCGTTAGTCCCGCAGCATTCACAAGGCCATCAATCCGACCAAAAGCGGCCCGCGCTGCCGCCGCGACATCCGCGCAAGCGCCAGCTTCGGCCAGATCGGCGACAATGGTCTTGGTCCGGGCAACGCCCGACAATTCCGCTGCAAGGCTTAGCAGACCGGCCTGGTCTCTGTCCGTCGCCAAAATCCGACGAACGCCCTGCGCAGCGGCCCGGCATGCGATCGCCCGGCCGATGCCTTTGGCGGCTCCGGTGACGACAAGCGCCATATCTTGCAGCCGGATACTCATGCCGACACCCGACCGGCTGGAATATTTTCCCTTAGAATGATCCTCGGCTCGATATGCTCCATCGGCAATTGGACAGGCCCCGACGCAATTGCCCCAAGCAGACGAATGACAGCTTGTTCCCCGATAAGATGAGCGTTCTGGTCGATCACCGCATGGATCAACCCTTCGGCCAACCAGCGCCGCGTGTCCTCTGTCAGGTCGTGCATGACGACAAGGGGCCGTTCGGCTTGTGGGATGGTTTCAAGCGCCTGCACCAGACCCTTCCGCCCCGCCCCCACGCAATAGACCCCAACCAGACGCGCGCCGGAACGATAAAGCCGCGTCAATTCGCGGTACAAACGCTCTCCATTCTCACCGGTCTCGACTGATGGCAAAGCGGTAAGCGTCGGGTAATATGCGGACAGGCAGGACCGAAACCCCAATTCCCGCTCGCTGTGTCCGTGATACGCATGCGTTCCAAAGAAAACTGCGACATCTCCGGCGCGGTCGCTGGCAGACATACCCAGTATCTGAGCCGCCGTGCGCCCGGCGACCATGTTGTTAACGCCGACATACCCTGAGCGCGGCGTTGCCAGCACATCCGACGCTAAAGTGACCACACGAATACCGGATTCACACATCCGCCGCAGGGCATCCCGGCTGCGCGGGTCGTCTGTTGCCACGACACCGATCCCGTCGGTATCTGGCGGCAGGTTGTCCAAAGCCTCGATCAGCGGGTCCGGGCCTATGCCGTCCAGCACCTGTATTCTGCAACTTTCGACCAAGGGCTGAGCGTCCGAGAACCGCGTGATGGCCCCGGCCATATCCTGTAGGAACGTATTGCCGCCAGTCGGGATGAGAAAGCTGAGCCGCGCAGGTCGCGAGGGCAGCGCCAGAATACCCTCGGACGGGAGATACCCTAAAAGCCGGGCCGCCCGCATAACACGCTGCCGGTTGGCGGCGCTGACGCCCTTGCGCCCGTTCAGCGCCCGGTCGACGGTCGCCGTCGAGACCCCGGCCCGTTTGGATATGTCAGCAATTGTGGCGCGCGTCATGCGCTTGCAGACCTCAATCGATTGCTTTGTCGCGGACCATACTGGCACGATAAAAGCCGCTCGTCCTGTTTTGAGGCATCAAATTACATCATTTTAGCGGTCTTGTTTTTCTAAATTACGCCTCTGCTGAGCCCAAACGCGATATGACCCGAAAATAGCTGATGTAATCTGATGGCCATGGCACTTGATGCGACAGGGTGATGTGCCAAAGCTGTCAGTGGACCGGACAGGCCGTCTGATCACTCAACACGGCCTGCGATTGGTAGAACCATAACGACGGCGTAAACCGATGACCGACACGCTTCAACATGGGCCCTTGCCCGAAACAGTTCGGGATTATTCCCTGACTGGCGAGACCGGCAAAAAAGCGCAGGAGATCGGGCTTGCGGCAGCAGAGTGGTATCACAGCACCGTCCCCCGCAAGACGATGAAATCCCTCATGAAACGCCGCGACGGCCCTGCCCTGCGCGACACCGCATTGTGGGTTGGGCTTCACATTTTGCTCGCCGCCGGGGGCATCTTCTTCTGGGGAAGCTGGCTCTCGGTCCCGTTCTGGCTGGCCTATGGCGTGGTCTATGGCTCGGCCTGCGACAGCCGTTGGCACGAATGCGGCCATGGGACGGCCTTTCGAACGCGCTGGATGAACGATGTTGTGTATCACATCGCATCCTTTCAGATCATGAGGAACCCTGTGAACTGGCGGTGGAGCCACGCGCGCCATCACACCGACACGCTGATCGTGGGCCGCGACCCGGAAATCGCCTGGATGCATCCGATCAACCTGATGCTGAAGGCACTGGCGTTTGTCGGCATCTACGACACCTGGCTGTCACTCAAGGTCCTGTTCCGCAACGCGCTGGGGTATTTGTCGCCGGACGAGAAGGACTACGCCCCGCAATCCGAATGGCCAAAGGCCGTGTTCTGGGCGCGGATCCATATGCTCATCTACGCGGTCGTGTTGCTGGTATCCGCGTTCATGCTGGCAAACGGCATGGGCTGGAAATCGACAATCCCCATCCTGCTGATCGGCGGGCCGCGCGTTTACGGGTGCTGGCATTTCGTCATGACCGGCCTGCTGCAACATGGCGGCTTGCCCGAGGACGTCATTGACCACCGGCTGAACTCCCGCACGGTCTACATGAACCCGATCAGCCGCTGGCTGTATTGGAACATGAACTATCACGTAGAACACCACATGTTCCCGATGGTCCCCTATTACGCGCTTCCTGCCCTGCATCAGGAAATCAAAGATGACCTTCCCGCGCCCAACACCTCAATCTGGGATGGCTACAAAGAGATGATGGGGGCCGTGATGCGTCAACGCACTGACCCCGGCTATGCGTTAAGGAAAACGCTGCCGCCAACGGCGCAGCCCTACAAGGAACATCTGCATTCCCATGTGCCAGACCGGAGCAGTGACGATTAAAAAGGTAGGAGGCCAAAATGCCCTGGATCGAAGCAATCGCCATTGATGACGTTGAAGAAGAGGACGTCATTCGCTGGGACCACGTCGGTCGAACTTTTGCAATTGTCCGTGGCCCGGACGGAGATTTCTTTTGCACAGACGGTTTATGCACTCATGAACAGGTTCATCTGGCCGATGGCCTGGTGATGGATTACGAGATCGAGTGCCCCAAACATAACGGGATTTTCGATTACCGTTCGGGCCAAGCCTTGCGCGCCCCTGCCTGTGCAAAGCTTGGAACTTATGAGACGAAGATTGAAGGTGGCAGAGTTTTCGTTTTGGTTTGAAGAATAATCTCACCGGACGCGCAGCCCTCAAGACGAACAGCGCCCAAAACCACAAGGCGGTCCCATGTCCGAAGACACGATCAACCTGAATGCAGATGGCATCCGACTGTCGTTCGACACCAGTATCGGCATGATCAAAAGCTTCACGGTGATGGGCGGCGACGCTGGGATATCCCCGTTGCACCGCGCGCCTTGGGTCGGAATGGACGAGGCCCTTCCCGATGGGCTAGCGCCCCATCTATACAAGCTGGGAGGAGATTTTTTCTGCGCACCGTTTGGGCAAGAAAAAGACGGGGCACCCCTGCATGGTTGGCCTGCAAACGCATGCTGGTCGATCATTGATCTGTCGCCGGACCAATTGTCAGCCCGGTTGGATCACCGCGTCAACGATTCGGAAGTCATCAAAGAGCTTTCACTGCGCCCGGATCACCCCTTTGTTTATCAAAAACATACGCTTGTGGGCGGGTCCGGGTCGGTCCCGGTGGCCAATCATGCGAATATCTCTCTGCCAAATGGTGGCTTTATCCGGACCTCTGCCAAATCCCGCTGGATGACGCCTGCGACACCACAGGAAACCGACCCGAAACGCGGCAGGTCGGGCTTGGTCTACCCTGCGTCCAGTGACGATCCAACGCGTTTCCCGTCGCAGGACGGCACCACAGATTTGACGCGCTATCCCTGGTTCCAAAGACATGAGGATTTTGTTGCCGGTCTCGATGCACCCGGTGGCGGGTTGGGCTGGACAGCCGTCACCAGACCGATCGAGGGTGATCTGTTCCTTTCGCTCAAGCGTTCTGAATACCTGCCCATGACGATGCTGTGGCACTCGAACGGAGGGCGGGATTATCCGCCGTGGTCGGGCCGTCATTTTGGCTGCCTGGGCATCGAAGAAGGCGCGGCCGGGCATGTTTTGGGACCTGATCGCGAAAAGGCACTGTCCGGGCCCGGTGCTTTGCAGCTATCTCCGGCCCGCTCTGCCGTTGTTAAACACGTGATCGGCGCAATTGCCTGGCCTGCGGGTTCTCCGGTTCACTCCATAAGCTTGCATGATGACGGGCTGGAGGTTTTGGCGGATTGCGGAACACGCAAACGCATCAGCTTCGACACCGAATTCTTGCAGGGTTCCTAACACCCAAACGTCGCAGTCCCCGCGCCTTGTCTGAGCAGGATTGGGCGACAGCCGGTTCCCTGACAGGAACAAAGCCATCGCCCGCCGGTCAAATGTCAGGCGTGATCGTCTTTCACCAACTCGCCGCGACCATGTCCTGACATACCGCCAGAAACCTCCTCGGTCGCTTCATCCGCCAATGTCTCTGGCAGGATCAGGTTCAGGACAATGGCGATCAGGGCCGCAGGTAAGATCCCCGACGCACCCAGAACTCGCAGCGTATCCGGCAGGTGCTGCAGCGCGTTGGCCGAACCCGGCGCGACATTCATGACCTCTAGCTGAAGCCCAAGGCCAATCGACAGCGAGACCGCGAAGATCACCATGTTCCGACGGTTCCAGACCACATCGGACAGCATCGAAACACCGGCGGCGACAACCATCCCGAACATGACGATGACCCCGCCGCCCAGCACTTCGATCGGGACGGTGCGAATGATGCCACCGACTTTCGGGACCAATCCGCAGATGATCAGGAATATGGCTCCGATGGTCACGACATGTCGGCTCATCAACCCGGTCATCGCAATCAGGCCCACGTTCTGGCTGAACGAGGTGTTGGGAAACCCGCCGAAGATACCGGCAATGGCGGTGCCGAAACCATCGGCAAAGGTCGCGCCCTGAATCTCCTTATCCGTCGCTTCGCGGCCCGCCCCACCTTTCGTGATCCCGGAGACGTCACCAACGGTTTCAACCGCTGAAACAAAGGCCATAAGGCAAAAGCCGATCACAGCGGCCAGAGAGAACTCGAACCCATACTTGAATGGCTGTGGCAGCGCGAAAGCCGCAGACCGTTCCCACGAACCCGAAATCGCCTCGAGCGGCAGCTTCCCGACGAGGATGCAATAGACATATCCGACAAGAATGCCGATCAGCACAGCCGAGACAGACAGCATCCCGCGGGCAAAGAACTTCAGCCCCAATGTGACAAACACAACGATCAGCGCCGGGGCCCAGCTGGACAATGAGCCGTAGGTTTCAGACCCCGAAGCCTTGGCCGGAACACCACCGGCGGCGTATTCGATGCCGACTTTCACCAATGCAAGCCCGATCATTGTCACGACAAGACCTGTGACCAAAGGCGGCAGGGCAAAGCGGATTCTGCCGATCACAGTACCCAGCAAGGCATGGAAAAGGCCGCCGATTATGACGCCTCCGAACAAGGCGGCCAGACCGTCGACGCCCTTTCCGGCGACCAGCGGTATCATGATCGGGATAAAGGCAAAGGACGTCCCCTGCACGATGGGCAAGGCCGCCCCGACCGGGCCGATGGTGACCGTCTGCAACAGCGTAGCAACGCCTGCAAACAGCATCGACATCTGGATCAGGTACAGCAGTTCCGGGAAATCCGGACTGTTCGAGCCAAAGCCAAAACCGGCGGCCCCGGCAACGATAATCGCTGGCGTGACGTTCGAGATAAACATGGCCAGCACATGCTGAATGCCCAACGGCACGGCACGATATATGGCAGGAAAATAGTTCGGATCACGAAGTTGCTCTGGCGTTCCGATTGATGAAGCAGTCATGGAGTCCCTCGCGTTGCGCCCCTGTTGCAGACTTTGCCGGGGTGTTGGCGCGCACGCTGTGACCTGCGTTCGACTCAGCGGCTTTGGACCTATTGGCCTTCTCTGTGCCTTGACCTCCACAAAGTGGAGTTAGGTTAGTGCAGAAAAGCGCGAGGGATTATCAAAAATACCCGAAAGGTGCTGTGCTGACGTGGGGGGCCGTAGGGCGGAATGCCCAAACAGTACGATACGGATTTTGGAGTGGCGGGGAGACAGGGATTCGAACCCTGGGAACGCTCTCACGTTCAACGGTTTTCAAGACCGCCGCATTCGACCACTCTGCCACCTCCCCGTCGAAGGCAGGGTCTAAGGCCAACTGAAATCAGAGGCAAGTCGAAATCGGGAAATCTTGCCGAAGCCTGCGCAGCAGTCTTTCCATGACACCTCGCCCGCGTTATGCTCTGGCGGTAAGACCGTAGCAGGCTGGCGCGCAGAACCGGCCCTGCGGCGGGGCTCGGAAAAACGAGGCCCTTTCAGGCAAGGGATGAAAAGATGAAGCGAGCAACACAGACACGCGCAAGATCGCGAGGACTGGCTGTTTTGGCTGTGACTTTGACCGTTTTGTCCGGGTGTGAGGAAGTTTTACAATCACAGAACGCGTCTGAAGATGGCGCAAAATCCGGGGACGACTCGAAGATCGAGTTGCTGCCTCAGGTCACCAGCGCCTCGCAACGTGATGTCGAGGCGCCGGATGTGTTTTCCGTCACCGAGGCAGGTTTGTGGGACGGGCGTCCATCGCTGGGCGGTATCTGGGTCGCACATCCTGACGTCAAGCAGCCCGAACGCGTGCTGATCAAGAACACCGCCAACAACAAAACCATCACCGGCGCGCTGTTCCGGCGGGAACGCAATTTGCCGGGTCCGGCGCTGCAGGTATCCTCGGCGGCAGCAGAGGAATTGGGAATGCTGGCCGGTGCCCCAACCCGCGTCAGTGTCGTTGCCCTGCGCCGCGAAGAGGTCGAACAGAAGCCACCTGCCGAGGAACCCGCCCCCGAAGCGGAAACAACCAGTGACGAGGCCGAGGTCGCGGCAGCCGAAACCGCGCCGGATACCGCGGCCGAGGAAAAGCCCGCCAAGCGGAAATGGTGGCAACGTAAGGAACCCGCAGCCGCGGCAGGCGCAGCCGGTGCCGCCGCCGCAGCAGCGGGGTCCGCAGCTGAGGACGCGGCAGAGACGGCGGTCGATGCCGCTGCACCGGAAGCCAGTGCAGCCGCCGCGCCGGGCCTGTCCGATGCTCCGGTCGCGCCGCCGCCCGAAAAGCCAGCCAAGCGCAAGTGGTGGCAAAAGAAGCAGCCAGACGAAATCACCCAGACGCCGCTGGACCCGATCGAAGGCGCAGCCGCCGCGATTGAAGCAGCCGAACCTACACCGGCAGCCGCTGCGGCGGCCACGGCGGCGGCCCCCTCGAACCTGTCGAAACCCTTCGTTCAGGTCGGCACGTTCAGCGTCGAGGCCAATGCCAAGTCCGCAGCGGACAAGGTTCGCAAGAACGGCATGACCGCCGACGTGCGCGAACTGAAAACCGAAGACAAAACGGTCTGGCGGGTTCTGGTCGGCCCCGCCGCGACCCGCGCGGAACGCAAGGCTATCCAGAGCGACGTGAAGGCCTTGGGCTTTACCGACGCGTTCACCGTGTCCAACTGATAACAGGAGGCGCCCCCGTGCTATCCGCATTGCGAACATCCGTATTCACCCTTGGGCTGGCCGTTCTGGCCCTGCCCGCGCACGCGTTCGATACCTCGGCGCGCGCGGCTTATGTGATGGACCAGACGACCGGGACGGTTCTGCTGTCGAAAGACGCCGATCAACCCTTGCCTCCGGCGTCGATGTCAAAATTGATGACGCTGTATGTCGCGTTCGAAGCGCTGCGCGACGGGCGGTTGACCCTGCAGGAAACCCTGCCGGTTTCCCAACATGCAATGAGCTATGGCGGCTCGACCATGTTCCTGAACACGCAGGATCGCGTAACGGTCGAGGACCTGCTGCGCGGGATCATCGTGCTTTCGGGCAATGACGCCTGTGTGGTGATCGCCGAAGCGCTCAGCCCCGATGGCACTGAGGCGGGGTTTGCCCGCTACATGACCCAGCGCGCCAAGCAAATTGGCATGGACAACTCGAACTTTGCCAACTCGAACGGCTGGCCCGCTGCCGGGCATATGATGTCGGTGCATGATCTGGCGGTTCTGGCCGACAGGCTGATCACGGATTTCCCGGAATACTACCCCCTGTTCGCCGAAGAAGAGTTTGAATTTGACGGGCGCGCACCGTCCAACAAACGCAACCGGAACCCCCTGCTGCGGCTGGACATCGGGGCCGACGGGCTGAAAACCGGCCACACGCAAGAGGCGGGCTATGGCCTTGTCGGCTCGGCCAAACAGGGCGACCGCAGGGTGATCTTCGTGCTATCGGGTCTCGACAGTACCGCGCAGCGGGCAGAGGAGGCTGAGGCCGTGGTTAACTGGTCGTTTCGAAATTTTGTCGAGAGGACAGTTGCCACCGAAGAAGCGCCGATAGCCGAAGCCAAGCTGTGGATGGGCGAGAAAAAGACCGTGGGTCTGGTGCCCGAGGGTGATCTGAACGTGTTGTTCCCCGTTCTGGGTGCACAGGATGTCGAAGCCGAGGTGGTCTATGAGGGCCCGATCAACGCGCCCGTCACCAAGGGCCAGCAACTGGCCGAACTGGTGATCAAACCCGAAGGTCTACCCGAAATCCGCCGCCCGCTGGTCGCGGCCGAAGATGTGCCGCTGGGCGGGTTCGTGGTGCGAATGATGACCGTGGGCGGCATTGTCCTGAAAGACGTGATCAATAACCCGCTGGAGTCGATGTGACGCAACGCGGGTTATTCCTGACCTTTGAAGGCATTGACGGATCAGGCAAATCAACTCAGGCCCGGATGCTGGCCGAGTATCTGGATGCCGCTGGCCATCAGGTCATTCTGACGCGTGAACCCGGCGGCTCGCCAGGGGCCGAGGAAATCCGCAGGCTGGTGCTGGAAGGCGACCCTGATCGCTGGTCGGCGGAAACCGAGTTGTTGCTGTTCACCGCCGCCCGCCGCGACCATCTGGAGCGGACCATCGAACCGGCCTTGGCCGATGGCATGGTGGTGATCTGCGACCGTTTTGCCGACAGCACACGCATGTATCAGGGCCTGTCGCGCGGCAATCTGCGCGGGCTGGTGGATCAGTTGCATGATCTGATGATCGGGCGCGAACCGGACATGACCCTGCTGATCGACATGGACCCGGATACCGGCCTGTCCCGCGCCAAAGGCCGTCAAGGAACAGAGGAACGGTTCGAAGATTTCGGCCCAGCCCTGCAAAAACAGATGCGCGCCGGGTTTCTGGCTTTGGCGGATGAATTCTCTGACCGGTTCCGCGTCGTCGATGGCAATCGCGACATGGACAGTGTCGCACAGGATGTGAGAGATATCGTCGAGGCAGCTTTGCGATAGACGATGAGCGACGACACCCCAACCCCAGATCAGGCGCCCGGCGCGCCGCATCCGCGTGAAACCGCCCGCCTGTTCGGGCAGGACGCGGCGGAACAGGCGTTTCTGACCGCCTACACCTCGGACCGGCTGCATCACGGCTGGCTTCTGACCGGCCCGCGCGGGGTTGGGAAGGCAACGTTGGCCTGGCGGATCGCGCGGTTCCTGCTGGCTACGCCCCCTGCTGATGACGGTGGGCTGTTTGGTGCGCCTCCACCACCTGAGACACTGGATATTGATCCGGATCATCCGGTCTCGCACCGTATCATGGCGGGGGCAGAGCCCGGTTTGGCGGCGATCACACGCTCGCTAAACGATCAGGGGCGGTTGCGCGGTGAGATTGTGGTGGATGACATTCGTAAGCTGGGCAAGTTCTTCGGCCTGTCCTCGGCGGATGGCGGACGGCGTGTGGTCATCGTCGATTCAGCGGATGAGATGAATGTCAGCGCCGCAAATGCGCTGTTAAAAATGCTTGAGGAACCGCCCGCGCGGACCACGCTGTTGCTGATCTCGCACCAACCTTCGCGCCTGTTGCCGACGATACGGTCGCGGTGTCGGACCCTGCGCTTGTCGCCGCTGGGGCCCGAGGACATGCAGGCCGCACTGGCGCAGACCGGGGCGGAACCGCCTGCGCAGCCGGATCATCTGGCCGCGCTGGCTGCCGGGTCGGTCGGCGATGCCGTGCGTCTGATCAATCTTGGCGGGCTGGAGATTTATGCCGAACTGATCGCCATTCTGGGCACCCTGCCCCGCATGGACCGCCAACGCGCCTTGAAACTCGCCGAAGCTGCCGCTCAGCGCGGCGCAGCAGATCGGTTCGAATTGCTGCTGACATTGATTGACGTCGCCCTGTCCCGCCTTGCCTTGACCGGCGCCACCGGCACCCCACCCGCGCCCGAGGCCGCCCCGAACGAGGCCGCGACGCTCGCGCGCCTGTCGGCCTCACCCGATCAGGCGCGGCGCTGGGCCGAGGTCGCCGCGACAATCACGGCCCGCGCACGCCATGGTCAGGCGGTGAACCTTGACCCTGCCGCTTTGGTTCTAGATACGGTGTTCAAGATACAGGAAACCGCCGGTCAGAGCAGATGAGCGACACCCCCCAAATCACCGACAGCCATTGCCATCTGGACTTCCCCGATTTCGAGGGGCAACTGGACCATACCATCGCCAACGCCGCCGAGGCAGGCGTGACCCGCATGGTCACGATCTGCACCCGTTTGCGCAACGAGCCTTCCGTCCGCGCCATCGCCGAGGCCTACGCTCCGGTCTTCTACGCCGCGGGCACCCACCCGATGAGTGCCGCAGACGAGCCAATGGCAACGGTCGATGAACTGGTCGCTTTGGCGCAACACCCAAAATTCGTGGGCATCGGCGAATCCGGACTGGATTACCACTACACCGCCGACAGCGCCGAGGTGCAGAAACAATCGCTGCGTATCCATATCGAAGCCGCCCAGCGCACCGGCCTGCCATTGATCATCCACGCTCGCGCCGCCGATGATGACATGGCCCGCATTCTGGCCGAGGAATACCGCAACGCGCCCTATTCCTGCGTCATGCATTGCTTTTCGTCCTCTGCCGAGCTGGCCAAGGCTGCTCTGGATTTGGGGTTCTACCTGTCCATGTCCGGCATCGCTGCTTTCCCCAAAAGTCAGGAGTTGCGCGACATCTTCGCCGCCGCGCCCGTGGACCGCATTCTGGTCGAAACCGACGCGCCCTACCTGGCCCCGCCGCCCTATCGCGGCAAACGCAATGAGCCTGCCTATACCGCGCACACAGCCCGCAAGGGGGCCGAGGTGTTCGGCATGGATTACGCCGCATTTGCCGCGCAAACGCAGGCCAATTTCGACCGCCTGTTCTCGAAGGCCGCATTGTACAAGGCCGCTGCATGAACCAGCTCCGGTGCACCATTCTAGGCTGCGGGTCCTCGGGCGGCGTGCCGCGCCTTGGCGGGCAATGGGGTGACTGCGACCCAACGAACCCGCGCAACATCCGCCGCCGCTGCTCGATGCTGGTGGAGCGGGACGGACCAGATGGCACCACATCGGTCCTGATCGACACAACGCCGGACATGCGCAGCCAGTTGCTGGATACCGGCACCGGTCGGTTGGACGGGGTGGTCTATACCCACTCTCACGCTGACCACGTGCATGGCATCGACGATCTGAGGATGATTGTCTTCAACATGAAATCCCGCGTGCCGGTCTGGGCTGATGGCGACACGCAAAACGCCCTGCTTGGGCGGTTTGGATATGCGTTTATCCAACCCGAAGGTTCACCCTATCCGCCGATTCTGGATCTGAAATCCATTGACGGCGCTTTCGAAGTTGACGGCCCCGGTGGCCCGATCCCCTTTCAACCTTTCAAGGTCAATCACGGCTCGATCGACGCGCTGGGGTTTCGGATGGGCAACCTTGCTTACCTGCCGGACGTCGCAGAAGTTTATGACGACGCGTGGCCTGCAATGGAGGGGCTGGATTGCCTTGTCATCGACGCCCTGCGCCGCACGCCGCACCCGACCCATGCGCATCTGGAAAAGACGCTGGGCTGGATTGAAAAGCTGCAACCGAAGCTGGCGGTACTGACCAATATGCATATCGATCTGGACTATGCGACCGTCGAGGCCGAGACCGCAAACCACATCACCCCCGCCTATGACGGGATGGTGATCCATCAAGCGCTGTAAGGCCCTGCCCCGCGCAATCCGGATACCGCCAAGCCGTGGGGCGATATGCTTCAAAGCCTGATTGATGTCATCCTGCCGGTCTTTCTGGTCATCGGTGCGGGCTATGCCGCGACGCGGTCGGGCTATTTCAAAGAAGTGCATGTCGATGGTCTGATGAAATTCACGCAGGGCTTCGCCATCCCCTGCCTGCTGTTTCTGGCCATCGCGCATCTGGACCTCAGCGCCAGTTTCGATCCGCGCCTGTTGGCCAGCTTCTATTCTGCCGCTGCGCTGTGTTTCACCGCCGGACTGTTCGGCGCGCGGCTGATCTTTGGGCGCGAGTGGGAAGACTGCGTCGCCATCGGCTTTTGCTGCCTGTTTTCGAACTCAGTCCTGCTGGGCCTGCCGATAACCGAGCGTGCCTATGGGCCTGAAAACCTGACCGGAAACTACGCGATCATCGCGTTCCATTCGCCCTTCTGCTATGGCGTCGGCATCACGGTGATGGAGATCGTCCGAAATCGCGGCCATGGCGGCGCGCGGATGGCACGCTCGGTCCTGTCTGCGATGTTCAAGAACGCTTTGATCCTGGGCATTGCGCTTGGGTTTGTCGTCAACCTCTCGGGCCTTGTCATTCCCCGCGTGGTCGATGAAGCGCTTGGCCTTGTGACCCGCGCGGCCTTGCCCGGAGCCCTGTTCGCACTGGGCGGCGTGCTGGTCAAATACAAGCCCGAGGGTGATCTGCGCACGATTGCCTATGTGTGCTGCATCTCACTGATGCTGCACCCAAGCCTTGTCTGGATCTTCGGCAAATCCACCGGACTGCCGCAGGACCTGTTCCGCTCGGGCGTTTTGAACGCGGCCATGGCACCGGGTTTCAATGCCTATATCTTTGCCAATATGTATGGCCGCGCCAAACGGGTCGCCGCCTCATCCGTTCTGATCGGAACAGGCGTTTCGATTCTGACCGTCTGGCTTTGGCTGGCCGTTTTGGGCTAACACCTGTCTTGACTTGCAGGCCCGGCGACACAGCTATCGCCCAAGAACAGGAGCCGTATATGCCGCACGCCATTATTGTCGCCCATGGTCAACCCTCGGATCCCGATCCGGCCGAGGCCTCTTTGTCGCGGTTTGCCGCGCAGGTTGATGCCGTGGCGGCCGGTGTATCGGTGCATTCTGCCACCCTCGCCGCCCCCGGATCGCTTGAGGCCATGATGGATAGCCTGCCCAGCGACACGGTGATTTACCCTTTGTTCATGGCCAAGGGCTGGTTCGTCACCAGCGCCCTGCCGAAACGTGTCGGAAACCGTTGCCTGCAGATTTTGGACCCGTTGGGCGTTGACCCGGAATTGGCCAATCTGGCCGCCTCGGCCCTGCAGGATGCGGTGGTCGCGAACCAATGGCTGGCGTCAGAAACAGATCTGGTGATCGCCGCCCACGGATCGGGGCGCAGCCGCAATCCTGCGACTGTGACGCGGGATTTTGCCAAGACACTGGGTGAGATTCTTGCGTTCAAATCAATTCACGTGGGCTTTGTTGAAGAACCCCCTTCAATTGCCGATGCAGCGAGCAGCGTGGGTCAGAAATCCATATGCCTGCCCTTCTTTGCCTGCACAGGCGGGCACGTGTTGGAAGACGTCCCGCAAGAACTGGACCGCGCCGGGTTCAAAGGGCAGCTATTGCCCGTGGTCGGAGAGCTTCCGCCCATAAAACTCCAGATCGCCCGGAAGCTGAGCGCCGCCTTCGAAACCGCCTGACAAGGGTCAACTCACGACTGTGCCTGCGACAGCGTTGAGTACAGTCGATGGCATGACCGCCCTTCCCGCTTGGCCTGATACAACGCCAGATCGGCGGCATGAAGAACCTCTGCTGCTTTGGGCGCATCGAACTGGGTGGAGATCGCCGTTCCGATGCTTGCGGAAATACGGCAGGGCTGTTGTTGAAACATCATCGGCTCATTCAATCGCGCGATCAGGCGTGCGGCGATGGAGGCCAACACATCCTCTCGGGTCAGGCCCTTGAAAATAATCACAAACTCATCGCCGCCGACACGCGCAACGGTGTCGTCGCCCCGCGTTTCCTCGACCATGATCTGGGCGGCTTGCTGCAATACATAGTCCCCGGCGGCGTGACCCAATCGGTCATTCACGGCTTTGAAATAGTCCAGATCCAGATGCATCAGCGCAAATGACGCGTTGGCCGATACCAGATGCCCCAACATATGATCCATCGCGCGGCGGTTTTTTAGGCCGGTCAAGGTGTCGGTATAGGCTTGCTCCTCAGCCGCCAGCATCGCGCCCTGCAGTCGCAGGTTCAGGGACCGCGATGCCTCCATCGCGGCGGATTTCGCCTCGACCAGATACAGAAGTTCGATGGCCAGATCGGTGCCCGAAAAATCGGCACTGGTCAGGGCGTAATCCCGCACCGCGTCCAGGATCGAGATGCCAAAGGAGAGGTTGATCACCGCCCCGCGCCCATTCGGTAACGGCGCAACAAGCCCTTTCAGGGCGGTTCGGGGTTCATCAAGAAACTTCAGATGCAGCTTCGCCCCGGCCATGGACATCAGCGCCGGAATGGTGGTGACGGTGCGCGGGCGGATCAGTTGGAACACGTCCAAAAAACCTTTCCCGATCAAAGGCATGTCCGGGCGCAGCTTTTGCAGCGTAGGCCCGGCCCGTTCGATTTTCCCGCCTTCCTCCAGCAGCAGAAACATCGGGCACAGGGTTTCCAGCAGATGCGCCAGATCCTCGGGTTCTGTCATCCGTTTCGCGCCCCCAAATCGAAATGCCGCCCTTCCGCGAAGGCGCTTTCCACCAACATGATCGAGATAATCTCGGCCGTATCCTGTTGCCCGTCATGCGACAGCATCACCAGGGCACCATAATCGTCGGCCATGGCCCGCAGGACTCCGACCATTACGCTCGAATAACCCGGTAACCCCGAATAACAGAGCAACTGATATTCGGTCACAGAACGTTCCCGCAACTCTAAGGCGGGTAAGGTCAGGTCCGACACGGCCAGACGGACGCGATCCGCAAGGTCGTCCAGCGAATGCAGAAACTCGACATAGCTGACGCCGCCAAACCTCAGCAATCGTCGCAAGCCTTCCATATTGGGATGCGAGACCAGATAGGTGCCGACGTCTTCGAGTATTTCGGGCTGCGGACGCCCCAGATCGTGGCTCAACGCGTCAAGAACCTGCGCCAGCACGTCTTCGCCATAGATCAACATGGGCTCGAACTCGTGAAACCCCAGCCCCGCCGCCTCGGTCACGCGCAACCAGCACGATTGGCCATAAGTCGCACAGACAAAGGATTGGATCGCCCGATTGATCAGACCATGCATAAGGTGCCCCAGATTGGTTTCACCCTACTGTGGTCTGACAATCCTTAACAAATAGCCAAAATCTGCCCGATTTGCCGAGAATCCGCTCAAGCAAGACGGTCTAAGGTCAAAAATCCGTGGGTGCCCCGCCTTCCGCTTTGCGACGTTCAACAAATTCGGCCAGCTCCTCGCGAATTCCGTCATCCATCGCCGGAGGCTCAAAGCTGGTGATGATCTCTTTGAACATGTGATGCGCCCGTTCGGCTGTCCAGATACCGCCTGCGACCTCCCAGCCTTCAAAGTTTTTCCAGTCGCTCAGGAAGGGTTGATAAAACGCCGTGGTGTACCGATCCTGCGTGTGCTGGATGCCAAAGAAGTGGCCGTCATTCCCGACCGAACGGATGGCGTCCACGGCGATCTCATCCGGGCCGGTCGCGACAATTTCGGGGTCCATATAGCGTTGAATTTGCTGAAGAACCTCGCAATCCATGATGAATTTCTCAGGGCTTGCGATCAGGCCACCTTCCAGCCAGCCAGCCGCATGATACACCATGTTCGTGCCCGACTGTACCGCCGCCCAAAGCGAGTTTGACGTCTCCCAAACCGATTGCCCGTCCGGTACGTTTGCCGCGCAAACGCCCGAGGATCGCATCGGCAGATTATAAAACCGCGCCATCTGCCCGGTCATCTGGGTCGAGCGCATGTATTCCGGCGTTCCAAAGGCCGGAGCGCCGGTTTTCATGTCGACATTCGAGGTAAACGTCCCGATTGCGCAGGGCGTGCCGGGGCGGACATATTGGAACAGCGCGATTGCACAAAGCGCCTCGGCCAGCGACTGCGCCACCGCCCCTGCCATCGTCACCGGTGCCATCGCGCCTGCAAGCGTGAATGGCGTCACCACAATCGCCTGCCCACGCCGCGCCAGACGCAGGCAACCATCGATCATCGGATAGTCGTGTTTCAGGGGCGAGGTCGAGTTGATGTTGGTATACATCCGAGGGCTGGCGTCAAATTCGTCATGGCTCAGGCCGCTTGCGATCCGCACCATCTCCATCACGTCTTCGACCCGCTCTTTGCCCAGCGAATAGGCGTGCATGGCCTTATCCGTCAGTGTCAGCTTGTCATACAGTACATCCAGATGCCGGACGCTGGCATGCAGATCCACGGGTTCGACCGGATAGCCCCCGGCAAAGTGGATGCAGTTGAAATATTGCGTCAGTTTCAGAAGGTTGCGACACATCTGGCGGTTGCCGGGAACCTTCTTGCCGATCTCCATGTCCCAGTAATTTGGTGGAGACGAGACGTTCCCGAACACCATATTCTTGCCGCCGATTTCAATCGTGCGTTCAGGATTTCGGGGGGTGATCGTGAAACTGCTGGGGGCCTTGGCCACCATCTCCATCACGAAATCGCGGCCCATTCGAACGTTGTCGCCTTCTATCTTGCACCCAGCCTTGCGCAGGATCTCAACGGCTTCGTCATTGTAGAACTCGATACCGATCTCTTCCAGAATACGCATCGCACCGTCATGGATCGCCTCGATCCCTTCGGGGCCCAGCGGTTCGGTCGGTCGGTCGGTGTTGACCGGCGGGTTCCATGGCATCTGATCGATAACGGCGCTTCCGCGTCGGGCGGCGGCCCCGGCGCGGCCGCCGCCGCGCCGTTTGCGAGTACTGGTGTCGGCCATCGTCCCCTCCTGCTTTGCTTATCCCAAGCAAGCCTTGAAGACCGTCCGGCAGCCGCTCTGTCTGCGACAGAAAATGTCGGTTTCTTATCCCGATGTGCCGAATTTCGGGTCGGTGAGGTCAGTTCTGCGCCAGCCAGACCGGGATATGCCCGATATCCGGCAGAACCACATCGGCCATTGGGGCCAGTACCTCGGCCTTGGCCAGGCCTGTCAGAACGCCAATGGTCACCATTCCGGCAGCACGCCCGGCCTGCAGGTCATGCAGGCTGTCACCCACCATGGCAATACGCGACGGATCGACACCGACATGGGCGGCAAAGGCCAGCAACTGCCCCGGTCCGGGCTTATATCCATGGCCGCTGTCATACCCGGCGATAAAGTCGAAATGATCGCGAATGCCCACCGACTCCAGGTGCTGAAGCGCGGGGTGTTCGCTGTCATTTGTCGCAACGCCAAGTTTGAGGCCGGATTTCCGCAGACCATCCAGAAACGATTCCAACGGCACTGCGGGGGCCTGAGTGGCCGCCGCAGCCTCGGTATTGATCAGGTCGATAAGTTCGGCCAGCGTGTACCCATCCAGATGAGGCAGCATAAGCTCGGCAATTTCTTCAACCGTGGCTGCGATGACGATACTGTCTTCGGCATATCGATCCTGCTCAAGATCATAGCCGATGACGGCGCCCAGCTCTGCCGCCCGTGTCTGATCGGAACCGGCGAGACGCGTCAGCAGCGACCGCCCGAATGCCCCCCACGTATTGGCGAAATCGAACAGAGTGCCGTCCTTGTCGAAGACGATTGCATCAATGGGCATCGCAGGCTCCTGCTGAGATAGGGTTAGGTCCAGTGCATTTCACCGCCCGCCAGCACCGCGCGGGCCTGTGCGGGTTGGGCATATGGGACCGAATGCGCGTCGCAAAACGCGATGATCCACGAATCATCCATCAGAAGGAAATCCAGAACGGATGCCAAAAAGGCAGGGTCGCCCGCATTGGTCCGCAAATCCTGAGACGCAGCGCCGGTTGAGCCAAGAAATACAGGCAAAAGCTCATCATTTCCGACCAGCCAGCCAAGGGCGGTCAGCGCAAGCGTTTCGGCAGAATCGGCAGAAAGTGACATAAACCGGCCCTGGATTCGGTCTTGGAAAGGGTTTGTTAACCAGACTCATAAACACTTTGTTGACGCATGCAATCAACGGTGAGCGACTATGTCCGTGCAGGGAACCATCCTTGTCCTCGACGGGGTATCAACCAACCGCATTATGCTGAAGGTTCAGCTGACGGCGGCATGGTATCACGTGGTGCAGGGGGAAAAGCTAAAGGGGCTGCGAGCCTTGCTGCGGCGGGTACGGCCCGATCTTGTTCTGACCGCGCAGACCCTGCCGGACGGGACGGCCGCAGATGTCAAAAAGCTTATCCTGAACGAGCCCGAGCTGGGCGATGTGCCCGTGGTGGCGCTTGCGCCTCAGAATGACAAGGCCGCCCGCCTGCGCGCGTTGGAGGATGGGCTGGACGATGTGATGACCCATCCATTCAAGGATACGCTGCTTCTGGCCCGCATTCGCAGCCTGTTGCGGGCGCGGGCCGACACGCAGGACCTTCACGTCAACGACACGCCTCAGACCATTGGATTCGCAGAACAAGCCACGGCATTTCTCACCCCACACAAGCCAGCGCGCGTCGATATTCTGTCGCTGACACCCCGAACCGGCGCGATATGGAACAAGGCCCTGTCCCATCAGACACGGCACATTGTCGGCTGGCACACGCAATCCAATCTGCAGGCGCTGTTGTCGGGCCCGACCCCGGACGCCGTCGTGATCGAATTGGATGCCAGCCCGAGCGGATTGAATATTCTCGCCGACCTCAGATCTCGCAGCGCGACGCGCCACACAGTTCTGATCGGGGTACTGGACGACACCAATGCCGCTATGGCGTCCGAGGCTTTGGATCGCGGCGCGGATGCCGTTTGCCTTGGCGGCTTCTGCCCGCAGGAAATCCAGTTGCGACTGGCAAACCAGCTTGCCCGAAAAACACGTATCGATCAGATGCGCGCCTCGCTGAAACGCGGGATCGCCGACTCGTGGATCGACCCGCTGACCGGGTTGCACAACCGGCGCTACGGTATGCACGCGATGGAACAGATCGCCCGCCAATCGCTGAGGTCCGGGCGCGGCTTTGCGATCATGCTGGCCGATCTGGACCATTTCAAAACGATCAATGACCGCTTTGGGCATGCCAGCGGCGACATGGTGCTGACGCAGGCCGCGACCCGGATGCAGCGGGTTCTGGGGGACACCGGGTTTGTCGCCCGCATCGGCGGTGAAGAGTTCATGATCGGGGCCTCAAACATGACCCGTGCACGGGCCGTCAAACTGGCAGAGGCGCTGTGTGACAGTATTTGCCAACAACCCTTTCACCTGTCCGACACACAGGACCCGATCCCGGTTACGATCAGCATCGGCCTCAAACACGCCTCGCCCGGATATGCGTCGCAAGATACACGGCCCGAGCCTGTGGATAGGCTGATGAAATCAGCGGACGAGGCGCTGTACGCCGCGAAAAGAGCAGGCCGCAATCAGGTTCGGATCCGCCAAAGCGCGGCATGAATCAATCGTGCTTCTGGTGCTTGCGGTGGCCACGCTGAACAACCTCTTCCAGCCGGTCGGCATAACCCTGACGTTCTGCATCCGACATCGCCGAGACACGCGCCAACCATTGAGTTTGTAACGCAGCTTGCAATTGGGCCGTTTCCTGTGCCTGTTGCTGCAACAGAACCTCAACAGCCGCCGGATCGAACGGCACCGCGCGCAATGCCTGGCTGATCGCTACAAAATCCCGCGCCCGGTTACCTGAACGTTCCCGGTGCAACCCCGACAATTCCCCGCGCAGGGATTTGCGGTCGTCTTTGGGCAAAGCGCGATACAAGGCGGGGCCAAAACCCGGTGGGCCCTTGGCGTGGTCACCGCCTTTCAACCGAAGAACCGTCCCCGCAGCAATCCCGACAATCAACAGGTTCAGGGCCAGTGAGAGGGCCAGAACAATCGGCATCCAACGCCGTTTTGGTTTGGTTTCCGCGCTCATTCCGTGGCCTCCAGAAAACTCGTGTCAAAGCCCAGATCCGCTATCAGATAAGACGTGTCCTGCGACGTCACCAAACTGGCCGGGTCGGGCAGAAAAGCAGGTGCGGAAAACCCGATCCAGACACCAGCGGCACTGGCCGCGATCAGGCCACCAAACCCCTGCCAGCCGCCGATCTGTTCTAGAAAACGGACCCATGGTCGGGGGCCGACCGGCGACCGGGCTTTCAGACGTTGCAGGCGAACCGCCTCGGCATCGGTCTGAATGCGTACGGCCAGACCATCCGGCAGGTCGTCGCGCTGCGCCCTTGCCTGGGCAAACAGATCATCCAGTTCCATGTCATCATCAGCCATTTTCATACCCCAGTTCATCCCGTCGTCTGGCCAGATTGGCAGCCAGGCTGCGTTTTCCCCGCGCGGTCAGACTTTCGACCGCTTCTACCGATACCCCCATGATCCCGGCAATCTCGGGGTTGGGCAATTCCTCGATATGGCGCAGGATAACCGCCTGTCTTTGCCGATCCGGCAATTGTGACAGGGCCGCCTGCAATGCATCCTTGCGCGCCTCTTGCTGCATGCGTTCAACCACGCTGACACCATCGTCCTCGGGTTCGGGTACATCCGACAAGGCCTCGGGCCGTTTCTTGCGCCGCATATCCACACAAAGGTTCAGCGTCACCCGGTATAGCCAGGTTGAGACCTTGGCCTGCCCTGGCACCCAGTCCGGTGCCATCTGCCACAGCCGCATCATGGCCTCTTGCGTGATGTCTTCGGCCTCGGCCCGGTTTCCCAGCATACGCAAAGCCACCGAATAGCTGCGCGGCCCCAGACGGTCGGTCAAAAGCCGCGCGGCCCCGGCATCGCCATCAGCAAACTGCCTCAGCAACACATCGTCGCCAAGGTCGGCTGCAGCGGCATCGCCGCCGCAACCTGTATCTGGATGGGAGGTCAGATCCTCCATCCCGCATCAGTTATTGTCGGCGCCCGCCTTGTGACGCTTTTTGTGATGCCGGCCCATTTTGTCTTTTGCATCGGCAAATTCCTGTTCCGAGATGCTGCCGCTGTCATCTGCATCGATCCGGTCAAACATCTTGTCAGCCCGGCGTGGTTTCGGCAACTCATCCTGGCTCAGAAAGCCATCGGCGTTGGCGTCATGCTCTTCGAACATCTTGGTGATACGCTCGTCCGACCGTTTCTGGGCCGCCGCCTGCATTTCTTCAACGCTCAATTGGCCGTCGCCATCGGTATCTGCCGTCGTGAACCGCGCATTGCGATGGGCGGTCATCTCGTCCCTGGTGATCTGCCCATCTCCGTTTGCGTCCAGTTCCTGAAACGAAACGGGCTCACGATCTTTGGGACCCGCCGCCAGAACCGATGTGCCTGTGATGGCGACTGCTGCAAGTACGATACCCGCGATGAAAGTTGAGTTTTTCATGGTTGGTTTCCCTTGTTTGACGCGGCCTCATCACCGCTGCTCATATCCATTCAAACGGGGCGCGCCGGGGTTTCCGTCGCAAAGGTCAAACTTTTTTTGATATTTGGCTTGGGCGCGTCATTGCCCGCATCGGCACAAAGCGACGCACCCCCCTTTAAACTCGCGGACACAAGGCGCAATATCCGGCAAAGATGAGCGCATGAGTTATATTATGGACCAGACGATCGAGACCCCGACCGAAGATGAGCGCCCGACATGGCCTGCTTTGGTCAAAGGCTTTCGTGGCCGGTGCCCCAAATGTGGTGAGGGCAAGCTGCTGCACAGCTATCTGAAGGTGAACGACCACTGCCCGAACTGCGAGCAGGAGCTGTTTCATCACCGCGCCGATGATGGCCCGGCATACCTGACGATTCTGGTGGTCGGGCACCTGCTGGCCCCCGCGCTGCACGTCTCGTACGTGCATTGGCGGCCGGATCCGTGGACCATGGCAATCGGCTTTTCCATTGCCTGTGTGGCGCTGTCGCTGTACCTGCTGCCCCGCCTGAAGGGGGCCATGGTGGCCTATCAATGGGCACGCCGGATGAACGGGTTCGAGAAAGCCTCATGAGGTCATCCATCGGAACCGGCCACGCATGAGCATCGACAAAACAGCAATACGGGACGCGGCGACAGTCATTGTCTTGCGCAATCGCCTGACGGATCCGTCGATTCTGATGGGGCAACGCGGCACCAATGCCGTGTTCATGCCCAACAAGTTTGTTTTCCCCGGCGGCGCGGTTGACCCGTCGGACGGGAGTGTTCCTTTGGCCACGCCGCTGCCCGGTTTGTGTCAAGACCGGCTTGCCGAACAATCCGCGCCCGATCTGCAAACCGCGCTGGCCGCCGCTGCGATACGCGAATTGTGGGAAGAAACCGGACTGGTTCTGGGGCAGCCCGGCACTTGGTCCGCGACCGTGCCCGAGGATTGGGCGGAATTTGCCGACATGGGATTTCTGCCATCCGCCAAAGGCTTACAGTTCGTTTTTCGCGCGGTCACGCCGCCCGGCCGCCCACGCCGGTTTGATGCGCGGTTCTTTCTGGTCGATGCGGATGAGATTCAGGGCGATCTGGACGATTTCAGCCGCGCCTCGGACGAGCTGTCGCATCTGCAATGGGTCCAGCTGGACCGCGCCCGTGATCTGGACCTGCCCTTCATCACCGAAGTTGTTCTGGCCGAAATCGCAGCGCGCGTGACCGATCCGACGCCACCGGCATCGGTTCCCTTCTACCAGAACCAGGATGAGGCCAGCCTGTTTCTGCGCCTGCGCGGATACCCGATGCCGGATGCCGACTGACGCCGGGCTTACTTCATCCGGCTAATCACAACGGTAACTTCGGGCTTCTTGCCGATCTCGGTCTTGGCGGTCTGACGCACGATCCGGCGCATCGCCTCTTCCAGCTTGTCATCGTCGCGCAGGGTCTTGGCCTCGGCCCGCATCAGGAACTGGTTCAGGTCTTCCTCCAGCACCTCGACCAAAGCGGCCCGCGAGGTTCCGGTTTCCGGTAGGCCCATCATATCGCACCAGGGTTCGCCCAGCGGCTCGTCCTCTTCATCCAGAATGACTGTGACCGTGACATGCCCGTTCAGCGCCATGCGAATACGGTCGCGGACAATGCCGTCCAGCGCGCCGATCTTGACGGTGCCGTCCAGATAGGTGCGTCCGGTCTCGACATAATCCACAACCTTGGGCGCATTGCCGGTCAGGTCCAACATGGTGCCGTTGACCGCAAGGATACCGGTCCGCCCGCCAGCCTCGGCCAGTTTCGCATGTTCGCGCAGGTGGCGGTGTTCGCCGTGCATCGGGATGACCATCTGAGGGTCAGTCAGCGCATGCACCTTCTCAAGATCAGGCCGGTTGGCGTGGCCCGAGACGTGATACAGCCCCGAGCTGTCATCGACCACATCCACGCCCTTTTCGCTAAGCTGGTTCATGATGAAGATCACGCCGCGCTCGTTTCCGGGAATGGTCTTCGACGAGAACAGGAACAGATCGCCCTCTTTCAGTTCGATCCCGCGATACTTGCCGCGTGCCAGTTGCGCGCTGGCGGCGCGGCGTTCGCCCTGACTGCCGGTCACGATCAGCATCAGGTTCTGGCGCGGCAGGTCCACCGCCTCTTCGGCGCTGATCACCTTGGGGAAGTCCGACAGGATACCGGTTTCCGTCGCCGCCTCGATCATCCGGCGCATGGCGCGGCCCAGCAAAACAACCGAACGCCCGGCCCGCTGCCCGGCCTCTGCCAATGTCTTCACCCGCGCAACGTTCGAGGCAAAAGTGGTGGCCACAACCATACCTTCGGCGCTTTCGACCAGCTTTGTGATCTCGGGCCCAACTTCGGATTCCGATCGTCCGGGATGGGCTGAAAACACATTGGTGCTGTCACAGACCAGCGCCTTGACACCCGATTTGGCAACCTCGGTCCACAGGTCCGGGTCAAACGCTTCCCCCACAACCGGGTTTGCGTCCAGTTTGAAATCGCCCGAATGCACGATCCGGCCCGCAGGCGTGTCGATCACCAAGGCCGCGCTTTCGGGGATCGAATGCGAGACCGGCAGGAAACCCACGGTGAACGGGCCAGCCGAGACCTGCTCGGGCCAGGCCGAGGCGGTGCGCACGGCGTCTTCGGGATGGCCATGTTCGTCCATCTTGCGGCGGGCGATATTGGCGGTGAAAGCACGTGCATAGACCGGCGCGCCAAGTGCTTCGTAACAATGGGCCACGGCGCCCACGTGATCTTCGTGCGCGTGGGTGACAAAGATCGCCTCAAGCCGGTCGGCGCGGTCCTGCAGCCATGAAATATCGGCGTGGATCAGATCAACCCCTGGCGTGGTATCCATATCGGGAAACGTCACGCCCAGATCGACGAGGATCAGGCGTTCCTTGCCCGGTTCACCATAGCCATACACATAGGCATTCATGCCGATTTCACCGGCCCCGCCCAGCGGCAGGTAGATCAGTCTTTCGCTGCTCATGTCGAGCCATTTTCCTTGTTATAGCGATGGATCACGGTCAGGCCGTGCATCGTCAGATCATCTTCGATTGCGTCGAACCCCACGTCGGCCTGATCGAACAAGGGTGCGAGCCCTCCGGTTCCAACGACTTTCATCGGCATTCCGTATTCGGTCTTGATGCGGGCAATCAGCCCCTCGATCAGACCAGAATAGCCCCAATACACGCCCGACTGGATACAGCCAACCGTATTCGTGCCAATCACTTTGTCCGGCCGCGTAATGTCGATATGCGGCAACGCCGCAGCGCCCTGATGCAAAGCCTCCAGGCTGAGGTTCACCCCCGGCGCAATGATGCCGCCGACATAAGCGCCGTCGGCGGCCACGACGTCGAAATTGGTTGCGGTGCCGAAATCCACCACCACCACATTGCCGCCATGCCGGTCAAACGCCCCGACCGCGTTGGCCAGACGATCCGGGCCAGGCACGGTGCCTTCATCCACGCGGGGCGTCACAGGCAACAGGCAATCGGGTTTACCCACCACCCATGGCCGGCAGCCAAAGAACCGATCCGCAAATATACGAAGGTTGAACACCACGCGCGGCACGGTCGAGGCGATAATCACATCCGTGATCTCGGCCTCGATGCCGTAATGTTTCACCAGCGTCGAATACCATGTGAAATAGGCGTCCGCCGTGCGCGAATGATGGGTCGACGTGCGCAGGGTGCACAGGAAGGTTTCGCCATCCCAGATCGAGAATACGGTGTTCGTGTTGCCGCAATCGATGGCCAGAAGCATCTGCGCCCCTTTCAGAAATATACATCCGCCGCGGGAATGCTCACGCGGCCTTTCGCGGTGTTTAGGACAAGGTTGCCCCCCGCGTCCACCGTTTCGAAGGTGCCTACCGTCTCTGACGTTCCGGTACGGGCGGTGATTACCTCACCCAGACGCGCCGCGCGGGCCAGCCAGGCGGTGCGGATCGGCTCGAACCCATAGGTGACAAACTGGGTCTCGTAACGGGCATAGGCGGCGGCGAGTTCGGTCAGGAAATCCTCGGGCGTGACATGGGCCCCGGTTTCGGACAGCAATGAGACGGGGCGCATTGCACCGGGCTCCACCGCCTCGGGGTCTGGGGCCGAGGCCAGATTTACGCCAATGCCGATGGCCAGATGGGCCACGCCGCGCCCCTGCCCGGTGCTTTCCAGCAGGATTCCCGCCAGCTTGCCGCCATTCAGCAGCACATCGTTGGGCCATTTCAGCGACAGACCGTCCGCCCGCCCGGTGACAGCCACACAGGCGTCAAACAGGGCCAGCGCGGCCACGAAACTGCGCAAAGCCGATTGTTCCGGCGCACCTTGCGGACGCATCAGCAAGGTCGCGGCCAGATTGCCCATGGGGTTCGCCCACGCCCGCCCGCGCCGTCCGCGCGCTGCGGTTTGGTGATGCGCCATGATCCACACTGGACCACTGGCGTTTGGGGCGATGCGCGCCGCCTCGTTCAGGGTGCTATCAACTTCCTGCACCTCGTGCAGGCCGTAGCCTTGGGGCCATTTGGTCATATCAAAAAGGCCCGGTCGCGCGACCGAGCCCCTCCTTCACAGTGTTCAAAACGATCAGTTGACAAGCGTGGCTGCCGCAGCTGCCGCTGCGCCCTCGACACCGAACTGATAAAACACGCCGACCAGCATCAGGGCTGCCGATCCCATCAGGGCGACCCACAAAACGGGCGATGACCGCGTTTCAATCGGTTCCTCGTTCTCGGCCCCGAAATACATGTAGAACACGATCCGAAGGTAATAGAACGCACCGATGACCGAGGCGATGGCCGAGACGATGACCAGACCCGTCAGACCCGCGCTGACGCCCGCTTGCCAGACCCCGAATTTGGCAAAGAACCCAAGCATCGGCGGCACGCCCGCAAGGCTGAACATCAGGATCAGAACCGCCAGCGCCTTGCCCGGATCATGCCTGGAATACTGGCGCAAGGCGTCGATATCGGTAACGGGTTTGCCATCACGCTCCATCATCAGGATGAAGGCGAAGGTGCCGATATTCATGGTCACGTGAATGGCCAGATACATCAGCATCGCCTTGATGCCCAACTCAGTCCCTGCGGCCAGACCGATCAGCGCATAGCCCATATGCGCAATCGACGAGAACGCCATCAGGCGCTTGATGTCCCGCTGCCCAATGGCGGCGACCGCACCCAGCAGCATCGACAGCACAGACAGCAGCACGATCACTTGTTGCCAGTCTTTCACGATGCCGCCGAATGCGTCATGCAGCAGCCGCGCGAACAGGGCCATCGCCGCCACTTTCGGCGCGGTTGCAAAGAACGCGGTAATCGGGGTCGGTGAGCCCTCGTACACGTCCGGCGTCCACATATGGAACGGCACGGCCGACACTTTGAAGGCCAGACCCGAGATCAGGAAGATCAGACCAAACAGCAGGCCAACCGAGACATCTCCGGCCTGTACAGTCGCGATGATGCCCGAGAAAAGGGTGGTTCCGGTGAAGCCATAAACCAGCGATGCGCCATATAGCAGAAGGCCCGAGCTGAGCGCGCCCAGCACGAAATACTTCAAACCGGCCTCGGTCGATTTCGCACTGTCGCGGCGCAGCGCGGCCACGACGTAAAGGGCCAGAGACTGCAGCTCCAGCCCCATATACAGCGACATCAGATCGCCTGCGCTGACCATCATCATCATGCCCACGGCGGCCAAAGCCACCAGCAACGGATATTCAAAGCGCAGCAGGCCCCGGCGGGCCATGTATTCCTGGCTCATGACCAGAACGGCGGCGGCGGATAGCAGGATCGCGACCTTGGCAAAGCGGGCAAAGCCGTCATCGACAAACATGCCGTTGAAGGCCACGTTGGTGCCGTCACCATTGGTGGCAATCCAGATCGCCAGCAGCGCCATCAGGCCAGCGGTGGTCCAGACCAGAACCGGGGCCAGCCCGTCTTTCGTCGTATAGACGGCCCCGATCAGGGCCACCATCGCATATACGGCCAGAACGATTTCCGGCAGGATTATTGTCAGATCAGCCTGGATCATGTCTCCAAAGCCTCCTTAATGCGAGGCGGCCGTCTGGGTCGCAGCCTCAGCCGCGGCCAGAGCCGTGTCATAGTTCGAAATCAGCGCGGCGGTCGAGTTGCCGATCACATCCGTGACCAGCGATGGGTAGACGCCCAGCAAGATGGTCATCACGATCAGCGGCGCAAAGATCAGCCGCTCGCGCGAGCTCATGTCCGTCATCGCCTTGAGGCTTTCCTTGATCAGATCGCCAAACACCACCCGGCGGTACAGCCACAGCGCATAGCCAGCCGAGAAGATCACACCGGTCGCGGCCACGGCCGTCACCCACGTGTTGACCTGGAAGGCGCCCATCAGGGTCAGGAACTCTCCGATGAAGCCCGACGTTCCCGGCAGGCCGACATTGGCCATGGTGAACAGCATGAAGACCAATGCATAGGCGGGCATCCGGATCACGAGACCGCCATAGGCCTCGATGTCACGGGTGTGCATCCGATCATAGATCACGCCGACGCACAGGAAGAGCGCGGCGGAGATGAACCCGTGGCTCAGCATCTGGAAGATCGCGCCGTCAATACCCTGCTGGTTCGCCGCAAAAATCCCCATGGTGACAAAGCCCATATGCGCGACCGAGGAATAGGCAATCAGCTTCTTCATATCCTCCTGCACCAGCGCGACCAGCGAGGTGTAGACCACTGCAATCGCCGACATCCACAGCACCAGATCGGTCATCACCGCCGAGCCCACCGGGAACATCGGCAGGCTGAACCGCAGGAAGCCATAGCCACCCATTTTCAACAGGATCGCCGCCAGCACGACCGAACCCGCCGTTGGTGCCTGCACGTGCGCGTCCGGCAACCAGGTATGCACCGGCCACATCGGCATCTTCACTGCGAACGAGGCAAAGAAAGCCAGGAACATCAGCGTCTGCATACCGCCGACGATATAGACGCCCAACACGCTGAACCCTTCGGAGGAGAACTGATGGGTCATCAGCGCCTCGATATCCGTGGTGCCCGCATCGGCATACATCGCAACCATCGCCACCAGCATCAGTACCGAGCCGAGGAAGGTGTAGAGGAAGAATTTGAAGCTGGCATAAATGCGGTCCTTGCCGCCCCAGATGCCGATGATCAGGAACATCGGGATCAGGCCTGCCTCGAAGAACAGGTAGAACAGCACCAGATCCAGCGCCATGAACACGCCCAGCATCAGCGTTTCCAGCAGCAGGAAGGCCACCATGTATTCCTTGACGCGGTCCGTCACCTGCCAGCTGGCCAGAATGGTCAGCGGCATGATGAATGTGGTCAGCAGCACGAACAGAACGCTGATCCCGTCCACGCCCATCTTGTATTTCAGGCCCAGCAGCCATTCACCCTCTTCCACCATCTGAAAGCCGGTGTCGTTGGGGTCAAAGCCGGTGTAGATGCCGATCGAGACAAGGAAGGTCACCGTGGTCGCCAGCAGCGCGACCCATTTGGCATTCCGTTGCGCCGCTGCGTCGTTGCCGTGCAGGAACAGAGCCAGAATGCCCGCTGCGATGGCCGGGATGAAGGTGACGATGGAAAGGATATTGTCCATTACTGCGCCCCTCCGCCGATCGACATCCAGGTCACAAGGGCCGCGATGCCCAGCACCATCCAGAAGGCATAGGTGAAGATGTACCCGGTCTGCGCCTTGCCTGCGAGGCGGGTGAAGAAGGGAACAACGCCCATGGCTACTCCGTTCAGGAAACCGTCGATTGTATTGCCGTCACCGCGCTTCCACAGGAACCGGCCAAGGGCCACGGTGGGTTTGACAAAGACCGCGTCATAGATCTCGTCAAAGTACCATTTGTTCAGCAGGAACAAGTACAACGGACGCTGGTTTGCAGCCAAGCGCGCGGGCAACGTGGTGTTCACGATGTAGAACCAATAGGCCACGACAAAGCCCAGCAGCATCGCCACGAAGGGCGAGACCTTGACCCATTTCGGTACCGCATGGGCATCGTCCAGCACGGTATTGTCGGGTGCTATATACAGCGCGCCTTCGCCCGGCTCACCCGCAAACACGTAGTGATGGTCGCCGCCATGGGCGTCTTTCTCTCCATGGTTGTCATCCGCATGACCCGCATCTGTATGTGCGTCATCGGCGTGGCCTTCGTCCCCATGATGCGCATCAGCGGTGCCGTCGGCGACATGCTCGGCATGGGTCGCGTCATCATGCCCTTCGGCGTGTTCGGATGCTTCGGCTACGGGGATGCCATAGAACTTGCCAACCTTATCGGTATGGCCAAAGAAGTTGCTGTACCAGATCATTCCGGCAAAAACGGCCCCGATAGACAGCGCGCCAAGCGGGATCAGCATGGTCAACGGGCTTTCATGGGCGTGGTCATGCGTGTGCTTGTCACCGCGCGGCTCACCATAGAAGGTCAGAAAGATCAGACGCCAGCTATAGAACGAGGTGAAGACAGCGGCAATCACCAGCATCCAGAAGGCATAGCCCGTTCCACCGGCAAAGGCGCTTTCGATGATGGCGTCCTTGGACAGGAACCCGGCAAAGCCGAACGTGGTCAGCGGGATCCCCACACCGGTGATGGCCAGCGTGCCGATCATCATCGCCCAGAAGGTATAGGGGATCTTCTTCCGCAGCCCGCCGTATTCGGTCATCTCCTGCTCGTGATGCATGGCATGGATCACCGAACCCGCACCAAGAAACAACAGCGCCTTGAAGAAGGCGTGCGTCAGCAGGTGGAACATCGCCGCCGAGTACATGCCGACGCCCGCCGCCACGAACATATAGCCCAGTTGCGAACAGGTCGAATAGGCGATGACGCGTTTGATATCGGTTTGCACCAGACCCACGGTCGCCGCAAAGAAGGCGGTCGAGGCCCCAAGGAAGGTGATGAACGCGGTGGCGCCCGGCGCGAACTCCATCAACGGCGACATGCGGCAGACCAGGAACACACCCGCCGTCACCATGGTCGCAGCGTGGATCAGCGCCGACACCGGCGTCGGGCCCTCCATCGCGTCCGGCAACCAGGTGTGCAGGATCAACTGCGCAGATTTCCCCATCGCGCCGATGAACAGCAGGACGCAGATCACCTCAATCGCTGTCCACTCCCCCCATAGGAAGGTCAGTTGCGTTTCGGCCAGCGTCGGGGCCGAGGCGAAAACGTCCGAGAAATTGATGCTGTCGGTCAGGAAGAAGATCGCGAAGATGCCCAAGGCAAAACCGAAATCGCCGACACGGTTGACGATAAACGCCTTCATCGCCGCCGCATTGGCGCTGGATTTGCGGTAATAGAACCCGATCAACAGGTAGGACGCGACGCCCACGCCTTCCCAGCCAAAGAACATCTGCACCAAATTGTCCGCCGTCACCAGCATCAGCATGGCGAAGGTGAAGAAGGACAGATAGGCAAAGAAACGCGGCTTGTAGCTTTCACCCTCACGCCATTGCGGGTCGTGGTCCATGTAGCCGAAGGAGTAAAGGTGCACGAGGGCCGAGACCGTCGTCACCACAATCAGCATGATCGCGGTCAGCCGGTCCAGACGGATCGCCCAGCTTGTCGACAGCGAGCCGCTCTCGATCCAGCGCAGGATTTCGATCTGCTGGGTCTGGCCATCGAAGGTCAGGAAGACGATCCACGACAGCAGACAGGCGAGGAACAGGAGGCCCGTGGCGGTCCACATGGCGGCCTTTTCGCCAATAAAGCGCCAGCCAAACCCGCAGAGCAGCGCGCCCACCAACGGGGCAAAGAGGATGGTGGTTTCCATAGTTCCCTTAGCCCTTCATCATATTGACGTCTTCAACCGCGATAGTGCCACGGTTGCGGAAAAAGCAGACCAGAATGGCCAGACCAATCGCCGCCTCGGCCGCCGCAACGGTCAGCACGAACAGCGTAAACACCTGCCCGACCAGATCGCCGAGGAAGCTGGAAAACGCCACAAGGTTGATATTCACCGCCAGCAGCATCAACTCGATGCTCATCAGCAGGATGATGACGTTCTTGCGGTTCAGGAAGAGACCGAAGATGCCGATGACGAACAGCGTCGCCGCGACCGTAAGATAGTGTTCAAGTCCGATCATCGTCTTAAAGCCCCTGCCCCGGTTTCACGTCCTTCAACTCCATCGCCTTGGCCGGGTCGCGCATCATCTGGCCGATGATGTCCTGACGCTTGATGTCCTGACGGTGGCGCAGTGTCAGAACGATGGCACCGATCATGGCCACCAGCAGGATCAGGCCTGCCAGTTGGAACAGAAGGAAGTATTGATCGTAAAGGATGACACCCAGCGCCTCGGTGTTGTGGCGGTCCGCCGGAACCGGCTGCGCCAGATTGGCCGCCGCGCCCTGCGCGCTGTCCCATGCGCCGAAGGCCATGACGAACTGCATCAGGATGACCAGACCGATCAGCAGGGCCAGCGGCATATAGCGCGCCATCTCGGCCTTGAGCTCGGCAAAGTCCACGTCCAGCATCATCACCACGAACAGGAACAGCACCGCGACCGCGCCGACATAGACGATGATCAGCAGCATCGCCACGAACTCGGCCCCCAGCAGCACGAACAGCCCCGCCGCCGACAGGAAGGACAGGATCAGCCACAGCACCGAATGCACCGGCTGACGGCTGATCACAGTGAACAGCCCGCCGGTTATGGCGCTGATGGCAAACAGGTAGAAGGCAAAGACGGTCATTGATCCTCATCCTCGTTGTCGCCCAGGACCTCTTGCGCCAGATCCAGCGCGCGGGTCATGGCCGGGATGCCGGCAAAGACCGACATCTGACCGATCGTTTCCACGATCTCTTGTTTCTTGGCGCCCGTCTCCAGCGCGTGGCGCACGGTCTGGCGCACCGCTGAATCCGCCTGTGCGCCCTGACAGGTCAGCCCGGCCAGCGTCAGCAGCAGGCGGGTCTTGGCATCCAGCCCGTCTTTGTTGACTGTATTGCCGAACATCATCTCCATGACCTCTTTCGGCATGGTCGGCCACAGCGCCTCGAACCCCTTGGGCGAGAATTTCTCCATCGCCGGGTTCATCGCCCTGGCCATGTCCTGAGCCTGCTTCATCATCAGCTCGAACGGATTTGTCGGGCTGTCAGTCATCGGTACGGCGCGTCCAGTTCCAGATTGCGGGCGATCTCGGCCTCCCAGCGTTCGCCGTTCGACAGGAGTTTTTCCTTGTCATAGAACAGCTCTTCGCGGGTTTCCGTGGCGAATTCGAAGTTCGGGCCTTCGACAATGGCGTCGACCGGGCAGGCTTCTTGGCAGAAGCCGCAATAGATGCACTTGGTCATGTCGATGTCGTACCGTGTCGTACGGCGAGAGCCGTCCTCGCGTGGTTCGGCGTCGATGGTGATGGCTTGCGCCGGGCAGATCGCCTCGCAGAGTTTGCAGGCGATGCAGCGTTCTTCGCCATTCGGATAACGGCGCAGCGCGTGTTCGCCCCGGAAGCGCGGGGACAGAGGGCCCTTTTCATGCGGATAGTTCACGGTGGCCTTGGGGGCGAAGAAATACTTCAAACCCAGCTTCATGCCGACCCAGAAGTCCTGCAGCAGGAAATACTTGGCAGCGCGGGTGTAGTCGATGTTTGCCATATCAGCCTCCTACGCTCCAACGGGCGAACGCGCCCCAGAACCAGTCGAATTTCGCCGCAAAGGCCACGAAGACCACCCAGACCAGCGAGAATGGCAGGAACACTTTCCAGCCCAACCGCATCAGTTGGTCATAGCGGTAGCGAGGCGTGATCGCCTTGACCATTGCGAAGATGAAGAAGAAGAACGCCATCTTGGCGACCATCCACAGCACGCCGTCGGGCAGGCCCGGGATCGGCGACAGCCAGCCGCCGAAGAACAGCAGCGAGGTCAGGGCGCACATCAGGAAGATGGCGATGTATTCACCGGCCATGAACAGCAGGAAGGGCGTGGCCGAGTATTCGACCTGATAACCCGCGACCAGTTCCGATTCCGCCTCGGGCAGATCGAAGGGCGGGCGGTTGGTTTCGGCCAGTGCCGAGATGAAGAACAGGAACACCATCGGGAAATGCGGCAGCCAGTACCAGCTGAAGAAACCGAATGAGCCATCCTGAGCGCGCACGATATCACCGAAATTCATCGAACCGGTCGAGATGATGATGCCGATGATGATCAGACCGATCGAGACCTCGTAGGAAATCATCTGCGCGGCAGAGCGCAGCGAGCCCAGGAACGGATACTTTGAGTTCGACGCCCAACCGCCCATAATCACGCCATAAACCTCAAGTGAGGAGACAGCGAAGACGTACAGAATGGCGACGTTGATATCCGACAGAACCCAGCCGTCGTTGAACGGGATCACCGCCCAGGCGATCATCGCCAGCACGAAGGATGTCAGCGGCGCGAGGATGAACACCGTTCGGTCGGCCCCGGCCGGGATCACGACCTCTTTCACCACATATTTCAGCGCGTCCGCCACCGATTGCAGCAAGCCGTATGCACCGACAACGTTCGGGCCGCGACGCATCTGGACAGCAGCCCAGATCTTGCGGTCACCATAAACAAGGAACAACAGCGAAATCATCACAAAGGCAACAACGGCAAGCACTTGCGCCAGTATGATGATGGCTATTCCGCCGGGGGTGTTAAAGAATTCAGCCATTGGTCCTCACACCGTGGGTATTCCGTTTTCCGCCTGCGTCACGATAGTCGCGAGGCAGCGGCTGGGTCGGCGCGTAGGTGTAAACAGCATCCGCCGCCCTCGCGCTACCCTTTTTCTTTGGTTCCACATTCACGCCCCGCGCGGTGACCTGCCGAAAGGCAGCCGCGCTGGTTGGCGATATGAAACAGCTCTGGTTCATTCCGCAGCGATCTTTTCGGCCTTACGCGCCTGCGCTTGCGCCGACAGCTCGGCCATCAGTTGCGAGGCGCGGGCGATTGGGTTGGTCAGGTAGAAATCCTGGATCGCGTGGCGGAAGCTGGCTTGGCCCAGAAGGCCTGCCTCGAGCGGTTGAAATTCGTTCTCGATCACCTCGTCGATGCGGGCCAGATGCGGAACCGCCTCGATCAGTACGGTGCGCAGTTGCGCCAGCGAGTCATAAGGCAGTGTCGCCCCCAATTCGGCCGACAAGGCGCGCAGGATGGCCCAGTTCTCTTTGGCGTCCCCCGGCGCGAAGCCGGCGCGCATCGCCAGTTGCGGGCGGCCTTCGGTGTTCACGAACAGACCGTTTTCCTCGGTATAGGCCGCGCCAGGCAGGATCACGTCGGCACGGTGCGCGCCCCGGTCGCCATGGCTGCCTTGGTAGATCACAAAGGCCCCATCATCGATCTCGACCTCATCCGCGCCCAGGTTATAGATTACCTCGGCCCCTTCGAATGCAGCCTCAAGCCCGCCTTCCGTCACAGCGCCAACATCCATTGCACCAACACGGGCGGCAGCGGTGTGCAGGATCATCAGCTTACCATTGGTCCGCGCGGCTGCCTGCATGGCGTGCCCAAGCACCGCAGCGCCGTCCGCTTCGCGCAGCGCACCCATGCCGACGATGATCACCGAGGGCTTTTCCAGAATGTCGTCGAATTCGTGCTTTTGCAGATCGGCCAGTGCATCCCGCCCCTCGCCCATCTGGAAAACGTCATAGGTCAGATCGGCCTGCGGCCCGATATTGGCGATCTTGGCCCCGTTCAGCCACGCCTTTCGGATGCGTGCATTCAAAACCGGTGCCTCGTCACGCGGGTTGGCCCCGATCAGCAGGATATATTTCGCATTATCAACATCTTCGATCGACGCCGTCCCGACATAGCCCGACCGGTTGCCAGCAGGCAGGCGCGCATTGTCCACACGGCATTCAATATTGCCGTCCAGACCTTCGACCAGTTGCTTCAACGCGAAAGCCGCCTCGACCGGAACAAGATCACCGACCAGCGCCGCAACCTTCTTGCCCTTCATCGCCCCGGCCGCTTTGGTCAGCGCCTCAGGCCATGAAGCCGGGCGCAGCTTGCCGTTTTCACGCACATAGGGCTTGTCCAGCCGCTGACGCCGCAGACCGTCCCAGACGAAACGGGTCTTGTCGCTGATCCACTCCTCATTCACGCCATCATGGTTGCGCGGCAGGAAGCGCATCACTTCGCGCCCTTTGGTGTCCACCCGGATGTTCGAACCCAGAGCATCCATCACATCGATGCTTTCGGTCTTCGTCAGTTCCCACGGGCGGGCGGTAAAAGCATAGGGTTTCGACGTCAGCGCGCCCACCGGGCACAGGTCGATGATATTGCCCTGCATGTTCGAGTCGAGCGTCTGGTTCAGATACGAGGTGATCTCGGCATCCTCGCCCCGCCCGGTCTGGCCCATCTGGGTGATCCCGGCGACCTCGGTCGTGAAGCGCACGCAGCGGGTACAACTGATACAGCGGGTCATCGCGGTACCGACCAGCGGACCCAAATCCAGATCGTCCACCGCCCGCTTGGCTTCCTTGAACCGGGACCCCGAGACGCCATAGGCCATGGCCTGATCCTGCAGGTCACATTCACCGCCCTGATCGCAGATCGGGCAATCCAGCGGGTGGTTGATCAGCAGGAACTCCATCACCCCTTCGCGGGCCTTCTTGACCATGGGAGAGTTCGTCTTGACTTGCGGTACCTGACCTTCCCGCCCCGGACGCAGGTCACGCACCTGCATGGCACAGGATGCGGCAGGCTTCGGCGGGCCGCCCACAACCTCAACCAGACACATGCGGCAGTTCCCGGCGATCGAGAGGCGTTCGTGATAGCAAAACCGTGGAATCTCGATCCCGGCCTCTTCACAGGCCTGGATCAAGGTCATCGAACCATCGACTTCAATCTCCTGTCCGTCGATATTCACTTTCCGAAGGTCAGACATGGTCTAGTTCGCCCTCAAATACACGCCAATGGCGCTGTTTCTTTCGATTTCCGCCCGCCCCAGCGTGCAGAATGAATTTGGTTTGTCATACGAGACACCGTTCTGCGCCAGATAGGCCTCGCCCTTGGCGCGCATCCGGTCCTTTTCGGCATCCGATTCGACGTAAGCCCGGATTTCCGTGTCCGAATATCCCAGTTCATTAGCTTTGGACCGCAGCCCCCACATCACGCCAATCGCCTTCAGACGCCGCCCGCTGATCGAGGGGCAGTATTCGGAGATCTCGTTTGCGATGGCGATATAATAAAGCTCGTTGTCGATCTCAGCGACGTCGCTTAGCGGAGGTTTGGCCTGAACCGCGCCCGGCACGGTCATCAGCGCGGCAACTGCCAGAGTTTTTGCAACAGACATGATCGTTCCTTTTGTTTTGGGTTCCCCAAAACAAAGGTCGGCCGATCTGCTATGCGATAACAGACGCGACAACATGCCGTGATATGCAAGAACGCGCGTCATGGTCTTTGGCAGGTTCCTGCAAAGGCCAGCTTGTCGTTGTCAATCCGCAGCTGCTGCGGATCCGTATCCGGCCCCACCTTCCACGCGATACGGGATGAGCCGAAATTCTGCACGCAGTATTTGATCCCTTCATACCGCCCGGCCTCACGCGCGCCGTTCAAGGAAGCTGATACACCGTTGACGACGATGGTGAACTCGGTCGGTGCCCTTTTCTTATCGACGGCTTTGGCCTTGGTTCTGAAGTAATTGCCTTCGAACAAAACCCGGTCACTTCGGGATGTCGTGATCGTGCTGCAAGCCGTCAGCAACGCCAAAGTCGCGATGGTCAGGCATGTCGTGGCCCGGCTTGCCTTCGCAAACCTTTGATTTCTATAACTCATTCCCATCACAGTGCAGCCACCAAAGCCATAACCCCAATAACAAACATGCAGGCCCAGGCCAGCACATACAGAACCGAGCGCACACCCGAATGCGGTTTACCAACGCCCCGAATGTGAACCCCCAGCATCACAAGCCGGGCGACCAGCGCAATCGACGCCAGCAGGTTGACCCAAAACGGGCTGACCCCCAGCAAAATCGCCGTCACGACAACGATGACAAAAGCGGGCAGTGTTTCCGTGCCGTTCAAATAGGCCCGGTTCAGACGATAGGCCCGGTCCGCATAGTCTTGTTCGGGCGTGGCGCCCGGTGCCAAACCCTTGTTCTGCTTGGCCATGGCGCTGAACGGTGCAAGCAACAACACAACCAGCGTGAATATCACCAGCGAGGCCAGGGCATGAGCGTATTCGGCAAAACCTTCCATTCGATTTACTCCGCAGCTATCGCACTGGCGCGACCCGATTTCTGGGCCTTGATGCGGTCTTCGATCTCATCGCGGAAGTTGCGGATCAGGCCCTGGATCGGCCAGGCCGCCGCGTCGCCAAGGGCGCAGATCGTGTGCCCTTCGACCTGTTTGGTCACGTCAAACAGCATGTCGATCTCTTCCAGTTCGGCCTCGCCGCGCACCAGACGGTCCATCACCCGCATCATCCAGCCGGTGCCTTCGCGGCAGGGCGTACACTGACCACAGCTTTCGTGCTTGTAGAATTTCGACAGCCGCCAGATCGCCTTTACGATGTCGGTGGACTTGTCCATCACGATCACCGCAGCAGTACCCAGACCCGAGCCCAGCTCACCGCGCAAATAGTCAAAATCCATGATCGCATCGCGCATGTTCTCTCCACGCACGCATGGCACGGACGAGCCGCCGGGGATCACCGCCAGCAGATTGTCCCAACCGCCGCGAATGCCACCGCAATGGGTCTCGATCAATTCTTCGAAGGATATCGACATCGCCTCTTCAACAACGCAGGGGTTGTTCACGTGACCCGAGATCGCAAACAGCTTGGTGCCCGCGTTGTTCTGGCGGCCAAAACCCGCGAACCAGTCGGCACCCCGGCGCAGAATGGTCGGCACAACAGCAATCGATTCCACGTTGTTCACCGTCGTCGGGCAGCCATAAAGCCCCGCCCCCGCCGGGAACGGAGGTTTCATCCGTGGCATGCCCTTCTTGCCCTCAAGGCTTTCGATCAGGGCGGTTTCCTCGCCGCAGATATAGGCCCCGGCCCCGTGATGCAGGAACAGATCGAAATCCCAGCCCGAGCCAGCCGCGTTCTTGCCCAGCAGACCCGCATCGTAAGCTTCGTCAATCGCGGCCTGCAACGCCTCACGCTCGCGGATATATTCGCCGCGCAGGTAGATATAGCAGGTATGCGCGTTCATCGCGAATGAGGCGATCAGGCAGCCTTCGATCAGCGTGTGCGGATCATGGCGCATGATCTCGCGATCCTTGCAGGTGCCCGGCTCGGATTCATCTGCGTTCACCACCAGATAGGACGGGCGGCCATCGCTTTCCTTGGGCATGAAAGACCATTTCAGACCGGTCGGGAAGCCCGCGCCGCCGCGACCGCGCAGACCAGAGTCCTTCATCGTTTGGATAATCCAGTCGCGTCCCTTCTCGATCAGGCCAGCGGTGCCGTCCCAATGCCCACGCGCCTGCGCGCCGCGCAGCGTACGCTCGTGCATCCCGTAGATGTTGGTAAAGATCCGGTCCTGATCCTTCAGCATCGCGTGTTACCCTTGGCTATCCTGACGCATGCGCCAGAGTTGAAAAATGTTGACGCCCGCATAGATAAACCCGGCCAGCGCGGCGAGGTCGAACAGCAGCGCATGGCGCGCCGTCAGTTCCATGGCAGGGCCGATGAACAGGTTCATGGCAAGCCAGAACGCCATCGTCACCGCGATGACGATGCCGATGTGACGGCCCTTGCGGGCTATGGCCAGTTCCTTGTCTTTGTCCATCTCACCTCGATGCCCCGGATGGGCACCCGTCATTTAGTCTTCGTCTGTCTGCTCATCATACGTGCCTTCTTCTTTGGCACGTTTGGAGAATTCGGTTTCATCACCCACCGCAAGCTTAGCGGCCTGTTCGATCCAGCCGTCCCGCTCGATCCGGCCCTTGAACTTCAGCCGGGCATCGACCCAGGCCACATGCTCGGGCGTCCACGAGGCGATCTGATCATAGTGGAAAAAGCCCAGATCGTTCAGTTTCTCTTCCAGTTTCGGCCCTACGCCCTTCAGCAGTTTGAGGTCGTCGGGCAAGCCCCCGCGCGCCTCGGGCAGTGTTCTGGGCTGATCTTCCTTTGCCTCTTCGGGCGCAGGCTTGGCCTTGGCTTCTTCCGCCTGTTTCACCGCAGGTTTCGCCGGTTCAGGCGCCTTGGGCGGTTTCGCCGCAGCCGAGGCTCCGGCCTGTTTGCCATCCTTGTCCAGCCACGGCGTCAGGATCGGAACCTCGGTCCCGTCGATGCGCTTGACGGTATCGCCCAGACCGGTCGCCAAAGCGACCGAGGCATTCTGCGCAGGTTTTCCGGCATCGTGCTCCGTCAGGCTGGTCAAACCACCCAGCGGTTCGGCCGCATAGCGCCCGTTCTGCGGGCCCGGCGTCGGTACTTTGCCAGCGGCCAGATCGTCGATGATCTTGCCAAAGCTTTCAGTCGTCAGGTCTTCGTAATAGTCTTTGCCGATCTGAGCCATCGGAGCATTTGCGCAGGAGCCGAGGCATTCGACCTCTTCCCAGCTCAGCTTGCCATCGGCAGACAGTTCATGCGGTTTGGCCGCGATCTTGTCCTTGCAGACCGCGATCAGATCCTCGGCCCCGCAGATCATGCAGGAAGTTGTGCCGCACACCTGAATATGCGCGACCGATCCAACCGGCTGCAGTTGGAACATGAAGTAGAATGAGGCGACCTCGAGCACGCGGATATAGGCCATGCCCAGCATCTCAGCGACAGATTCAATCGCCGGACGGGACAGCCATCCCTCCTGCTCCTGCGCGCGCCACAGCAGGGGGATCACCGCGCTGGCCTGACGGCCTTCGGGGTATTTGGTGATCTGCGCTTCGGCCCATTGCTGGTTGGCAGTGGTGAAGGCAAAGCTTTCGGGTTGTTCGGGGTGAAGACGGCGGAGCATTAGCCAGCAACCTTTCCAGTCTTATGAAAGTAAACTGCCGCAACGATGGCCAGCAGCCCGGCGATGGCATGCGGCCACGGATCGACCGACCAATACAAAACGCTATCGAACAGGCCCAAACCGCCAAGGCCAGCAAGCAGAACGCTCAGAACCTTCGGATCATCGTTTCTAAGCGCCCAGATGAGAATTGCGCCGAAGAACAGGTACCGCCCGCCCATCACAAGCGGCAGAGTGTCCGCCAAATGACTGGTGCGAGCCAGCGCCGAGTCCGGCGCCATAATGTACCACACGCCGTACGCCAAAAGCACGACTGCTGTCAGATAGCTCAACAAGAGAATGACTCGACGAGGCAATGTCACCGATCGATCTCCCCAAACACAACGTCCATCGTTCCGATAATCGCGGCGACGTCGGCCAGTTGGTGCCCTCCGGCGACATGGTCCATGGCTTGCAGATGCAGGAAGCCCGGCGCGCGGAGTTTGGCGCGGTAGGGTTTGTTGGTGCCATCGGCGACCAGATAGACGCCGAACTCACCCTTGGGGGCTTCGACAGCGGCGTAGACCTCGCCTGCAGGCACGTGGAAACCTTCGGTATACAGTTTGAAGTGATGGATCAGGCTCTCCATCGAGGTCTTCATGTCCGAGCGTTTCGGCGGGGTGATCTTGCCGCGCGCCAGAACATCCCCCGGACATTCGCGGATTTTGGCGATGGCCTGACGGATTATCAGCAGCGACTGGCGCATCTCTTCCATGCGCACCAGATAGCGGTCATAGCAGTCGCCGTTCTTGCCGACGGGAATCTGGAAATCGAACTCGTCATAGCATTCATAGGGCTGCGCGCGGCGCAGGTCCCAAGCCAGGCCCGATCCGCGCACCATCACGCCCGAGAAACCGTATTTCTGAATGTCATCTTCGGTCACGACACCAATGTCGGCGTTACGCTGTTTGAAGATGCGGTTTTCGGTCAACAGACCGTCAATGTCATCCAGAACGGCGGGGAACTCATGGCTCCACGTCTCGATATCGTCCAGCAATTCCGGCGGCAGGTCCTGATGAACGCCACCGGGGCGGAAATAGGCGGCGTGCAGACGGGCACCACAGGCACGCTCATAGAACACCATCAGCTTTTCACGCTCTTCAAAGCCCCACAGAGGCGGGGTCAGAGCACCCACATCCATGGCTTGTGTGGTCACGTTCAGCAGGTGGTTCAGAATACGGCCGATCTCAGAATAGAGCACCCGGATCAGCGAGCCCCGGCGCGGCACCTCAACCCCGGTCAGCTTTTCGATGGCGAGGCACCAGGCGTGTTCCTGGTTCATCGGTGCTACATAATCCAGACGGTCGAAATATGGCAGGTTCTGCAGATACGTCCGGCTTTCCATCAGCTTTTCGGTGCCACGGTGCAGCAGGCCGATATGCGGGTCGCAGCGCTCGACAATCTCGCCGTCCAACTCAAGCACAAGACGCAAAACTCCATGCGCCGCAGGGTGTTGCGGGCCGAAGTTGATGTTGAAGTTGCGGATCTTCTGTTCTCCGCTCAGCGCGTCCGTGCTGCCGTCATCGTATCTTGAGCCGTCCATCAACGCCCCCGTTTGTTCTTTTTCGCCTCAGCCCGGACCCGGACCTTTTCCGCCTCGGCGGCCTTGGCGGCGGCCCCGGCCAGAAGAACGCCCAGCGCCCCCAATGCGATCAGTTCCCCCAGCATCATCTCAGCGGCGCTCCAATTCCTGTAGCTTGATCCCGACCCACCAGAGCAGGGCAATCGTGCCAAATGGGATGAGACAGAGCAGACACCAGACTTTGTTGATCCCGAAAAACGGCAGTATCTTGACCATCGGGATGATGGTCAGCGCGGAAAGGATCAACCACCAGGTACCACCCATCACTCGGCCTCCTGTTTCTCATCCCCCGGCAAGATGTAATTCGCACCTTCCCACGGGGACATGAAATCAAACTGACGGTATTCCTGCACCAGCGAGACGGGTTCGTAGACCACGCGCTTTTGCGCCTCGTCATAGCGCACCTCGGTATAGCCGGTTGTCGGGAAATCCTTGCGCAGCGGATAACCTCGGAACCCATAGTCGGTCAGGATACGCCGCAGGTCGGGGTGGCCCGAGAACAGGATCCCGAACATGTCGAACACCTCACGCTCGAACCAGTTGGCCGAGGGGTGCACGTCGACAATCGAGGGTACCATGTCCTCCTCGCGGATCGAGACCCGCAGGCGAATGCGCTGGTTCTGGTACATCGACAGGAAGTGATAGACAACATCAAAGCGCTTGGCCCGTTCGGGGTAATCAACGCCGGTAATATCCACAAGGGTCGAGAACTGACAGTTGCGGTCGCTGCGCAGAAACTCGATGAACTCAACAAGGCTCGACGGAGCGACATCGACGTTCAACTCACCATGGGTGACGTCCCACGACAGCACGCAGTCGGACCGCTTCAGTTCAAGTTGCGCGCCAAGTTCCTTGAGTGCTTCGCTCATCTGCCCTCTCCCTCAGCGTACAATCGTGCCGGTGCGGCGGATTTTGCGTTGCAACTGCATCAGACCGTATAGCAGCGCCTCGGCAGTTGGCGGGCAGCCGGGGACGTAAATGTCCACCGGGACGATACGGTCACAGCCGCGTACCACCGAATAGGAATAGTGGTAATACCCGCCGCCATTCGCGCAGGACCCCATCGAGATCACATAGCGCGGCTCGGGCATCTGGTCGTAAACCTTGCGCAGCGCCGGGGCCATCTTGTTGGTCAGGGTGCCTGCAACGATCATCACGTCCGACTGACGTGGCGACGCGCGCGGGGCGATACCGAACCGTTCGGCGTCATAGCGCGGCATCGAGGTGTGCATCATCTCGACCGCGCAGCAGGCCAGACCAAAGGTCATCCAGTGCAAGGAACCGGTGCGTGCCCAGTTGATAATGTCTTCGGTCGAGGTCAGCAGGAAGCCTTTGTCCTGCAGCTCGGCATTCAGGGCCTGGGTGGCGACTTCTTTGTCGACGCCGGCGGTGTTTGCACCCGTCATCACTCCCATTCCAGGGCCCCTTTCTTCCATTCATAGGCAAAGCCGATGGTCAGCACCGCCAGGAACACCATCATGGACCAGAACCCCACATCACTGATGTCCTTGAAGCCAACGGCCCAGGGGAACAGAAAGGCGATTTCCAGGTCGAAGATGATGAAGAGAATCGAGACCAGATAGAAGCGAACGTCAAATTTCATCCGGGCGTCGTCGAACGCGTTGAAACCACATTCATATGCGCTGACTTTTTCCGGATCGGGATTGCGGACAGCAAGGACGACGGCCGCCAGAATCAGCACGATTCCAAGGCCCACGGCCACGGCCAGAAACACCAGGATCGGGAGATATTCCCGCAACAACTCTTCCACGAGTGGCTCCTTTCTTGCGCGGCCCCGACAAGGCGCGCCGTCAATTGGCGTGTTGACTGGATATTCTGTATCCCTGCGGGATCAGAGGGTCAACCGACCACAAGCGCGCAGGGGGTCATTCAGGGGCTTGACAGGTCTAAGAAAACCCTCGCCACCCCCCTGTTGGTGCGTTTCGAGTTTCAGAGTCAAACTTCGTTGATCCACGCAGGCTTGCGTTTGTCGAAAAACGCGCCGATGCCTTCAAGCGCTTCATCGGTTTCCCAGCGAGCGACAAGCGCGTTGATGGTGTGGTCAATGACCTGCTCGTCGATTTTCGGCCCCAGATCCCTGACAAGCGCCTTGGCCGAGGCGACAGCCCCCGGTGCGCAGGCCAGATAGGGGCGTACTTCAGCCTCAACAGCGTCCGCCAGCTCGTCCGCAGGTACAACCTTGGCCAACAGGCCAAGCGTCACCGCCTCGGTCGCGTCAAACAGGCGCGCAGACATGAAGACTCGCCGAACCCTTGCCTCGCCCATGCGGGCGATCACGTAAGGGCCGATAGTGGCCGGGATCAGGCCCAGCTTGGTTTCCGTCAGCCCCATTTTCAGCGTCTCAACGCCAAGCGCCACGTCACAGACAGCAGCCAAACCGACCCCGCCCCCAAACGCGTTACCCTGCAACGCACCGATCAGAGGTTTCGGCAACGTGTTGAGCGCCTGCAACATCTCAGCCAGCTTGCGCGCCTCGGCAAATCGCGTTTCAGGATCCGCAGCCATCTGATCCTGCATCCACCCCAAATCCCCGCCAGCGCAGAACGATTTGCCCTCACCGGTCAGAACCACCACCCGAACGGACGCGTCCTGCTCCAAATCAGAAGCCGCCTGAGTCAGTTCCGCAATCATCTGCGCCGACATGGCGTTGTGTTTTTCGGCACGATCCAATTTCAATGTCGCGACGCCGCGCGCATCCGTTGTGACGGTTATGGTGTCGAACATTTCAGCCCCTCATTGCGCGCGCCATCTGCGCCGCTTTTTCCAAAATTCCGGCATCCAACCCGGTTTCGTAGCCCAATCGCTCCAGATGCGCTGCCACGGCCTCGGTCGCGACATTGCCTGCGGCGCCGGGCGCGTAGGGGCACCCGCCAAGGCCGCCAACGGCCGCGTCAAACACCCGCACCCCCAACGAAAGCGAGGCGTCGATATTGTCAATCGCCCGCCCGTTCGTGTCGTGAAAATGCCCGGCTAGACGGGTCACCGGCACGCGCTCGCGCACGGCCATCAGCATCCGCGCGATCTTGTCCGGGGTTCCCTGCCCGATTGTGTCCCCCAATGACACCTCGTAACAACCATGCGAGAACAGAAGATCCGCAACCTCGGCCACTTTTTCCGGCGGGGTCGGTCCGTCATACGGGCAATCGGTCACGCATGAGACATAGCCACGCACTGGCAGGTCAATATGGCGTGCGGCGTCCAGAATCGGCGCGAACCGCTCAATCGACTCGGCAATCGTGGCGTTGATATTGGCCTTCGAAAATCCCTCAGACGCCGAGGCAAAAACCGCAATCTCATCCGCACCGGCGGCCAGAGCATCCTCGTATCCCCGCATGTTCGGCGTCAGTGCGGCATAACGCAGGCCGTCGGCCCGGCGGATACCGGCCAGAACCTCGGCGCTGCCTGCCATTTGCGGCACCCATTTGGGCGACACAAAACTGGCTACCTCGATCCTGTTGAACCCGGCATCGGACAGGCAATCGACCAAGGCGATTTTCTCGGCGACCGGGATGTCGCGCTTTTCGTTCTGCAGCCCGTCCCGTGGCCCCACTTCAAAGATTTCGACGCGCTCAACCATTCCTTCGCCCTCTCTGGCTTCTTCTCGTTTCAAATACGGATGGCCCGACTGTGCCACGCCGCGCGCCCAACGAACAGCTTACGCGTCCTCCAACCGGACCAGAGCCGCCCCAGCCTCGACCTGCGCACCGTCTTCGGCAAGCACCTCGGCCACCACTCCGTCACGCGCGGCCAGCAGAGAATGCTCCATCTTCATGGCTTCGAGAATGGCAAGGCGGTCGCCTTCCTTGACCGATTGGCCTGCCGTCGCGAACACCGCTTTGACCAGACCCGGCATGGGCGCTTCGATGACATTGGTATCGCCCGCCGCGCTGGTGTCGCGGTCCAGAGGGTCAACGATATCAAACACCTGACCATAGTTCTCGAATACGGTGATCCGGGACCCTGCGACCGAGACATTGGGCATTCTCACCCCGTCAATCAGCCAGCGCCCATTGCGCCGGGTCGCCGTGACTGTGCGATCCCCGACCTGCCAGATTTGCGTGTTCGGGCCTTCGACCTGAACATCAAGGTCCACGATGTCGCCATTGCGCCTCAACTGCGTCGCACGATGCAGCGGAGCCCACAAGGTGAACCCCGTAGAATCCGATGCCTCCAGCAAGCCAAACGCATGCATCGCTGCTGCAACCAGCGTTTCCGGCTTTGGCTCATCCTCCTGCACCAGCGTATCAATGTCGCGCCCGATAAGCCCTGTATCCACATCGCCCGAGGCAAAGCCCGCATGGCGGGTCAATGCGCCCAGAAAGGACAGGTTTGTGACCGTGCCCCCAACCTCGGTCCCGCGTAAGGCCCGATGCAGCGTTTCCAGCGCAACAGCGCGGGTCGGGCCGTGCACGATCACCTTCGCGATCATCGGATCATACCAAGGGCTGATCGTATCCCCTGTACGCACGCCACTGTCGGCCCTGCAATCCTGCGGGAAATGCAGATGGGTCAGCGTGCCGGTCGCGGGCAGAAAGCCCTTTGGCACATCCTCGGCATAAAGTCGGGCCTCGAACGCATGACCGGTGATCGACAGGTCCGACTGCCGTTTCGGCAGGCTCTCACCCGCCGCGACGCGCAGCTGCCATTCTACCAGATCAACACCAGTGATGGCTTCGGTAACGGGATGTTCCACCTGCAGGCGCGTGTTCATCTCCATGAACCAGAACCGATCCGGTCGCAGCCCGTCCGAGGCATCAACGATGAACTCAACCGTCCCCGCGCCCTTATAGCCGATGGCCTCAGCCGCGCGTACACCGGCCTGCCCCATCGCCTCGCGCATTTCAGCGGTCATGCCGGGGGCCGGAGCTTCTTCGATCACCTTCTGATGCCGCCGCTGCAACGAACAATCGCGTTCGAACAGATGCACCGCATGGGTGCCATCGCCAAACACCTGCACCTCGATATGGCGCGGTTTGGCGAAGAATTTTTCGACCAGCACGGCGTCATTGCCAAAGGCGGTCTTTGCCTCACCCCGCGCGCTGTCGAGCGCGGTTGCGAAATCCTGAGGCCGTTCAACAAGGCGCATCCCCTTCCCGCCACCGCCCGCAACGGCCTTGATCAGAACCGGATAGCCGATGGTGTCGGCAGCCCCCGCCAGATGCTCGGGGTCTTGGTTGTCACCGTGATAGCCCGGCACCACGGGCACGCCTGCCTGCTCCATCAGCACCTTGGCCGCGTCCTTGAGGCCCATCTTGCGGATCGCATTCGCCGAAGGGCCGATAAAGATCAGACCCGCCGCCTGAACCGCATCCACGAATTCGGGATTCTCGGACAGAAACCCATAGCCCGGATGAATCGCCTGCGCACCGGTATCGAGCGCTGCCTGAATAATCACGTCGCCCTTCAGATAACTCTCCGCCGGGGCCGCGCCACCGATATGCACAGCCTCATCCGCCATCTGCACATGCTTGGCCGACGCATCCGCATCGGAATACACCGCAACGCAGGAAACACCCATCTTTTGGGCGGTTTCCATCACCCGACAGGCAATCTCGCCCCGGTTGGCAATCAGGATTTTATTGAACATCAGACGCCTCCACCTGTTTCGACAAATGGAAATGTGAACGAAACAATTGCTAGCAAAAGGAAAATCAGCAGCAGGATCACCGGCACGGATTGGGCAAGTAGCTTTCCGCTTTGCCTGAGAACTGGTGCCCCGAAATTCGGAAGGTCGGCCTCCAGGGTTTTGAAGAAGGCACCGTCAAACTGTGCCATCCGAGTTATGATGGCCCATTGCGCGATCATCAACAGCATTCCCAAAAAGGCCGTTAGAAACGCAAAAGTTGAATTACCATCGCTGTACAAAGCGAACCACCCAGCGACCACGGGCACCGCAACAATGGGTGTGGCATATACCGTGCGCCACATTTTGTTGCTGTGTTCCACCCAAAGATAAGCAAGTTTATCTTTTGAAAGTTTCGTCATGGTTATCTTCTCACATCCGGAACACGCCGAAACGTGTTTCCTCAATCGGGGCATTCAGCGCCGCGCTCAGCGACAAGGCCAGCACGTCGCGGCTTTTGCGCGGGTCGATGATGCCGTCGTCCCACAACCGGGCCGAGGCATAGAGCGGGTGCGACTGTTCCTCGAACATCTCCAGCGTCGGGCGTTTGAACGCGGCCTCTTCCTCAGCCGACCATGTGCCGCCCTGCCGCTCGATCCCGTCGCGTTTGACGGTGGCCAGCACGCCCGCCGCCTGCTCGCCGCCCATCACGGAAATCCGCGAGTTCGGCCAGGTCCACAGGAATCGCGGCTGATAAGCCCGCCCCGACATGCCGTAATTCCCGGCCCCGAACGAGCCGCCCACCAGCATGGTGATCTTGGGCACATTGGTCGTCGCCACGGCTGTCACCATCTTGGCCCCGTGCCGCGCGATGCCCTCGTTTTCGTATTTCCGACCGACCATGAACCCGGTGATGTTCTGCAAGAACACCAAAGGCGTTTTGCGCTGCGAACACAGTTCCACGAAATGCGCACCCTTCTGCGCGGCCTCGGAAAACAGCACGCCGTTATTGGCGATGATCCCGACCGGGCAGCCTTTGACATGCGCAAACCCCGTCACCAGCGTCTCACCAAAACGCGGCTTGAATTCATCGAACCGGGATCCATCGACCAGACGCGCAATCACCTCGCGGATGTCATAAGGCGTGCGCAGATCGGCAGGCACGACGCCCAGAATTTCCTCGGGGTCGTAGGCCGGATCTTCGGGTGCCTCAAGCTGTAGGCCGGGCTTCAGCCCGGCACCGCCCAACGATCCAACGGCCCGTCGCGCCAAGGCCAGCGCGTGGGCATCATCCTCGGCCAAATAATCCGCGACGCCGGACAGGCGGGTATGCACGTCGCCGCCGCCCAGATCCTCGGCGCTGACAACCTCTCCGGTCGCGGCCTTGACCAGAGGCGGCCCGGCCAGAAAGATCGTGCCCTGATCGCGCACGATGATCGTCACATCCGACATAGCAGGCACATAGGCCCCGCCCGCCGTGCACGACCCCATCACCACGGCGATCTGAGGGATACCCTTCGCGCTCATCCGCGCCTGATTATAGAAGATGCGGCCGAAATGGTCGCGGTCGGGAAAGACCTCATCCTGATTGGGCAGGTTCGCACCGCCGCTATCGACCAGATAGATACAGGGCAGATGGTTTTCCTCGGCAATCTCCTGCGCCCGCAGGTGTTTCTTAACCGACAGCGGGTAATAAGTGCCGCCCTTCACGGTGGCGTCGTTGCAGACCACCATGACCTCGCGCCCCTGCACCCGGCCAATGCCCGCGATCACCCCTGCGGCCGGGGCCGCATCGCCATACATTCCATGCGCCGCCGTCGCGCCGATTTCGAGGAACGGAGACCCCGGGTCCAGCAGGTTCGCCACCCGCCGACGCGGCAGCATCTTGCCCCGAGATTCATGCCGCGCGCGGGATTTCTCGCCCCCGCCCATACGGGCCGCTTCGGCAGCGGCAGAGATTTGCGCCAGCGCGTCGAGATGAGCCGTGCGGTTTGCTTTGAAGCCCTCAGAGGTTGGGATGGCTTTGGATGTGAGTTTCATTCTGCTTCTGATCCTCTAGGCGCATTTGACAATCGTTCAAGATCTCTGGCGGCGCTCCATCGCACTATGATATTGAAAGTTTCACACATAAATTCTGTCATTTGAGAACAGTCTGGATCGAATTCGTCATTTCTGAATTTCTCCAAACGACGCGGGTAAGACCATTTCTTAAAGCCGCGCAAACCCGCTACTTGATCTGGCAAGCCTTCCCCGATTTCTAGGATCTTTGCCACAAGATGAGCGTTTAACTTCTCCATACAAACGCGCCGTTCCTCGGTTGGATGTCCAAGTTCGCAATAATCGTATGCTGAAGACATACATCGAGCATCCATTTCGTCCGCTATGATGGTGGTGGAAAGCGCTGTGCAACTGTCAAACCAAGCAGGAACATCCAAAGTTTCTATCGTTTCCTCAGCAGCTAGCGGAGCGGCAGCACCAAAGGTCAATACACAAAGTGTCAGAAGTTGCTTCATTCATGAACCTCCCCCGCCGCCCGCGCCTTCAACTCCTTCCGGATCACCTTGCCCGTCACCGTCATCGGCAATTCCTCCAGAAACGTCACCTCGCGCGGGTACGAATAATGCGCCAGACGGTCCCTGACCCAATCCTGCAACTCACGCTCCGCCGCCTCAGCCCCCGGTTTCAACACCACATAGGCCTTCACGATCTCGGTCCGCAGCTTGTCGGGTTTACCGACCACACCGACTGTCGCCACCGCCGGGTGGGTCAGCAGGCAGTCCTCGATCTCAGCCGGGCCGATGCGATACCCGGCGGAGGTAATCACATCGTCATCACGACCGACAAAGCGCAGGTAATCACCCTCCCACACGCCGCGATCTCCGGTGATCAGCCAATCGCCCCGGAACTTCTCAGCCGTCGCGTCGGGTCGGTTCCAGTACTCCAGCAGCATCGAGGCTGAGCCACGCCGGATGGCGACGTCGCCTTCTTCGGTGGTCGGCTTGCCATCATCGTCGATCACCGCCACGTCATGCCCCGGCACAGGCTTGCCGATGCAGCCGGGCTGCACCGGGAAGTCCTCGGCGCAGGAGGACACGACCATGTTGCATTCGGTCTGGCCGTAGAATTCGTTGATCGTCAGGCCAAACGCCTGCTGCCCCCAGGCCAGCATCTCGGCCCCCAGAGGCTCACCCCCCGAGGCGACCGAGCGCAGGACGGGGATCGATTGATCCGCCGCCTTGAGCATCCGCAGCGCCGTGGGCGGGAAAAACACGTTCTTCACGCCCCCACGCGCGATGATATCGGCGCAGGCTTCGGGCGTGAATTTCTCAAGCCGCGCTGCGACCACCGGAATTCCCAAGGCAAGCCCGGGCATCAGCACATCGAACAAACCGCCGATCCAGGCCCAGTCGGCAGGGGTCCACAGGCAGTCACCGTCGCGCAGATGGTTATGGCTGATCGACACGCCCGGCATATGGCCAGTCAGAACCCGATGCCCATGCAGCGCGCCCTTGGGGCTGCCGGTTGTGCCGGATGTGTAGATCAGTACCGCCGGATCATTTGGCGCGGTTTCCGCAAACGGCACCGGCCCGCCCGGCTGACCGATCTCGGACGCGATCAAAGGCTCAGCAAGGTCGCCCAAGAGTTCCGCGCCCTCGGCATCCGTCAGGACGAGCCGCGCGCCTGCATCCCCAACCCGAGACCGCAGCGCATCCTGTTTGAACAGGTTGAACAAAGGCACCGAGATCGCCCCGATCTTCCAGATCGCCAGATGCGCAGCGGCACACCAGGGCGACTGGCTCAGCAAGACGCCCACCCGATCCCCGGCCTGCACTTTGGGCAGCAGTGTCCGGGCCAGCCCGTCCGTCATCTGTCGCAATTGCCCGTAGGTGACGCGCTGTTCAGATGCCCCGGTCAGGTCGATCAGGGCCACCTTCTCAGCAGGATGGTCGAGGCATTGTTTCGCCATGTTCAACCGGTCCGGCAGGTCCCAGCTATCCCCAGGGCGCAAACCCGGTATGCGCGCAGGGTCAATCATAGTGATAACCCCTTGTTTCATTGTCGTTTTCGGCTTCCGCTCCGTTCCACCCCCACACTGAAACTTGATGCAGATCAGAGTGTGACCCGGCCCAGCCTGCCACATCCGAGGCGTCAACAAAACCAAAGGCAAGATTATGACCAAAACGCTCGTCGCTTTGACCCTTTCTACCGCATTGGCCGGACTGGCCGTGCCCGCGTTTGCGCAATCGCAAGGCGGCTGGACCCTTGGTGTCGGTGTCGGATACCTGGACCCGAAATCCGACAACGGAACGATCGCAAACTCTGACGCCGAGATCGATGCCGACACCCGACCGATCTTCACCGCCGAGTATTTCATTCGCGACAATCTGGGGATCGAGCTGCTGGCCGCAACGCCGTTCAGCCACGACATCACCCTTGGCGGCAGTGTCGACGCGGGCAGCGTCAAGCACCTGCCCCCCACCCTGTCGCTGAACTATCACTTCCCGACCAACAGCGCCTGGAAACCCTATGTCGGTGCTGGTCTGAACTATACCATCTTCTTTGACGAGCAGTCCGATCTGGGCGAGCTCAAGGTCGATAACTCGTTCGGTGTCTCGCTGCAGGCCGGGTTGGACTATATGGTCACCGAAAAAGGTGCCGTCCGGCTGAACGTGCGCTGGTTCGACATCGACTCGGACGTGACACTGGACGGTGCCGACATTGGTACCGCCGAAATCGATCCATGGCTGGTCGGTGTGTCCTACGTCCATCAGTTCTGATCCCGCAAACGCCTCGCCGGTCCGGAACCGGCGAGGCATTCTGTTCACTGCATCTCGCTCATCAACTCGCGGCCAATCAGCATCCGGCGAATCTCGCTGGTGCCGGCGCCGATCTCCATCAGCTTGGCGTCGCGGAAAATCCGGCTGACCGGCGCGTCCGACAGGAACCCCGCCCCGCCCATCGCCTGAACCGCCTGATGCGCCTGGGTCATCGCCGCTTCGGACGCATACAAGCAGCACGCAGCCGCATCCTGACGGGTCACATCCCCACGATCACAGGCCTTGGCCACCTCGTAGACATAGGCACGGGCCGAGTTCATCGCCGTATACATATCGGCGATCTTGCCCTGCATCAGTTGGAAGCTGCCAATCGGTTTGCCGAACTGCTTGCGCTCGGACAAATAGGGCATGATTTCATCCAGACAGGCCGCCATGATGCCGGTTCCGATCCCGGCCAACACGACACGTTCATAGTCGAGACCCGACATCAGAACCGCAACGCCGTTGCCTTCTTCGCCCAGAACGTTTTCGAACGGCACCTCGACATCTTCAAAGATCAGTTCCGCGGTGTTCGACCCGCGCATCCCCAGCTTGTCGAAATGGGGCGAGGTCGAGAAACCCTTCATCTCTTTTTCGATCAGAAACGCGGTGATGCCCTTGGATCCGGCATCCGGGTCGGTCTTGGCATAAACGACCAGAGTGTCCGCATCCGGCCCGTTGGTGATCCAGTATTTGTTGCCGTTCAGACGGTAATGGTCGTTGCGCTTTTCCGCCCGTAGCTTCATCGAAACCACATCCGACCCGGCCGAGGGTTCGGACATCGCCAACGCCCCCACATGCTGGCCCGAGATCAGGCGCGGCAGGTATTTCCGCTTTTGTTCTTCATTGCCGTTCAGCTTGATCTGATTGACGCACAGGTTTGAATGCGCGCCATAGGACAGCGAAACCGAGGCTGATGCCCGCGCCACTTCTTCCACAGCAATCGTATGGGCCAGATAGGACATTCCGGCACCGCCATATTCCTCGGGCACAGTGACGCCCAGCAGGCCAAGCTCACCCATTTCAGCCCATAGCTCGTTGGGAAATTCGTTGGACGCGTCAATATCAGCGGCCATCGGCTTGACCCGTTCCTGCGCCCAGCGATGCACCATTTCACGCAGCGCGTTCACGTCTTCGCCAAGATCGAATTTCATAGTCGCCATGAACATTGGCGGGCTCCTCCCGAGAATTAATGAACAAGTGTTCAATAACTGGATAGCAGCGAATCTGCAACCGGTCAATCACCGTAAGGATATCGGCCCCAAAACGCACAAACGCCGCCCATGCGGGGCGGCGTTTTGCAAACATCAAGCGTGCGCCGCAGGCGCACTCCGCTGGATCACGATTGGTAGACGGCCCCGACCTCGGCCCGAATGATGCGCGCGATCAACTGACAATCCTCCAACGAAAAGGTCAGTGGAACCCGCATGTCCATCACACCCGCCAGCACGCGGTCCGATTTTGGCATCCGCTCGCTGTCCACATAGCGCCAACTGTCATAGCGCGAGGTAAAACCGGTTGGCTCGGCCCCGCCAAACCACTTCAACTCGACCCCGCGCGCGGCGCAGCGGCTGATCACCTCTGCGATACGTTCGGGCAACCAGTCCAACAGAAGAAACTGAATCGACGAGCCCACATAGGTCTCGGCCTTCGGGCGCTCGACCACGGTCAGCCCCGGCGTGCCACGCAGACCGGCCTCGACGGCGCGGTATCGTTCGTTCCAACGCTCAACCTGCCGGTCCAGATCCCGCAACTGCGGGCGCAGGATGGCCGCGCGCAGATTGTCCATGCGACCCGAGACATTGGGGGTGGTGTACTTGATCCGCTCGAACACCTCAGGCCCCGGTGCGGCCAGATGGCGTTCATACAGCATATAGGACCCCGACAGCATGGTGGCCTTGGCCGCCAGTTCTTCATCATCGGTGATCAGCAAACCGCCCTCACCTGAATTGACGTGCTTGTAGGTCTGGCACGAATAACACCCAACCGCGCCCTGACGACCCGACAATTGACCGCGCCAGGCTGCCCCCATCGTATGGGCGCAATCCTCGATCACGGTTACACCGGCCGCGTCGCACATCCGCATCAGCCGGTCCATGTCGCACAGATGACCGCGCATATGGCTCAGCATCAAAACGCGTGCCTGATCCAGCTTGGCCTCAAGATCGTCCAGATCGATGGTCAGGTCTTCCGTAACCCCAACGAAAACGGGTTTGGCCCCAACCGAGGCAATCGATCCCGGCACCGGAGCCAGCGTGAACGCGTTTGTCAGCACCGGATCGCCGGGCTGCACTCCTACGGCACGCAACGCGGTGGCCAGCGCATAGCCACCGGACGACACGGCGAGGCAGTATTTAGCCCCCATCTGAGCGGCAAATTCCTGTTCCAGCAACGCGGTCTCGCCCAATTCACCGGGCGCGACATTGTAACGATGCAAGCGCCCATGGCGCAGGACGGCCATCGCCGCGTCGATTGCCTCATCGGGGATTGGCTCTTGCTGGGTGAAACTACCGGTGAATGTCTCTGTCATGGCTCAGTTCTGGGGTCGCATCCGGTTCGGGTCAAGAGATCATGCAGCCGCACCGATCAGATCAGCCACCATTTCTGGCAGGTCATCGAAATGATGCAGCAGCGCTTCGGGCTGCAACGCTGCCATGTCGTCTCCTGAGGGGCCGAATGTTACCAGCACCGAGGGGACTCCGGCGGCCCGTGCGGTATTGCGGTCGGTATCCGAATCTCCGATCAGAACGCACAGATCGGGATGCCCGCCAGCGCGCCGCGCGGCTTCGCGTAAGGGTTCAGGGTCTGGTTTGCGCACCGACAAGGTATCCGCACCAACTAATGAGGCAAACTGATCCCGCACGCCCATCTGGCTCAGTAATTGATCCGCCAGCCGTTCCGGTTTGTTGGTGCAGATCCCAACGCCATAACCTGCGGTTTTCAACGCCTCGACCGCGTCCAACGCGCCGGGATAGAAATGTGTATGGGTGTCGATGTCTTTGGCATAGGCCTCAAGCAGCACGGGATAGTAGGCGTCTACTGTGCCCTCATCAAAGGCCCCGACCCGTTTCAGACCGTGGGTCAACATCATCCGACCGCCACGCACGGCGATACCCGCATCCTGCCCGTGAACCAACACATCCCCATGCCCCATCTTGCGAAAACAGTGGTTCGCCGCGGCCAGCAAATCGCCCGACGTATCCGCCAAAGTCCCGTCCAGATCGAAGATGACCGTGCGCATTGCGCCTCCTTGCTCGGCAGGTTTCCGCCATGTCGTGTTGCAAACGGCAATCTAGTTTGATGGCCGAACGGCTTGCGCCTTTGCCCTCAGCGGATAAAACGGACGGCAACAAAACACAAAGAGAAAACGATTTCATGACCACTGCCCTTGTCATCCTTGCCGCCGGGAAAGGCACCAGGATGAATTCGGACATCCCCAAAGTCCTGCACCCAATCGCTCAGGTTCCGATGCTGATCCACGCCATGCGCGCCGGATCGGTCTTGTCGCCCGAGCGCACCGTGATCGTCACAGGCCACGGGGCCGAGGCCGTCGCCAAGGTGGCGCAGGCCGAGGACGAGACCGCCCAGATCGCGGTGCAGGAGGAACAACTGGGCACCGCCCATGCGGTTGCGCAAGCGCGTAAGGCGCTGCAGGGGTTCGAGGGTAACGTCGTGGTCCTGTATGGGGACACACCGTTTTTGCAACCCGACACGCTGGAGCGGATGATCGAAGCGCGGGCCAAGAACGATTTGGTGATCCTTGGGTTCGAAGCGGCCGATCCGGCGCGTTATGGCCGTTTGGTCATGAACGGTGACACGCTGGAGCGGATTGTCGAATTCAAGGACGCATCGGATGAAGAACGCGCAATAAGCTTCTGCAACTCGGGCCTTTTGGCGTGCAACGCGCAGACGCTGATGTCGTTGATCGATGCGGTGGGCAACGACAATGCCTCGGGCGAGTATTATCTGACGGACGTGGTGGAAATCGCCCGCAATCGCGACCTGACCGTGACGGCGGTTGCCTGTGATGAGGCACAGACGCTGGGTGTGAATTCCCGCACTGATCTGGCCGCTGCGGACGCTGTGTTTCAGGCGCAAGCGCGTGCTGAACTGCTGGAGTTGGGCGTCACGCTGATGGCCCCGGACACCGTCTACCTGGCGGCCGATACGGTGATCGGGCGGGATACGGTGATCGAACCCAACGTGGTTTTTGGCCCTGGCGTTACCGTGGAAAGCGGCGCAACGATCCGGGCGTTTTCGCATCTGGAAGGCTGCCATGTCAGCCAGGGTGCAATTGTCGGCCCCTATGCCCGCTTGCGCCCCGGGGCGGAACTGGCCGAAAACGCGCGGATCGGCAATTTTGTCGAGATCAAGAATGCCGAGATTGCCGAGGGCGCGAAGGTCAATCACCTCAGTTATATCGGTGACGCCTCGGTTGGGGCGGCAACAAATATCGGGGCGGGTACGATCACCTGCAACTATGACGGCGTGATGAAGCACAAGACCACGATTGGTGAAAACGTGTTCATCGGTTCGAACACGATGCTGGTGGCCCCTGTGACCCTTGGTGATGGCGCAATGACGGCAACAGGTACGGTCGTGACCAAGGATGTCGAAGCCGACGCACTGGCCGTAGCCCGTGCCAAGCAGGAAAACAAACCCGGCTACGCGCGCAAATTGTTTGATATGTTAAAGGCGAAAAAGGCTCGCCGCGATAAAGAGGCCTGATTTTATGTGTGGAATTGTTGGTGTTCTGGGACAGCATGAAGCCGCCCCCATTCTGGTTGAGGCCCTGAAACGGCTGGAATATCGCGGCTATGACAGCGCCGGTATTGCAACCGTGAATGACGGAGCTTTGGGACGCAGGCGGGCGGTGGGCAAGCTGGTCAACCTAAGCGATCTGCTGGTGCATGACCCTTTGCCCGGAAAATCCGGCATCGGGCACACCCGCTGGGCCACCCATGGCGCGCCTTCGGTCAACAATGCCCACCCGCACAAGGCCGGGCCGGTTGCCGTGGTCCACAACGGGATCGTCGAAAACTACCGTGAACTGCGCGCCGAACTGGCCGAGCACGGGATCGGGTTCGAGACCGAAACCGACACCGAAACCGTCGCACTGATGGCTGAACATCTGCTGAATTCGGGCCTGTCGCCCGTTGAGGCCGCGTTCAAAACCATCGACCAGTTGCAGGGCGCGTTTGCGCTGGCCTTTCTGTTCGACGGTCAGGATGACCTAATCGTGGCTGCGCGCAAGGGCTCGCCGCTGGCGATTGGTCACGGAGATGGTGAGATGTATGTTGGCTCGGACGCGATTGCGCTGGCGCCGCTGACCAACAAGATCACCTATCTTGAAGAAGGCGACCGGGCGGTCCTGACCCGCACCTCGCTGGAAATCCGCAACGAGGCCGGTGAACTGGCCAATCGTGAGATGCGCAAGATCAAGCTGGATCATGCACGCGCCGATAAGGGCGAGCACAAGCATTTCATGGCCAAGGAAATCGCCGAACAGCCCGTTGTCGTGGCCGAGGCGATCCGATCCTACCTGCCCACCGGCGGCGACCGGGTCGTGTTGCCAAATACCGATCTGGATTTCACCAAGCTGGACCGCCTGACAATGGTCGCGTGCGGCACGGCCTTTTATGCCTGCCTGACCGCGAAATACTGGTTCGAGCAATTGGCGAAACTGCCGGTCGAGGTCGATATCGCCAGCGAGTTCCGCTATCGCGAACCACCCATCACCGACCGTACCATGGCGCTGTTCGTCAGCCAGTCGGGCGAGACCGCCGATACACTGGCCGCGCTGCGCTATTGCGAGGGCAAGGCGGACAAGATTGTGTCGGTCATCAATGTCCCCGAAAGCTCGATTGCGCGGGAAAGCGATGTGGCGCTGCCCATCCATGCAGGGGTCGAGATCGGCGTTGCCTCGACCAAGGCGTTCACCTGTCAGCTGAGCGTGCTGCTGATGCTGGCCCTCAAAGCCGCAGCCGACCGGGGCACGATGTCGGATGAGGATCTGGCCGATCACGCCGCCGCCCTGCGCGGGTTGCCCTCGGTCCTGAACGCAGCGCTGGATCAGAACCGCGCCATTCGCAAATCCGCCCAGCGCCTGTCCGAGGCGCGCGACGTGCTGTTCCTGGGACGCGGTCTGATGTACCCGCTGGCAATGGAAGGTGCGCTGAAGCTGAAGGAAATCAGCTATATCCACGCCGAAGGCTATGCCTCGGGCGAATTGAAACACGGCCCCATCGCGCTGATCGACAAGCATATGCCGGTTGTGGTGATGGCCCCGAAGGATACGGTTTTCGACAAGACGGTCTCGAACATGCAAGAGGTGATGGCCCGCAAAGGCAAGGTCATCCTTGTGTCCGATGACGACGGCATTGCCGAGGCCGAGGACGGCGTCTGGAGCACGATCCGCATGCCGCATATCCACCCCAGCCTCGCCCCGATTCTGTATTCGGTCCCGGCCCAATTGCTGGCCTATCATACGGCGGTCGCCAAAGGCACGGATGTGGACCAACCGCGCAATCTGGCGAAATCGGTGACGGTGGAATGACCTGGCCTGCCCCTGCTACGCTTGTTGGCACTCACGTCCGATTGGAACCGCTTGACCCCGCGCATTCAGAGGCTCTGAAAACGGCGGCGGCGGATCTGGGGCAGCTTTGGTATACCTCCATCCCCACGGTCGAGGGGATGGACGCCGAGATCGACCGCCGCATGGGGTTGCACGATATGCAGCCCTTTACGGTCATGACACAAGACGGCACCCCTATTGGGATGACCACCTACATGAACACTGATGAGGTCAACCGGCGGGTCGAAATCGGCTCGACCTGGATCGGGCGCGCGGTTCAGCGCACGCCGCTGAACACCGAAGCCAAATTTCTGTTGCTGCGCCACGCTTTCGAGGGTCTGTCCTGCCATGCGGTCGAATTCCGCACCCATCGGCTGAACACTCAGTCCCGGCAGGCTATCGAGCGGCTGGGGGCGCAGTTGGATGGCATCCTTCGGGCCAATATGGTGATGGCCAACGGAACCCTGCGCGACACGGCCGTCTATTCAATCACCGCACCGGAATGGCCTACGGTGCGCGCACATCTTCTGCACAAGCTGGACCGATGACACTGGACGACGCCCTTGCCGCGATAAAGGCCCATGCCGACGCAGAAAAGGCCGTGCAGATGGCGGCGTACCACAAGGCGGACCGCCCCTATCTGGGCGTCGCCAACCCGGTTCTGAACGACCTCAACAAAGCGTGGAGGCAAGAACTGGACGTGCCCGGGCGCATCCATTTGGCGGATGCGCTGTGGCAGACCAATGTGCACGAAGCCCGTCTGGCCGCTGCCAAACTGCTGACGCAGGCGCGCATCCGACCGGACGACGCGGTTTGGGCGTTGCTGGAAAGCTGGCTGCCGGATTTCGATGCCTGGGCCGTTGCCGATCACGCCTGTATGGCGATGCAAAAACGGCTATCCGCCGACCCGACGCGTCTGGATCAAGTCGAGGGCTGGACGACCTCGGACCATATGTGGACACGCCGCGCGGCGCTGGTTGCCACCCTGCCCTGGACCAAGCAGAACCACCCGAAACCGGATGATCTGGCCCGCCGGGATCATATCCTTGGCTGGGCCGCCACCTATGTCCCGGACCGCGACTGGTTCATCCAGAAAGCCATTGCTTGGTGGCTGCGCGAGCTGTCCAAACACGACGCCCCGCGCGTCCTGGCCTTTCTGGACCAACATGGGGATGCCATGAAACCCTTTGCCCGGCGTGAAGCCGGGAAATACCTGAAAGATCAGTTGGCGTAGATTTCGACCTCGACCAGCGCATCCAGCGGCACCAGCAATGCCCGCATCGCATCCAATGACAGCTGGCTCCCGCCGCCTTCCGGCCCGCGCGACGGCACCAAGGTGATGTAAGCCTGCGCACCGGTTCTAGGCACCACCACACGTGCGGTTACCTCGGTGTCCACAAGCGGCGTTTGCATCCAGCGGCCGGGCGTCGTCGGATCGCCCAATCCTGCAATGGTCGTTCTGGGGCCCGCCCAATCGGCGCGGGCGGCAACCGGCTCAGGCTCGAGTGTGGCTTCCGTAATTTCGGATTCCACTTCTGGCGCTGCTTCGTTCCGGCCAAAAACGCGATCCGTTGTTGACCGAACCGCATCGCAACCGGTGACCAGAACGCACAGGAAAACAAGAAAATACCTCATCCGTCTTACCTACAGCCCCACACCCATCTGTTCCAGCCCAAAGCGCAGTTCGCTCTTGTCGTGGACCGGTTCCACATCTACCTATAGCGCATGACTGCTCCGCTGATTGATCCCTTCGCCCGTGCCATCACCTATCTGCGCGTCTCGGTAACCGACCGCTGCGATTTCCGCTGCGTGTACTGCATGTCCGAGAACATGACCTTCCTGCCCAAGAAAGACCTTCTGACGCTGGAAGAACTGGACCGGATGTGTTCCACCTTTGTGAAGATGGGCGTCGAAAAGCTGCGCATCACCGGCGGGGAACCCCTTGTGCGGCGCAATATCATGACGTTTTTCAATGCCATGACCCGTCATCTGGACAGCGGCGCGCTGAAAGAGCTGACGCTGACCACCAATGGCTCACAGCTTCACCGTTTTGCCGACGATCTTTACGCGGCGGGTGTGCAGCGGGTGAATGTCTCGCTTGATACGCTGGACGATGACAAATTCGCCAAAGTCACCCGATGGGGGCGTCTGAAACAGGTGCTGAACGGCATCGACGCGGCGCAAAAGGCCGGGTTGCGGGTCAAGATCAACGCGGTGGCCCTGAAAGGCTTCAACGAGCCGGAACTGCCCCGCATCACCGAATGGTGCGCAGAGCGTGACATGGACTTGACCTGGATCGAGGTCATGCCAATGGGCGATATCGGCAACGAGGATCGTCTGGATCAGTACTGGTCGCTGAAAGACGTGCGCAAGGAATACGAAAACCACTATGCCGTCACCGATCTGGCCGAGCGCACCGGCGGCCCGGCGCGCTATGTCCGGCTGGAGGAAACAGGCCAGAAGATCGGCTTCATCACGCCCCTGTCCCACAATTTCTGCGAAAGCTGCAACCGCGTGCGCCTGACCTGCACGGGTGAGCTGTATATGTGCCTCGGACAAGAGGATATGGCCGATCTGCGCGCCCCGCTGCGCGATCACCCCGACAGCGGAGCACAGCTTGAAGACGCGATCCGCGCCGCAATCACCCTAAAACCCAAAGGGCATGATTTCGACTATTCCCGTCAGGCCGTCGATGGCCAAATGAGCCGCCACATGAGCCACACGGGCGGCTGACATGCCCGGCCACCCAACGCTGCTGTACCGGCTGTATTGCGGCCTGACGACGATTGCGGCACCTCTGGTCTGGCGCGCGGTGCGCCGCAAACTGCAGGCCGCTGACGTCCCCCCACAGCGTCAACAGGAACGGCTCGGCCACGCCAGCCTGACCCGCCCGCAAGGCCGCCTGATCTGGTTTCACGCCGCAAGCGTCGGTGAAAGCCTGTCGGTTCTGAGCCTGATAAAGAAGCTGGGCGAACGCCTGCCCGATGCCGAGTTCCTGATAACCTCGGGCACCCCGACCTCTGCCGCTCTGATCGAAAAGCGCCTGCCGGCCCGCGCGCGCCACCAATACCCGCCGCTGGACACAGCCGGCCCGGTTAAACGCTTCCTGGACCATTGGACACCCGACGCCGGGATCTTTGTCGAAAGCGAAATATGGCCGCGCCTGATCGTCGAAAGCGCACGGCGGGGCGTGCCGCTGGCCCTGCTCAACGCGCGCCTGTCCGAGAAGTCCGTCAAAGGCTGGAAAAAGCGCCCCAAAACGGCGGGCTTCCTTCTGGATAAATTCCGGCTGTTTCTGACCCAGAACGAAAAGACGGCCAACAACCTGATTGCCATGGGCGCGCAAGCCGACCGGGTGAAACCCGGCACCAACCTCAAGGCCATGTCCGACCCGCTGCCCGTGGACAGCGCAACCTTGAACGAGATACGCGCGCAAATTGCAGATCGCCCCGTCTGGATCGCCAGTTCCACTCATGACGGCGAAGAGGAAACGGTACTTGCGGCGCACAAGGCTTTGCTGGAACGCTGGCCGAACCTTCTGCTGCTGCTGATCCCCCGTCACCCCGAGCGCCGAGGCGACGTTGCCACCCTTCTGCGTCAATCCAACCTACCCGCCGCCTTCCGCGCCGCTGGCGAGCCGATCACCGCCCAAACCCAAGTCTACGTCGCCGACACGCTCGGCGAAACCGGAACTTGGTACGCTATTGGCCCTATAGTCTTTCTTGGCGGATCGCTCAAAGAGATCGGGGGCCACAACCCCTTCGAACCCGCCCAGGCCGGGGCCGCAGTCATCACCGGACCGCGCTACTTCAACTTCGCCGAAACTTTCGCCCCACTGGTCGAGGCCAAAGGCGCAATCGAGGTCCAGACCGCCAAAGACCTGTCCGATGCCGTCGAAACCTGGCTGGCAGATGACACCGCCCTGACCCGCGCGCGCGCGGCAGCCCAAACCTGCGTCTTTACCCAAAAGGACGCGCTGGATGCAGTCGTTGAAACGCTCTGCACCCATCTGACCCTCGCCCAATAGGCGCAGGATCCCTCTTCATCTGGCTAAAAATATCTCGGGGGTGTGGGGGCAGAGCCCCCACCCTTTCAATCAGGCCGCCGGCATCCGCTGCTCGACAATCTCAGCCCACCAGCTGCACCCGGCGGGAATGGCCTCGTCGTTAAAATTATATTCCGGGTGGTGCACCATGGCCGTGTCGCCATTGCCAACCAGAATATACGCCCCCGGACGTTCTTCGAGCATGAACGCAAAATCCTCGCCGCCCATCACCAAAGGCGCATCCTCGCAGTCGCCGGAAACAGACCGGGCCACGTCTGCGGCAAACGCGGTCTGCTCGTCGCTATTCACCATGACCGGGTAGCCGCGGATATACGTCACGTCCGCAGTGCCGCCGAACGTCGCCGCCACGCCGTTGCAAATCTCGTTGATCCGCTTTTCGGCCAGATCGCGCATCTCCTTGCTCATCGTGCGCACAGTGCCTTTGATCTGCACCGTCTGCGGGATCACGTTGAACGCCTTGGATGACGTCTCGAACGAGGTCACCGACACCACCACCTGATCAATCGGGTCCGCATTGCGCGATGCAATGGTCTGCAATGCCAGCACCGCCTGCGCCGTCATGACAGTCGTATCCACCGTCTCCTGCGGTTTCGCCGCATGACCACCGCGCCCTTCAAAGGTGATATCGAACTGATCGGTCGCCGCAAAGAACGAGCCCGGACGAATCGAGAAACTGCCAACCGGCTTACCGGGCCAGTTGTGCATCCCGTAGACCTCCTGAATGTTCCAGCGATCCATCATGCCGTCTTCGCACATTTCGCGCCCACCGCCGCCGCCTTCTTCGGCAGGCTGGAAGATTACGACAACGGTGCCGTCGAAATTGCGCGTTTCCGACAAGTACTTCGCAGCCCCCAGCAACATCGCCGTGTGGCCATCATGCCCACAGGCATGCATCGCGCCGGGCGTTTTTGAGGCATAGTCCAATCCCGTCGCCTCATGGATCGGCAGCGCGTCCATGTCGGCGCGTAGACCGATGACCTTGCCGTTGCTGTCGGACTTGCCCTTGATCACGCCGACAACGCCAGTGCGGCCGATACCGGTGACGACCTCGTCGCAACCGAACTCCTTGAGTTTCTCGGCCACTACTGCGCTGGTGCGATGCGTTTCGAACAAAATCTCGGGGTTCTCATGCAGATCGCGTCGCCATTCGGTGATTTCGTTCTGCAATTCGGCAAAGCGGTTCTTAACTGGCATTCTTTCTCTCTCCTACTTCAAGCCGCCGGCATCCGGCGCTCGACCATTTCGGCAAACCACGAGCATCCGATTGGGATGATCTCGTCGTTGAAATTATATTCGGGGTGGTGCAGCCCGGCGCTATCGCCATTGCCCAGAATGATGAAAGCGCCGGGGCGTTCTTCCAGCATGAATGAGAAATCCTCGCCCCCCATCACCATTGGGGCCTCGCCGCAACTTCCACCAACAGCAATCGCGGCTTCTTCTGCATAGCCGGTTTGCTCTTCGGCGTTGATCGTGACCGGAACGCCTTTGTTGTAGGTCACGCTTGCGGTGCCGCCCATCGTGGCGGCGATGCCGGTGGCAACTTCGCTCAGCCGCTTTTCGATCATCTCGCGCATTTCGTTGGAATGCGTGCGTACCGTGCCCCGAACGCGGGCCGATTGCGGGATCACGTTGAACGCCTTCGATGACGTCTCGACCGAGGTCACAGACAACACACCCTGCTGGATCGGGTCGGCATTGCGCGACACAACCGTTTGCAGGGCCACGATTAACTGAGACAGCATCACTGTGGTGTCCACCGTTTCCTGCGGTTTGGCCGCATGCCCGCCATGACCTTCCAGATGGATGTCGAACTCGTCCGCCGCCGCCAGCAATGGCCCCGAGCGGATGGCGAATTGGCCCGTGGGCAGGCCCGGCACGTTATGCATCGCATAGACTTCCTGAATGCCAAACCGGTCCATCAAACCGTCCTGACACATGGCCTCGGCCCCGTTGCCGCCCTCTTCCGCAGGCTGAAAGATCACAACTGCCGTGCCGTCGAAATTGCGCGTCTCGGCTAGGTACTTTGCAGCGCCCAGAACCATCGCCGTATGACCATCATGGCCGCAGGCATGCATCGCGTCGGCGGTTTTCGAGGCATAATCCAGCCCGGTCTGTTCTTGCATGGGCAGCGCATCCATATCCGCCCGCAACCCAATCGCACGGCCCTGTGTATCTGTCTTGCCCCGGATGATCCCGACCACGCCGGTACGGCCGATGCCTGTGACAACCTCATCACAGCCGAACTCTTTCAGCTTTTTGGCCACCAGGGCGCTGGTGCGGTGGGTGTCGTACAGGATCTCGGGGTGTTCGTGAATGTCGCGCCGCCAGCCGGTAATCTCATCGTGCAGTTCTGCAAGGCGGTTTCTGATCGGCATGTCATTCTCCCTTATCAGGCGATGGGCAATCGTCGTTCCACAATCTCGGCAAACCAGCTGCAGCCGGCGGGAATCGCGTCGTCATCGAAATTGTATTCCGGGTGGTGGCACATGGCCGTGTCCCCGTTTCCAACAAAGATGTAGGCTCCGGGCCGTTCTTCAAGCATGTAGGCGAAATCTTCCGATGGCATGATGGGATCGGTGCTGTCATTCACCTTACCCGCAACGGCTGCGGCGGCTTCTGCGGCATAGGTGGTTTCCGCCTCGGAATTCACAGTCACCGGATAGCCGGGGTTCCACTTCACCTGCGCCGATGCGTCAAAGGCCGAGGCCGTATCCTCGGCAATCCGGCGCACGCGGTCTTCGGCAATGGTACGATATTCCGAATTCAGCGTTCTGACGGTGCCTTTCAGCCGGACGGTATGCGCAATCACGTTCGACGCGGAACTGTCTGTTTCAAAAGTGCCGACGGTCAGAACAACCGATTTGATCGGGTCCACCGTGCGCGAAACAACCGATTGCAAAGACACAACAATATGCGACGCAACCAGCGTCGTATCCACCGCGTCGTGAGGGGCCGCTGCATGGCCGCCCTTGCCGGTCACAACGATCTCGAACTCATCCGATGATGCCAGCAAAGCGCCGGGCCGGATCGCGAATTCCCCCACCGGAAGGCCGGGCATGTTGTGCATCCCGTAGACCTCGTGAATGCCCCAGCGGTCCATCAGCCCGTCCTGACACATGGCCAAGCCCCCGGCCCCGCCTTCCTCGGCCGGTTGAAAGATCAGCACCACGGTGCCATCGAAATTCCGCGTCTCGGCCAGATAGTGCGCAGCCCCCAACAGCATCGAGGTGTGGCCGTCATGCCCGCAGGCGTGCATCTTGCCGGAAACGGTCGAGGCATAGTCCAGCCCCGTCGCTTCTTCGATCGGCAGGGCGTCCATATCGGCGCGCAGCCCGATCACGCGACCCCTGGTATCCGTGCGGCCCTTGATCACCGCCACGACGCCGGTTTTGCCTATACCGGGCGTGATTTCATCGACGCCAAATTCCTTCAACCGTTCAACAACAAAGGCTGCGGTTTCGTGGACGTCGTACATAAGTTCGGGATGCGCATGCAGGTGGCGACGCCATTTGGTGATTTCACCATGCATCTCGGCAAGTCTGTTTTTCACCGGCATGTCGTGCCTCCTTTGGCGGGTTAGCCCGTCAGCTTTTCCAGCAGCCGTTTCATAAATGCGTGGCCTGCTTCGAACTGCGCGACCGAGATAAACTCGTTCGGCTGATGCGCCTGCGCGATGTCGCCGGGGCCGCAGATGACAGCGGAATAGCCTGCTTCCTGAAACTGACCCGCCTCGGTGCCATAGCTGACCACGTGGCCGGCATTGTCGCCGGTCAGGGCGCGGACCAGGGCCTCGGCCTCCCCATCCTCTTCCGGCACCAGACCGGGGATCGAGAAGTTCTCGGACAGGTCGATCCGCGCCTCGGGGTGGACCGCCTGCATCCGTGCCTCGACCTCGCGCACCTGCTGGAAATACGCGTCGCGCCAATCGGCTTTTCGTTCGTCCGGGACAATGCGGAAGTCCATCATGAACCGGCAATCCTTGGCGGTAATGTTATGCGCCGTACCGCCTTCGATCATGCCCACATGCAGGGTCGACCATGGTGGGTTGAACACCGCAGCGGTATCGCTGGGCCTTGCCGCCTGATTACGTGCATTCTGATCATTTGCCCAATCGATCAGCGGCGCCGCCTGCATGATCGCATTGACACCGGTGTGCATGATCGAGCTGTGGACCTCGAACCCCACCATATGCGTGTCATAGCCAAAGCTGCCCTTGTGCCCTGTGACCGCCTGCATTGTCGAAGGCTCACCCACAATCACGGCAGAGCCTTTGGGCAGAACACCCTGCATCGCCTTGATCATGGGCGGCGCGCCGGTGCAGCCGATCTCTTCGTCGAAACTCAGCGCCAGTTGCAGCGGGCGTTGGAGGTTTGCGTAATGGCCTTCGACCAAGGCCCAGATGGCCAGCGCATCAAACCCCTTCATATCGCAGGTGCCACGCCCGAAATATTTGCCGTCTTTTTCGACAACGGTGAAGGGATCAGTGTCCCACGGTTGCCCGTCCACCGGCACCACATCCGTGTGGCCGGACAGGACTACCGCGCCTTCTTCCCACGGGCCGACATGGGCAAATACCGCCGCCTTGTGCGGCTGGTCCGGGTCGGGCCAGCGATGCGGTTCAATCCCATGTTCCCGCAGATAGCTTTCGACCCAATCAACCAGCGGCAGGTTGGTGTCACGGCTTACGGTCGGGAACGAGATCAGCTTGGTCATGATCTCAAGCGGCGTCAGGCGCTGTGCCATGGAATTTAGTACCCGCTATCCGTCGTCAGGATGAAATGGCCCGGTTCGACCTCATGATAGACCGAGGGTTCAGGCGTGTAGTCGATTGGATGAATTGGCGACGGGATCGGTTTGAAATTCAGGTCTTTTTCCGATTTCCGCTGGTTCGGATCGGCAATCGGAACCGCCTTCATCAGCGCCTGTGTATAGGGGTGCTGAGGGTTCTCGAACACCCGCGCGCGCGGCCCAAGCTCGACGATCCGGCCCAGATACATAACGCCGACATGGTGGCTGACCCGCTCGACCACGGCCATGTCGTGGCTGATGAACAGGTATGACAGGCTGAGTTCGGATTGCAGTTCCATCATCAGGTTCAGAACCTGCGCCTGCACCGACACGTCCAGCGCCGAGACCGCCTCATCCGCGATGATCAGCTTGGGGTTCAGGGCCAGTGCGCGGGCAATCGCGATCCGCTGACGCTGACCGCCCGACATCTCGTGCGGGAAGCGGCGCATGAAGCTGCGCGGCAGTTGTACCTTGTCGAACAATTGCGCCACGCGGTCCTGTAGTTCCGACCCGGTCGCGACGCCATAGTTGCGCATCGGTTCGGCCACCTGATCGACCAGTTGCATCTGCGGGTTCAGCGAGGCGAACGGGTCCTGAAAGATCATCTGCATGTCCAGCCGCGCCTTGCGCAGGCCGCCGGGATCCAGCTTCATGATATCGACGCCATCCAGATCGATCTCGCCCGCCATTGGCTCGACCAGACGCAGGATCGACCGCCCGGCCGAGGACTTACCACAGCCTGATTCGCCCACAAGGCTTAGCGTTTGACCGCGATTCAACGTAAAGGACACATCCTCGACCGCGTGAACGTTCGAAATCGTGCGGCGCAGCAACCCGCCTTTGACGGGGAAGCGTGTAGTCAGGTTTTTGACCGTCAGCAAAACCTCTTCGGTGCCGGGAATCGGGGCGATGGTCTGGCCTTCTACCCCCAGCAATTTCATCGGCTCGGGCGCGGATTTCCCCTGCATTTCCCCGAGCTTGGGCACCGCAGCCAACAGCGCCTTGGTGTAATCATGCTGCGGGTTTTCGAAGATTTCCTTGACGGTGCCTTCCTCGACCTTGTTGCCACGGAACATAACCACCACGCGGTCGGCCATCTGTGCCACCACAGCCATGTCATGGGTGATAAACATCACCGCCGTGCCGGTTTCCCGCTTCAACCGGTCCATCAGGGCCAGAATCTCGGCCTGAATGGTCACATCCAGCGCCGTGGTCGGCTCGTCCGCGATCAAAAGCCGGGGCTCGCACGCCATTGCCATCGCAATCACAACGCGCTGCCGCATTCCGCCGGACAGTTCATGCGGATATTGCTTCAAACGGCGTTCCGGCTCGGGAATCCTCACCTGACGCAGCAGTTCAAGGGCGCGTTCTTCGGCCTGAGTCTTGGACATATTCTTGTGGATGCGCAGACCTTCGGTCAGTTGTCGGCCCACGGTGAAAACCGGATTCAGGGCTGTCATCGGCTCCTGAAAGATCATTCCGATCTCGTTGCCGCGAATCTGTTTCATCAGATCCTGATCGGCTTTGGACAGGTCCATTTCGTCCCCGTCGCGGCGATCAAACAGCAATTCTCCGCCCGCGATTTCGCCGCCGCCAAACTCGACCAGCCGCATCAAAGACAGCGAGGAAACGGACTTGCCGGACCCGGATTCGCCAACGATACAAACGGTTTCGCCGGGCTTCACCTCGAACGAGACATCCTCGACGCCCACCACGGGGCCATCCTTGGTTTGGAACTCGACCCGAAGTTTTTTTATCTGGGCAATAGGTTGGTCCAGCACGTGCGCACTCCCCTTGGCAGGCTGATTTGTTCGAATGCCCGACGCTAAGGCGCTGAGGCGGGAAAAGTCAAACCCGTCGCAATTTTTCCCGACGGCAACCCTTGCTTTTTTCCAAAGTTCTGTTTCGATACCTCGCGTAACCGTGTTGGGGAGAATACGGCATCACAAAAATGCGAACTGATTTTGCGATATGAAATCAGCGTCTTACCCCCATTGCGGCAACGCCTAATCCGCAGGCCTTGCGGAGAAAATCGAGACACGCAAGTGTCCAACATGGAGTGTATGATGAAAATCAAAGCCCTTTTGCTTGGTGCGATCGCAAGCACGGCGATGGCCCCAATGGCCTTTGCCGAGCGCGGCTCGGACGGCAATGTAAGCATCATCTATTGGCAAGCACCCTCGATCCTGAACCCGTTCCTGTCGGGCGGTACCAAGGATGTGGAATCAGCTTCGCTGGTGATCGAACCGCTGGCGCGCTACGACCAGGACGGCAACATGGTGCCCTTCCTGGCATCGGAAATTCCGACCGTCGAAAATGGTGGTGTCAGCGAGGATCTGACCTCGATCACATGGAAGATCGCACCGGGAATCACCTGGTCGGACGGCACTCCGTTCACTTCGGCAGACGTGAAATTCACTGCTGACTACTGCATGCACCCGGAAGGCGGTTGTGCTCAGGTCACCAAGTTCGAGGGCGTCACCTCGGTCGAAGCGGTGGATGATCTGACCGTCAAAGTCACTTTCGACAAACCGACCCCCTTCCCTTACGGCCCGTTCGTGGGCGGTGAAAGCCCGATCATTCAGGCCGCTCAGTTCGCAGACTGCCTGGGTGCGAAGGCCCCGGAATGCACCGACCAGAACTTTAACCCGATCGGAACCGGCCCGTTTGTCGTTACCGAGTTCAAGCCGAACGACGTGATCACATTTGCAGCCAATGACAACTATCGTGACCCGGCGAAACCGGCCTTCGCGACCGTGACCTTCAAGGGCGGCGGCGATGCAACGGCTGCCGGTCGTGCGGTCATGGAAACCGGCGAGTTCGATTACGCCTGGAACCTGCAGCTTGCGCCCGAAGTGATCGCGCAGATGCAAGAAGGCGGCAAGGGCACCCCGGTCGCAGGCTTTGGCCCGCTGGTCGAGCGTATCATGCTGAACCAGACCAACCCGTCGCCCGACCTGCCGGAAGGTGAGCGTTCAACGGCTGCGCATCCGCACCCGTTCCTGCAGGACCCGGCCGTCTACAAGGCGCTGTCCATGGCAATCGACCGGCCGCTGCTGGTTGAGATCGGCTACGGTCAGGCGGGTAAAGTGACTTGTAACTGGGTTCCGGCCCCCGCCGCGTTCAACTCGACCTCGATGAGCTGCGACACGCAGGACATCGAAGGCGCGAAGAAGCTGCTGGATGATGCCGGTATTGTGGACAGCGACGGCGATGGCGTCCGCGAAAAAGACGGCGTTCCGCTGAAAATCGTCTATCAGACCTCGACCAACGCCGTCCGTCAGGACTTCCAGGCGCTGATCAAGGAATGGTGGAGCCAGATCGGTGTCGAAACCGAACTGCGCAACATCAACGCATCGGTCTTCTTCGGTGGTGACCCGGGTTCGCCCGACACGTTCCAGAAGTTCTACGCCGACGTTGAAATGTACGCCAACACCTTCAACGGCACCGATCCGCAGTCCTATCTGGGCAACGGCCTGTGCGACAAGGCTCCGCGTCCGGACACGCAGTGGCAGGGTGAGAACATCAGCCGCTTCTGCAACGAAGAGTTCGACAAGCTGCATGGTCAGCTGGCCGAAACCGCCGGTCTGGAGGCCCGTGCCGAGATCGCGAAGCAGCTGAACGACATCATGGTTCAGAACGGCGGCATGATCCCGCTGGTGCACCGTGGTCGTCTGTCGGCACATGCAAACACGCTGGGTGGCGTTGTCCTGAACGTTTGGGACAGCGAACTTTGGAATATCGCTGACTGGTACCGCAAGACCGGTTCCTAAGCGTTAGCCTTGCAAAGCCGCGCCCCGATCTTCGGGGCGCGGCCCTTTGCACACCACTCCAACAAGAAGACGCATATAAAGGCGCCTCTTAATGCTCAATTTTACCATCAGACGACTGGTGCTGGCCGTACCCACGCTGCTGTTCATCAGCCTCGTCATCTTCCTGCTCCTCGAACTCGCACCCGGCGACCCGATGGCGCAGGTTCCGCTTACCGTCCCCCCCGAAGTCAAAGAGAAGATGCGCGAGGCGCTTGGCCTTGGCCAGCCGATGCATATCAGGTTCTGGAAATGGATCGTGCAGTTCTTCTGGATCGAACCGCAGGTGCTGGTCGACCATATGTTCGGCACCACCTTCTCGGAAGGTGATCTGCGAGTGATTTCGTGGCAGACCCGCTCGCCCGTCATGGACATCGTCGTTCAGCGTATCCCGCAGACCCTGTGGGTTGTCGGCACCGCCTATGTGGTCGCCATCCTGATCGCCCTGCCCATCGGCATTTATTCCGCTTATCGCCAGTATTCGTGGTTCGACCAGATGGGCACCTTCGTGTCGATGGTCGGCTTCTCGGTCCCGCCGTTTTTCTCGGGCGTTCTGGTGATCGTGATCTTCTCGGTGCAACTGGGCTGGTTCCCGTCGATCTATGACACAACTCTTGTGGTCAACAGTTGGGACAGCTTCATGCTGCAGCTGAAACAGATGATCATGCCCGTCATGGTTCTGGCACTACAGATCACGGCACAGCTTAGCCGCTTCATGCGTGCGTCAATGCTGGACAACCTCAATCAGGATTACGTCCGCACCGCCCGTGCCAAGGGCCTCAGTGAATATACGGTCGTAATGGTGCATGTCCTGCGCAACTCGATGATCCCCGTGGTCACCGTGATCGCGCTGGGTATTCCGGCCATCTTCGGCGGCGCCATCATCACCGAGCAGGTGTTCAAGGTGAACGGCATCGGCCAATTGCTGATCGGGGCCATTCAGGCCAACGACCTGCCGATGGTGCAGACCCTGACCTTCATCTTTGCCGTGCTGATCGTTCTGTTCAACCTGATCGCAGACGTGCTCTACGGCATTCTGGACCCGAGGATTCGCTATGACTGATCATGATCGTACCGATACGCTGGTCCCGGATGAAGGCATTGCGCCAGCGTCCACCGCCCTGCCAACTGCAGGCGTGATGGACGACCTGACCACCCCGCCGCGCAGTCAGTGGCGCGACGTGTGGGATCAGTTCAAGACCCACAAGGGCGCGATGATCGGGGCGATGCTGTTCATCTTTATCGTCGCTGCCGTCTATCTTGGCCCCTATGTCTGGACCATCGATCCGACGCAGATCGACATTCGGGCGCGCAATCAGGGGCCAAGCTGGGCGCACCCGTTTGGCACTGACCAACTGGGCCGAGATATTCTGGCGCGGATGATGTCCGGCGGGCAGACCTCGGTCTCGGTGGGTATCACCGCGATGTTGCTGGCGCTGTTCCTGGGCTCGTTCATCGGCGTGGTCGCCGGGTTCTTCAAACGGCTCGACGGACCGCTGATGCGCCTGACCGATCTGTTCCTGGCCCTGCCCCTGCTGCCCCTGCTGCTGGTCATGATGCTGCTGTTCCGCGAGCCCTTGTCGGCGGCCTTCGGGCTGGAGCGTGGGATCTTCATCCTGATCGTCTGCGCCATCGGCATCACCTCATGGATGCCCACCGCACGGATCGTGCGGGGCGACGTGTTGGCGATCAAGGAACGTGAATTCGTTCTGGCCGCGCGTTCTATAGGCACCAGCAACACGCAGATCATCACGCGGCATATCCTGCCCAATGTGCTGTCCCCGATCATGGTGTCGGCCACTTTGGGCATTGCAACCGCGATCATCACCGAAAGCGCGTTGTCCTTCCTTGGGCTGGGCTTCCCGCCCGACTTCCCGACCTGGGGCCGCCTGCTGTTTGATGGTGTCGATTACCTGCAGCAATACCCCGAACGTGTGTTCTGGCCCGGCCTTGCGATCTCGCTCACCGTGCTCAGCGTCAACTACCTGGGCGACGGCCTGCGCGACGCGCTGGATCCGCGTATTCGCGGGCGTTAAGCGAACTCAGTCGGCGCGCCTTAGCGCGCCGGCACACACCACGATCAGAACGGCAAGCGGCAGCAATACGGCAAACGCCATCCGCAGCGTCAGCAACTCGGCCAGAAACCCGATCAGCGGCGGCCCGATCAACAGCCCCCCATAACCAAGCGTAGCAACACTGGCGATGGCCTGCCCCGGCGGTATCTGCGGATCATTGGCCGCCCGGCTGAACGCCAATGGCATGATCACCGCATAGCCCACACCCATCAAAGTGAATCCCACCAGCGCCAAAGGCGCGGCCCCTGCCGAGACCACGCAGAACACACCCACCGCCGCAAAGACGCCACCGCCGCGCGCCGCCGCAACCGGCCCGACCCGCGCAATAAGAAAGCCTCCGGCCAGCCTGCACACCACCATCGCGACCGAGAAGACCGCATAGCCCAACGCCGCAACGCTCTCAGCCGCTCCGGTGACATCGCGCAGGAACAAGGCGCTCCAATCGGCGACTGCGCCTTCCCCTAGCGCGCCGCACAGCGCCGTGAAGCCAACAAGGATCAACACGCCGGACGGGAGGGCAAAAACCGCGCCATGCGATTGTTCTGCCCGGCGAGACGTCCACTGCACCCAGGACAGCGCCAATGCCAAAGCCACGACGACAGCACCTGCGGCAAGAAAGTGCTGCAACACGTTCATCTGCAACTGAACCGCGGCATATCCGCTGATGGCCCCCAGCCCTGCCCCAAGGCTCCACATCGCGTGGAATGAGGACATGAGCGGTTTGTCAAAGGCCTGCTCGACCTCAGCCGCCCAGGCATTCATGGCCACGTCCATCGACCCGTGGAAGGCTCCAAACAGAAACAGAAAGGCGGCTAACATGGTGAAACTGTCCGCCATCGCCAACAGGATCAGGGACCCGGTATAAAGAACGGCTATGATCCGGGTGATCGCAACTGCCCCGAACCGGTCGGTCAGCCGCCCGGTGATGGGAAAGGAACACACTGCCCCCGCCGCCATGAACAGCAGACCATAGCCCAAGTCTTCGTGGCTGAGTTGCAGGTGGTCACGGACGGCAGGAATACGGGACGCCCAGATGCCAAACAGGGCACCGTTCAGAATGAACATCGCGGTCACAGCCCGCCATGCCGACACAACACTGATCATTTGAACGCTCCGATTGGCTTTCTGCCCGGCCACTACTACAAAGCCCAAGGGCTTGCGCAAGCGTCGTTCACTCCAACCGCTTGCGAATCCGGCGCACCGCGAACCACACTGCCAGAATGACAGGCAAGGTTATCAGCGCGGTCAATGTGCCCTTGCTCAACCCCGCGGACGTCAGCGGGAACAACAGGTAACTGACCAGCGAAACCGCATAATAGCTGATCGCAACAACCGACAGCCCCTCGACCGTGTGCTGCAAACGCAGGGCCAGATCAGCGCGGCGATCCATGCTTTCCAGCAATGCCTGATTCTGCGCGCTGCGCTCTACATCCACCCGCGTTCGCAGAAGATCGCCCGCCCGGATTGCCCTGTCCGACAAGGTTTGCAGCCGCTTTTCGGTGGATTTTACGGTTCGAATGGCCGGATCGTATCGGCGCATCATGAAGTCCGCAAAGCTCTGCCCGCCCTGAAACCGTTCTTCCCGCAGCACCTCAATGCGCTGGTTTACGATGGCTTCATAGGCACCGGTGGCCCCAAAGCGAAAGGCACAGCGGGCCGACAATGTCTCCAACTCGGTTGAAGTTGTCAGAAGATCGGGCAGCAGATCGTCGGGATGTTTGCTGCCGTCTGTCATCTCGACCATCAGCTCGGACAACCGTTTGTCCAACTCACCAATGCGCGGCATCAGGGTTTTGACCCGCGCAAAGCCAAGCATCGACATGGCTTTGTAGGTTTCGATTTCACACAGGCGCTGGATGACCCGCCCGGTGCGCCTGTTGCCGGTTCCGTCCGAGACAAACAGGGCAAAGCGCATATGCCCGGCCGGATCGATGCGAAAATCACTGGCGCAAATGGCCGCGCCATCCAGAACACCGGCAACGGCCAGACTCTCGGGTTCGAACCAGTCCAGCAGTTGCGTCCTGATCTGCGCGTCATCCGGGCGCGGTACAACGCGCATCAGAATCGAGGTCACCCGTTGGCCCGGGCTGGACATCAGCCAATCAGGCGGAAAGACCTCAAAATCGGCGGGATTGAACGCCCGGTCGCTCACGTTCGGCGTAATGGCCGTGTATGTGACAAACTCGGTGTGCTGTTCCCATTTCAACCAATGACGACCGATCTGACCCGCATAATGCGTTGCTGCGGGCTGCGGATGCGGTGCCCCGTGACGATCCAGAAGATCCGTCAGATGAGCGATATCGTCGCTCTTGTCCCGACCGGCTGCATCAACCGGCATTTTGATCGCAAGGAAGGCAACCGTGCAGGGCACCTGAGCAACCGGAAAGGGCCGCGCATGCAGCTCATTGGCCAGCGCATAGCGCAATGGGTGGTCCTGAATGGGTGTCATAGATCGCTCCGTACCGTGCCACGGACTATATGCGATCCAGCGAATACATCAATTCTCTTTTTATTTCATATACTTACATGAATGCAACGGCATACAAATCCGCTATCTCATTGATTTGGTTGCCACAGTTCAATCGGATTGCCTTCAGGGTCGTGAATTCGGGCGAACTTGCCCACCTCGCTGTCCCAGTCCGGGTTGGTTTCCACAGCGATCCCCGCCGCCTGAAGTTGTTCAGTCAGGGCTGCAAGATCATCGACCCGAAAGTTGATCATCCATTGCTGCTCGGCCCTGCCGAAATATTCGGTGTCCTCAGCAAACGGAGCAAAGACCGTATAGCCTTCGCGCTGCTTCCAGGGGGCGGGGTCATAGTGGTTGACGCCCAAATGTGTCTCGTACCAGGCACTCAGCGCTTTTGGGTCGCGCGCGCGGAAGAACACGCCACCGATGCCATTTACCTTTTCCATCTCCGACCTCCTGCATAGTTTGGTTCCGACCCAGATTACCACATTCCGCCCGCTTCATCTGACCACAAATACCCTGGGGTTTTGGGGGCAAAGCCCCCATTCAAACGCAAAAAGAAAAGGGCGCCCATTGGCGCCCTTTGCGTTTGGATTACGACCCGTTTGATCAATCGATCATGGGCAGCAGCTTGTCCAGTGACTGTTTGGCGTCGCCATAGAACATGCGGGTGTTTTCCTTGAAGAACAGCGGGTTTTCGATGCCCGAATAGCCGGTGCCCTGACCACGTTTCGACACGAACACCTGCTTGGCCTTCCAGCATTCCAGAACCGGCATTCCGGCGATGGGGCTGTTGGGGTCTTCCTGCGCCGCAGGGTTCACGATGTCGTTCGAACCGATGACAATGGCCACATCCGTTTCCGGAAAGTCATCGTTGATCTCGTCCATCTCCAGCACGATGTCATAGGGCACCTTGGCTTCGGCCAGCAGCACGTTCATGTGGCCCGGCAGACGGCCCGCGACCGGGTGGATCGCAAAACGCACCTCTTTGCCCTTGGCGCGCAGCTTGCGGACCAGTTCGGACACCGACTGCTGCGCCTGCGCAACCGCCATGCCGTAACCGGGGATGATGATCACGCTGTCGGCCTCGTTCAGGGCAGCGGCCACGCCATCGGCGTCAATGGCCACCTGCTCGCCCTCAACGGCCATCTGCTCGCCCTGCGGGCCTCCAAAGCCGCCCAGGATCACGCTGACAAAGTGACGGTTCATCGCCTTGCACATGATGTAGGACAGGATCGCACCGGACGAGCCCACCAGCGCGCCAACCACGATCAGCAGGTCGTTGCCGAGGCTGAAGCCGATCGCCGCAGCCGCCCAGCCCGAGTAGCTGTTCAGCATCGACACAACCACCGGCATGTCGGCCCCGCCGATGCCCATGATCAGGTGATAGCCGATGAACAGCGCCGCCAGTGTCATCAGGATCAGCGGCAGCAGACCGCCCGACATAGTGTACCAGACCAGACAGATCAGCGACAGACCAGCAGCCGCCGCATTCAGCGCATGACCGCCGGGCAGCTTGGTCGCCGCCGAGGTCACCTTGCCCGCCAGCTTGCCATAGGCCACGACCGACCCGGTAAAGGTGATCGCACCGATGAAGATGCCCAGGAACAGCTCGACATGCAGGATCGCCAGCTCGGCCGAGGTTTTCTTGGCGATCAGCTTGGCAAACGCGCCCAGATCGCTCAGATCCGCCTGAGACGCGCTGTCGGCAATCGCCATGACCTGCGCCACGTTGCCGATCTCAAAATGCGCGTTGAAGCCCACAAACACAGCCGCCAGACCCACCAGCGAGTGCATCGCGGCCACCAGCTGCGGCATCTCGGTCATCTGGACGCGCTGCGCCACATATTGACCGATCAGACCACCGCCCGCGATCAGCAGCAGCGACAGCAGCCACAGACCCGAACCGGGGCCAACCAGCGTGGCAAAGACCGCCAGCGCCATACCGACGATGCCATACCAGACCGCGCGCTTGGCGCTTTCCTGGTTCGACAGACCGCCGAGCGAAAGGATGAACAGAACAGCCGCAACAACATAGGCGGCAGTGGTGAAGCCAAATTCCATGTGCCCGGCCTCCTTAAGATTTCTGGAACATGGCGAGCATGCGCCGGGTTACGAGGAAGCCGCCGAAGATGTTGATCCCGGCCATGAAGACAGACAGCGCCGCCAGCAGAATAACCAGGAACGAGCCCGATCCGATCTGCATGAGCGCCCCAACGATGATGATCGACGAGATCGCGTTGGTGATCGCCATCAGCGGAGTGTGCAGCGAATGTGCGACGCCCCAGATCACCTGGAAGCCCACGAAGATGGCCAGCACAAAGACAATGAAGTGCTGCATGAAGCTGGCCGGAGCGATCAGCCCCACCAGCAGCATCAGCGCGCCGCCGACCCCCAGCAGGGTGAACTGCTGTTTGGTCTGCGCTTTGAAGGCCGCAATTTCCTGCGCCTTTTTCTCTTCCGGGGTCAGTTCCTTGACCTCGGGTTTCTTCTGCGCCGCAATCGCCTGCACTTTCGGCGGTGGCGGCGGGAAGGTGATCTCGCCCTCATGGGTCACGGTCGCGCCGCGGATCACGTCATCTTCCATGTTGTGATTGATCTGGCCGTCCTTTTCAGGCGTCAGGTCAGTCATCATGTGACGGATGTTCGTCGCATAAAGCGACGAGGACTGCGCCGCCATCCGACTGGGGAAGTCGGTATAGCCGATGATGGTCACGCCATTGTCGGTCACGATCTTCTCATCCGCCACGGTCAGCTTGCAGTTGCCGCCCTTTTCCGCCGCAAGGTCAACGATGACCGAGCCCGGCTTCATGCTTTCGACCATGTCCTTGGTCCAAAGCTCAGGCGCTTCGCGGTTCGGGATCAGCGCCGTGGTGATGACGATATCCATTTCTGGCGCCAACTCACGGAACTTGGCCAGCTGCGCGTTGCGGAATTCTTCCGACTGAACGCTGGCATAGCCGCCGGTGGCCGCGCCATCCTGCTGCTGTTCCTCAAAATCCAGATAGACGAACTCGGCGCCCATCGATTCGACCTGCTCGGCCACTTCGGGGCGCACGTCGAACGCATAGGTGATCGCACCCAGCGAGGTCGAGGTCCCGATCGCCGCCAGACCAGCCACACCGGCCCCCACGATCAGCACCTTGGCAGGCGGCACCTTACCCGCCGCCGTCACCTGACCGGTGAAGAACCGGCCAAAGTTGTTGCCCGCCTCAATGACCGCACGATAACCGGCGATATTGGCCATCGAGGACAGCGCGTCCATCTTCTGCGCGCGGCTGATCCGAGGCACCATCTCCATCGCGATCACATTCGCGCCCTTGGATTTGGCCAGCTCCATGCCTTCTTCGTTCCCGGCAGGGTTGAAGAAGGAAATCAGGGTCTTGCCCTTGGTCAGACGCTTGAGTTCCGTCGCATTCGGCTGGCGCACCTTGGCAACAATGTCAGCCTCTTTCCACAGCGCCGCCGCGGTCTTCACAACCTCAACACCCGCCGCCTCATAAACCGCATCCGAAAACCCGGCCGCAGCCCCCGCACCCGTCTCAATCAGGCACGCATACCCCAGCTTCTGCAACTGAACCGCAGACTCAGGCGTCATCGCAACCCGATTCTCACCCTCATATATCTCTCTTGGTGTGCCTATTTTCACTGGCAATCTCCCGTGGTTCCAAGGCCGAGCAGGTCCTCGGTATTGATTGTTAAGAAAACGTGTATCTCGCGCAATTTTATTTCGCAAGCGCAGCATTTGTTACGTTGTGTCATTGCCGCCCCCTCCTAAACCCAGCGCCGTGTCTTGCGTTCGTAGCGGGCGAAATCAGCGCGAAAGGTGCGGCGCAGCCGGTCTTCTTCGGGCAGAATGAAGCGCCGCTCCAACACCCAGACAAAGATCGGGACAAGGGCAAGCGACACGACCGCGTCGAACCGCAGGATCAGCCCTGCCAAAATAAGAACGTCGCCCAGATAGATCGGGTTGCGGCTGCGCTTGTAGATGCCGGACTGCACCATCGCGCTGGGCGTTCCATGGGGGATGACGGTGGTCTGATGCCGCCGAAACTCGACAACGGCCAGGACCGCCAGAAGGATGCCGCCGCCGATCAGCACTCCGCTGATCAGATCGGTCAGCCCCCCGTCAAGCGACAGACCAAAGCTGAGGAACCGCGCCTGCAGCCAGGCCAACAGGACAAAACCCGCAAGCCAAACAGGGGGAACATCGATCCAGCGCATCGCAATCCTCGAAGATTGACGCCACGTAAGGGCACGTGTCGTTTCTGGGCGCTGTCCTATCGTTTTCAGGCCAAAATAGCAAAACCTCAGTATGTCGCATCAATGGACAGGGCGGCGGGGATCGTTTACGCCCAAGGTAACCCGCGACTTTGAAACGATAAAGTGAGCTGCCATGACTGATTTCGCCGCAACCAAGGCCATGTTCACGCTGCCAGATGGCATGGTGTATCTGGACGGGAACTCTTTGGGGCCTGTACCCAAAGGGGCGGCCGACCGGGTTCAGGCCATGATGTCCGACGAATGGGGCCAGATGCTGATCACGGGCTGGAACAAGGCCGGTTGGATGGGGATGCCGGTAGGTCTGGGCGACCGGATCGGGCGGCTGATCGGGGCCGAACCCGGCAGCGTTGTTGTCGGCGACACGTTATCGATCAAGGTTTATCAGGCGGTTGCCTCGGCTTTGGAACTGAACCCGGACCGCCGGGTTGTGCTGTCGGACAATGGCAACTTCCCGTCCGATCTGTATATGGCCGACGGGCTGTTACGATCGCTCGGCGCGGACTACGAACTGCGCGTGGTTGAGCCCGAACAGGTGGCCGAAGCGATCACGGATGAGATCGCCGTTCTGATGCTGACCGAGGTCGATTACCGCACCGGGCGGATGCATGACATGAAAGCGCTGACCGACCAGGCCCATGCCAAAGGCGTGGTGACGGTTTGGGATCTGGCGCATTCGGCAGGTGCGATCCCGGTGGATCTGGCCGGGTGCAATGCCGATTTCGCCGTCGGCTGTACGTATAAATATCTCAACGGCGGACCGGGTGCTCCCGCCTTTATCTACGTCGCGCCGCGCCTTTCTGACCAGGTGCGCCCGGCCTTGTCCGGCTGGTTGGGCCACGAGGCTCCGTTTGCCTTTGATCTGGATTATCGCCCCGGCGCCGGGATCGAACGGATGCGGGTCGGGACCCCGCCGGTTATTCAGATGACCGCCCTGTCGGCAGCGATGGACATCTGGGACATGGCCGAGATGGCGGATGTTCGCACCAAGTCCATTGAACTGACCCAGCGCTTTATTACCCGCGTCGAGGCCACCTGCCCTGATCTGGAACTTGCCAGTCCCCGTGATCCGGCCCAGCGCGGCAGCCAGATCTCATTCCGGTTCTCTGACGGTTATGCCGCGATGCAGGCGCTTATTGCCCGTGGCGTGATCGGAGATTTCCGGGCCCCGGACATCATGCGCTTTGGGTTCACACCGCTTTACATCGATGAAGGGGATGTGGATTGGGCCGTCGAAATACTGGCGGATATCATGAGCAACCGGCTTTGGGACCGGCCCGAATACAAGATCCGCCAGCGGGTTACCTGACCTCCAACCCGGCCCCGATCAACGCCGCCAACTGGGCAATGCGCTGTTCAAAATCCTGAGCGCTGGATGAGGTCAGCTTGATGCCCTTCAGGCTTGCTGTAATGGTCGTGGCCGTCTCATGCGGCGCGTCGAAGATTTGCGCGCGGCCTTCGGCTTGCATCCTGGTCAGCCACGCGGCGAAAAGATCGGTCAGATCGGCCTCACCCTGTTCGACAATGTCGGTCGACATCGATTTGGTCGTATCCAGCATTTCGACCCCGTGGGGCGAGGCCAGAATAGCCGCCATACCATCCATTTGTGCCCTGACAGCTGACGCAAGAATATCCGAAACCGATCCTTCGCCCGCCAGAGCCTTGGCCACGGCGGCAATCTTCTCTGCGTAATGCAGTTGCGTCAGCTCGCGAACGATCGCCTCTTTGTTCTTGTAGTGCAGATAGACAGCAGGGCGGGACATTCCAGCGCCGCGCGCTATGTCGTCCATCGAGGTCTTGCGGAAGCCATAGCTGGAAAACGCCTGAAACGCCGAGTCCAGGATGGCCTTTTGCCGCTTGTCTTCACTTGAATCCTTCATTCCCGAAGCTCTGACAGTTTTCGTCTATTTTGTCAATTGACATACTGACACTTTTCACCAATTATGTCATAAACTGCCACAGCGAGCGAGAGGTGTGCCATGGCGACCACCCTGAAAATCAACGGAACAGCGCATCAGGTTGACCTGCCTGATGACGTCCCCCTGCTTTGGGTTTTGCGCGACGAGGTCGGATTGACCGGCACCAAATTCGGCTGCGGCGTCGCTGCCTGCGGGGCCTGCACGGTTCATATCGATGGCGAGGCTGTTCGATCCTGTCAGGTCGCCCTGTCGGATGTCTGGGGCGATGTGACCACGATCGAAGGCGTCGGCAGCCCCGCGGCGATGTCGGCGATCCAGCAGGCTTGGGTTGACCATCAGGTGGCGCAATGCGGCTACTGCCAGTCCGGGCAGATCATGCAGGCGGCGGCATTGCTGGCCGAAAACCCCTCGCCCACGGACACTGACATTGACGAGGCGATGCAGGGCAACCTGTGCCGCTGTGGCACCTACCCCCGCATCCGCGCAGCGATCCACGACGCTGCTGGCAAGTTGAAGGAGGCGTAAGTTATGGGCAAAGTTGGAAAAATCCTGCGCCGCACCTTCCTGATCGGGTCTGCCGCTATTGTTGGCGGCGTGGCCTTTGGGGCCTATTACGTCACCCGGCCCGCCGCCAACCCGCTGAAACCCGGCGACGGCGAGGCCGCGCTGAACCCGTTCATCCTGATCGACCAGAACGGCGTGACGCTGTTTGCCCCCCGCGCCGAGATGGGACAGGGCGTGCAAACCACCTGGGCCGCGTTGATTGCCGAGGAGTTGGACGTCGATCTGGACCAGATCACCGTTCTGCATGGCCCTGCAGCGGCGGCCTATTACAACTCGGCCCTGATTGGTGAAGGTCTGCCCAACAAGGGCTACGATATCTCGAATTTCCAGCACAATCTGGGCGAGGCTCTGGGCGTTCTGGGCAGAACACTCAGCCTGCAGGTCACCGGCGGTTCGACCTCGATGAAGGACGGGTTCGAACGAATGCGTCAGGCCGGGGCATCGGCGCGGGAGACGCTGAAACGGGCTGCGGCGGACCGGTTGGGCGTTGACCCCTCGCAACTGCAAACCGCCTCGGGCCATGTGATCGCCCCCAATGGCGACAAGATCGCATATACCGAGCTTGCGATGGACGCCGCCGGATTGGAGCCGGTCGAGGTGCCCCTGCGCGATCCGTCCGAATGGCGCTATCTTGGTCAGACCCAGCCGCGTCTGGATATGGTGGAAAAGGCCACCGGCACCGCTGAATTCGGCGTCGATGTGCGCCTGCCCGGCATGAAATTCGCCGCCGTTCGTATGAACCCCAAACTGGGCGGAGCGATGAACGGCTTTGATGACAGCACCGCAAAATCCATGCCCGGCGTCGAACAGATCGTCGATCTGGGCACCGGCGTTGCGGTCATTGCCAACAACACCTGGCTCGCCAATCAGGCGGTCGAGGCCATCGAGGTCGACTGGGGCGACGCGCCCTATCCGCCCGACACCGATGGTATCTTCGCCAAGATCGCCGAAGCCTTTGACGACTCGCCGAACTCGACCATGCGCGACGACGGCGATGTCAGCGTCACGCCCGAAGGCGCAACCGAGATCACGGCGGAATACCAGCTGCCCTACCTCGCCCACGCGACGATGGAGCCGATGAACGCCACTGCGCTTTACACCGGAGACGCGCTGGAGCTGTGGTGCGGCAATCAGGCCCCGACCCTGATCCAGTTCCGCGTCGCCAACACCGCCGGACTAGAGACCGAGCAGGTGCAGATTCACACCACCTATCTGGGCGGCGGATTCGGTCGGCGCGGAGAGCTGGACTTTGGCGAGATCGCCACCAAGGTTGCCATGGCCATGCCCGGAACCCCGGTGCAAACCACCTGGAGCCGCGAAGAAGACATGCGCCACGACTATTTCCGCCCCGGCGCCATCGCCCGGATGCGGGGCGCGGTTCAGGACGGCAAGGCAGTTCTGATCGACGGTCAAGTGGCGGCACAATCCTGCACGCAGCAGGCGGTCGGGCGCTACACCGGCCTTCCCGGCGCGGGTCCGGACAAGGTGCTGGTCGAAGGGTTCTTTAACCAGCCCTACGCCGTTCCGAACTATCGCATGAGCGGCCATATCGCCGATCTGAATGTCCCCGTTGGCTTCTGGCGCTCGGTCGGGAACAGCCACAACGGGTTTTTTCATGAAACCTTCATGGACGAACTGGCCCACGCCGCTGGCCGCGATCCGCTGGAATTCCGGCTGGAGTTGATGAAGGGCGAACATGCACCCTCGGCCGGTTGCCTGGAAGCAGTGAAAGAAATGTCCGGCTGGACGGGTCAAACACCCAACGGCGTCGGGCGCGGCGTGGCCTTTACGTACAGCTTCGGAACACCTGTGGCTCAGGTCATCGAAGTGGTCGACGAAGACGGCACCATCCGCATCAACAAAGCGTGGATCGCCTGCGACATGGGGCTGGCGCTGGACCCGGAAAACGTCAAGGCCCAGTTGTTTGGCGGCATGATGTATGGCCTGTCGGCGGCCTGTTACGGCGAGATCACCTTTGCCGAAGGCGAGGTCGAGCAGTACAACTTCCCCGACTACGACGCGATCCGCATGCACACAGCCCCGCAGGTCGAGGTGCGCGTGCTGGAAACCAACCGTCATATGGGCGGCGCGGGCGAGCCCGGCACGCCGCCTTCAATGCCAGCACTAGGCAACGCACTGTTCGACCTGACCGGCGAACGCGCCCGCACCCTGCCGTTGATGAAGCAGTTCAATCTGCTGATCTGAGCGAACACCCCGGTCCTGTCCGTACAGGGCCGGGGATCAATCTGCCCTCGACACAGTCAGAAATTGACCGACAGGAAGATGGATGCCTCGGTCGCATCCAAATCATCCTCGAACAGACCCAGATACCCCAGTGTCGCTTCCAGGAAAACAGCCTCGCTGGCTCTTCCCCGTACACCGATACGCGTAGCCCATGTCACATCTGACTGCGATGTTGAGCTGACCCCAATTTCGTCCCGCTCGAACCAGTAGGTTGCGCTGAGCGACGCAAACGGAGATACAACGGACCGCGACGTGACAAACGGCCTGCTCACCTCCAACTCCGGCGTTAGGGCACTGTATCTGACTTTGGCAACCTCGCCGATTATGTTGGTAGGCTGGCCCAGAACCGTGCCGGTCAGGTCGTACTCTTCGGCGCTGTAATTGTAGTAGTCAAAGGCGATAGACGGTCTGATCAGGTACCGCCCGGCCTCGTATTGGCCAATAGCTTCCAAATTGGCGCGCCAGCGCGTGCGGTCAAAGTCGCCGCTCAGCTCAAGCACACCGACATCTGTTGAAAACTCGCCGAACGTTGCCACGCCATTGAGAACCCATCGGTCTGACATGCGCCAGGCGAAATAGGGACCGGCCGCGAATCCTTGGGTGTCCTGAGTGAACTGACCCTCAAAACCTTCGACATCAATACTTTCCATCTCGACCTGAAAGCCAATCACCAGATCTTCTCGTACCAGCCGATCGATACCAGCAGCGAAATACCTGTCATTGACATCAACCTCATTGGCGCCGCGCGTATCCTCAATTTCCGTATAGGAGAAATCCGTCCAGACGTTCCATGGCGATGGCGGCGCAAGATCCCGGCCTTCCGTCAATGGCGGCCCGGCAACAATAGGAACAACTTGAGGGTCACATAGCGCGGGATCCAGCTTGCCTGTCGCCGCGTTTACACATTCCGCTCGGGCAACGCCGGTTCCACCACCAGACGAGCCGGGCTGTGTACGCGGCACAACGACCGCTGTCGACCCACCTCCGGGAAACCCGCCAGATCCGCCAGAACTCCCCGCGAAACCACCCGTTCCGCCGCTGCTGCCAGTGCCACCGCTGCTGCTACCAGTGCCGCCACCGCTGCTGCTGCCAGTGCCACCGCTGCTGCTACCAGTGCCGCCGCTGCTGCTGCCACCGGTGCCGCCGCCGCTGCCACCGGTTCCACCACTGCTACTGCCGCCGCCAAAACCGCCGCTTCCGCCGCCAAAGCCGCCACCGCTGCTTCCGCCACCGAAGCCACCACTGCCGCCACCGGTTCCACCACTGCTGCCACCGGAACCGCCGCTACCGTTCCCTCCACCAGACCCGCCGTTGCTGCCACCAGAGCTACCGCCACCACCGGGCAAGCTCCAATTTCTTTGTTGGTTTTGGGTGTCGATCAAACAATCGCGACCGTTTGGGGCTCCGCCTACCTCGAACAGCCGATGCACGCCGCCGTTTCCGTTCGACACAAAAGGTGAAAAACTCAGATGAACGCCACTGCGTGACCTGCTCCATGTATCGACCGTTGTGTTGCGCTGCGCGGCTTCAAGACGGAAATTTCCTTGCCCTGTCGCGGATAGCCAAACGGATGACGCCGAGTTCGGGGTGCGACCGATATAAAGTAACTCACCCAAAGAACCGCATTGCTGCGCCGCTACATCAGCGGCAATTCCAAAAGTCGCAAAACACGCGGCCGTAATAAGACCAGAGTACCGCCGCATCCGCTTTAAAGGTCGTCGCATGTCAGGCCCCAAAGTTGCGTTTCGGGCAAACGGCCCAAGGCAAAGCACGATGGCTCAAGCCTCTCAAACGCAAACACGGCCAGGCAAGCCAAATTGACTACAATAAAATCTAAATTTGAGAATGTGGCGGATATGCAAACGCCCGATGCGTATCAGGCTGATTTCTGAAAGGCACCTGTTTTGCGGCCGCAACTCCATAAATGCACAGCCGCCCCAAAGGCTTCGAACAATGGGCGGGACACAGGGTCGTTGACCGCATCCCATTCCGGATGCCACTGCACCGATAGGGTAAAGCCCGGCGCATCCTTGATATACATCGCTTCTGGCGTGCCGTCCGGTGCGTGACCATCGATCACAACCCGCTGGCCGACGGTCTTGATCCCCTGCCCGTGCAACGTATTGGTCATCACCTCGGAAGCACCAAACAGGTCGTGGAAAACGCCACCTTCGGTCAGCGTCACCACGTGGCGCAAGGCGAATTTCTCCTCCAGCGTACCATCCGGCGGCATCCGGTGGTTCATCCGGCCCGGCAGGTCCCGGATCTCGGGGTAAAGCGTGCCGCCCATGGCCACGTTGACTTCCTGAAACCCGCGGCAAATGCCTAAGAAAGGCTGACCACGCTCTACACAGGCGCGCACCAGCGGCAAGGTGATCGCATCCCGCGCCCGGTCGAAATCGCCATGGGCATCGGTTGCAGGCTCGCCATATTCCTCGGGGTGCACATTGGGGCGACCACCGGTCAGCAGAAACCCGTCGCAGGTCTCAAGCAGCTCATCGACTGAGACAAACCGCGGATCCGCCGGGATCAGCAGTGGCAAACAGTCCGAGACATTGGCCACCGCATCCGAATTCATCGTCCCGCCCGCATGGGTCGGGTATTGATCATTCATCAGGTAAGAGTTGCCAATGATGCCTACGACGGGCCGCGCCATTCCAATGTCCTTGCTGTTGCACTGATTGGAATGGACGCTAACGGCAGACTTGGGAACGTGCAACAGAACACGCCCTGCATGACAGCGCAACGCAATGTTCAACTGCGCACAAGCGTAAACCTGCGACCGGTTGATCAGATCTCCCCTGTCAACCCGGCGGCCTCGATCCCGGCCATGCCCGCCACGGCGTCGTTGTCCGAGGTATCGCCGGTCACGCCAACCGCGCCAATCACAGCGCCCTTCTTGTCCCGCAACAGAATGCCGCCCGGCACAGGAATGACCTGACCGCCATAGGCGCCGTTCACCGAGGCCATGAAATAGGCCTGCGCCTCGGCCCGTTGCATCTGCGCCGTCCCCGCCATGCCCAGCATGACCGAACCATAGGCCTTGCCCTGCGCAATCGCGAACCGACCGGGGGCCGCGCCGTCCTCGCGCTCAAACGCAATGACATGGCCGCCCGCGTCCAGAACCACAACAGACAGAGGCTTCAGCTCCATCTCATGCCCCTTTTCCAGCGCCTTACGAATGATGGTGCGCGCCTTGCGCAAGGAAATGCCCATACCTGATCCCTTTCATCTGGCCAAAAAAATCCTTGGGGGAGCGCAAGGGGGCAGACAGCCCCCTCGTTCCCGCCATTGCCGCCTAGCCCCGGCTGGCTTTGAATTCCAACCGCCGCGCATGCAGAACCGGCTCGGTATAGCCCGAAGGCTGAATGCGGCCCTTGAAAACCAGATCGCAAGCGGCCTGGAAAGCGATACCGTCAAAGCCGGGTGCCATGGGAACATAGGCCGCATCATCCGCGTTTTGGCGATCCACCACTGCAGCCATCTTCCGCATCGCCGCCATGACCTGTTCTTCGCTCACCACGTCGTGGTGCAACCAGTTGGCCAGTGCCTGAGACGAAATCCGACAGGTCGCGCGGTCCTCCATCAGGCCGATATCGTTGATATCCGGCACTTTCGAACAGCCCACACCCTGATCGACCCAGCGTACTACATAGCCAAGAATGCCCTGCGCGTTGTTCTCGATCTCGCGGGTAATCTCATCCGTGCTCAGGTTGCGCCCACCCAGCAGCGGGATGGTCAGCAGATCCTCCAGCGTGCCACGGGGTCCACCAGCGGCCAGTTCGTCCTGACGGTCCAGAACACTGACTTTATGATAATGCGTCGCGTGTAGGGTCGCGGCAGTTGGTGACGGCACCCAGGCGCAGGTGGCACCGGATTGCGGATGGCCGATCTTGGCCTCCAGCATGTCGCCCATCCGATCCGGCATCGCCCACATGCCCTTACCGATCTGTGCCTTGCCTTTCAGGCCGCAGGCCAGGCCGATATCGACATTGCGATCCTCGTAGGACGCAATCCACGGCGTGTTCTTGATGTCGCCTTTCGGCAGCATCGGACCGGCCTCCATCGAGGTATGGATCTCATCCCCCGTCCGATCAAGGAACCCGGTATTAATGAAGGCCACCCGCGATTTCGCAGCCCGAATACACTCGCCAAGATTCACCGACGTGCGGCGTTCCTCATCCATGATGCCCAGCTTCACGGTATTGCGCGGCAGGCCCAGAATGTCTTCGACCATGTCGAAAATCTCGACCGAGAAGGCCACCTCTTCCGGGCCATGCATCTTGGGTTTGACCACATAGACCGACCCGGCGACCGAGTTCCCGCCCTCGCGCTTGAGGTCATGCATCGCGATCAGAGTGGTACAAAGCGCATCCATCAGCCCTTCACCGATCTCGTTCCCCTCGCCGTCCAGTACGGCGGGGTTGGTCATCAGGTGGCCCACGTTGCGCACCAGCATCAGCGAGCGGCCCTTCAGCGTTGCCTGCTCTCCCCCAGCGGTGGTGTAACCCAAGTCGTCCGCCAGTTTGCGGGTAAAGGTCTTGCCGCCCTTTGTGACCTCTTCGGTCAGGTCGCCCTTCATCAGACCCAGCCAGTTGCTATAGGCCACCACCTTGTCCGCGGCATCGACACAGGCGACCGAGTCCTCGCAGTCCATGATCGTGGACAGCGCAGATTCCAGACGCATATCCGCGATCCCGGCAGGGTCCGTCGCGCCGATATTGCTTGTTGGGTCGATCATGATCTGAATGTGCAGGCCGTTGTTTTTCAGCAGCACAAATTCGGGCGCGTCCGCGGCGCCACCAAAGCCCACAAAGCCCGCCGGGTTGGCCAGAGAGGGCACCAGCGCACCGCCCGCGACGTGCAGGCCGGTAACATCTGCCCACGACCCCTCGGCCAGTGGCACGGCATCATCCAGAAACGACTTGGCCCAGGCGATCACGCGGGCGCCGCGTTCGGTATCGTACCCGCCACCTTCGGGCAGATCACCCATCGCGTCGGTGCCGTACAGCGCATCATACAGGCTGCCCCAGCGCGCATTGGCGGCGTTCAGCGCAAAGCGGGCGTTGGTGATCGGCACCACCAGCTGCGGGCCGGGGGTCAGCGCGATCTCGGGGTCGACATTGGTGGTTTCGATCTGAAACGCCGCGCCGTCTTCAACCAGATAGCCGATCTCGCGCAGGAAGGCCTGATAGGCGGCGGCGTCATGATCCTGACCGATATTCGCCAGATGCCAGCCGTCGATGCGGCCCTGAATCTCGTTGCGTTTGGCCAGCAGCGCCTTGTTCTTCGGCCCCAACTCTTCGACCATTCGGGACAGGCCGGACCAGAATGTTTCCGGCGACACACCCGTACCCGGCAGCGCCTGACCCTCGATAAAACCTGTCAACTCTGCGGAGATCTGCAGGCCGCTCCGGGTTTCTCTGCTGCTCATCTACCATTTCTCCCGCTTTTGTACGCCACTGTATGCCGTCCTCAATTAGGACGGATGTTTCCGATAGGCAACTCTTGTTGGGAAATTCATCCCCCAAACCCGCCACACACACCAGATCAAACCAAAACCCGAGGCCTGGATGGCCGACGCCACCCTGCTTGCAGCCCGGCGGCGCAGCCCCTAACGTCGCGCCAGACACGAACCGATGCGAGGCCCCCGATGCGCGACGCCGCCCCCACAATCTACCTGAAAGACTACGCGCCCTTCGGCTATCTGGTGGATAATGTGCATCTGACCTTTGATCTGGCTGATCACGCAACCCGCGTCACCTCGCGCATTGCATTCCGGCCAAACCGCGAGGCCACAGACCGCACGTTTTTCCTGCATGGCGAAGACCTGACCCTGATCCGCGCCGCCATTGACGGTGTCGATGTCACGCCCGAACTCACCGACAAGGGCCTGACCGCCGCCGCCCCGGATGCGCCGTTCATCTGGGAGGCCGAGGTCGAAATCGACCCGGGCAACAACACCGCGCTGGAAGGGCTGTATATGTCGAACGGCATGTACTGCACCCAATGTGAGGCCGAAGGGTTTCGCAAGATCACCTATTACCCCGACCGGCCCGATGTGATGTCCACATTCACTGTGCGCATCAATGGCGACCTGCCCGTACTGCTGTCCAACGGCAACCCGTCCGGCAAGGGCGAAGGTTGGGCCGAATGGACCGACCCATGGCCCAAGCCCGCATACCTGTTCGCGCTGGTCGCAGGTGACCTGATCGCGCATTCCGACCGCTTCACCACCATGTCGGGCCGCGACGTGGACCTGAACCTCTGGGTCCGCCCCGGAGACGAGGGCAAATGCGCCTTTGGCATGGAAGCCCTGAAAAAGTCGATGAAATGGGACGAAGACGTCTATGGCCGCGAATACGATCTGGATGTGTTCAACATCGTCGCCGTGGACGATTTCAACATGGGTGCGATGGAGAACAAGGGACTGAACATCTTCAACTCCTCGGCCGTTCTGGCCAGCCCGGAAACCTCGACCGATGTGAATTTCGAACGGATCGAGGCGATCATCGCGCATGAGTATTTCCACAACTGGACCGGCAACCGCATCACCTGCCGCGACTGGTTCCAACTGTGTCTGAAAGAGGGGCTGACCGTCTTCCGCGATGCACAGTTCACGTCCGACATGCGTTCGGCCCCGGTAAAGCGCATCCATGACGCCATCGATCTGCGTGCACGGCAATTCCCCGAGGATAACGGGCCACTGTCGCATCCGGTGAGACCAGAAAGCTTTCAGGAAATCAACAACTTCTACACCGCGACCGTCTATGAAAAGGGGGCCGAGGTGATCGGTATGCTGAAACGACTTGTCGGGGATGAAGCCTACGCAAAGGCGCTGGGCCTGTATTTCGACCGCCATGACGGGCAGGCCTGCACCATCGAGGATTGGATCAAGGTGTTCGAGGACACAACAGGCCGCGATCTGACCCAATTCAAGCGCTGGTACAGCCAATCCGGAACGCCTCGGGTATCGGTTGCCGAACATTGGGAAGATGGCGCCTATACCCTGACGTTGCGCCAGCGCACCGAACCCACGCCGGGTCAGGACACCAAAGAACCGAAGGTGATCCCCGTCGCCGTGGGCCTGCTTGGCCCCAATGGCGATGAGGTCCGCGCAACCGAGGTGCTAGAACTGACCGAGGCCGAGCAGAGTTTTACCTTCACCGGTCTGGCGGCCAAACCCGTGCCCTCGATCCTGCGCGATTTCTCGGCCCCGGTGATCTTGGAACAAGATCACTCGAATGCCGAACGGGCGTTTCTGCTGGCCCATGATACCGACCCGTTCAACCGCTGGCAGGCGGGGCGCGCGCTGGCCGAGGATACGTTGCTGCGGATGATCTCGGATGAGGCGGTGCCGGATGCCGATTACCTGGATGGTTTGCTGGCGGTATTACGCGATGGCGATCTGGACCCGGCCTACCGCGCGTTGATGCTGGGCCTGCCCACGCAATCCGAACTGGCGGCGGCTTTGTATGAACGGGGCGAAACGCCCGACCCGATGGCAATCTGGACAGCGACCGAGACCCTGCGGCAGGCCACGGCACAGCATCTGCAAGACCTGCTGCCCCGCCTGCACAGCGAGGCTTTGGTGGACGCGCCCTACAAGCCGGATGCGGAACAATCCGGCAAGCGCGCGCTGGGAGGTGCGGCTTTGGCCCTAACCACGCGGTTGGACGGCGGCGCGATGGCGGCAGAGGCCTATGCCAGATCGGACAACATGACCCTGCAACTCTCGGCCCTGTCCTGCCTGTTGCGCGCCCGCAAGGGCGAGGCCGAACTGGCCGCGTTCTATGATCAGTGGCAGCATGACCGTCTGGTGATCGACAAATGGTTCGGGCTGCAGATTGCGATGGCCGCGCCCGAGGCAACGCCAAAAACCGCCCAAACGCTAACACAGCACACTGATTTCAATTGGAAAAACCCCAACCGCTTCCGCGCTGTGATGGGCGGGCTGGCGATGAACCATGCCGGGTTTCATCAGGCCGATGGCGCAGGGTATCGCTTGCTGGCCGATTGGCTCATTCGCCTGGACCCGGTAAACCCGCAGACCACCGCGCGCATGTGTTCGGCCTTCCAGACCTGGAGGCGATACGACGCAGACCGTCAGGACCTGATCCGCGCGCAACTAACCCGCATTTCCGAGACACCAGACCTGTCGCGCGACACAACCGAAATGGTGTCGCGCATTCTGGGCGCATGACGACCTACACGTTCACGCGGCACAACCGGAACCCGCGCACGATCCTGATTCTGATCGGCGTCTATGCCGCTTTGCTGTCGCTGATCATACTGTTCGACGCGGCGTGGTGGATCGTCGGTTTACTGTCCCTTGCGACCTTGCCCGCCATCTGGGACGTCGTTCAGGACAGCAGCGCCGGCGTTCAACTGGATCAGGATCGCCTGCGCTGGTTTTCAGGCAAAAGACAGGGCGAAATGGCCTTGGATGAAATCCAATACATCCGCTTTGACACGCGCTGGGATTTCTCGGTCCGCGTCTCACTGGTTCTGCACTCGGACAAAAAGGTCCGCCTGCCGGATGAGTCGATTCCACCGCATCGCGCATTCGAAACCGTGCTGGAACAGGCCGGTTTTCGCGTCAAACGCCACCATTTTACCGTTTTCTGAAACGATCCGTGCAACAATGCAAGATTGCGCAGAATTCATAAAAGGTAACGAGCATTTAACTTGAAATAGCCGCAGTTTCCGGCCAATTTTGAGTCGTACGTTACCAGTTTTTAAGTTTTCGAGTTCCACCATGTTCTGGTTTGCACGGGCGCTTTCTGCCCGATTGACAGCTTCCAAACCCCAAACCGCGTCTGATTTCAGCGCAACGTCCGCCTTGGCTGCGGCCTTGCCCGAGCAGGGTCAGCTGAATATTCCCGTCGCCAAATTGGGCCCCGAGGACATGGTCGGGCGCGAAACGATCGAGCGTGGCCGCCATCTGGCGCGTCAGGATCGCTGGGCTGAACTGTCCAAGGAAATGCGTGCCGCTGATGACGCGCGCAAGGCGGCCCCGGACGGGATGCCAATCGCCGATCTTTTGGCCTTTGGCGCGCGTTCCGACGTGGTGCTGGCGGCAGAACATGCCCTGTCCGACGGCAAACCGATTTCGGATTATGATCTTCTGGGTGGCATTTCAGATCTGGAATCCGAGTTGCGCGACAATCCCGACGACCCCATGATCGCTCTGGTCGTGGCGCTGGCCCATATCGACATCGCATGGGCGTGGCGCGGAAACGCGGCGGATGCGACCCTGCCGCCGCTGCATCGGTCGCGCTGTGCGGCGCATTTCGACCGGGCGGCGCAAATCCTGCCGGATTGCAAAGCCGCCGCCCCCAACAGCCCGCTGATCGCGGCTGCGGCATGTGCCTTGCTGGCCGGTCAACGCAAGGCGACGGCGCGTGTTGCGGATGAATATGAACGCCTGATCACCCTGGACCCGAACAATCAGCGCCACATGCGCGCGATGGGCAGTCACCTGCTGCCCCGTTGGTTCGGCAGCTATGAGGAGCTGGAAATTCAGGCCCTGCGCAACGCTGCTCGTACCCATAAGACATGGGGCGCAGGTGGTTATACCTGGGTTCAGTTCGACGCCATCGCGCTGGACGAAGAGGCCTGTGCGCGGTTGGATGTTGAGTATTTCCTCGAAGGTCTGCGGGATATCCTGCAACGGCGACCCGATCAGCAGATGGTCAACATGCTGTCCGCCTATTGCGCGATCACGCTGCAAAACGGGCTGGGCCTGAACGAACAGGCCGATCTGGTGCGCAGCCAGATGCGCGAAGCTGCAAACTGGCTGATCCGCGATCACCTGACCGAGCTTCACCCGCTGATCTGGGCCCATGCGGCGGCCGGATTTAACAACTCGGTCCGCATCAACTCACCCGAGCGGTTTGCCGCGCGCGGACAGCGCGATGCTTTGCGAGCGATTGGCGATTTCTTCCGGGATGAGCTGGGCAGTGGCAAGGATGTGACCTTCACTCCCACCGGCCTGCGGTTTTCGCAGCACTGAATCGCGCCTTCCCCCTTGCCCCTAGCCCGTGCCGGGCCTAATACGCAGGCTTAGATTTCTGCGGATATGAGGCGCGCCATGCTCGACCTGACCTACGACATGCCCAAAGTCAAAACCATTGCCGGGGCCAAGCACGATTGGGAACTGGTGATCGGGATGGAGGTGCACGCTCAGGTCTCGTCCAATGCCAAGCTGTTTTCCGGCGCGTCAACCCAATTCGGGGCCGAGCCGAACTCGAACGTGGCCTTCGTGGACGCGGCAATGCCGGGCATGCTGCCGGTGATCAACGAGTATTGCGTTGAACAGGCTGTGCGCACCGGGCTGGGCCTGAAGGCAGATATCAACCTGAAATCTGCTTTCGACCGCAAGAACTATTTCTATCCTGACCTGCCGCAGGGCTATCAGATTTCTCAGCTGTACCACCCTATCGTGGGCGAAGGTGAAGTGCTGGTCGAGATGGGCGACGGCACCGCGCGCATGGTCCGCATCGAACGTATCCATATGGAGCAGGACGCGGGTAAATCGATCCACGACATGGACCCGCATATGTCCTTTGTCGACCTGAACCGGACCGGCGTTTGCCTGATGGAGATCGTCAGCCGCCCCGATATTCGCGGCCCCGAGGAGGCCGCCGCCTATATCGCCAAGCTGCGCCAGATCATGAGGTACCTGGGCACCTGCGACGGTAACATGCAGAACGGCAACCTGCGGGCGGACGTGAACGTCTCGATCTGCTTGCCGGGCGCGTATGAGAAATATCAGGAAACGCAGGATTTCTCGCATCTGGGCACGCGCTGCGAGATCAAGAACATGAACTCGATGCGCTTCATCCAGCAGGCGATCGAGGTCGAGGCCCGCCGCCAGATCGCCATTGTCGAAGGGGGTGGCAAGGTCGATCAGGAAACCCGCCTGTACGACCCGGACAAGGGCGAGACGCGGTCGATGCGGTCCAAGGAAGAGGCGCATGATTACCGCTATTTCCCCGACCCCGACCTGCTGCCACTGGAGATCGAACAGGCTTGGGTGGATGACATCGCAGCCAAGCTGCCGGAACTGCCCGATGACAAAAAGGCACGCTTCATCAGCGAGTTTGGCCTGACCGACTATGACGCATCCGTTCTGACTGCCGAGGTCGAAAGCGCCGCCTATTTCGAAGAGGTCGCAAAAGGCCGCAACGGTAAACTGGCCGCCAACTGGGTCATCAACGAACTGTTCGGCCGGTTGAAGAAAGAAGATCACGAGATCACTGACTCGCCGGTTTCGCCTGCGCAGTTGGGTGGGATCATCGACCTGATCGCCTCGGACGCCATTTCCGGCAAGATCGCCAAGGACCTGTTCGAAATCGTCTATACCGAAGGCGGCGACCCGGCGCAGATCGTTGAAGATCGCGGCATGAAACAGGTGACGGACACGGGCGCCATCGAGGCCGCCTTGGACGAGATCATCGCCGCCAACCCGGCGCAGGTCGAAAAAGCCAAAATAAACCCGAAACTGGCGGGCTGGTTTGTTGGTCAGGTGATGAAAGCCACCGGCGGCAAGGCCAACCCCAAGGCCGTGAACGAACTGGTTGCCAAAAAGCTGGGATCGTAAGCCCCCGCTCACCCGGATTGAACGGAGTCAGGCCACCGGCTTGACTCCGTTTTCATTTGCGCCCTTTCTTCGGCAGAGATGACGGAGGGTGCCATGCAGAACAGATTTGATCAGGAACTCGAGGACCGTCTGGTCCGCTACGCGGCCATCGACAGCCAAAGCGATGAGACCTCGGCCACCACCCCCAGCACCGACATTCAGTTCGACATGCTGAACCTGCTGCGTGACGAGTTGACAGCTATCGGCGCGCAGGATGTTGAACTGACCGGCGACAGCGTTGTTGTGGCGACCATCCCCGGTACCGCCCCCGGCCCGACCATCGGCTTTCTGGCCCATGTGGACACCGCGCCACAGTTCAACGCAACCGGTGTCAAACCGCGTGTGATCAAGGGCTATAACGGCGGCGATATCAGCTTTCCCGATGATCCTGATCTGGTGCTGTCACCTGCGGAACATCCTTATCTGGCGGAAAAGATCGGTCATGACCTGATCACCGCATCCGGCACCACGCTGCTGGGCGGCGACGACAAGGCGGGCGTGTCGATCCTGATGACAATGGCGCGGCATCTTATTGAAAACCCTGACATCCCCCACGGCCCGATCCGCATCGCCTTCACCCCCGACGAGGAAATCGGCCGTGGTGTGACCCCGCAACTGCCCAAAGATCTGGGGGCCGATTTCGCCTATACGCTGGACGGTCAGGAAGTGGGCGAGATCGAATACGAAAGCTTCTCGGCCGACCGCGCGGTGATTAAAATTACCGGCGTCTCGATCCATCCCGGACTGGCGAAGGACAAGATGGTCAATGCCGCCCACCTCGCCGCCAAGATCGTGCAGACCTTGCCGCAGGCGACCATGACTCCGGAAACCACTGATGGGCGTGATGGTTTCATCCATATCACCGATATGAATGGCGGCTCATCCGAGATGGAGCTCAAACTGATCCTGCGCGATTTCGAGATGGAGGGGCTTGAGGCGCAACGGCAGATCGTGCGTCAGGTCTGCGACGCCGTGCAGGCCACCGAACCGCGTGCGACCATCACCTGCGACATCAGCCATCAATACCGCAACATGCGCTATTGGCTGGAAAACGACATGACGCCCGTCGATCTGGCCCGCGAAGCCTGTCAGGAGCTTGGCATCGAACCACTGTCCGTTCCCATTCGGGGCGGCACGGATGGGTCCCGTCTAACCGAGTTCGGAACCCCCTGCCCCAACCTGTTCACCGGGATGCAATGCATTCACGGACCGCTGGAATGGATTTCGGTACAGGACATGGCACAGGCAACCGAACTGTGCCTGTCGGTTGTGGCCAAGGCGGCGCAGAAAACCGGCTGAATGACGCCATTTTCGCAACCTCCCTTTCGCCCATGGACTGGCGTGCTAAGTTGGCCGCAACAGGCATTAGGAAACAATTGATGCAGCGCTACGAATACAAGGTGATCCCCGCCCCGCAAAAAGGCACCAAGGCCAAGGGCGTCAAAACGGTCGAGGGGCGCTTTGCGGCCTCGGTTGAGCAGGTTTTGAACCAAATGGCGCAGGACGGGTGGGAATACCAGCGGGCGGAACTGCTGCCTAGCGAGGAACGCTCGGGCCTGACCAAATCGACCACGAACTGGCGCAATGTTCTGGTGTTCCGGCGGATGATCGCGGCGGCTGTTGTGCCCACCCCGTCCCCGACCGAAACACCCGAAGGCGTGCCGCTTGCGCAACCTGTTCCGGGGCCGGAGGCCGTGCAAGCGCCCGAGCCCATCGCCGAAGAAGCAGACGAACCGCCCCTGACGCTGAAACACAGCGATGATGCGGCAAAAGAGCCGGACAAAGCCTAAGCCCTGCCGACTGTACCCAACCGCTAAGACGTGACTTCCGCGATCAGGTCATCCCAGACCGAAAACACAAGGTCCGGCGCCAGCCGGTGGCGGATGTCAGTGTGATTGGCCGCCATTTCCGTGCGCATGTGCGGATCCTGTATCAGCTGCAAAGCAGACGCGGCCAGCGCATCGACATCTCCGGTCGGCACCAAAAAACCATTTCGACCGTGATCAATAAGATCGGATGGGCCATAGTCGCAATCGAAGGACACAATGGGGATACCACTGACCGCCGCCTCGGCGACAACATTGTGAAACCCTTCAAAGCGGGACGTCGCCAAAACGATCTCACTGTTTTTTGCCCAAAGACCGACCTCGGGCGTATTGCCCGGCAAATTCACAACGCCCTCAAGCCCCAGATCCCGACGCAGCGTTTCCAATGCGCCGCGTTCGGGGCCCTCTCCGTATATTGTCAGAGTCGTTTCGGGGCTGTGCGCGTGAATACGTTGCATGGCTTGCAAAAGCATATCGAAGCCCTTTTGGGGCACCAGCCGTCCGATCGAAACCAATTGACTCGCGGGTCCGGTCTTTGTCGGGGCAACGACATCAAAGGGCGTAATCGGGTTCGGAATAACAATGCCGCGCTTGCGCAGTGTCGGTGGCAAATCCGCCAGACCTTTCTGTGTCAAAGCGACCACTTTGGCAGCCCGCATCCCCAACACGGCCTTGAGCTTCAACCACAAGGGATGGGCATTTTGCCGTTTTGGGTTGTTGCGCTCGCAAATGATGACTGGAATGCGCTTGTCCAGCGTCGCCAGCAAGGTCAGCACGTTGACCTTGGTCAGAAATGAGATCACCAGATCTGGCTTGAATTGGCGCACTGTTTTTCGGATGTGCATCAAGCGCCTGAGCTGCCCCGACTTCCCGGTCAGCGCGCTGATTTCAACATCGGGGTGATTTTCGAAGTACGGCCCCTGCTCGGGCATGCTGAAGGCCGTCACATGCACCTTCAGCCCACGCCGGGCGAAATGCCCCGACAACATTGAGATGACTTTTTCCGCCCCACCCGGCCCAAATCCGGCCTGTACAAATAGTACTCGCACCAAAACACCCTAAAACAAATCAGCAGGCTTCGTGACGCTAAACCACGCCAGATGTTCATACAACAAATCGTTTGTTAAATTAAAATTAAGACGAAAAACGGCGCTCTAATTGGTCCCTGGCCTGTTTCTATAACTCTCGCCAAAGTCATAGCCTGAACAATCGCTCTGCAAGTCCGGAATCCCATGCGAATTAGAAACGCAATTTTGACGGCGACCGCTGGAAAACGGCCCAAGCGATTCTGTGATTTGCTTGGAACAGGGTCAGACGTCGATATCCAGCGCCAAAGCATGGATCCGGGGCACAATATCCCCCAACGCCTTGTGCACCGCGCGATGGCGGGCGACGCGGGACTGCCCCTCGAATGCAGAGGCTCGGATGCGGACGTTGAAATGGCTCTCGCCTCCGTCCTGATACCCCGCATGCCCACGATGGCTTTCGCTGTCATCGACAACCTCAAGCTCGCGCGGATCGAATGCGGCTTGCAGGCGGGTTCGGATTTCGTCGGTCACGCTCATTTTTATGCTCAGCGGCAAAAATTTTGCCGCGCCCCTCTTCTACTTTCGGCTGCTTAGACTAAACTGCTGCCTCCGAGTCGAAAAGATGCGTTCGTGAGGATCACAGCATGGCGAAGTCAGACCCCTTCGGATTTGATATGTCCGTTTCCAGCGCCAAGAAAAAGAACCCGCGCGGGCGTCGGGGTATGTCGGGCGCGTCTGAGACCTCGGTGCGGATCTGCGACCACCCGGGATGTGAAGAACCCGGCAAGTACCGCGCGCCCAAAGCACCGGATGTATTGGATGATTTCTACTGGTTCTGCCAGCAGCATGTGCGCGAATATAACCAGAAATGGAACTTCTTCGACGGCACGACCGAGGCCGAGCTGAACGCGCAGCGTTCGAAAGACAAGGTTTGGGAACGTGAAACCAAACCCATGGGCGATCCCGAAGCCCGTGCCTGGGCCCGCCTGGGCATCGAAGACCCGCATCAGGTGTTGGGTTCGAACAGCACCCAGAACAAGGGCCGCACCTCAGGCGGAGGAGGCCGTCGCCTGCCGCCCACCGAGCGTCGTGCAATCGAGATTCTGGAAGCCAATGACAGCTGGTCCAAAGCCGAGGTCCGCAAGGCCTACAAGAAGCTGATCAAGGTACTGCACCCGGACATGAACGGCGGCGACCGCTCGCAAGAGGAACAGCTGCAAGAGGTCGTCTGGGCCTGGGATCAGATCAAGGATAGCCGGAACTTCAAGTGACGTCTGGCCCAAGCCTCGCTTGTTAATAGGGTTGTGGGATCATCAGATACGCCTGATTTGAAGATCGAATTGCACGGGCTGGAATCCCCCACCCCATGCAATAGGTCTTGCCAAGCACAATCAGAATTTACCGTTGTCGTGGGCCATTTCGTTTGGGATGGGCGAAACGACGTCCCAGTGTTCGACGATTTTGCCATTCTCGACGTGCCAAAGATCAAAAAACGCCCACGGCTCGCCACCCATGACGGCATCCGACGCCACGAAGACAAAGTTCCCCTCGGCAACAACAATCTGCGGTTCGAACTTGGTGATGACCATCCCTTGCGCCGCAAATGCCTCGACCGCTGCCATTAGGCCATCCAAGCCATCCGCGATGTTCGGATTGTGCTGACGATAAACGGCAGGGTCCATGTAATCGGTGACTTTCTCGGGGGCATTTCCGGCAAGGACATCCCGCACGAAGCCGACGACAAGCTGTTTGTTTTCAGCCGTTTTCCCATGATCGGCCAACTCGACCGGCCCATCTGTCATTGAGCGTCCCGACGCCGTGGTCTCAGGCGGGGCTTGCAAGTTGTCCCAGTGTTCAGCAACCAGCCCGTCTTCGACCCTGAACACATCGAAGGCAACAAGGGTCGGGGCGCCAAAAGCATCGGCGTTTTCAAAAGTGTTGTGCAAGACGACATAATCCCCCTCGGCAATGACGCGGTGGGTTGTGACGGTCATGCCTGAGGCTTCGATTGCCGGAATAACGCTCAGCAATGCGTCGGCCCCGGTTGGAATTGAAGGATTGTGTTGAATGTAGTCCGGAGCCAGCAGATCTTTGGCCGCTTGCGGGTCATGTTCAACAAAGGCTGCTGTAAACAGAGCCATAACCAGTTCCTTAGGTGTCATCGTGCGTCCTTTCGATTCGCGTTATGGCAATAGCTGGTATCAAAAATGCACTACGTTTCAATTACGCACTAAAATGAAACAAGGTATGTTTTAGGATACCTGGTCTGGTCCAAGGGCGCTTGAATCGCCGAACATCGGTATGGTAATCGACGCTGGTATTCAATTTGCACCGAGGCGAAAATGCTACCCATAGGCGTTGAAAGCAAAGCCGAAGCATCGAACTGCCCCATTCGCTCCGTTCTGTCGAATGTTACGGGCAAGTGGCGCATGATCATCATCTTGTCGCTTGAGGATGAACCGAAAAGGTTTGGAGAGATCAAGCGCTGCATCGGCGATGTGACACAGCGGGTTCTCACCGAAAACCTGCGGGGGCTTCAGCGCGATGGGTATTTGACACGGACCGTTGATCCTGGTCCTCCGGTCGCTGTGTCTTACGAACTGACCCCGCTGGGTCGTAGCCTTCTGGAGCATCTGAAACCGTTGGTCTTCTGGTCCAGCACGCGACAGGAGCAGGTCAAGGCTGCGCGGCTGGAATATGAAAAAGCGCATCAGGACTGAGCGGTTCTGGCCGATCACCGGCGCTAGTAAATTGCAACTCTGACACCTGCATGCGGTGGCCCCACAGCCCTCAAGCGTGACGTCCAATACGAACCTGATCGTTCAGAGCATCTCGTCGTCCTCAACCTGTTACAAACCCTTGTTACGGCCTGTCCCGTGGGCCGCGTACTCTGCCCATATCCGATTTGACGCGAACAGCGAGTTTGGACTGTGATATGGACAACCTGATCTACACCGTTCACGAGGTCTCAGTGGTGCTGGCCCTCGGTTCGGCCCTGATGTTGAGCCTGTATCTTGCCCTGAACCTGCGCTTGCCGCGTTTGGGTCTGTGGCCCAGCGCCAGCGGATGGCGGCATCACGCGGCATTCGGGCTGTTTCGGCTGTTTTGCGGCGCCACCGTCGTGTTCGCCTTGTCCGAGGTTTGGGTGAACGGCTGGGGCCATTGGGTGCGCTACGCTATCGGCGTGCCGATCATGGTGCTTTCCTTCGGCATCACGCTGCGCGGGTACCGCTTTCTGGGGCTCGACAATACCTACTGCGAAAGCGACGGGTTGGTGACAAGCGGCATGTATGCCTATTCGCGCAACCCGCAATATGTTACCTCGGTGCTGGCAACGGTGGGTCTGGGGATCTCCAGCGGATCGTGGCTGACCCTGGCCTTGGCCGCCATTCTGTTCCTGATCTACTTTCTGTTCGTTCTGAACGAAGAAAGATGGCTGCTTCAGGGCTATGGCCGCTCCTTTCAGGACTACATGCGCCAAACGCCACGATTTGTTGATGAGCGCAGCCTGATCAGATTGCGTAAGGAGATCCTGCAGTAATCGTTTCAGACCAACCGATAAGGCCAGTTGAAAAGAAACATCCGGTCAGCTTCTTCAAGTGGCGGCTTTCCCTTGCCCTTGCCTGCAATATGTTGCACCACACACGGGTTCAAACCCGGCAATACGGGTCAAAGGATAAGGACAAGGCGCATGGCTGACGGATCGATCGACATCAACGCAAAACCAACCGAAGAGATCTCGGTCCGTGAAGTGTTTGGCATTGACAGCGACATGGCGGTCAAGGGCTTCGCCGAGGCCAGCGACCGTGTGCCTGCCATTGATCACACCTACAAGTTCGACCCGGAGACGACGCTGGCGATTCTGGCAGGCTTTGCCCATAACCGCCGGGTGATGATCCAGGGCTATCACGGCACCGGGAAATCGACCCATATCGAACAGGTCGCCGCCCGCCTGAATTGGCCCGCCGTACGTGTGAACCTGGACAGCCACATCAGCCGGATCGACCTGATCGGGAAAGACGCGATCAAGCTGCGCGACGGCAAGCAGGTGACTGAATTTCACGAAGGCATCCTGCCCTGGGCGTTGCGCAACCCCGTTGCCATCGTTTTCGACGAATACGACGCAGGCCGCGCCGACGTGATGTTCGTGATCCAGCGTGTTCTGGAGCATGACGGCAAGCTGACCCTGCTGGACCAGAACGAGATCATTACGCCGAACCCGAACTTCCGCCTGTTCGCCACCGCCAACACTGTTGGTCTTGGCGACACCACGGGCCTTTATCACGGCACGCAGCAGATCAACCAAGCGCAGATGGACCGCTGGTCACTGGTCTCGACCCTGAACTACCTGAGCCACGACGCCGAAACGATGATCGTTCTGTCGAAGGCCCCGCATTACAACACCGAGAAGGGCCGCAAGACCGTCAGCCAGATGGTCACAGTCGCCGACCTGACCCGGACCGCGTTCATGAATGGCGATCTGTCCACCGTCATGAGCCCACGGACCGTGATCAACTGGGCCCAGAACGCCGAGATTTTCCGTAATGTCGGCTATGCCTTCCGTCTGTCTTTCCTGAACAAATGCGACGAGTTGGAGCGTCAGACCGTGGCCGAGTTCTATCAGCGTTGCTTTGATGAGGAACTGCCGGAAAGCGCGGCGAGCGCGAGCTTGGGGTAAGCACCCGAATTGCGCCCGTTTCGGGCGCAATGCCTCCGGCGGGGATATTTTTGGCCAGATGAAGGCGGATCCGTTAGTCTTCTCCGCGTTGGGCAGGTCACTTTGATGAGGGCTTAGGACATGGCACAGAAGAACGACAACCCTGCTGATCCGTTCAAGAAGGCCCTGGCCGAGGCCACCAAGGTCATGGCCGATGATCCCGAACTGTCGGTGACCTATACAGTCGATCCCTCGGGCATGTCGGGTGAGTCGATGCGGCTGCCTCAGGTGTCGCGCCGGATGACTCGAGAAGAGGTGTTGCTGGCGCGCGGCACGGCGGATGCCTTGGCGTTGCAACGCAAATACCATGATGACGCGACCCATGCGCGCTATGCGCCTCCGGGCGACATGGCGCGGGATCTTTATGAAGCGATGGAGGTCGCGCGGTGCGAGGCGATGGGTGCGCGGGATATGCCCGGCACGGCGTCGAACATCGACGTAAAGATTGGCCACGAAGCGCTGCGGCGCGGGTATGATCAATGCAAGCAACCGGCCGAAGCGCCCCTGTCGGTGGCGGCAGGCTATCTGATCCGGCATCTGGCCACCGGGCGCGATCTGCCGCCTGCAGCGGAAAACGTCATGAACCTGTGGCGCGGGTTTATCGAGGAACAGGCGGGCGGCACGCTGGAAAACCTCGACGATATTCTCTCGGATCAGGCCGAGTTTGCCAAATTCACCCGTCAGGTGATCAAGGATCTGGGCTATGGCGACCAGCTGGGCGATGACCCGGATGAGCTGGATGACGAGCAGGAAGATCAGGCCGAGGACGACGCGGACGAACAGCCCGATCCCGACAGCACCGGGCAGGATGATCAGGACGAGCAAGACGCCGACGCCACGCCCGAGCAAACGCAGGAAGAACAGCAAGATCAGTCTCAGGCCCAGGTCTCGATGGATGAGATGGCCGAAGATGAGATGGGCGATGAGGCCGAAATGCCGGATGGCGAGGCTCCACTGGAACCGCCTGCCCCACCGCCCGCGTCCGAGGCTGACCCGGATTACAAGGTCTACCTGAACACGCATGACGAAGAGATCGCCGCCGAAGATCTGGCCGAACCGGCCGAGCTTGAACGGCTGCGCGCCTATCTCGATCAGCAGCTGGATCAGTTGAAAGGGGCTGTCAGCCGTTTGGCCAACAAGCTGCAACGCCGTTTGCAAGCGCAACAGAACCGGTCGTGGGAGTTTGACCGCGAGGAAGGCATTCTGGATGCCGGACGTCTGGCGCGTGTCGTGGCGAACCCGACCACGCCGCTGAGCTTCAAGGTCGAAAAAGACACCGAGTTCCGCGATACCGTGGTGACTCTGCTGCTGGATAACTCAGGATCGATGCGCGGGCGTCCGATCTCGATCGCGGCGGTTTGCGCCGATGTTCTGGCGCGGACGCTGGAGCGCTGCAATGTGAAGGTCGAGATTCTGGGCTTTACCACGCGCGCGTGGAAAGGCGGTCAGGCGCGTGAGGCATGGCTGAACGATGGCCGCCCGCAACAGCCCGGGCGTCTGAACGATCTGCGCCATATCATCTACAAAGGGGCCGATGCGCCCTGGCGGCGCGCGCGGGCCAATCTGGGTCTGATGATGAAAGAGGGGTTGCTGAAGGAAAATATCGACGGTGAGGCGCTGGAATGGGCCCATCGCCGCATGCTGGCACGACGGGAGCAGCGCAAGATCCTGATGGTGATTTCGGATGGCGCTCCGGTCGATGATTCAACGCTCAGCGTGAACCCGGCAAATTATCTGGAAAAACACCTGCGCGATGTGATCGCCATGGTCGAAAAACGCAAGATGGTCGAATTGCTGGCAATCGGGATCGGCCACGACGTGACCCGGTATTATGATCGGGCCGTCACGATCACCGATGTCGAGCAGTTGGCTGGCGCGATGACCGAACAACTGGCGGCGCTGTTTGACAGCGATCCACGCGCCCGCGCCCGTGTGATGGGAATGAAAAAGGCCAGCTAAGGCTGGCCTTGCCTCCGGCGGCCGTATTTTGGACAAGAAGAAGAGGCGGCGTTTCAAGCCGTCCTTCGGTTTGAGGGAGGGAACGATGTTTCAGTCTTTTGAAGTTACGGCGCGTCCGGAACAGGGGCCGCCGCGCTTGGCTGCATTGCGGGCCGAGATGGAGCGTGAGGGACTGGACGGGTTTCTGATCCCGCGCGCGGATGCGCATCAGGGGGAATATGTGGCCCCGCGGGATGAGCGGCTGGGCTGGTTGACCGGGTTTACCGGCTCGGCCGGGTTCTGCGCTGCGCTGCGCGATGTGGCCGGTGTGTTTGTCGATGGGCGGTATCGGACGCAAGTCAAGGCGCAGGTTGCCGAGGTCTACACTCCGGTCCCATGGCCGGATGTCAGCCTGAGCACCTGGTTGAAAGAGCAGTTGCCGCAGGGCGGCAAGGTCGGGTTTGACCCCTGGTTGCACGCGGCCGGTCAGGTCTCGGCCGTGGCGAAAGAGCTTGCGGGCAGCGGTATTGAACTGGTGCGCAGTGACAATCTGGTAGACCGGATCTGGGCGGATCAGCCTGCCCCGCCAATGAACCCTGTGGCAGCCCATCCGATTGAATTTGCCGGGGAAACCGCCGAAAGCAAGATCGCGCGACTGGCGGAGGGTTTGAATACGTCCGGGCGCGCGGCGGCGCTGATCACCTTGCCGGATTCGATCATGTGGCTGCTGAATATTCGCGGCTCGGACATCGCCTATAACCCTGTGGCGCACGGGTTCGCGATTTTGCACGCCGTCGGGCAGGTTGATCTGTTCATGGCCGCCGGAAAGCTGGACGGTGTACGCGAGCATTTGGGGGATCAGGTCTCGGTCCGGGACCCTGCGGAGTTTCTGGATGCTGTCGGTCGGTTGGAGGGGCGCGTTCAGGTGGATCCGAACACGGTACCTCAGATCGTTGCAGACGCTTTGGGGGACAAGATGGTTGATGGCGGCGATCCCTGCGCCGTGCCGAAAGCCTGTAAAAACCCGGCTGAAATCGCAGGCAGCGCCGAGGCGCATTTGCGTGATGCGGTTGCGGTGATCGAAACCTTGTGCTGGTTGGATGGACAAGGCCCCGGTACCGTCTCTGAAACCCAGGTCGTGACACGGCTGGAAGAGAGCCGGCGCAAAGACAATGCGTTGCAGGACATTTCGTTCGACACAATCGCGGGAACCGGCCCCCATGGTGCGATCATGCACTACCGGGTGACCGAGGCGACCGATAGCAGGTTGGAAAACGGCCATCTGCTGGTGCTGGACAGTGGCGGGCAATATCTGGACGGGACCACCGATATTACTCGAACCATTGGAATCGGCGAGGTCGGAGAGGTCGAAAAAGCCTGCTTCACCCGCGTTCTGAAGGGCATGATCAATCTGTCGATGCTGCGCTGGCCGGTCGGGCTGGCCGGGCGCGACATTGAATGCATCGCCCGGGTGCCGCTGTGGCAGGCGGGACAGGATTTCAATCACGGGGTCGGTCACGGTGTCGGCGCTTACCTAAGCGTGCACGAAGGCCCGCAGCGCCTGTCGCGGATCAGCCACGTGCCGTTGGAGCCCGGCATGATCCTGTCGAACGAGCCCGGATATTACCGCGAAGGCGCGTTTGGTATTCGCATCGAAAACCTTGTCGTGGTCGAAGAAGCCCCCAACCTGCCTGACGGCGATGATGAACGCGCCATGCTGCAATGGCGTACGCTGACTTACGTGCCGATTGACCGGCGCCTGATCTTGGTAGATATGCTTACCTCCACCGAACGCGCCTGGCTGAACAGCTATCATCAGGCCGTTGCAGAAAAGATCCGGCCAAGGCTGGGCCCTGAGGCTCAACTGTGGTTGGATGCCGCAACAGCGCCGATTTGACATCGGACTGTTACATGGAACGGGCAGAGGAGAGGCCCGAAAAAGGCGAGGAAAAGACGAAATATGACTGAGATCACAATCGAGAAGGCGGACGGAAAGTGGAGCGTTCGCTCGGGCGGTGCGGTTCTGGGCGAAAGCAGCAATGCTCTGGTACTGCTGGAAGGCGACCTGGATCCAGTGGTCTATTTTCCTCGCGCGGATATCGCGATGGCGTTTCTGGATCAGACGGACAAGGTTACGCATTGCCCGCATAAGGGCGACGCGACGCATTATTCGATCGTGAACAAGTCATCGGTGACAGAAAACGCCGCCTGGAGCTATGAAAGCCCGATCCCTGCCGTGGCCGACATCAAGGGGTATCTGGCGTTTTATCCGGCGGAGTCAGTGAAGGTTGAACAGATTTAAACCTGTTTGGTCCACCTGTATTTGCCCTGGGCTGCGGCGCGGATCAGGCAAAACCCTTGCGCACCAGCGTGCGGTAGCTTGATCGCATCTCGCCCCGGTCGATGTAACATCCCCGCAGATAGCGCTCTCCGCTTGTGGCAGAATATGCCTCGCGGCCATGAACGATCCGGTGGTTGTCGAAGACAAAGCACTCTCCGGCCTGCATGCGAAAGCGGTTGAGGTATTTGGGGCTGTTGATTGCCCGCAGGAACTTGCTGAAAGCCGGGTAATAGGCATCCAGAACGTCCTGGGGCAAATCAAACACATCCGCCATATGCTGCGAGATGGTCACGCCTGACACGGTGCCATTTGTATCCAGTTCGATCACGTGCTGATGCGCGCGCCAGTCGAAATCTTCGTGGTCATAGAAAAACGGCACTTTGTGCTGGACCAGCAGATCAAAGTCTTCGGGGTGTTCGGCGCGGAAATCTTCGGCCACGGCGGCCCCGTCGACAAACAGGCTGTAGCCCCCATCCACGCTGTTTCTGCGGCAATGCAGAAACTGAACACCGGGCGCCATTTCTTCTGACGGTGTGTCGGTATGCATCTCCAGCGCATTGGCGGTGAACGCAAGATTGACGGGGTCTACATGGACCTTCACATCAAAATATTCACCAGCGACCGAGGGCCGGACCAGCCCGAGGCAATTGGTGAGTTTGGTCAAGGACTCGTCGCTGTCCTCCATATCCGTGATAACGGCGACGCCTTCTTCGATCAAGGCACGGGCCCAGGCCGCGCGGGTTGGCATGTCGTGGATCACGTCTTGTTGGCTGAACCGTGGAAAGCTGTCGCTATGCCCGGCCCGCCAGAGCTTTCTGGGAAGCACCGCCGGATCATCCCGCCCGCCGCGTGTCTGAAACCCCATCAGCCAGTCGATTGAATACCGGCTTTGGTGGTCTTCACCCAGCCAATCGATGATCAGATCATTGCCCTCAACCTCGGCCGATCTGGCCTGCGGGGCTTGAGTCAGCGAAGTAATGTCAAACGTGCGCTCACGCAGTTCGGGATCAAAAGACGAGGTGCAATTGTCCCGCAGCCAGTAATAGTTGAAATAGACGTCCTGCCCACCGGTGTGGAGAACAAGCCCCTGATCTTTCAGAGCAACCGCACCATTTGTGTTCGACATCGCTGGCTCCTGGCAGATGAAACAACCGCATGTGTTGGTCCCGTTTCCGGGATTCTGACGCGACCATGACGAGATTCGAATTTCGACGCAAAGCCAATTTCAAATTCGCGTATCCTGCTCACGCGACTGTGGTGTGCATGTGAAGCGTGTGGCGTGCACACTGAATGTGGATGCGAACAGGAGGGTGCCATGTCTGTTTCACGTCGCAGATTTGCCGGGTTGATCGGGGTCGGAGCGTTAGTGCCGGGGTCGGTATGGGCGCAAAGCGATTCGGTGCTGGAGGCCATACGCAGCACGCTGTATTCCGGTCGTACCGATTTTGAAGCACAGATGGCTTACCTGATACGGCGAGGAAACCCGGATGTGGTTCCGGCCCTGATCACCGCGATGCGGTTTTCTGACCGGCGGCGGGACGAGATTTCCGAAGTGATTGAAACCCTCTCGGGCCAGAAATACGGCACTGACTGGTTTGACTGGATGCTCTGGCAGGAACGGAACCCGCAACTGGTCCCCCATCCGTCGCTCATCCCGTTCAAACGCGAAGTTCTGTTGGGGATCGATCAGAATTTCGATCTGTTCCTGCGGCCCGAATACCTGACGCGCGACAGGATGAAAATCCGGCTGGAAGAGATCGCATGGGGCGGCGTTTACAAGGATGGCATTCCCTCATTGGACAATCCGACGCTGATCTCGGCCTCGGATGCCAGTTACCTCAGGGACGATGATCTGGTCTTTGGCGTCTCGATCAACGGCGACACGCGCGCCTATCCGCTGCGGATCATGGGCTGGCACGAGATGTTTAACGAGGTGATCGGCGGGGTCCCTGTCGCCCTGGCCTATTGCACCCTATGCGGGTCCGGTATTTTGTTCGAAACGCAGGTCGCGGGTCGGCGCAAGCCCTTTGTGTTTGGCTCGTCAGGGTTCCTTTACCGTTCGAACAAGCTGATGTTTGACCGCGAGACGCATTCGCTGTGGAACCAATATACCGGCAAGCCCGTCGTCGGCCCACTGGTTGACAGCGGGATAGAACTGAAACAGCGGCCGGTTGTCATCACCACCTGGGATAGCTGGAAAACCTCGCACCCTGACACGCGGGCCTTGTCGTTGAATACCGGGCATCGGCGGAACTATGGCTCGGGCGTGGTGTATCGCGAGTATTTTGCCTCATCCGAACTGATGTTCCCGGCGCAGGTGGATCAGTCGCAGCACCGGCAAAAGGACTATGTGTTTGCGATCCGCCAGTTTGGTGCGGCACGGGCCTGGCCTTTGGATGCGTTCAGCCGGACGCGCGTGATCAACGATGCGATTGCAAACCGGCCTTTGGTTTTGATCGGCAACCCGGATCGGCGCACCGTCCGCGCCTATGAGCGTGCCGGCCACAGGTTCACGGCTGCGGATGGCGGTCTGGTGGATGAAGCAGGCCGCAAATGGACCTTGACCGAAGAAATGCTGATCGGCCCGGATGGCACCCAATTGCCACGGGTGGCCGGGCATATCTCGTACTGGTTTGCCTGGGACAACTATCTGGGCGACGCCGCGAGCGTGTATCGGGGCTAGGAATGCTCCTCGGCCGCTGTGGCCGCCAGCGCGCGGTTATACGCCTTCAGCGCATCGACGTGATACAAGGCACCAACCGGGGTTTCGGTCCCGTCGTCTTCCAGGATGATCACCGGGATGCATGGAATGTCGTCCCGGTCGAAATAGGGCATCGCAGCCTCCAGCGTGGCGCTGGCCTTGACACACAGGCCCTGCTCGATCAGCGCGCGCGCCTCGTCAGCGGTGATCGAGCGCGCGTCGCCAATGGGTCGCATCACCGCCCCGGCTCGCAGCATGGCCAGCAGATAGGCCTGCGGCCCGGCGGCCAGATGCACATTGCGACGTTCAAGCTGGGTCAGGAAGAACGACCGATCCACAAGGCGCGAGGCCAGCGCTGTGGACATCGACACCGACACCATCACGGCCAGACCGATCTGCCAGTCTCCGGTCAATTCAAACACGATCAGTGTGGTCGAGATCGGCGCACCAAGAACAGCCGCCGCAACCGCCCCCATTCCGGCAAAGGCATAGAGCGTGTGGGTTCCCGACACGTCGGGCAACAAACCGGTGGCAATCAGACCAAAGGCCAGCCCCGTCAGCGCGCCGATCATCAACGCGGGTGAGAATACCCCGCCCCCCATGCGCCCGCCCATGGTGATGGCAACCGCAACGGTCTTGACCACGGCAAACAGGATGGCCGTCGTCAACACAAGATCGCCGGTCAGGGCGCGGGTCGTCGTTTCATACCCCACACCGATGATATGCGGGAACCAGATCGCCAGCAGGCCCAGCATCGCACCGGACACAGCCGGACGCAGCCAACCGGGCAGAGACAGGCGGTTCTGGATGTGGTTGCCAATATCCTCGGCAAAGAAGATCGAGCGCATCAGCAGCAAGGCCACAAACCCGCAGATCAGCCCGAGGATCAGAAAGGCGGGCAGTTCCACGTAGAATTGCAGCGATCCGGGTGTATCCAGCGTGAATTCAGTGACATCGCCATATTCCAGCCGGTTGATCACAGTCCCTGCGACCGAGGCGATGACAATGGGCGCAAAGGCGTGCACGGCGAAGTGGCGCAACACAACCTCAAGCGCGAACAGCGCCCCGGCGATGGGCGCGTTGAAGCTGGCTGAAACGGCGGCGGCGACCGCGCACCCCAGCAGATCCCGCCCGGTGATCCCGTCGGCGTGGATGCGGTTGCTGACCCAGGTCGAGATGACACCGGCCATATGCACCACCGGTCCCTCCCGACCGGTTGAGCCGCCGGAACTCAGCGTGATCAGCGAGGCGAAGAACGAGGCGATACCAGCCTTGGTTTCTACCCGGCCATCGCTGACGGCGGCCCCTTCGATCACGTCCGCGACAGACCGCACGCGGCCATCATCGGTAAACTTGTTCAGGATGATACCGACGATTAGACCGCCAATGATGGGGATGATCAACACCATGAACCACGGCAGCATCTCTGCATGGCTGTGCAGCAGCAGAATATCCTCGGTGTCGTAGAGATACGCCTGCAGCGCGCGGATCGCCTTGCGGAACCCCAGCGCCATGAACCCGGCGGCGATTCCGATGGCCAGGGCGATGAACCAGAACTGAATCTGGCTGGGCCCACGCCGCCGCATCACCCGCCACGCATCCTTGATCGCGGCCATGGCCTGATTGAGCTGGTTGCGCAGAACGGTGCGGGTTGACTGGGTCATTGGCCCTCGGGGATCAATACATACCCCTTAGTAAGCCACGGGGCGGCCATATAAAAGTGCGATAGCGACGGTGGAGGCACCAGGAAACGCCACAAGCGGCGTCAGGCGTCCAGCAAGGCGCGGGCGGCAGCGCGCGCTTCGTCGGTGATCGTGTCGCCCGACACCATTCTGGCAATCTCATCCACGCGATCACCTTCGGCCAAGGGCACAACCGTCGAAAGGGTCTGACCCGCGTTTACCTGCTTCTGCACCCGCCAGTGATGCGCAGCGCGCGCAGCCACTTGGGGTGAGTGTGTGACGACCAGCACCTGCCCGCCTTGCGCAAGGGCCGCCAACCGCCGCCCCACCGCATCCGCCGTCGCACCGCCAACGCCCCGGTCGATCTCGTCAAAGATCATCGTTCGGGCACTGTCATCGCCGGACAGGCAAACTTTGAGCGCCAGCAGAAACCGGCTGAGTTCACCACCCGAGGCGATCTTGTTCAGCGGCCCCGACGGCGCGCCGGGGTTGGTGGCAACCGTGAAGGCCACCGCATCGGTGCCTTCGGGGCCGGGATCGGCTGGCGAGATTTCTGTCTGAAACACCGCCCGTTCCATTTTCAGCGGTGCAAGCTCGGCCATGACCGCCGCATCCAACTGCCCGGCGGCCTTTTGGCGGGTCGCGCTGAGCCTGGCCGCAGCCGTATCATATGCGGCCTGCGCAGCCTCGACGGCGGCCCGACGCTCGGCCAGATCGGCGTCACCGGCATCCAACTGCCCCAAACGATCCCGCAGAGTATCTGCAAACGGGCCCAGATCATCCGGTGCCACGTCATGCTTGCGGGCCAGCGCGCGGATCGCGAACAGGCGTTCTTCGGCGGCTTCCAGTTCCGCCGGATTGAAGTCCAGCGCCTGAAGGCAGGCGTTCACACCGTCCTGCGCCTCACCCAATTCGATCAGGGCACGCCCCAGCGCAGCGATGGGGTCTTCCAACTGCCCGCCTGCATTGTCGGACACACCTTCGAGCCAGCGCATTGCGTCCGACATCGCGCCTTCGGCACCTTCACCGCCCAACAGGTCAAATGCGCGGGCGACGTCATCGCGGATCCGCTCGGCCCCCTGCATCATGCGGCGGCGCGCATCCAGATCGGCATCCTCACCCGGTTGCGGGTCCAGCTTGTCCAACTCGGCCACGGAATGACGCAGAAATTCCTCTTCAGCGCGCATCGCGGCCAGCGCGGCCTCGGTCTCGGCCAATGCCTTGCGGCTGCGCGACATCTCGGACCACGCACGGCGTACCAATGCCAACTGTTCCGAGACCTGAGCGTAGTCATCCAGCAAAACCCGGTGGCCGCGCGGGTTCAGCAATCCGCGATCATCATGCTGGCCGTGCAACTCGATCAGCGTTTCGGACAGCGCCCGCAGCACCTCGCCCGAGCAACGACGATCATTGACCCAGGCGGTTTTGCGGCCCTCGGCGGTATTAACACGGCGCAGGATCAACTCCTCTCCGCCCGGCAAACCGGCCTCGGCCAGAACCGCATGGGCCGGATGGTCGTCGGGCAGCTCAAACTCGGCTACAACTTCACCCTGCGCTGCACCCTGCCGAACCAGTTCGGCCCGACCGCGCCAACCCAGAACGAACCCCAGCGAATCCAAAAGGATCGACTTACCCGCCCCGGTCTCACCCGTCAGCGCGTTCAGACCCGGCTGGAACGTCAGTTCCAACCGGTCGATGATCAGCATGTCACGGATATCTAAGGCGCGCAGCATCGGGTGTTAGCATCCCCAGACCGTCACCAGCTTACAACCACTGACCCTTGATCGTCTGGCGATAGATCTGGCTGAGCCAGTTGTTGCCACGGCTCTTCAGATCCAGCCCGCGCGAAGTCAACAGCTTGTAGGCATCGTCATACCATTCCGAGGACTGGTAGTTGTACCCAAGGATCGCGCCTGCGGTCTGCGCCTCATCAAACAGACCCAAGGACAGATAGGCCTCGACCAAACGATACAGCGCTTCGGCTGTGTGCGACGTGGTCTGGAAATCCTCGACCACGACACGGAAGCGGTTGATGGCCGCGATATAGTGATCCTGACGCAGGTAATAGCGCCCAATCTCCATTTCCTTGCCCGCCAGATGGTCAAAGGCCAGATCGAACTTCAACACTGCCGAGGTGGCATACTCGCTGTCGGGGTAAACCTCGATCACCGTGCGCAGCGCTTGCAGGGCCTGAAAGGTCAGGCCCTGGTCGCGGCCAACTTCGTCGATCTGGTCATAATAGCTGAGCGCCAACAGATACTGCGCATAGGCCGCATCTTCGTCGGTGGGGTAAAAGTCGATATAGCGCTGCGCGGCGGCGCGGCTTTCTTCGTAATTCTTGTCGGCATGGAATGAAAACGCCTGCATGATCAGCGCGCGTTTGGCCCAATCCGAATAGGGGTACAGCCGTTCGACTTCCGAGAAATACCAAGCCGCGTCGTCCGAGCGATTCTGCGACAGCTCATATTCGCCACGCGTATAAATCTGCTCGGGCGTGAAGCCTTCAAGGTTCTGTTCGCGGTCAGCGCCCCTGTTACCACATGCTGTCAAAACTGCTGCCAGAAGAATCGCGCCCGCGAACCTGACTGCCGCTTTGCTGCCAACCATACCGCCCATCCTTGTCATCATACTCAACGAGGTTTGCCCCGAATTGAGCCATGGTCTAGCATAGATATTTCCGGTGCAAAACGCCTTATGCGCGCTCTGTCGCAAATGTCGTCAGAGTTGATTGAATCAGGCGACCGCCGGAATTTCATCCAGAACAAGGCCCTGACCCGGCAAGCGGGCTGCCTGTTCAGGTGTGCACAGGATCGGACGCACGGCGCCGGGTGTCTCGAACAGCTTGCGCAGCAGGGTGTTGGTCATCGAATGGCCGGACTTGTCACCGGTGAAATGACCCAGGATCGGACCACCCGCCAGATAAAGATCACCCAACGCATCCAGCATCTTGTGACGAACGGCTTCGTCCGCATAGCGCAGGCCACCCGGGGTCAGAACCTCGTCACCCTGCACCACAACAGCGTTTTCCAGCGTACCGCCCAGGGCCAGACCGTTTTCGCGCATGGCTTCCACGTCGATGCGACGGCAGAAGGTGCGGCAATCGCTCAGCTCGCGCACGAAGGATCCGTTGCGCATATCCAGCGTTTTGGTCTGATTGCCGATAGCGGCATCTTCAAAGTCGATATGGAAATCGATGATCAGCCCATCCGCCGGAGCGATAGATGCGCTGGCCCCCTCGCGCGATGCGGTGACGGGTTTCAGCACTTCATAAGCCAGAACCGGGCTGGCCTGACGGCGCACACCCTTGGCCATGATGCCCCGGACAAAGTCGATGGACGACCCGTCCATGATCGGCACTTCGGGCCCGTCAATCTCGATCAGCGCGTTGTGCACGCCGCAACCCGCCAGCGCCGCCATGATGTGTTCGACGGTCGACACCGACACGCCTGCTTCATTGATCAGCCGGGTGCACAGCGGCGTACGTTCGACAATGTCATAGATGGCAGGGATCAAAGCGTTGCCCAGCTCGATATCCGTCCGTTTGAACCAGATGCCATGACCTGCTGCTGCCGGTTTCAGAACCATGACAACAGGCTGACCGCCGTGCAGTCCGACGCCTTTGAACGTGACCGGAGATTTGAGCGTATGTTGCAAAATGGGCCTCAGCGAGTGGTGTCCAGCCTCGGACGGCTGTGTTGGACACCCAGTTAAGGAAGCGGGCGGTCAGGCTCAACTCACTCTTTGCAACTGAATGAAACATCAATGTAACAGATCGGCAAAACCCTGCTTATCTGCTCATAAATCCTTAACAAATATAGAAAAAGGGCCGCCTGATGGCGACCCTTGACGCTCATTTTGTTACCGCGATCAGTTGGCTTGACGGCGCAGGAAAGCCGGAATTTCGATCCGCTCCTGGTCGGGATCCGCTTCTTCATGCGCAGGTGCCGTGGCGTCAGCCTGCCGCATCGCGGGCTGCTGACGGACCGGCTGCGCGGGGGTATCCGCGGCGTGACCGGTCATCCGATCGATCAGTCGGTTAAAGCCAAAGCGGGGGCGCTCTTCGGCTTCAGCTTGCGGCTGCGGCGCGGGTTCCGGCGACCGTGTTGCGGTCAGACGCTGCGCTGCCGAGGGGACATTCTGCACCGCCGCCTGCAAGCGCTGCAGCGCTTCGGGCGAAGGCGTTCCCGCCGCGTGTGGATGCGCGGCGTAGGCGTCCGGCGCCTGCTCAACAGGTTCCGGCTGCGGTTCGAACTCAGCGACACGCGGTTGGTAGGCGGGTGGCGGAAGGCCATCATCGTCCTGTTCGTCACGCGGCTGGAATTGCGCGGGCTCTTCGGTTGCCTCGAACAGCGAGGGTTCGCGGTTTTCCGGCATCTGAGGCGCGGCCTCGGCCACTTCTGCCGCGGCAGGCACTTCTTCACGCACAGGTTCTTCGGCCGAAACGGTGCGGGTCAGCGGCTCGGACATCGAACGGCGCGCAACCGGCACATCGCTGGTTTTTTCCGTGGCATCGATCCCGGTTGCCACGACAGAAACGCGCATTCCGCCTTCCATTGCGGTGTCGAGGGTCGAACCGACGATAATATTGGCCTCGGGGTCCACTTCCTCGCGAATGCGGTTGGCGGCCTCGTCCAGTTCGAACAGTGTCAGGTCGTGCGAGCCTGTGATGTTGATCAACACGCCCTTCGCGCCTTTGAGGCTGATTTCGTCCAGCAGCGGGTTGGCAATCGCCTTTTCGGCGGCCTGAATGGCGCGATCTTCGCCGGTCGCCTCGCCCGTGCCCATCATCGCCTTGCCCATCTCGTCCATCACGGCGCGCACGTCCGCGAAGTCGAGGTTGATCAGACCCGGACGCACCATCAGATCAGTCACGCCCTTGACGCCCTGATACAGAACGTCATCGGCCATCGAGAACGCCTCGGTGAACGTGGTCTTTTCATTGGCCAGACGGAACAGGTTCTGGTTCGGGATGATGATCAGCGTATCGACGACCTGTTGCAGCGCCTCAACGCCGTCTTCGGCCTGACGCATGCGCTTGGCACCTTCGAACTGGAAGGGTTTGGTGACAACGCCAACGGTCAGCACACCCAGTTCCCGCGCGGCCTGCGCGATGATCGGCGCGGCCCCGGTACCGGTACCCCCGCCCATACCGGCGGTGATGAAACACATATGCGCACCTGCCAGATGATCGACGATCTGTTCGATGCTTTCTTCGGCGGCGGCGGCCCCAACCGTCGGACGGGCCCCTGCCCCCAGACCTTCGGTGACCTTCACACCCAGTTGCACCCGCGCCGAAGACTGGCTTTGCTGCAACGCCTGCGCGTCGGTGTTGGCGACGACAAAATCGACGCCGTCCAACTGTTTTTCAATCATGTTGTTGACCGCGTTGCCGCCTGCGCCGCCAACGCCAAATACTGTAATCCGAGGCTTCAGTTCGTCGTGCCCGGGCATCGAAAGATTCAATGTCATGCTCTGTCCGCCTGTATTTTTGTTCCGCCAAAGCGGTGTTTTTCTTACCTATCCTTGTTCGATTCTATCCTTGTGATGCGCAAAGGTCACGTCAAAAATCGCGCAAATCCACAAAATATGGAGGAAATAAGGCATCAAACGGCGGTATTTCGCACCAGCCGCCAAATCTTGCGGAGTGGCCTAAAGATGCCACAAGACAGCCGAAAACCGCGCCGTGGCGATTGATTTGCACACGGACGGAAATCCCGGTTTTGGTAGGGCGGAAAACTGCTCAATGTCCTGCCGCCGGGCCTCTGACGGGCCTTGTGGATATCTTTAGGGATAAATCCCGCAGCCGCAACCGGTTTCTTTAGCTGATCGGGGCACTTGGACAGTCCAAGCCGTTTTCGGTGATGCTGCGCACCTCTTGAATTTCGCCGTTTGTCAATGACGCCAGCCGGACCATCAGGCGGTCTTCATGCAGAAACGGCCACCAGCAGACCGGAATGCCATCCGGGTCATTGTCATATAGAAAGCAGATCTGGCCGTTGGGCGTGGTGATCTGCCCGTAGACGCAGCCCCTCCCTGCTTCCCGCCAGACCGAAGTTCTGTGGTTCAGGAATTCCTCCGTTCCGACCAGATCACCGCTGCGGATCTCGTAGAACATGACGGTTTTGCCGATAACGGCGTCCAGAAAAACCTCGGGCGTGATCAGGGTTTGGGCCGGGGCGAGACCCGGCCACAACGCCAGAGCGGCGCCGCCAAGGGTTTTACCAATTGTCACGGAACCACCGCACCGCGCGCTTGAACGGGCGCGCGGCATAGGTATCGACCGGAATTTCGAAATCCCACCATTCGTCCTGCGGATGTGCCGCAAACAGGCTGAGACCTACGGCTGAGGAAAAGCCCGGCCCCGTCGCCGATTGCGGCAGGCCGTGAACGCGCAGCGGACGGCCCAGGCGGACCCTTTGACCCAGAATGCGCGTGGCCAAACCGTCCAGCCCCATGATCTGGCTGCCGCCCCCGGTCAGAACGATCTGCTGGCTGGGCATATGTTCGAACCCGGCGGCATCCAGCCGCACGCGGACCTCTTCCAGAATTTCCTCGACCCGAGGCCGCATGATACCGATCAATTCAGCCCGGCTGACGGTACGGCGATCATGCTCCCAATCGCCGGTATCGCCGCCGATATCGATCAGGTCGCGATCATCGGCCCCGGTGGCATGGACGCCGCCATTAAAGGTCTTGATCCGCTCGGCCACGGCAGTCGGCACGCCGAGACCCATCGAGATGTCCTGCGTCACGTGATCGCCGCCCATGCGCACGCAGTCGGCATAGATCATGTGTTTCTTCATAAAGATCGAGACGCTGGTCGTGCCACCGCCCATGTCGATACAGGCGGCACCCAATTCCTGCTCATCCTCGACCAGCGCCGAGATGCCCGACACATAGGCCGAGTTCGCAATCCCCGCCAATTCCAGATCGCAGCGTTTGATGCAACGCACGATGTTCTGAATCGCCACAGCGTCGACAGTCAGCATGTGCATGTCCACGGCAAGGCTCTGCCCCAACTGCCCACGCGGATCGATCAGGCCCGAGCGGTTGTCCAGCGCAAAATTCACCGGCTGGGCATGCAGCACCTCGCGCCCTGCCCCGTAATCCGGCACGTCGCAAGCGTTGAGCACTCGGCCCACCTCGGCCTCGGTCACAAGCTGGCCTTCCAGATCGACTTGCGCGTCCAGACCGTAAGAGCGCGGGTTTGCGCCCGAGAAACAGGCGATCACGTGATCGACACGAATATCGGCCATCTTCTGCGCTGCCTGCAATGCGGTGCGAATGGCGCGCTCGGTTTCCTGCATCGCGGTGACTTCACCGAATTGCACCCCGCGCGAGCGTGTGGTCGCCGCGCCAATCACGCGGAACCCGGTCTGCCCGGCCATCGACCCGATGGTGTTGTCTTCGCTCAGCCGACCGGTCCCGTCAAACCGCAGCACAAGGCATGCGATCTTGGAACTGCCCACATCCAGAATGGCGATAACGCCCCGTTGCATCGCTTGTCTGCGCATCTGCCGCATGGCGCGCTGGGACTGATAAAGATCGGTCATCATGGTTGCTACTGCCCGTTACTCGCGTTCACTTTTGTATTCCACCAGTCTTCGCTGGCGGCTTTGGTCATTCTTATAGTTGGCCGGTTCCCAAGGCGCATGTCGACCACGGCCACATCACGCTCCAGCAGGTCCTGCACCTCGTTCACCGCCAGCACACGCTCCAGCGCGCGCACCGGGCGCTCGGTCGGCAGCATGATCCGCTGACCACGATCCAGCACCAGATCCCAGCGGCGCTCACCCACGCGCACCAATCCCCGGACACGAGTGCCAAGGCTGCGCGAGGTCTGAAAAATCTCAAGCGCCTCGGCCACATGCGCATCCGCACCTTCGCCCGCAATCAAGGGCAGGCCCGCATGATCCTTGCGCGAGACCGCCTGATCCACGTGCACACCGGTCTCATCCAACAGCTCAACGCCGTCACGGGTGCGCCAGACGATCACGGGCTGCCGTTCGACCACATCGACCTGAAGGATGCCTCCGGGCCGGATTCGCACGGTCGCGGATTTCACCGGGTCCAGCCCGGTGATCGTGTCGCGCATCTGTTCGACATCCAGATCCCAGGAACTGATCGGGAAATCCAACGGCACCACTTCGCGAATATCGTCGGCCAGACCGGCCCCTGCGCCATCAATGGCCATCAGGTTGACCATGAATTCCGGACGCTCCTGAATCGAGGTGCGGATGTCGGCGATATAGGTGCTGACCGCCTCGCGCCGATCTTCCGACGCAAAGTACAGGCCGATGGCAGCAGCCACCGCGCAAATCGGCAGGCCCAGCTTGACACCCAGTCGAATGCCCGGCGTCAGCATCCACCGCTGGAACCGATAGCTGAGCCGCGACGGCGCAGGATCAGCCCGGCGCGCTGTGCGGTTGAACAGCTTTACTCCGCTCAAGCGCAGAACGGGCTGAGTGTCATGGGGTTCCGTATCCGCAGATTCAAAATCGGCATCCGGACCGGCCAAGGCCTTGGTTCGGTGAATCACTGGCGCGCGGGTGGCTGTCAGCGGTCGCATGAGGCGTCCTCCACCATCCACACACAAAGCTGGCCGAATGTCATGCCCAGATGCTGCCCCTGCTCGGGCACCAACGAGGTCGGCGTCATGCCCGGCTGAGTATTGGTCTCCAGCAGGAACAAGCCGTCGCGCCCCTTGCTGTCGTCCCAGCGGAAATCGGTCCGGCTGACGCCCTTGCAGCCCAGCACATTGTGGGCGCGCAACGCGTAGTCCATGCACAGATCGAAAATCTCGGACGGAATCTCGGCAGGCAACACATGCCACGAGCCGCCGGGCTTGTATTTGGCGTCATAGTCATACCAGCCGCCATCGGTCATGATCTCGGTCACGGTCAGGGCGCGATCGCCCATCACCGTCACCGTCAACTCGCGCCCCGCCACGTATTGTTCGACCATCACCTGATCGGGCATGTCCTCGGACAGCTGCGGCGGGCCGTTCGCGTTTTCATGCACGATATAAATGCCGACGCTGGACCCTTCGTTGTTGGGCTTGGCCACGTAGGGCGGTGGCATGACGTGATCGGCCATCACATCCGACTTGGCGGCAATCACACTTTCCGCGATGGGCAGCCCGGCCACCCGAAACGCCTCTTTGCTGCGCTGCTTGTCCATCGCCAGGGCCGAGGCCAGCACGCCCGAATGCGTATAGGGAATGCGCATCCATTCCAGCAGACCCTGCACACAGCCATCCTCACCCCAGCGGCCATGCAGGGCGTTGAATACAACATCCGGTTTGATGTCCAATAGGCGCGCATAGAGGTCGGGACCCGCGTCCAGCTCGACCACTTCAATGCCTTCTCCCACAAGGGCGGCTGCGCATTCGCGCCCGCTGCTGAGTGACACCTCGCGTTCCGCCGAGGGGCCGCCCATCAATACCGCCACTTTGGGGTTTGTCCTGCTCGACAGTCCCACTTTGTGCGCCTCAATGTCCCCGGACCTTATGTCGTGGTCCGTACTGCGTTATGCCTTTGATCCGTCGCCTGAATTTGCCTGTTATGGTCTGACGGTTGGGGCTTTATTCTGTCAGCGGATCGCCGACCCGCATGATTTCCCACTCTAGCGTGATGCCGCTTGTTTCGTAAACCTTTTTTCGCACTTCTTCGCCCAGCCCTTCGAGGTCGGCAGCGGTGGCGTCACCGGTATTGATCAGGAAATTCGAGTGCTTCGGGCTCATCTGCGCGCCGCCCTTGGTGGCCCCGCGCATCCCCGCGTCATCGATCACCTTCCACGCCTTGAGGTCATGCACGTCGTCTTCCCGCCCCGTTGACGAGAACCCCGCCGGGTTACGGAAGGTCGATCCGGCGCTACGGTCCTTGGTCGGCTGCGTCTCATCCCGCTTTTTCAATTGTGCGTCCATGCGGGCGTGCAGTTCTTCCGGATTGCCCGAGGGGCCTTCGAACGTCGCCGAAACCAACACCGCGCCTTCGGGCAGATCGGTCTGGCGGTATCGGAAGTTCAGATCCGCTGGGGTCAGGTCCACGACCTCACCCTGCCGCGTGACGATGGTGGCTTTGCGCAGAACATCCGCTGTGTAACTGCCATAGCAGCCCGCGTTCATCCGCACCGCGCCTCCGACAGATCCGGGAATGGTGCGCAGAAACGTCAGGTCAACCCCCGCATCCGCCGCCTTCCGCGCCACATGCGCATCCAAGGCCGCAGCGCCTGCGGTGACGGTGTTACCGTCGATGGAGATACCATTGAAACCGCGCCCCAGCCGGATCACCACGGCACGCAAACCACCATCGCGCACGATCAGGTTAGACCCGACGCCCATCGGAAAAACAGGAGTATCTGCGGGCAGATCGCGCAGAAAGCCCCGCAAGTCTTCCAGATCGGCAGGTTGAAACAGATAGTCCGCCGGCCCTCCGACACGGAGCCATGTCAGGTCGTTGAGGCTGCGATTTTGGGACAGCCTGCCGCGTGTTGATGGAAGAGTGCTCATGGCCGCTAGATCGCGGATTTAGGCGTCCAAGGCAAGACGTATAAGGGATACGTTTCTCAGACCCGCCGACGCAGCCACCGCCCCAGATAAATCACTGGCCACCGAAGCACGGACATCCCCATTCCCAGCACCAGCAAGCCAATCCAGGGGCCATGCTCGAACGTGACATACCCAACGATTGGGATGCCAACCGCGATCAGGATGTAGGCGCGGGTCCAGTGGTTGTCCTTGCTGGGGATCATCGCCAGCACGTTGGCGGCCACACCCCAAGCAGCGGCGAGAGCAATCGACCAGCTCATTCCGTGACCTCCCGGCCCGTCCATTTGCGCCAGTAAAAGCGGATGGGATTGCGGAACATCGACACGAACCCGGCAAAGGCCGCAACCGACCAGAACCAGCCGTGATCATAACCCAGCCACAGGATCAGGACCGGCGCGCAGATCAGCAGCAAGATACCCGGAGGGAATTGCAGCCGCATCGGCAACAGCGCCACGATAGTCGCGCAGATCACCCAAAGTGCGGCAAAGATCATCGAATAGTCCATTCGCCCCCTCCACGGGTACGCGGTATCAGTGAATACTCTATCACACTTTCAGGTTGTGCGGCAAATGAGGATGAACGTCAAACTGCTTGTTTTCTTTGCAATCTCTCAGGCAGCCCGTTGGCCCACGCGCTGATCGTACCGGCCCCGAGGCAGACGACCATATCGCCCGGACGAGCCTGTTCCCGAACGAGACGTTCCAGATCATCTTCGCTCAAGATCGCGCGGGAATGGCGGTGGCCGTGACGGATCAGACCTTCGACCAGATCGTCACGGGACGCGCCTTCGATTGGGTCCTCTCCGGCAGCAAACACTTCGGCAATGGCGACGACGTCGGCATCGTTAAAGCAGGTGCAGAAATCGTCGAACAGGTTGGACAGGCGGGAATAGCGGTGCGGCTGGTGGACAGCGATCACACGGCCTTCGGTCGCCTGACGCGCGGCTTTCAACACAGCAGCGATTTCGACCGGATGGTGGCCGTAATCGTCGATGATGGTGACTCCATCGACCTCGCCGACCTTGGTGAAGCGACGGTTCACACCGCCGAAATTGGCCAGTGCCTCTCGGATTTCCGCGGCCTTCATGCCCAGATGGCGGGCGACGGCCACCGCAGACAGCGCGTTTGACACGTTGTGGTCGCCCGGCATCGGCAGGGTGCAGCCCTCGATCACTTTGTCTTCGTATTGCAAGTGGATGTCGAAATGCGCGACGCCGCCCTTGTAGGTCAGGTTCTCGGCCCGCACATCCGCCTGCGCGTTAAAGCCATAGGTGCGCACGCGGCGGTCGGTGATACGGCCCACCAGAGCCTGCACCTCGGCATGATCGGTGCAGCAGACAGCCAGACCGTAGAAGGGCAGGTTCGAGACGAACTCATAGAACCCATCGCGCAACGTGTCGAAATCGCCCCAATGCTCCATGTGCTCGGGGTCGATATTGGTGACGATGGCGATGGTTGCAGGCAGGCGGTTGAATGAGCCATCGGATTCGTCGGCCTCGACCACCATCCATTCGCCCTGCCCCATTCGCGCGTTCGAGCCATAGGCGTGAATGATGCCGCCATTGATCACGGTGGGGTCGAAATCACCCGCGACCATCAGCTCGGCCATCATCGTGGTCGTGGTGGTTTTGCCATGGGTTCCGGCAATCGCGATATTTGACCGCAAGCGCATCAGTTCGGCCAGCATATCCGCCCGGCGGACAACAGGCAGGCCTTGGGCGCGCGCCTCATCCAGTTCCGGGTTGCCCGGTTTAATCGCGGTCGACGTGACAACCACTGCAGCGTTCTTGAGGTTCTCGGCCTTTTGCCCCACGAAAATCTCGGCTCCCAGCGAGGCCAGACGGTCGGTGATTTTCGACGCCTTCAGATCCGATCCCTGAACCCTGTACCCAAGGTTCAGCAACACCTCGGCAATGCCGGACATCCCGATCCCGCCGATCCCGACGAAATGGATCGGCCCTACGTCCTGCGGCAGTTTGGTTGCTGGGGTCATGTGGTCTCCTTCTGCGCCAGTTGCTCGACCTGGGCAACCAGACGCTCGGTGGCGTCCGGTGCCCCGACCGACAAGGCGGCGTGGGCCATTTTCTGTGCGGCTTCGGGGTTTGTCAGAACCGTGGTCATTTGCTCGGTCAACGCGGCGACGTCAAGAGCATTTTCAGGGATCATGATCGCCCCGCCCGCCTGTACCAGACCTCGGGCATTGGCGGTCTGGTGATCGCCAGCGGCGGCGGCAAACGGGATCAGAATCGAAGGTCGCCCGATGACCGAGATATCAGCCACGCTGGACGCGCCCGAGCGGCTGATCACCAGTTGCGCGTCCGACATACGGCGGGGCACATCATCAAAGAACGGCTGAACATCGGCGCGGATGCCATGGTCGGCGTAGAAGGCGGTGACGCGGTCGCCATCCTCGTCCCGCGCCTGATGCGAGACGCGGATGTAGGATCGAAGGAATTCGGGCAATGCAGCGATCGCTCCGGGTACGACATCGCTGAGGATGCGCGCGCCCTGCGATCCGCCCATTACCAAAACCGACATCGGGTATTCGCCCGGCGGGATATAGGGGGCAGCCGCACGATCCAGAACGGCGGCGCGTACCGGATTGCCGGTGTGAATACCATGCGCGCCCTCCGGCAAGTCGGTCGGCCATACGCCGCAGGCCACCTGCGCAACGCGAGTGGCAAACAGTTGGTTCACACGTCCAAGAACGCCGTTCTGTTCGTGGATCATGCGCGGGATTTTCAGCAGTGTCGCCGCACCCAGTGCCGGGATCGAGGGATACCCCCCGAAGCCCACGACCACTTCCGGTTTGTCGCGCATCATCTGAAAGGCCATGCTGGCGACGCCGCCAGCAATCTTTGGCCCGACCAGCGCCTTGGCAGCGAGACCCCCACGCGCGAAAGTGGCCGAGGATGCCTCGACAATCTCAACGCCTTCGGGGAAGGCACCGGTATAGCGCGCGCCGCGCGGATCGGTGGACAGGCGCACGCGCCAGCCCTTGTGCAGCATCGCCTCGGCCAGCGCTTGCGCCGGGAACATGTGGCCCCCGGTGCCGCCCGCCGCAATCAGAAGGTAGGGTTTGCTCATCAACCTCGTCCGCGCAGAATATCGCCAAGCTCGCCCTGTGGGCGGGTGCGGGTGAAGGCCAGTAACATGCCGATGGCGATGCCGCCTGCGATCAGGGACGAACCACCATAGCTGACAAAGGGCAGCGTCATGCCCTTGGCAGGCAGCAGGCGCACCGCAACACCCATATTGATCATCGCTTGAACGCCGAACATGCAGGCCAGACCGGTGCCCGCCAGTCGGATGAACATGTCCCGTTCGCGCATCAGCCGCAAAAGCGAGCGTACAACGATCAGCGAATAGAGCGCGATGATGATCAGCACCAGGATCAGGCCGTATTCCTCGGCCGCCACAGCGATGATGAAATCCGTATGCGCATCGGGCAGAGACCACTTCACCTGCCCCTCACCCACGCCAACACCAAACAGACCGCCTTCACGGATGGCGTTGGTGGCATAGCCAAGTTGGGTGGTCGGATCGACCTCTTGATTCAGAAACCCGTCGATGCGGCGCGCAAAGTGGTCCGAGTTGGAATAGGCGAACATACCGCCCAGCACGACCACGCCCGCCATGCCAACCAGCAGCAGCATGGGCGCCCCGGCCACGAAATACATCACGCCCCAGCCGAACAGGATCAGACACGCCTGCCCGAAATCGGGCTGCATCACCAGCATCCCGACAATCGCCATGCACAGTGCAAAAGACCACAACCGCCCCGGAGGGCCGTTGATCTGCTGCGAGGCCGCCAGCAACCATGCGGCCACAACCACAAATCCGGGCTTCAGAAATTCAGAAGGCTGCAACGAGGCGAAGCCCAGCGAATACCACCGCACCGCCCCTTTGCCAAAATCGGTACCAAAGATCGGCAGGAAGGCCAGCGCGACGAACGCCCCCAGAAAGCCCAGAACCGCCAGACGGCGCACAAGGGTCGGAGACATCATCGACGTCAGCAGCATCGCAATCAGCGCCAGCCCGCCGAACAACACCTGCCGTTCAACATAGTGAAACGGATCAAACCCGTTGCGCCCGGCCAGCGGCGGCGATGAGGCCAGCCCCAGCAACAGCCCGATGACAAACAGGATCAGAACGCAGGACATCGTCCAGCGATCAATCGTACGCCACCACTTTGGTAGAATCGGTTCCCCGCGCTGGTCCTGGACCGCGCCATACACCATCTCAGTCATGAGATACCGCCACTTACTGCCTCACTCGTGCCCCGTTTTCGGGATCTGGTTGAGAGTCTACAGGGATTTTGGCGATTGGGCTAGGGAAATGAAGGGCAACGCACAAAAGAACAGAACCCTACTTTTTCTCTGCTCAGCGTCGAGGCTAGAGTTGCGGCATGAAACACAGCATTCTTCATAGCGTAGCCCATAACTTCACCGATTCACTGGCTGGTGGCCTTAGCTTCGTTGTGCCGGGCCACATGATCGGAATTTCGGTGTTTGCCGAGGCGGCTCGACATATAAACGGCTATTTCATCGCCAACTTCCTAACGGGCCGGGCTTGCGGTGAGTTGCTCGACGATGAGTTGGCAACCTTTCTTCCGCTGTTCAGAAACGCGTTCCCTGATTTTTGCGAGCAAAACCAAGTAAACTATTCTGACTACACCGCTTTTCTGGTGCGCTTTATATCTCAGTCAAGCGGAAATAAATATGTGATCACCATCGAAGATCGCAATGGACGTCGATCTTCAAGAGAGTATCTCGGCAATAGTGGCAAGCGCTCTGAAATAGTCGATCCGCTTGGAAGACGCAGACCCAAGAAGCTTCGAGTTCCTCTAGACTAGATCCAGCCCCATCGAGTTATTTTTGCGCTCGAATTCGCTCCAATCGATCCGAGTGCACTTGCCATCCCCTTCAATCCACGCCATCCCCCGCCCATGACCTACGACACGATCATCCTCGGGGCCGGTGCAGCCGGTATGATGTGCGCCGCCCACTGCGGCGGGCGCGTTTTGGTGATCGACCATGCAAAAGCCCCCGGCGAGAAAATCCGCATCTCGGGCGGCGGGCGCTGCAATTTCACCAACATGTATGCGGGACCGGCAAATTTCCTGTCCCAGAATCCGCATTTCTGCAAATCCGCCCTGGCGCGCTATACGCAATGGGATTTCGTCGATCTGGTCGGGCGCCACAATATCGCGTGGCACGAGAAAACGCTGGGGCAGCTATTCTGCGACGGTTCCTCGAAACAGATCATCCAGATGCTGCTGACCGAGATGGAGCGCGCCGGGGCCGAGCTGTGGGTGCGAACTGAACTCAGGGACCTGCGCAAGACCGAGGCCGGGTTTGAACTTGAGGTCGACCGCGAAGGTCAGCGCCTCAGCCTGACTTGCAGCAACCTCGTGCTGGCCACCGGCGGCAAGTCGATCCCAAAGATGGGGGCGACTGGTCTGGCATATGACATCGCGCAGCAATTCGGGCTGCGAATCACCGAAACACGTGCCGCTTTGGTCCCGTTCACCTTCTCGGACGGGAAATTCAAAGACCTCTCGGGCGTCTCGCTGCCAGCGCGGCTGTCAAACGACCGTACTAGCTTTGACGAGGCGCTGCTGTTCACCCATCGCGGGCTCAGCGGTCCGTCGGTGCTGCAACTGTCGTCCTATTGGCGCGAGGGTGAGGTGATCCGCGTCAACCTGATCCCCGATCTGCCTCTGTTCGACCTGCTGCGCGATCAACGCCAAAGCGGCGGGCGCAAGGCACTGACCACAGAATTGGCCCGCCACCTGCCCGCGCGGCTGGTGGACTACCTCAGCCAGCATATCCCGATGCAGGGCAATCTGGCCGACCAGTCCGACGCGGCGCTCAAAGACCTGATCGCCGCCCTGTCCGATTGGCATCTGACCCCTTCGGGCACTGAAGGCTATCGCACCGCCGAGGTCACTCTGGGCGGGATCGACGCAGATGACCTGTCGTCAAAAACGATGGAGGCCAGGGAGATCCCCGGCCTCTATGCGATTGGTGAAGCTGTGGATGTCACCGGCTGGCTGGGCGGTTACAACTTTCAATGGGCGTGGTCCTCGGGGCATTCCGCCGGAACCGCCATCGCAAGCCGTCAGCACCCTTAGCCGACGACGTTATACCCGCGCCCGCGCATGCAGTTGCGCACAATAACTTCCTGATTCTGGTTGTTCTGCAACGCGCTTGCCCCCGCGCCCAGCAACGCCCCTGCGACAGCCGTCCGGCCAAGGTCGCTGGCGCTGTCATCAATGATCGCCTTCGCACCCGCCGCACCCGCAGCACCAATGGCCGCCGCACCTGCCGTTCGGCCATCAACAGTTGGCTGCGTCCGTGCCAGAGCCTGACACTGCGCCAGATCCGCATTGTAATTCGGGCCAATATTGCCGTCGATGATCGGCGTATAGTTGGCACCCGAGCTTGCACAGGCCCCAATCAGCAGCACCGCTGGCAAGGCCATCAATTTCTTTCGGTTGGACATATCCGTAACCTCGTTTTCTAACGTCCCGCTAAGGCAAGACCAAATCCGGTGGGGCGTCAAGCCGATAGCGACCCGGAGCAGATGAACCGGCGGTCGATTGCAACCGCGTTATTCAGCCAGTCTTTGCCGCACATTGTCGGCAAAATCCTCACCGCGTTGTTCGAAGTTATCATATTGGTCGAAACTTGCAGCAGCGGGCGCAAGTAACACGGTGTCGCCCGTTTCGGCATCCGCCATCGCCTGTTCGACCGCTGCGGCCATGGTCGTGCACACCTGCGCATCCACGTTCAGTTGCATAGCGAAACCTGCCGCCTCGCGCCCGATGACATAAGCCTTCAGCACATCGCTTGCAGCATCGTTCAGCGCGTCCAGCCCACCCTCTTTCTCCAACCCGCCGCAGATCCAGCGAATCCGCTTGAACGCGCCCAGCGCCTTCACCGCGCTGTCGACATTGGTGGCCTTGGAATCGTTCACATAAGTCACGCCCCCGGCTTCGGCGATGATCTGGCTGCGATGGGGCAGGCCCGGATAACTGTGCAGAGCGTCCTCGATCACCCGAGGCGCCAACCCCAGCGAACGGCAGGCCGCATAGGCCGCGCAGGCATTCTGGTGGTTATGCGTCCCCGGCAGGCCCTTGATCGCCCGCAGATCGATCGAACCCGCCTGCCGCCCTTTGCGGTATTCCGACAAGAACCCCTTGCGGGCAAAAACCTGCCAGCCCGGACCGGTCAGCTTGCGCTCGACTGATATGCGGATCACCCGATCATCCGCTGGCCCCTCGGCCATTTGCCCTGCCAGAAACGCGCCCTCGGCCTCATCCACACCGATGACGGCGCGATCCGGCCCGCCCTCGGCAAACAACCGTCTTTTGGCGGCAAAATAGCCCCCCATACCGCCGTGACGGTCCAGGTGATCCGGGGAAAGATTGGTGAATACTGCCACATCCGGCGTCAGAGAGCGGGCGAGTTCCGTCTGATAGCTGCTAAGCTCCAGCACCACGACCGAGCCATCGCCGCCCGGATCAATATCCAGCACCCCGCGCCCGATATTTCCGGCCAATTGCGCATCGCGCCCAGCCTCGGTCAGAATGTGATGGATCAGCGCCGCCGTGGTCGATTTTCCATTCGACCCGGTCACCGCGATCACACGCGGCGGGGTGTCAAAATTGTTCCATTCCGGCCCCGCAAAGGAACGGAAGAACAGACCGATATCATTATCGACCGGAACGCCCGCCTCCAAAGCTGCCGCGACAACCGGATTGGGCGTCGGATACAAATGCGGAATGCCCGGAGACACGATCAACGCCGCAATCTGATCAAACGCCCCGTTCCGAAGCAGATCGGTGCAAACGAACCCCTCAGCCTCAGCCGTATCCCGCGCATCCGGATTGTCATCCCAGCACACCGGCTGAGCCCCACCCGCCCGTAGTGCCCGTGCGGTGGCCAGCCCAGACCGCCCCAGCCCCAGAACCGCAACTTTCTGTCCTGAAAACCCTTTGACCGGGATCATGTCCTTTGCCCTTCGTCTAGCTTTGCCTCAAACCAATCCACGCGTTCAGCAATCGGTGCTTTCGGAACAAGCAGAGTTTGAAACCCGAGTTTCGGTAAGCGGTCGCACAAAGCCTCATACTCCGCAAGTGCGTCGGACAAATCGTGCCTTCGTTGTTCATCTTTTTCATAGATTTCAGGCCACGGTGGGAACAGAAATACGCGGCGATCATAGCCGAGGTGCAATATCCTGTTCCGTAAAGCGCTTTCCAGAGCGGCACCGGTTCGGTCGAACCAGATTAAAGCGTCCAGTGCTGAACGGTCGAACAAGACCAACCCATCCGGAGCCCCGGCCATATCATCGAAAGCGGTTTGGATCATCTTTCGACAAAAGGCTTCCGGGTTGGCCCATGGCACGGCACCCCCGCTTTCCCTTTGCTCGTTCATCACAACGCGGCGACCCGGTTCCTCAACCGTCGCATAGCCGCGCCGGGCCATTTCGTTAAGAAGTGTGGACTTACCACCGCCCGAACACCCGGACAGTACAATCCGGCGATCGCTCACCGAACCTTCAACGTCGCCAACCCGATCATCGCCAGGATCAGCGAGATGATCCAGAAGCGGATCACGATGGTCGGCTCAGCCCAGCCCTTTTTCTCATAGTGGTGATGGATCGGGGCCATCAGGAAGACGCGTTTGCCGGTGCGTTTGAAGTAGAGGACCTGGATGATCACGCTCAGCGCTTCGACCACGAACAAGCCTCCGACCACGGCCAGAACCAGCTCGTGTTTCGTGGCCACGGCGATGGCACCCAGCGCGCCGCCCAGCGCCAGTGATCCGGTGTCGCCCATGAACACAGCCGCAGGCGGCGCGTTGTACCACAGGAAGCCAAGCCCCGCGCCGAAGAGGGCCGAAGTGAAGATGAATATCTCACCTGTGCCGGGCACGTAGTGCACATCCAGATACTCGGTAAAGTCGACCCGGCCCACGGCGTAGGCGATGATCCCCAGGGTCGAGGCCGCGATCATCGCGGGCATGATGGCCAGACCATCCAGACCATCGGTCAGGTTCACCGCATTTGCGGCCCCCACGATAACGACAATAGCGAACGGGATATAGAAGATGCCCAGATTGACCAGAGTGTCCTTGAACACCGGCACGGCCAGCTGGTTTTGCAGGATTTCAGGATGATGCAGAGTGGCCCAGAGCGAGGCCAGAACGGCGATGATTACGCCCAGCGCAAGCCGCATCCGGCCCGAAACACCCTTAGTATTCTGCTTTGAAACCTTCGCGTAATCGTCGGCGAAGCCGATGGCCGCATAGGCCAGTGTCACGAACAGCACCATCCAGACATAGGGATTGTCCCACCGCGCCCAGACAAGCGTCGATGTCACCAGCGCGCCGACGATCAGCAACCCGCCCATGGTCGGTGTTCCGGCCTTGGAAAAATGCGCCTCTGGCCCGTCATCGCGGATAGGCTGGCCTTTGCCCTGCTTCCTGCGCAGCACGTTGATCAGCGGCTTGCCGAAGATGAAGCCAAAGATCAGCGCGGTCATGAAGGCGCCGCCTGCGCGGAAGGTAATGTAGCGGAAGAGGTTCCAGAAATCCCCTCCGTCCGACAAGGCGGTCAACCAATACAGCATTACAAAACCCTTCTCACACGAGGCTTATGGGTGCGTTCACCCGTTAAGCGCGCCCCCTTGCCCCATTTTGCGCAGACCGTCAACAATCCGCGCCAGAGCCATGCTCAGCGAGCCCTTGGCCAGCACAGTATCGCCGGTTTTGATCAGATCAGGCAGGTGCACGGCCATCTCGGTGCTGGTTTCAAACCACAGTCCGCGCTTGTTGGCTGGCAGGGCCTGATGCAGAGCCTGCATAAGCGGACCGATGCAATGCACTTGGTCCACACGCGCCATCGCATCGACCTGGGCCATGGCTGCGTGCATGGCCTGTTCCTGCGGCCCCAGTTCTTTCATGTCGCCCAGAAAGGCGATGCGGCGCGCGCCTTGCGATGCAGCAAGCACATCCAAGGCGGCCTCCATCGAGGTCGGGTTGGCGTTGTAGCTGTCGTCCAGCAGTTCGATCTGTCCGCCAGCGGCCAGCAGCAAGGTCTCGCGCACGCCGCGCCCCTTGACCGGCGACCATTGCCGCAGACCGGCGATGGTCTGATCCAGATCAACGCCCAGTTCGACACAGGCGGCCAGAGCGCCCAATGCGTTCATCGCAAAATGCGTACCGGCGGACTGGACGTCGAAGGTGAACTGCGTGTCACCAACCGTGGCTTTTGCCTGAACCGAATCCGGCCCGGCAGTCACATCCGTCAGTTTGTAATCTGCAGCCTTGCGGCCAAATTCAACGATCCCTGCACCGTGATCTTGCGCCGTGTGGCGCAGAATTTCGGCGTGGTCGATATCAGCGTTCACGATGGCTGCGCCGCCGGGTTCCAGCCCCTCGAAAATAGCTGCCTTTTCGTGGGCAATGCCTGCAACCGACTCAAACGCCTCAAGATGAACCGCGGCCACGGTTGTCACCAGCGCCACATGCGGGCGGGCCTGGCGGGCCAGCGGAGCAATCTCGCCGGGGTGGTTCATGCCGATCTCGATCACCGCAAACTCGGTGTCCTGCGGCATCCGTGCCAGTGTCAGCGGCACGCCCCAATGATTGTTGTAGCTGGCGACGCTGGCATGGGTTTTGCCCTGAGTTTCAAGAATGGTTGCCAGCATTTCCTTGGTCGAAGTTTTGCCGACGCTACCTGTCACCCCGACCACGCGCGCTTGTGTCCGCGCCCGCGCGGCCTGCCCGAGCGCCTCGAGCCCGGCTTGCACATCTTTGACGATCAACAGCGGCGCATCTTCGGACACACCCTCGGGGATATGGGAAACCAGCGCCGCCCCTGCGCCCTTCTCAAGCGCCTGAGCCACGAAATCATGCCCGTCACGTGCAGCCTTCAGCGCAACAAACAGATCGCCCGGCTGCAACGTTCTTGTGTCAATCGACACGCCATTTGCCTGCCAATCCGTGGTTGCCCGCCCGCCGGTGGCCTCGGCAGCCTCTGCCGCTGTCCAAAGCGTCATGCGACCCTCCCATCCAGAGCGGCCACGGAAATGCTCGCCTGCTCGACGTCGTCGAAGGGCAGAACCTGATCGCCGACGATCTGGCCGGTTTCATGCCCCTTGCCAGCGATCAGCAACGCGTCGCCCGGTTGCAAGGCGTCGATGCCGCGAAGAATGGCCTCGGCCCGGTCGCCTACCTCGGTGGCACCAGGCGCGCCGTCCATCACGGCGGCGCGGATGGTGGCTGGGTCTTCGCTACGCGGGTTGTCATCGGTGACGAATACGATATCCGCATGGTTCGTTGCGGCCTTACCCATCAGCGGGCGTTTGGTGGCATCTCGATCTCCACCTGCGCCAACAATGGCGATCAGACGGCCCATCACATGCGGGCGTAGCGCCTTTAATGCCGTGGCAACGGCGTCAGGCGTATGGGCATAGTCCACAAATACTGCTGAGCCGTTGTCACGGGTGGCCGCCAGTTGCATGCGCCCCCGGACCGTTGTCAGGTGCGGCAGGGTTTCGAACACCCGCTCGGGCTCATCCCCGGCGGCGATCACCAGCCCACAGGCGAGCAGGATGTTTTCGGCCTGAAACCCTCCGATCAGGTTCAGGCGGGTCTGGAAAGTCTTGCCTTGCCAGGAAAACCGCAAATCCTGCCCGGTCGAGTCAAAGCGTTGGTTCATTAGGCAAAGATCGGCCTCGCCCAATCCTACTGTCAGCACCGACTGGCCCCGCGCCTCGGCAATCTTGCGCACACGGGCTCCCTTTGGGTCGCTGAGGTTGATCACTGCGGTCCCATCATGAGGCAGAACCCGGTCAAACAGCCCCATCTTGGCTGCAAAATAGGCCTCGAAGGTTTCGTGGTAGTCCAGATGATCCTGCGTGAAGTTCGAAAATCCGGCGGCGGTTAGCTGTACGCCATCCAGCCTGCGCTGCTCTAACCCATGCGAAGACGCCTCCATCGCCGCATGGGTCACGCCATTCTTGGCAGCCTCGGACAGACAGCGATGCAGGGTGATCGGTTCGGGCGTGGTGTGGGCCAGCGGAGCGGTCCAGGCACCCTCGACCCCGGTGGTGCCCAGATTGACGGCGGCATGGCCAAGCTCGGTCCAGATCTGGCGCACGAAGCTGGCAACCGAGGTTTTACCGTTGGTGCCGGTAACCGCCACGATGGTCTGCGGCTGCTGGCCAAACCACAGCGCCGCCGACCCGGCCAGCGCCTGACGCGGGTCTTCGACCACGATCAGGGCGGCGTCGGAAGCGGCCAGTTCGGTTGCCGCGATCCGTGCGCCTTCGGCGTCGGTCAGAACGGCTGCGGCCCCCATGCGCAGGGCAAATTGGATGAACTCGCCGCCGTGGACGCGGGTGCCGGGAAGGGCTGCAAACAGATAGCCGTCTTTGACCTCGCGGTTGTCAACCGCCAGCCCGGTGATATCCGGATTTGCGCCGCCGCGCGCGGTCAGGGCCAGTTGGCTGAGTTTCTTTGTTCTTGCGCCCATGACCCACCTGTTCTCTGGCACCCTAATTCGAGGTCAGGGTTATAGCAGCGCCCGCCTCAGGCTCAAGCCGAGGACGCAGGCCCAGCAAAGGGGCAACCCGCCCGATCAGCTCAGCCGCAACCGGGACAGCCGTCCAGCCTGCGGTGCGGCGCTTTTCGCCGTAGGCCACGATTGACGGTTCATCCAGCGTGACGATCAGCACGTATTTCGGGTCATAGGCCGGAAAGATGGTAGCAAAAGTCGCAATCACCTTGTCATCGTAGTACCCGCCGCGCGGCTTGGGTTTATCCGCCGTTCCCGTTTTGCCCGCAACGTCATAACCTTTGACATCGCCAAAGCTGGCGGTGCCGTCGGTCACCACTTTGCGCAGCATCTTCTGCGCCTGCGACGCGGCGCTGTCCGACAGAACGCGCGGGCCGTATTGCGGGCCGTTTTTCTTCAGAATTGTCGGGCTGACATAATGCCCGCCATTGGCAATCGCCGCATACCCCGCCGCCAGATGCATCGGGCTGGTCGACAGGCCATGGCCATAGGAAATGGTCACCGTGCTCAACTCACCCCATTTCTTGGGCTTCAGCGGCGCGCCCCCGGCGGCCTCGACAATCTCAAACGGTGTGGGTTCAAACATGCCCAGTGTTTGCAGAAACTCCTGCTGCCGTTTGGAACCGATCTGCAAGGCCAACCGCCCGGTTCCCCGGTTCGAGCTATGGACGATCACATCCGCAACGCTGATCTTGCCGTAGTTCTTGCCGTTGAACTCACCAATCGGGAAGCGACCGATTTTCATCGGCCCCGAGGTGTCGATAATGGTCTCGGAGTTTACCAGCCCAAGCTGCACGGCCTGCGCGGCAGTAAAGATCTTGAAGACCGAGCCCAGCTCATACACGCCCTGCACATAGCGGTTGAACAACGGGCTGTCCGACGGATCAAAGCCCGAGGTCGGAGGGCGCGGGCGATCGTTGGGATCAAAAGACGGCAGCGACGCCGCCGAGACCACCTCACCCGTATGCGCATTCATCAGAACGGCCGAAGCCCCCTTGGCGTTCATGATTTTCATGCCGCCATACAGCACCTGCTCGACTGCGGCCTGAATGGTCAGGTCCAGCGACAGTTGCAACGGTTTGTTGCCGTTGGCCGGATCGCGCAGATAATCGTCGAATTTCTTCTCGACACCAGCAACGCCGATCACTTCGGCAGCACTCACGCCCTCACGACCAAAACCGGAGCCACCCAGAATATGCGCGGCCAGCTTGCCGTTCGGATACAGCCGCATTTCGCGCGGACCAAACAGGATGCCGGGATCACCGATGTCGTGAACAGCCTGTTTCTGCTCGGGCGAGATGCGCTTTTTGATCCAAAGGAATTTGCGCTCGCCAGTGAAGTCCTTGACTAGACGCTCTTTATCCAGATCGGGGAAGATCGCCACCAACTGATCCGCCGCCGCAATCGGATCGATCATCAGGGGCGGTTGGGCGTAGACCGAATAAGTGTCCAGATTGGTCGCAAGAATCCGACCCTCACGATCCACAATATTGGCGCGCTGCATGGCAATCGCCGCCCCCGGCGCGCTGGCCAGCGGCTCTTGCGCCTCGGACGTCGCCAACATCCCCATCCGGAAGCCAACAACCGAGAAGGCACAGAAAAAGAACAGGCCCAGCACCAGCAGGCGACCCTCGGCCCTGGCACGGGCGCGGTCTTTCATCTGTTCATGACGCTGACGGATGTTTTCGCGTTCGATGACCTTCGGATTTTCCCCACGGGCACGGGCATCCAGAACACGGGCCAAAGGGCGGAGTGGTGTGCGGGTCATGGAATCTGCACCTCGCCCAATGCCTGCAAGTCAGTAATCGCCTGCAATTCAATCGGATCCACGATGGGCAGATCAGGGTCTTCGGCATATGCGATCTGATCGGCACGCCCAAACTGCTCGGCCCGCAGGGGCAGCAGACCCAGACGTTCGAAATTCAAATCCGCCAGTTCGCGCAACCGGTCGGGACGGTTCAGATAGGCCCATTCGGCGTTCAGAACCGCCAGACGCACCTGCGCCATGCCGATCTCACGCTGCAATTTCTGCGTTTCTTTCAACACTTGCTGGGTGCGGTAATTCTCTTGATACGCCCAAAGCGCCAATCCAAACACGGACAGAGCGGTCAACACATACAAAACACTCTTCATCTTGCCCTTCCCCCCAATTGCGGCATCCCGATTGCGCGGGCGTCAATTTCCCCCGCCGGAGCCTCGGTTCGCACCGCAACACGCAGTTTGGCCGACCGCGCGCGCGGATTTTCCTGCAATTCCTGATCATCCGGGCCCACGGCCTTGCGGGTTTTCAAAGTGAATTGCGGCAATTCCTGTTCCATTTCGGGCGCATAGCGGTTCGCCCGGCCTGTTTTGCCCGCGCGGGACTGAAAGAACCGTTTGACCATGCGGTCTTCGATGGAATGGAAGGTGACAACAGCCAGTTGCCCGCCCGGCTTCAACGCCCGTTCGGCGGCCATGAGGCCCTGAAACAGTTCTTCGTATTCCGCGTTCACCGCGATCCGCAGCCCCTGAAAGCTGCGCGTCGCTGGATGCGATTGCCCCGGCTTCGGGCGCGGCAAGCAGGATTCGATGATCTCTGTCAGACGCAGGGTTGTGGTTATCGGCTCCTCGGCCCGCGCTTTGACAATTGCCTTGGCAATCCGACGGCTGGCGCGTTCTTCACCGTAGTGAAACAGAATATCGGCCAGTTGCGCCTCGGTCGCTTCGTTCACCAGATCAGCGGCGCTTTCACCCTCCTGGCTCATGCGCATGTCCAGCGGCCCGTCCTTCATGAAGGAAAACCCACGCTCGGCCTGATCCAACTGCATGGACGACACCCCGAGGTCCAGCACAACGCCATCCAGACCTTCGGCATATTCGTCCATCCGGGAAAACACGCCGGGTTGCATCACCAGCCGGTCACCATATTCGGCTGCCCAACCCGCCGCCATCTCAAAGGCCAGCGGATCGCGGTCCACGCCGATGACCTTGTCAGCCCCAGCCCCCAACAAGCCACGCGTATACCCGCCCGCGCCGAAGGTTCCGTCCAACCACACGCCTGAAACCGGCGCCACCGCACCCAGCAACGGGCGCAACAGAACAGGGATATGAGGTTTATCGGAAGGGGTGTCAGCGCCGGACATGCCGTCACGCGTCCCCGATGCCATCGAGATAGACCATCGGGTCGAAATCGTCTGGCAGATCGTCCATCCACTCTTCGGCCTTGGCCAGTTCCTCGACCTCGTAGGTCTCAGGCTTCCAGATCTGGAAGGTGTCACCGGCAGCGATAAAGAACGCCTCATTTGCAAGGTCGATCTTGCTGCGCAGCTTTGCCGGCAGCACCAGCCGCCCGGTTTCGTCCACATTGGTCGGGAAGGATTGACCGTGGAACATGCGCTGCAACATCTTGCGCTCCATCGAGCCGCGCGGCAGCGCATCGATCTTGGCATCAACCTCGTCGATCGCCTGCATCGTATAGCATTCAAGATATTTGCGGCGGTGATCGCCATAGACAATCACAAGCTCAGGATTGTCACCGGGCTGCCAGTTGGGATCGGACGCTTCAAGCACACGGCGAAACGAGGCCGGGATCGAGACCCTGCCCTTCGTGTCCACCTTATGGTGGCTTTCACCTCTAAACCTGCGCGCCAAGACGACTGTCCCTTTCGCTTGCGCCCCACCTCAAATTCACGCCCCCCCGGATGAAAAACGGCGGGTTGATCTGCTGCCACTGATCAACCCGCCGCATTGACCCGCTTTGCGGGATGTCCAGCTGCACGCGCCACCTGGGGGGATGTCTGCTCGCCCGCGCGCCGGATCTCTTGATAGATGAAAGCGAGATGCCTGTATGAAACCTGATTATTATTGGTTGGGGTCGTTTTGTGCCCCTGCTGCCTCGTCCTCATCGGATGAATAAGGGATGACATGGGAAATCATGGAAATCAACTGGAAAATTTGGTCACTGCGTTCGTCAAGCTGCGATGCGACCATCATATCACTATGATTCACAGGCGTATATACACTGCATATAGACAAGCCGGGCATCCATGTACCCATATGTTCCAATTTCTATAAGCGGAAGAGACTTCCCACGATTTCCCATCTTTTTTCAGAATTACCCCGGCTTTCCGGAAATATCGCCCAAAAACCGTGACACCAATCCCGAATCAATGACCTCAAAATCCACGGCAGTCTTGCTTGGACCATCAATCCACAGAACATCCCATGAATTCCCAAGTGGGGGCCGTCACAGTCCCAAACAGGCTGGCGCTGCTGAAATCTTGGGCTTTTACAACGCACAAATTTTCCAAGTTAGCGCTCAAACATATGGCGAATGCTTGCGGTAACTTTTTTCCGCTTCGCAAACCACAAGCAAAGGCGTTTCCAAAACCCATATTTATAAGGGGAATCTACAGGTGCCCGCTCAACATTCTGATATCTATGCATTTGCTGCATAGCAGCATTGACGTCGCCCGGTATTGTGCAATCGCAGCATTTGCCTATTTTCAGTCTCAAGCAAGCGCCGGACGACACCGGCACAGACACACGAGACCGAGTAAAGCACATGGCTGTTGCAGCAAATTCCACCGCGCTGAAGGGCGCACACACAAGCGGGCTGAGCGCGCTGATCGAAGCCGCCAAAATCCGCTTTGCCCGTCACCGCATGTACCGCCAGACGGTCAACGAACTGTCCGGCCTGTCCAACCGCGAGCTGGCCGATCTGGGCCTGCACCGCTCGATGATCCGCCGCGTTGCGATGCAGGCGGCTGACGACTATACCGCGCGCTAAGCGCACCGAAACACCCGAGATCAGACCCTTCCTCCTCCCTTTAGGGTCTGTAATCAGCGGCGGCGTCTCTCCTCCTCCCTGACGCTGCCGCACCTAATACCGGCCCTGAACGCCGGAAACTGATACATCGGGGCTCTCCTCCTCCCTGCCCTGATGTTGAAAGCGCGCGGCGACGTCCTTCTCCTCCCTGACGTCGCCGCGTCGTACCCATACCGGGCTCAAACCCGGGTGCTGATACATCAGGGCTCTCCTCCTCCCTGCTCTGATGTTGCAATGAGCGGCGGTTCCCCCTCCTCCTCCCTGGGAACCGCCGCTTTTCTTTTGCGCACAGCAAAAAGGGGCGCGAACGCCCCTGCTTCTTCTGTTCAAAAATACCTCGGAGCGCGAGGCAGAGCCTCGCAAAAAGATCAAAACGGCACGTCGTCCTTGGCAGACAGGAACCGGGAAACAACTTTCTTCGTCCCGGCCTTGTCAAACTCGACCTCGACCTTGTCGCCTTCGATGCCAACCACACCGCCATAGCCGAATTTCTGGTGAAAGACCCTTTCACCCAGGGTGAAACTGGCTACCGCCGTGGCATCGATCACCGTATTGCGGCTTTCGCGCGGTTGCGACATGCCATACTGGCCCTGCCGCGCCTGCATCCGCTTCCAGCCGGGAGAGTTATAAACATTCGCCTCCGCCGCGCGGGTTTCGATCCCTGCCGTTGTCTGACCACCACCATACAGCCCCGGAGGCGTCAGCACCTCCACGTGATCCTTGGGCAATTCGTCGATGAACCGCGACGGCATCGAGTTCTGCCACTGCCCGAACACCCGCCGATTGGCCGCAAAAGAAATCGTACAAACCTCTTCCGCACGGGTGATGCCCACGTAAGCCAATCGCCGTTCCTCTTCGAGGCCCTTGAGGCCCGATTCGTCCATCGACCGTTGCGAGGGGAACAACCCATCCTCCCACCCCGGCAGGAACACCGCGGGAAACTCCAGCCCTTTGGCCGCGTGCAGCGTCATGATGGAAACCTTGGCCCCATCCGAGTCCTGCTCATTGTCCATGACCAGGCTGACATGTTCCAGAAACCCTTGCAGGTTTTCGAAATTGTCCAGCTGGTTGACCAGTTCCTTGAGGTTTTCCAGCCGCCCCGGCGCTTCGGGTGTTTTGTCGTTTTGCCAGTGACCGGTATAGCCGGATTCGTCCAAAACAATCTGCGCCAGTTCGATATGCGTATGCTCGGGCGCGCCATAGCGGATCGGCGACACGCCATCGTCGATAACCGAGTCATCATCGACCTCAATCCGAGGGCCCCGCGTCATCGCATTCCAGCGGGCAAGGCCGTCGATCAACTCGCCCAGCGCCTTGACACCTCTTGCGCCGATCAATTTGTTTTCAACAACAATTCGAGCGCCCTCGACCAGAGACACCCCGTGTTCCCGCGCCGTCATCTGAATCGTCTGCTGCGCCTTGTCACCGAGGCCTCGTTTGGGCGTGTTCACAATCCGCTCAAACGCCAGATCGTCCTCAGGGCTGACCACCAGACGGAAATAGGCCATGGCATCGCGAATCTCCATCCGTTCATAGAACCGAGGGCCGCCGATCACCTTGTAGGGCAGACCAATGGTCAGAAACCGATCCTCAAACGCCCGCATCTGATGCGAGGCGCGGACCAGAATAGCAATCTCATCGAGGTTCATCGGCCGCACGCCGCGCGTGCCGCCCTGCATCGCGTCGATTTCCTCGCCGATCCAGCGCGCCTCTTCCTCGCCATCCCAATGGCCGATCAGACGAACCTTTTCGCCTTCTTCCCGGTCGGTCCATAGCTCTTTGCCTAAGCGACTTTCATTGCCCCGAATGACATTCGACGCAGCAGCCAGAATATGCGAGGTCGAGCGGTAGTTCTGTTCTAACCGCACCACATAAGCGCCCGGAAAATCCTTCTCGAACCGCAGGATGTTGCCCACTTCGGCCCCGCGCCAGCCATAGATCGACTGGTCGTCGTCGCCCACGCAGCAGATATTCTTGTGCCCCCCGGCCAGCAAACGCAGCCAGAGGTACTGGGCGACGTTGGTGTCCTGATACTCGTCCACAAGGATATAGCGGAACCAGCGTTGGTATTGTTCCAGAACGTCCGGGTGGGTCTGGAAGATCGTGACCATGTGCAACAGCAGGTCGCCGAAATCCACAGCGTTTAATTCGCGCAAGCGGGTCTGGTATCTGCGGTAAACCTCAGTGCCAGAAACAACATTGCGGCCAATGGCACCACTTTCCGGATTTCGCCGACTGAACTTGTACACTTTTTCTGCGGACGCAACTTGGTCTTCTGTAAAAAGGCTCTCGCACCAAAGCTCCACATCCGCGGACGCAGGTACTCTGTCTGGATCCCAAGCTTGGTTCTTCCAGCCGTCGATAATGCCAGCCAGCCAGCGCGGAGGGTGGCGCTTTTCGTCGACACTGTAGAATTGCATGGCTTGCTTCAGTAGACGCAGTTGGTCATCTCTATCCAAAATCGTGAAGTTCGATTTCAGATCGACCAGTTCGGCATGCCGCCGCAGCAGCTTGACGCAGATGGCGTGGAAAGTGCCCAACCAGGGCATGCCCTCGGCTGGTTGCCCAAGCAGCCGCCCCACGCGCTCTTTCATCTCTCGCGCGGCTTTGTTGGTGAAGGTCACCGCCAGAATCTCATTTGGACGCGCTTTCCCGGTGGTCAGCAAATGCGCAATCCGGGTCGTCAGGGCCTTGGTTTTCCCCGTCCCCGCGCCCGCCAGCATCAGCACGGGCCCGTCCAACCGCTCGACCGCTTCGCGCTGGGCCGGGTTCAGGTCATCCAGATACGGCGCTGGCCGCGCGGCCATGGCTCTTTGCGACAGCGATGCGCCCTCGAAGGCGTCCATTTCGTCAAAACTGCTCATGGCTTCAAACTACGCCGGATGCGTGCCAAGGGAAAGAGTTTGTTCACGGCTTGTTCACACGCGCTTTCAACTTTCTTAACGCGCACTGAACAGGCGGCGTAACGCGCGCTTCGAACGGCTCATTTTGATCGGCCAAGGCGCGTCGAAGGACCTGCACCGCCCAAACCCTTGCCGAATCGCCGTGCAGGTCGGATCAATCCGCATGGATTTGCACAGCATGTACCCCGGCATCCCGGATCTGAAACGCCGCGCCCGGCGCAGGTTGCCGCATTTTGTCTGGGAATATGTGGACAGTGGCACCGGAACGGAAACCACTTTGCACCGCAACCGGCAGGCGCTGGACGATGTGCGACTGTACCCCTCGATCCTGCATGGAGAGTTAACGTTCGACACACAGGTCGAGCTTTTGGGGCAGACCTGCGCCTTGCCTTTTGGAATCGCTCCGATCGGGATGTGCGGCCTGATCTGGCCGAATGCCGAGGCACTGCTGGCGCGTGCGGCCGCGCAGGCCGGTCTGCCCTTCACCTTGTCGACCGTCGCCAGCCAATCGCCCGAGGATATGGCACCGCATCTGGGCCGGAACGCGTGGTTTCAACTCTACCCGCCCAAAGACCCCGAGATTCGCAGCGATGTGCTGGCCCGCGCACGTGCCGCCGGGTTCAAGACTCTGGTTCTGACCGCCGATGTGCCGGTTGCGTCGCGGCGCGAACGTCAGACGCGCTCGGGCCAGACGCAGCCGCCGCGTCTGACGCCGCGATTGCTGGCTCAGGTTGCGATGCGCCCGGCCTGGGCCATGGGCATGTGGCGACACGGAACGCCCAGGATGCGGACCCTGGACAAGTATATCGATGGCCAGCAGACCCTGCCCCCAACCGCCCATATCGGGTATCTGCTGCGCACCTCGCCCGACATGGATTATGTCAAATGGCTGCGCGATCATTGGGACGGGCCGTTTATCGTGAAGGGCGTATTACGACCCGAAGATGCGGAACGGCTTGAGAAAACAGGTGTGGATGCGCTTTGGGTCTCGAACCACGGCGGACGCCAGTTTGACGCTGCACCGGCCAGCATCGACGTGCTGCCCGAGATTCGCGCCGCCTGCAGCCTGCCGCTGATTTTCGACAGCGGCGTCGAGGGTGGTTTGGACATTCTGCGCGCCATGGCCAAAGGTGCGGATTTTGTCATGCTGGGGCGGGCGTTTCTGTATGGGCTTGCGGCCCTTGGCGCGCAGGGTCCGACCCATGTGATCGACATTCTGCGGCAGGATTTGCTGGCCAATATGGGACAAATGGGCATCGCTTCGCCGGATCAGGTGCCGCAAGGTCAACTCTGCGATTGATGCTGCGCCGCAGCAACGCTAAAGAGAAACCGCCATAAGGCGGCGTTTGCGAGCGATAACATGCCGGTTCTACCCAGAACGACTGATATACGTACGCGTATTGTCCGCCTATTAAAAGGCCACACCTAAATGACCGGGACCTAAAATGACCGACTTCAACAAGATCCTGATCGCCAACCGCGGCGAAATCGCTATCCGCGTCATGCGCGCAGCCAATGAGATGGGCAAACGCACCGTCGCCGTCTTTGCCGAAGAAGACAAGCTGGGCCTGCACCGTTTCAAGGCGGATGAGGCATATCGCATTGGCGAAGGCATGGGACCGGTCGCGGCCTATTTGTCGATTGACGAGATCATCCGGGTGGCCAAGGAATGCGGCGCGGATGCGATCCATCCGGGCTATGGCCTGCTGTCCGAAAATCCCAACTTTGTGGATGCCTGTGTTCAGAACGGCATCACCTTCATCGGACCAAAGGCCGAGACCATGCGCGCCCTGGGCGACAAGGCCAGCGCGCGGCGCGTGGCGATTGAGGCAGGTGTTCCGGTGATCCCCGCGACCGAGGTTCTGGGCGATGACATGGATGCGATCCGGGCTGAGGCCAAAGAGATCGGCTATCCGCTTATGCTGAAGGCCAGCTGGGGCGGCGGCGGGCGCGGCATGCGTCCCATCAACTCCGAGGATGAGCTGGAAGAAAAGGTGCTGGAAGGTCGGCGTGAGGCCGAGGCCGCATTCGGCAATGGCGAGGGCTATCTGGAAAAGATGATCACCCGCGCGCGTCATGTCGAGGTGCAGATTCTGGGCGACAAGCATGGTGAAATCTATCACCTCTATGAACGCGACTGCTCGGTCCAGCGTCGGAATCAGAAAGTCGTCGAACGCGCCCCTGCCCCTTACCTGTCCGAAGAACAGCGCGCGGAAATCTGCGAACTGGGCCGCAAGATCTGTGCCCATGTGAACTATGAATGCGCAGGCACGGTCGAGTTTCTGATGGATATGGAAACCGGCAAGTTCTATTTCATCGAGGTGAACCCCCGCGTGCAGGTGGAACACACTGTCACCGAAGAGGTCACCGGTATCGACATCGTGCAGGCTCAGATTCTGATCGCCGAGGGTAAAACCCTGGCCGAGGCCACCGGTGCCGCCAGCCAAGCCGATGTGCGCCTGAACGGTCATGCGTTGCAGACCCGGATCACAACTGAGGACCCGCAGAACAACTTCATCCCCGATTATGGCCGCATTACTGCGTACCGCTCGGCCACTGGTATGGGCATCCGACTGGATGGCGGCACGGCTTACGCGGGCGGGGTGATTACCCGCTATTACGACTCGCTTCTGACCAAGGTCACCGCGAAAGCGCCGACGCCGGAGGCTGCGATTGCCCGAATGGACCGCGCCCTGCGCGAGTTCCGTATTCGCGGCGTCAGCACCAATATCGACTTTGTCATCAACCTGCTAAAGCACCCGACATTCCTGTCGAATGAATACACCACCAAGTTCATCGACACGACGCCGGACCTGTTCCAGTTCAAGCGCCGCCGCGACCGGGGCACCAAGGTTCTGACCTACATCGCGGATATCACCGTGAACGGGCATCCCGAAACCAAGGACCGCCCGGAACCGCGTGCCGATCTGAAAGAGGCCAAAGCCCCGGCCGCTAAGGCCGAGCCGCAGATGGGCACCCGCAACCTGCTGGAACAGAAAGGCCCGCAGGCGGTTGCCGACTGGATGAAGGCGCAGCGGCAGTTGCTGATCACCGACACCACCATGCGGGACGGGCACCAGTCGCTGCTGGCGACCCGGATGCGCTCGATCGACATGATCAAGGTTGCCCCGACCTATGCGGCCAACCTGCCACAGCTGTTCAGCGTCGAATGCTGGGGCGGCGCGACCTTCGATGTGGCCTATCGCTTCCTGCAGGAATGCCCGTGGCAGCGCTTGCGCGATCTGCGCGAGGCGATGCCGAACCTGATGACCCAGATGCTGCTGCGCGGCGCAAACGGGGTTGGCTATACCAACTACCCCGACAACGTCGTGCAGGAATTTGTGCGTCAGGCAGCGCAGAACATCGACGTGTTCCGCGTGTTCGACTCGCTGAACTGGGTCGAGAATATGCGCGTTGCGATGGATGCGGTTGTTGAGAGCGGCAAGATCTGTGAAGGCACAGTTTGCTATACCGGCGACATACTGGACCCGGACCGCGCCAAGTATGACCTGAAATACTATGTCGGCATGGCGAAAGAGCTGCGCGATGCTGGGGCGCATGTGCTGGGCCTCAAGGATATGGCGGGCCTGCTGAAACCGGCCTCGGCCAAGATCCTGATCCGCGCGCTGAAGGAAGAGGTCGGCTTGCCGATCCACTTCCACACGCACGACACCGCCGGTATCGCCAGCGCAACCATTCTGGCGGCTTCCGAGGCGGGCGTGGATGCGGTGGATTGCGCGATGGACAGCTTCAGCGGCAACACCTCGCAGGCAACGCTAGGCACCGTGGTTGAAGCCCTGCGTCATACCGAGCGGGACACCGGGCTGGACATCAAGGCGATCCGTGAGATCAGCGACTATTTCGAAGCAGTCCGCGGCCAGTACGCGGCGTTCGAATCCAGTCTGCAGGCCCCGGCCTCTGAGGTTTACCTGCACGAGATGCCGGGCGGTCAGTTCACCAACCTCAAGGCGCAGGCCCGCAGCCTCGGCCTTGAAGAGCGCTGGCACGAGGTCGCGCAGACCTATGCCGACGTGAACCAGATGTTCGGCGATATCGTGAAGGTGACGCCTTCGTCCAAGGTGGTGGGCGACATGGCGCTGATGATGGTCAGCCAGAACATGACCCGGGAACAGGTCGAAGACCCGTCGACGGATGTGGCCTTCCCCGACTCGGTGGTGGACATGATGCGCGGCAATCTGGGCCAGCCTCCGGGCGGGTTCCCCGAGTCGATCATCAAGAAGGTGCTGAAGGACGAAACGCCCAATACCGAGCGCCCCGGCAAGGGGGTCGAAGCGGTCGATTTGGAAGCCACCCGTGCCGATCTGTCCAAACAGTTGGAAGGCATGGAGGTCGATGACGAAGACCTGAACGGATACCTGATGTATCCCAAGGTCTTTCTGGACTACATGGGCCGCCACCGGGTTTACGGCCCGGTCCGCACCCTGCCCACGCGCACCTTCTTCTACGGCATGGAGCCGGGCGAAGAGATCACGGCGGAAATCGATCCCGGCAAGACGCTGGAAATCCGTTGTCAGGCCATTGGCGACACCGACGAAAAGGGCGAGGTCAAAGTGTTCTTTGAACTCAACGGCCAGCCCCGCGTGATCCGGGTACCGAACCGCATGGTGACCTCGACCACACAGGCCCGTCCGAAGGCCGAAGCCGGCAATCCCAACCATGTCGGCGCGCCGATGCCGGGTGTCGTGGCAACCGTCGCTGTGACAGCCGGGCAAGAGGTCAAGGAAGGCGACATGCTGCTGACCATCGAAGCGATGAAGATGGAAACCGGCATCCACGCCGAACGCGACGCAGTTGTCAAAGCTGTCCATGTTCAGCCCGGCGGTCAGATTGACGCCAAGGACCTGTTGGTTGAGCTTGAGTAACTGACATTCAAGCAATCGACGAAAAAAGGCGCGCCACCGGCGCGCCTTTGTTTTTGCAAGGTACAACCGTCACGGGTCGGCTTTCCGGCCTTACCCCATTACCTCAGGGCTCAACTGCCCCCACAACTGCCGCTAATCGTCAGATCACCTCCGGTCCAACAGGACGATCGTGGCAGTTTCCGCACGCATTCGACCGACATGCCACATCTACACAAAACTGTGACTGGCTGAACTGAACCGACCGGTTTAGTCCCCTTGCCTGTAAAGCCGCCCGGACGACCCGGCGGTTGCATAACGGCCCGAGGAGAAACAGGACCAATGCTATCGATCACCCCGCTTTATGCGGCCCCCATCGCCATTCTGTATGTTGTGCTCAGCCTTCTCGTCGTCCGGTATCGCCGCTCGGGCCTGGTCTCGTTCGGGGATGGCGGGAAGGAAGAAGTGCTCAAGGCGATGCGCACGCAGGAGAACTGCCTGGAATACGCCCCCTTCACCCTGCTGTTGCTGGCGATAATCGAAATTCAGGGGGCCGAAGGCTGGCTGATCCACGCATTTGGCGCGGCCCTTCTGGTCGGACGCCTGATGCACGCCTATGGTTTCGGCCGCACGCCTCAGATTCAGCCGCTGCGGATGTACGGGATGATCCTGACCTATATCGCCCTTTTGGGTACGGCCATCACCAGCTTCGTTCTTGCCATCTGACGGGCCCCGGCGGCGCAAAAGAAAATTCGATTGCGCCGCATTTTCCACTTGCAGCCCCGCGTGGGAATTTATACATCCCTCCTCACTCAACGGCGCGGGCGTAGCTCAGGGGTAGAGCATAACCTTGCCAAGGTTAGGGTCGGGCGTTCGAATCGCCTCGCCCGCTCCATTGAGAGGTCTTCGGACCGACACATATGTATCTGATGCGGGCGTAGCTCAGGGGTAGAGCATAACCTTGCCAAGGTTAGGGTCGGGCGTTCGAATCGCCTCGCCCGCTCCAGATACAAAAAACCTTCAGAAAGCCTTGAACGTCATCGTGGTCAGCGACCGTTCGATGTTTGGGATGACCAGCAGGTTTTCATTGATGAAATGGCCCACGTCCTCGGTTTCCGGGATATAGAGCTTCAGCAGCAGGTCATATTCGCCGCTTGTCGAATAGAGTTCGGAATGGATTTCGCGCAGCGCGATTTCCTCGGCCACACTGTAGGTGGTGCCGGGGTGGCAGCGAATCTGGATGAAAACGCAAGTGGACATGGCGTCGGTCCTTCAATTGACTTGCCGGCAGGCTGGCACGTGGCCGGGCCGGGTGCAATCCCCTGCAACAGTTTGCGGCGAATGCCACACATGGTCTGGATCAATCCGCCCCACCCCGTCTATAAGCTCCCTCGAAGCAAAAGGAATTCGCCCATGCGCACCGCATCAATCAGCCGCAAGACCGCTGAGACCGAGATTTCGGTTCAGGTCAATCTGGACGGCACCGGCCAGTATGACAATCAGACCGGCGTTGGCTTTTTCGACCACATGCTGGACCAGCTTGCGCGCCATTCGCTGATCGACATGACGATCCGGGCCAAAGGCGATTATCACATCGATGATCACCACACGGTCGAGGATACCGGCATCGCGCTAGGACAGGCGCTGACACAGGCCCTTGGCGACAAGAAGGGCATCCGTCGCTATGGCGAGTGTCATTTGCCGATGGATGACGCGCAGGTGCGTTGCGCGCTGGACCTGTCGGGGCGTCCGTTCCTGATCTGGAATGTCGATCTGCCAACGCCCAAGATAGGCAATTTCGACACCGAACTGGTGCGCGAGTTCTTTCAGGCGCTGGCCACTCATGGCGGTATCACGCTGCATATAGATCAGCTGCACGGTTTCAACAGCCACCACATCGCCGAGGCGGCGTTCAAGGCTGTCGCGCGCGCATTGCGGCTGGCGGTTGAGACCGACCCGCGCAAGGCGGATGCGATTCCATCCACCAAAGGCGCTTTGTAGGCGGTCGTAAGGGGCGCTGCCCCTCTTGGCCTGCGGCCAATTCACCCCGCCGTATTTGGAACAAGAAGAAGAACAGGTCCGTATCATGCTGACTGCGATCATTGATTATGAGTCGGGCAATCTGCACTCGGCCGAGAAGGCGTTTCAGCGCATGGCGCGTGAGGTGGACGCGGGTGAGGTTGTCGTGACATCGGACGCGGATGTCGTGGCGCGTGCGGATCGCCTGGTGTTGCCAGGCGATGGAGCGTTCCCGGCCTGCGCTGCCGAGTTGCGCGGGCACAAGGGCATCTATGACGCGATGGTCGAGGCGGTCGAACAAAAGGGCCGCCCGTTTCTGGGCATCTGCGTGGGAATGCAATTGATGGCCTCGAAGGGGCACGAATACACAGAAACCGACGGGCTGGGCTGGGTTGGCGGCGATGTTGTTCGAATCGAGCCGTCAGATCGCGCATTGAAAGTGCCGCATATGGGCTGGAACGATCTGGTTCTGGAAAGCGACCACCCGGTGTTCGATGGGGTGCGTTCAGGCGATCATGCCTATTTCGTTCACTCCTACCACTTCCGGGTCAGCAATCCGGCGCAGCGGCTGGCCTATGTGGGCTATGGGCAAGAGGTCACGGCCGTGATTGGCCGCGACACAATGGTTGGGATGCAGTTCCATCCTGAGAAAAGTCAGGATGTGGGCCTGCGCATGATCGGGAATTTCCTGACCTGGGCCCCCTGAGCAATTACTGAACGCGCGTCCAGGTCTGCCCGCGACAGACCAGACCACCAGCAACGCAGCCTTTGACGGTCAGTTGATTCTGGCTGTCCAGAGTCATCTTCGAGTTATAGGTCTTGTCGCGGTCTGGGGCCCAGATCTTGCCATTGTCATAGCTCCCGTCACCTTCAGGGACCATGTCCCAAATGATTTGCTTGCCCAGATTCTCGTATTCCAAGTTTTGATTGCCGCTGCCATCAAATGCACTGTCAATGGTTCCGCAGACGGCGCTGCCGCACTCCGAAATGGATACGTGCAGGTAACCGCCTTCATCACCTGCTTGGGTTTTCCAGATGCCATCGACCGGATCGGCAAAGGCACCGGTGGCCAGTGCTACAAAACCGGCGGCAAGAGTGAGTTTCTTCATAATCAACCTCCCTGATTTGCGGGCAGTCTGACCCGAGGCGTGCGTGTGGGCAAGAATGACCCAGCGTCGCGTTGCATCCCCTGCCCCGCCTGTGCGATATGCCGCGCGTGTAACACTTAGATAGGGCCGCCCGACATGATCCTCTACCCCGCCATCGACCTGAAAGACGGCAACGCCGTTCGCCTGCTGCGCGGAGAAATGGACAAAGCCACCGTGTTCAACGAGGACCCGGCAGCGCAGGCCCGCGCTTTTGTCGAGGCCGGGTGCGAATGGCTGCATCTGGTCGACCTGAACGGCGCGTTTGCGGGCGAGCCGGTCAATGCCGCCCCCGTTGAGGCGATTCTGAAGGCTTGCGATGTGCCCGCGCAGCTGGGCGGCGGCATCCGCGACATGGCAACCATCGAGACCTGGATCGACAAGGGGCTGGCGCGCGTCATTCTGGGCACTGTCGCCGTCGAAAACCCCGATCTGGTGCGCGAAGCGTCCAAAGCATTCCCGGGCAAAGTCGCCGTGGGCATCGATGCGCGCAACGGTATGGTTGCGACCAAAGGCTGGGCCGAGGAAACCGACGTGCAGGTCACTGACCTTGCGCGCAGCTTCGAGGATGCAGGCGTTGCCGCGATCATCTACACTGACATCAACCGCGATGGCGCGATGCAGGGCCCGAATATCGAGGCGACAGCAGCATTAGCGCAGGCTGTGTCGATCCCGGTAATTGCCTCGGGCGGTGTCAGTTCACTGGACGACCTGATCGCCCTGCGCGACTGCGGCGTTGAGTTGAACGGTGCGATTTCGGGTCGCGCGCTTTATGATGGCGCGATTGACCTGGCCGAGGCCATTCGCGCCCTGTCTTAACCCCTACTGCGCGGCAGCCGAGGTCAGTTTGTTCAACGCACCGCGCATCTTTTCGATCACGGGCGAGTTTTCGACATCATCAAGCTCGTCCATGGTCTCTTTCGGGTCTTCATAGGCCAACCAGACCTGCCCGTTTTCGTCTTCATAGGCCTGCACTTTCAGCGGCAGGAACAGACCTGCGCGCGGATCAATCTGCATCACTGGCGTGCCCAGTGTGGGGTTGCCAAAGATCAGAACCTGATTGGGCGGGATGGGTGTGCCAACCTTCTCGGCCCCGGCCGCATGATCGATCCGGGCAAAGACGGTTGCGCCTGCATTGCCCACTGCGGCTTCAAGCGCGTCCAGCGCCTCGGCCACGGATTTGTCGGTTTCCACCTTGATGATATCGTCTGCCATTGCGGCGACTGCTCCTGCAAAAATGAATGTGGTCGTCAAAAAGAGGTTTCGCATCTCATTGATCTCCTGCTGAATTTGGGAACAGTTTTCACAGCTTTGAGAGGGGTGGCAATCACAAGTCTGGCATCGGCGGGGCTTTGCCGGTAGAGGTGCGCTCAACAAAGGACGACCCATGCTGAAAACCCGTATCATTCCCTGTCTGGATGTTGCCGATGGCCGCGTGGTCAAAGGTGTGAACTTTGTAGGCCTGCGCGATGCGGGCGACCCGGTGGAATCGGCCAAGGCCTATGACGCCGCCGGGGCGGATGAGATTTGTTTTCTGGACATCCACGCCACGCATGAAAACCGGGGCACCATGTTCGACGTGGTGCAGCGCACGGCAGAGCAGTGTTTCGTGCCCCTGACCGTGGGCGGCGGCGTGCGCACCAAGGACGACGTGCGGGCCCTGTTGCTGGCGGGGGCGGATAAGGTCAGCTTCAACTCGGCTGCTGTAGCGAACCCGGACGTAATCGCCGAGGCTGCGGATCAGTTTGGCAGCCAGTGCATCGTCTGCGCGATCGACGCCAAGACCGTCAGTCCCGGCAAGTGGGAGATTTTCACCCATGGCGGCCGCAAACCCACCGGCATAGACGCGGTGGAATTTGCTAAGACCGTTGTGGCCAAGGGTGCGGGTGAGATTCTGCTGACCTCGATGGATCGTGACGGCACCAAGGCGGGGTTCAACCTGCCTTTGACTCGCGCGATCTCGGACGCGGTGGATGTTCCGGTGATCGCAAGCGGGGGCGTCGGCAATTTGGACCATCTGGTCGAGGGCGTGACCGAAGGCGGCGCAAGTGCCGTTCTGGCGGCATCCATCTTCCATTTCGGCGAATATACCATTCGCGAGGCCAAGGAACACATGGCCGCTGCGGGCATTCCGATGAGGCTGACATGAGCATTCTGAACGATCTGGCCACCACCATTGAGGCCCGCAAAACCGCCGATCCGGACTCCAGCTGGACCGCCAAGCTGCTCGCCAAAGGCCCCGAGAAATGCGCGGAGAAATTCGGGGAAGAGGCCGTTGAAGCCATCATCGAAGCCGTCAAGAATGACAAGGCGGGGCTGACCTCTGAGGCGGCGGATGTGCTGTATCACCTGCTGGTCATGCTGGCGGCGCGGGACGTGGCACTAGACGATGTGCTGGCCGAACTGGCACGGCGCCAGGGCCTCAGCGGTATTGCCGAAAAGGCCGCGCGCCCCAAGGGGTAAGCTGCGGGGTTTCAGAACGACCGCCCCGGCCCTATGATCGGGCTGTGCGGTCTGTAACCCTGAGGGCATAAGAATGATCAGAGCTTTGGCCTTTGTTCTGGCCCTCGTGATACTGGGGGCCTGTGCCTCCCCGCCCCCGTCGACCGGCGACGAAGTCCAGCGTCTGGCCACCGAAATTCGCGAACTCGGCCCCGGCATCGATCCCGAAGAGGCCGACCGCGCCGCCCGGGTCGCCTATGCCTATACCGCGCAACTGGTGCAGGAATACCAGATCACCGACCCGCCCCTGATCCACAATGCGAAGGTCAACAGGGGGCTGCGCCCGCGTGGGTTGTGCTGGCATTGGGCCGAGGATGTCGAACGACGTCTGAAGCAGGAACAGTTCCAGACACTGACCCTGCATCGCGCCATCGCCAACGCGGACAATCCGTTCCGAATCGACCACAGCACCGCCATCATCAGCCGTGCCGGAGACCCGATGGATGACGGCATCGTGCTGGACCCGTGGCGCTATGGCGGCGTGCTGTACTGGTCGCCTCTGTCAAAGGACACAAGATACGATTGGGTGCCACGCAATGTGGTTCTGGAAAAGCGTCGCCAGGCGCAGGTGGCCCGGCTAAGGCCCTACCCGGCTGAATAAGCTAAAGCTTGGATGAGATGATGCCGGTGCTGAATCCACCCATGCGCAACTCGCCAAACAGGCGCTGATATTCGATCTTCGGGCAACGGTTCATCACTACATCCACGCCGCGCGCCTGCGCTTTGGCCGCGGCCTCGGCGTGTTCGACGCCAATCTGCATCCAGACCGTGCGAAGATCGGGGAAGACCTCCAAAGCCTCATCCACAATCGGCGGAACAGCCTCGGACCGTCGGAAGATATCCACCATGTCAACGGGCTCGGAAATCTCGGCCAAACTGCCGCACACCGTCTGACCGAACAGGTCCTTGCCCGCGTGGCCCGGATTGACAGGGATCACGGTATACCCCTTCAGCGACAGGTAGCGCGCCACGTAATAGCTGGGCCGCACAGGATTCATCGAAACGCCGACAACAGCAACACGTTTGGTGCACTGCAGGATACCTTTCAGATGATCATCGGAATAGTCAGGCATAGCGGCATCCTAAGCACAGACCGCAAAAAGAAAAAAGCGCCCAAGAAGCCTTGGGCGCCAGTTGTTGGAACGAGGGACAGTGAAATGACCCGCGGCAGTTCCGTTCCGCGGTCACTGTGACATTTAAGCATGATCCGGATGAAAAAAAGAGGGGGCCTTCTTTTTTGTGATGACTTTTCACAAAAAGCGGAAACCGGCCTATTCCTCGTACAAAACCACCGGCCAGTTCTGTTCGGCCATCTGGATGTATTCCGACCTGTCCTGCTGCCAGATCTGCTCGATTTCCGGCGAATGCGTCAGGTACAGTCGGCCATCTACCACCTGCCACGCCATCGGGTCGGTGCTTTTCAGCACACCCTTGGCCATCGCGTAGGAACAATACCCACCGAATTGCGGCGCATAGGCGCGCGGATTGCTTTCAAAACGCTCGCGGTTTTCCTGCGACGCGAAATGCCATTCGGCCCCTTTCCACATCACGGCAATCGTCGGCTGACCCTGAATCGGAACGTCGCTGTCAAAATAAGACACGGGATCGTACCCAGCCATCGCGGCCCCTTCGGTCGCGAAATAGACAGGTTTATCCTGCGCCTGAACGGCAGGCGCCAAGGCCAAAGCAAATATTGCACCAAAGATGGAGCGACGACGAAGCATCACGGAACCCACAACTGAGAATCGAGAGTATCAAAGTGCAATTTTTTGACGCTTCGGGAACCCCTGTTGACGCGGTTGTGAACGCCTGTGCTGCCTGGGTTGCAGTTTAGTCGAAAATATCCTCGATCACGTCCCAGGCTTCGTCCAGCACCCGATACAACACGCTTTTCTTCTTTTTTTTCTTGCGTGCCTTGGGCGGGGCAACTTGGCTGATTGCGGTGCGTTCCTGCCTGGGCTTTGCCACCTTGCGCTTTGGCAGCTTCTTCAGGTCATGCAATGGTGCGCCGCAATTGGAACAGCTCAACTCGTGCCGGTTTTTACCGGTCAGAACCAGCGCAGCCCGGGTCCCGCAATAACAGCAGGTGGCGATTTTGGATGGTCCGGAAATGACGCTCTCCTGTTCAATGGTGACGTGAGGCATATAAGGCGATTGCCGCCGCATTTGAGACGTTCAGGGACCCGAACCCGCCGGATGCGTCAATTTTCACCAGTTGATCAACCGTTTCCTTGGTCTTTTGCCGCAATCCCGGCCCTTCGGCGCCCAGTACCAGGGCCACGGGCCGCTCGCGCTGATCGCCCAGGGCGGTTTCGATCGTCTCTTGCGCCTCACCGTCCAGCCCAAGCACCAGAAAGCCCATTTCCTGCAATTCGGTGATCGTGTCGGCCAGATTGCGCACCCGCAGATAGGGCTGACGTTCCAACGCGCCGCTGGCCGTTTTCGCCAGCGCCCCGGTTTCAGGCGCAGAATGGTGCCGCGTACCGATCACGGCGCTTGCGCCCAGAACCTCGGCCGAGCGCAGAATCGCCCCCACGTTATGCGGGTCGGTCACCCGGTCCAGCAGGATCACGCGCGGGTGTTCGCGCCCGATGCAGTTTTCAGCCAGACCGCCCCACTCCAGCGGTTTGACCTCAAGCGCCGCACCCTGATGGACCGAGCCTGCATCGATAGGTGCCGTGAACTTGCGCGGATCGACCATCTCGGCTTCGATCCCTGCAAACTCAATGGCTTCAGCCAGTTTGTCGCGGGCATTTCGGGTCACGATCAGACGCAGTTTCTGGCGTTTGGGGTTCATCAGAGCATCGCGTACGGCGTGAAGGCCGAACAACCAAACGGTCTCTGCAGCAGCGGCTTTTCGCGCCTGTTCCTTTTCGACGACCCACTTGGGTTTTTTCATTTTGGGGGCCTCCGGGCCGGGAATTCGGTTTCCTGCGTCAAAGCGGAATTTTCCTGTTGACGCTCCTTTGGTGCGCTAGTAATCACGCCTCCACGTCAGGTGCAACGCCTGACAGTGGGCGACAGGCCGCAAGGTGTGGCAGGGGACTGTAACTCCCTCGCGGAGACGCACGCCTGGTTCGATTCCAGGGTCGCCCACCACTTCTCCATATACATGATATCAAGGCAATGGGCGGTTATAACTTGCGCCCGGCAGGCCTTTTCGCCTGTGGATCTCCGTTCGGACCTGCCACCCCAAAAACCACGCTTTTTATGCCACAAGTTGCCACGAAGCTCTTTTGCCTGTCGAAACCGGCGCGTCCGATAACAACAACGTTCTAGAACGTGCTCTTGTCGAATCAAGGTGTTTCATGTTCTGTCGCCCGCGATGGTTCCCGACCGCTTTCTGCGGACGGGATAAAAGGGAATACGGTGCGGCCCCATGGCCAATTCCGTGACTGCCCCCGCAACTGTAGGCGGCGAGCGACCCGAGATCGTCCACTGGGCATTTGCCTGGGAAGGATCGGGACAGCGTTGACCCGCAAGTCAGGAGACCTGCCATCCGAATTTGAATGAACCTGGGCGGGGTGTCCCAGAGGGAGATGACAATGTTTCAAACGGCCTGTGCCGTCCAAAACCTTGCACTCGCTTTGCCCTCGACCTCGCGAAGGAGGCGATGCTTTTGTCATTGCAAACAAATGAATTTCCACCCTGCAACCCGCATCGGGTGACCGTTGCCCCGGTGACCTGCAACACCCCTGTTTGCGCGCAAGCCATTGGGGTATCCCGATGACGCGGCACATTACCCATGACGACTCGGGTGCACGAGGGCGCTGCCTAACCGAATTCAGCGTTGTGGCGCTGATTGCTGGCGCTTTGGCCGTGTCGGCTGTGTTGTGTCTTGCGATTTACGTGGTGCTGTGATGACGGCTGTCTTGCAACTCCGCGATCTGACGCTTGGATACCCTGATCTGACGCTGTTCCGTCGCCTGTCCATGGATATTGAAGCCGGCACAACTCTGGCCGTTCTGGGGGCCAATGGGTCGGGCAAAAGCACGTTTGTGAAGATGCTGCTGGGTCTGCTGGATCCGCTTTCGGGCAGCATGAACTGGCCCAATGGCCGCCCCGGCGCCATCGGCTATCTGGCGCAAATGACCGAGTTTGACCGCCGCTTTCCCATCCGCGTGCGCGATCTGGCCGCGATGGGGGCCTGGCGTGGGTTTGGCTTCCGATCCGGTCTGGACCGCGCCGCGCGCGACCGGATGACCGCAGCACTGGACGAGGCCGGGGTTCTGGACATCGCCGACCGTCCGCTTCACATGCTGTCGGGTGGCCAGCTTCAGCGCGCCCTGTTCGCGCGTGTCATCATGCAGGACGCCCCTTTGATCCTGCTGGACGAACCCTTTGCCGCCGTTGACCAAAGCACCGAGGCGCATCTGCTGACGATCATCCGCCGCTGGCGGGATGAGGGCCGCGCCGTTGTGCTGGTCGTGCATGACCTGTCATCGGTTCTGGACCATTGCAGCCATGCCCTGCTGTTGGGCGGGCAAGAAGCGACCCATGGTCCGGTGAATGACGTCCTGACGCCCGACCGGCTGGTCGCGCAGGGGTATCTGTCCGAAAGTCAGGCCTCGTGGATGTTCCGTGGAAACCCTTCAGCATCGGAGCATGCCCGTGTTTGATCTGCTTACCGAAATGTGGAGCTTTGCCTTCATGCGCCGCGCCTTTGTGGCGACCACCGTTCTGTCGGCCTCGGTCGCGCCGGTGGGGGCATTCCTTGTCCTGCGCCGCCTGTCACTGGCGGGTGAAGCCATGGCCCACGCGATTACGCCCGGCATCGTCATCGGGTTCGTGACGGCGGGTCTATCGGTCATGTCGCTGTTGGTCGGCGGGCTGATTGCTGGGGTCGGGGTGGCCATCCTTACGGCTTTGCTTGCTCGCCGGACGATCCTGCGCAGCGATGCCAGCCTTGCCTCGCTGTACCTGATCGCCTTGGCCATAGGGATATTCATTCTATCCGCAGCCGGGTCCGCCGTTCCGCTGAAAAGCTTCCTGTTCGGTTCGATCCTCGGGATTGACGATGCGTCGATGATGCTGGTGGGTGGGGTCGCGACCGTGACGTTGGTGGCCTTTGCTGTCCTGCTGCGCCCCTTGATTGTCAGCACCTGCGACCCGGTGTTTTTCGAAACCCAGACGCGCCGCCCCTGGCTGGTCGATCAGGGCTTTATGCTGCTGCTGGTTCTGAACCTGCTGGCCGCGTTCAAGACGCTGGGCACACTTATGGCTGTCGGCCTGATGATCCTGCCCGCAACCGCCGCGCGGTATTGGGCAAGTACCATCACGGCGCAGCTGGTTTTGGGTTTCCTTTTCGCCCTGTCCAGCTGCTGGATCGGTCTGACCCTGTCCTACCTGTTTCCCGACACGCCATCCGGCCCGGCCATCGTGCTGGTCGCGGGCGGGTTCTTCCTGTTTTCGGCCATCTTTGGGCCGCTTGGTTTTGGCGGACGGCTGCGCAAACCGTCCGTTTCGAAAGACATCCCCGTCGCGCAAGTTCCACAAGAAGAGAGAGCTCAATGACTCTTATGAAATCCCTCTATGCCGGTATTGCCACGGCATCCCTCGCTCTGGTTGCCCTGCCAGCCTATGCAGGTGAAGACCACGTCAAGGTCGTCGCCAGCTTCTCGATCCTCGGCGACATGGTCGAAGAGGTCGTGGGCGACCTGGCCGATGTGACCACAATCGTTGGCCCCGATGCGGACGCGCATGTGTATCAGCCGTCGGTTGCGGACGCCAAGGCCGTGGCGCAGGCGGACATCATCTTTGTCAACGGTCTGGGCTTTGAGACATGGTCCGACACGCTGATCGCGGAATCGGGCACCGAAGCCACCGTGCATGTCGCAACCGACGGCATCACGCCGGTCGAGGTCGACGGTGCAATTGACCCCCACGCCTGGAACTCGCTGTTGAACGGCGTGATCTACGTGACCAACGTGGCGGACGCGATGAAAGACGCCATGCCCGAGCATGCAGATGAAATCGCCGCCAATGCCGACGCGTATATCGCCAAGCTGGAGGCACTGGACGCCGAAACCAAAACCAAACTGGCGAACCTGCCCGCAGACCGCCGCACTGTCGTCACTGCCCATGACGCGTTCGGCTATCTGGCGGACGCCTATGGCATGACCTTCCTGGCGCCAGTCGGCATCGACACCGAAGCCGAGCCGTCCGCCAAGGAACTGGCCGTTCTGATCGACCAACTGAAAGCCGAAGGTGCGGCAGCCTTGTTTGTTGAAAACATCACCAGCCCGGCCTTGGTTCAGCAGATCTCGGACGAAACCGGTATTGAGATCGGTGGCCGTCTGTTTTCGGACGCCCTGTCCGAGCGTGGTGGCCCGGCCACAAGCTATCTGGCGATGTTCCAGCATAATCTGGGCACGCTGCTGACTGCGCTGGAAACCCAAGGCGCGAGCTGATGATACCCGGTCGAGGCGGTTTTCAAGCCGCCTCGTACCACCTCAGGCAGGTTGCAACCGGTTGCAGCCGCTTCGCAATAGTGCATAATCAAACCCAATGATTATCGCGACCCCACCCACACCCCAACCGCATGAACGGTACGCCCTGTGAGCGTGACTTTGAAAGATGTTGCGGCGCTTGCCGGGGTGTCCCGATCCGCCGTTTCGCGCACCTTTACCGAAGGGGCCTCGGTCTCGGCCAAAACGCGCAGCAAGGTTGAGAAAGCGGCGCGAGAATTGGGGTACAGCCCGAATGCGCTGGCCTCGTCGCTGACGACCGGGCGGACCAAGCTGATTGGCCTGATCTCGAATAACTTCCATAACCCGATATTTCTTGAGGTGTTCGACCAGTTCACCCGCGCCCTGCAGGAACGTGGGCTTCGGCCTTTGATCGTGAACCTGACGGATGAGACCGAGCCTGCCAATTCCGTGCGAATGCTGCGTCAGTATTCAGTTGATGCGGTCATTGTCGCGTCATCAACCCTGCCCCCCAGTTTTGCCAAGGCGTTCCACGATGCGGGCGTGCCGGTGGTGCATACCTTCGGACGGTCGGCGACCTCGCCCGAGGTGCATGTGGTCGGCATCGACAACGTCGAATGCGGGCGCATGGCGGCGCGCGAACTTGTTTCGCGCGGGTACAAGCGCGTCGGCTACCTCGGTGGGCCAAAAGATGCGACGTCGGCCATGGATCGGTATCGGGGGTTCATCGAGGAAACCGACCAGCATCCCGACCTCGACGTGTCGCATTCTTTCGCGGATAATTACTCGTTCGAGGCGGGGCGCGCGGAAATGCTGCGCCTGCTGCAAGGCAAACCCGCCGAAGGGTATTTCTGCGGCGACGACATCCTGTCTATCGGCGCGTTATCGGCGTTGAAGGATCACGGGCTGAAGCCGGGGCAGGACATCGGAATCATCGGCCTGAACGACATGGAAATGGCCCGGTGGGAAAGCGTCGATCTGACCACCATTCACCAACCGATCAAACAGATCATCACCTCATCCGTTGATCTGGTCGAGGAGATGCTGAAAGAGCCTCAGAGATACCCTGAGGCCCGGATTTTCCCCTGTCGGGTGATCGAGCGGGGCACGTTGCGGCGGCCCCGCCCTTGATCAGCGAAACATTGGCGGGCGGGCGTCTTTCCACGCACCCTGCTCTTTGCCGGACGCGACAGCGGCGTGGACTGCCGCGATAGACCGCACCCCATCCGCAGCGCCGGGCAAGCCGTCGCGCGTCTCGCCCCGGATCGCGTCAGCCAGATCGCAGTAGATATTGGCCACGGCCAGCGGAAAGCCTTCGGGGTGCGCAATCGCCACTCGAGACAGGCGTTGCACTTCATCGTGCAGCCCGCCCTCGCCCTTTTCGATGATCTGGGTGCGCCCACCGACAGGCGTGTAAATCAACTGGTTCGGCTGCTCGGACGCCCAGCGCAACCCACCGGTTTCGCCGAACACCTGAATGTCGAACCCGTGCTGCCGCCCGATGGCAACGGATGAAGTCCACAGCCGCCCGACCGTGCCGCCTTCCATCCGGAAATTCACCATCGCGTCGTCTTCCAGTTCCCGGCTGGAGATGGTCGAGGCCATATCGGCGGACAAGGACTTCACCTCGTCATCGCAGATGAAACTGGCCATATGCAGCGCGTGGATGCCACAATCCGCGAATTGGCCCGAGACACCCGCCATCGCCGGATCGTAGCGCCAGCGCACGCGCGGGTTGTCGGCATCCGTGGCATCGCCGTGGTGCCCATGGCTGAAATTGGTGACAACCAGACGGACCTTGCCAATATCACCCGCCCGTACCATGGCGCGGGCCTGACGAACCATCGGATAGGCCGAATAGCAATAGTTGACCGCGCAGATCTTGCCCGAGGCTTCTGCGACGCGAACGATCTCTTCGCCCTCTTCCACTGTCATGGTCATCGGCTTTTCGCACAGCACGTTGAACCCGGCTTCCAGAAACGCCTTGGCGATCTCGAAATGGGTCGAGTTTGGCGTGGCAATCGTCACCAGATCGACGCGATCGTCGCGGTCTTTCTCCCCTGCCAGCATCTCTTGCCAATTGCCATAGGCGCGGTCGGCAGCAATACCCAGCCGTTGCGCGTATTCACGGCCTACCTCGGGCCGATGATCCAGCGCGCCTGCGGCGAATTCGAACATCCCGTCCGCCTGCGCGCCCAACCGGTGGGCGGGCCCGATCTGGCTGCCTTCGCCACCACCGATCATGCCCCATTTCAGCTTTGCCATGGTCTTGGTCTCTCTATCGATTGTATCGTTAAGCGATCAGAAATCGCTGATGTTTTCCCACTGCCGCTGGTTCGATGAGGCCAGTGCCGCCGCCAGCACCCGGTTGACCTGATGCCCGTCGCGGAATGTGGGCCAGATCGCTTCGCCTGTGTGGATAGCCCGCAGGAAATCCTTGGCCTCGATGATGATCTGATCCTGATAGCCGGTGCCGTGGCCGGGTCCCTGACAGAAGGGTTCGTAATCCGGATGTGCCGGGCCGGTCAGGATTTTGGTGAATCCCCGCTGCGCCTCGGGCCCTTCGCGCCGATAAAGCCATAGGGCATTCTGATCTTCCTGATCAAAGCGGATCGCGCCTTTTGTTCCCGAAATCTCATAGGCATAGCCCATCTTCCGCCCCGTCGCGACGCGGCTGAAATAGAGGTTCCCCATCACGCCATTTTCAAACCTGCACATCATCTGCGCGTGATCGTCATTTGTGACCTCTCCGCCGGGGCGGGTGCGGTGCACGGTTTCCACATCGGCCATGACCTGCGCAATTGGTCCGATCAAAGCCATCGCGCCGTTCACCATATGCGGGGCCAGATCACCGATTGTTCCATTGGCCATCCCCGTCGTGCGCCATGTGGCGGGGGCTTGCGGGTCAGCATAGAAATCCTCGGTATGCTCGCCCCGAAACCAGGTAACATTGCCAATCTCGCCCTCGGCGATCAACTGGCGGGCGTACTGGCTGGCAGGCGTGCGGATATAGTTGAAACCGACCATATTTACGGTACCCGCAGCCTCGGCAGCGTTGACCATCGCCTGACTGTCCTCAAGCGACGCACCCAGCGGTTTTTCGCACAAAACCGGCTTGCCCAAAGCAAAAGCTGCCTCGGCGATCTGGCGATGGGTTTCCTGCGGGGACGCGATCACCACAGCCTCGACCTTTGGGTCCTCGACCAAAGCGCGCCAGTCATGGGTCGCGCGCTGAAACCCATAGGCTTCCCGATACCGCTCGGCGCTTGCTGGCGTGGACGCGCAAATCACCTCAAGCCGAGGTCTGAGCGCCGTGTTGAACACCGCACCAACGGCGGACATGGCAACGGAATGCGCCTTGCCCATATAGCCGCCACCAACGATTCCAATTCCGATTTCAGGCATCTGTCACGGCTCCGAACATATCATTTGCAACCGGTTGCAAAATCAGTATCGTGTGAATCGATTCAACGCAAGGTCCAAACTTTGCCGACGCCCCTAAGCCGGAGGAATATGACGTGAGCGCTTTGATGGACGGTATCAAAGGGAACCGTTTTGCAGTTTTCGGGCGTGCTGGCATGGACCTGTTTGCCGATCCCATCAACGTCAAAAGCGAAGATGCCGAGACGTTCCACGCCGATCTTGGCGGATCCTCGGCCAATATCTGCGCGGGTCTGGTCAAGCTGGGCAGTCAGGCATCGCTGGTCACCTCGGTCTCGGATGACGCAATCGGGCGTTTTTGCCTGAACCGGCTGCGGCATTACGGGGTGGATACGTCCTATATTCGCGTTTTGGGCGGCGAATATCGCACTTCTCTGGCGTTGTATGAAAGCCGGACCGAGAACTTCCAGAACGTCATCTATCGCAACGGGGCCGTCGATTTTCAGGTGACCGAAGATGACGTGGACCGGGTCAACTATGGGGAATTCTCGGCTGTCCTGTCCGCCGGAACGGTATTCGCCTCGGAACCTTCCCGAAGCGCCACGTTCCGCGCTTTTGACAATGCACACAAAGCCGGGTTGCCGGTGATCTTCGATGTCGATTACCGGCCCTATAGCTGGCCCTCACCCGAGGTGGCCGCCGATGTCCTGTCCCGCGCCGGAGAGGCCAGCGACCTGATCGTCGGCAATGATGAAGAATTCGGTTTCATGGCCGGTGGCATCGAAAAAGGGTTCGACAAGGCCCGGGAACTGGCCTCGAAACCGGGCCGGGTTGTCATCTACAAGATGGGCGAAAAGGGTGCCGTGACCCTGACCGACGGGCAAGAGATTCAAACAGGCATCTTCCCGGTCGATGCGATCAAACCCGTTGGCGCGGGTGACAGTTTCATGGCCGGTCTTTTGGCCTCGATCGCTGCTGGCGCGTCGCTGGAACAGGCGGTCCTGCGCGGTTCAGCCTGTGCGTCCATCGTGGTTTCCAATCCCGGCTGCGCCCCCGCCATGCCCACAACCCCGGAACTGAATGCGTTCCTTGCCGATCATCCCGGCCCGACCACATAGGAGTTTCCCATGCATATCGCGCCCTATGACAACCAGAACAAACCCATTGTGGATGCCGACGATCCGACGGTGCCGCTGAACTATTTCAACATCGTCAAACTGCGCCGTGGCGAGGCGTTCGAATATCAGGTACCGGGGTATGAGACCTGCATCGTGCCCGCCACCGGCAGTGTGGATGTAGATGTCGAAGGGGCGCATTTCCCCAAGCTGGGCAACCGGGGCGAGGATGTCTGGGATGGCGAGCCCGAGGGCGTTTACGTTCCGGTCGGGGCCAAGGCACAACTGGTCTGTGTATCGGACGAGGCCGAGGTTTTCGTCGCGGGCGCGAAGTTCGACAAGGTGCTGGATCCGTTCGACGTGCGCGAACATGACCTTGTGCAATATGGCAGCGATGACACCAAAACCCATCGTAAAATCAAACACATCCTTGGCCAGAAACAACATGACAAGGTTGGTCGCCTGCTGGTGAGCGAGTTGTTCACGGTTGGTCAGGGCGGCTGGTCAGGTTTCCCCAGCCACAAGCACGACACCAACCGCCTGCCGGATGAATCGCGCCACGACGAGACCTATAATTTCCGCTTCAAACCCAACTGGGGCTCGGGCCTGCAAATGCTGCAGCGCGAGGACAACGAGCCGGGCGATGCCTACCACATCGTCGATGGCTCGACGATCTGCATCGACAAGGGTTATCACCCCTGCTGCGTGCTGCCGGGGTATGAGATGTATTACTTCACCATCCTCGGCGGTCTCAGCCAGCGGTCTCTGGTGCAGTATTTCCAACCAACACATGCCTATCAGATCGAAACGATTCCGGGCATCAAAGACATGATCGCGAAGTTCAAATGACCCTCGTCACTCTGAAAGACGTCCTGCAACCGGCCTACGAACAAGGCTATGCCGTGGGCGGGCTTGTGACCCTCGGCTGGGAAGACATGCGCGCCTATGTGGCCGCGGCCGAGGCCGAAAATGCCCCAGTGATCCTGCAAGCCGGACCCAGCTGCCGCGAGCACACCCCCCTGCCTATTCTGGGTAAGATGTTCCGGCATCTGGCCGAGAACGCTTCGGTGCCGGTAGTGGCCCACCTGGATCACGGCTATACGTTTGAGGAGTGCAAGATCGCACTGGACAGCGGCTTTACCTCGCTGATGTTCGACGGATCGCGCAAGCCCCTGCAGCAGAACATCGACGAGACTGCCGCAATTGCCGAGATGGCCCACGCGGCAGGCATTTCCTGCGAGGGCGAGATCGGGTTCGTGGGTTATTCCGGCGGCGAAGGCTCGAACGGGACCGACCCGACCGAGGCTGCGCAGTTCGCCCGCGACAGCGGCGTGGACGCGATGGCGATCTCGGTCGGCAATGTCCATTTACAGCAAAACAAGGAAGGCGGGCTCGACGAAGACCGCATCCGCCAGATCGACGCCATGACCGAGGTTCCACTGGTCATCCATGGTGGTTCAGGCGTGCCGGTCGAACAACGCGCGCGCCTCGCCCGCGAGACCGCAATTTGCAAGTTCAACATCGGAACCGAACTGCGCATGGCCTTTGGTCAGGCCCTGCGCGAGGCCGTGAATGCAGACCCCGACAGGTTCGACCGCGTGACCATCCTGAAGGAAACGCATGACCCCGTCGAGGCTGCTGCTCGCATGGTGATCCGCGCTTTTGGTGCGCCGTCGCAGCGATAGAAGCAAAAAGGCCCCGGAATGGCGGGGCCCGGTATCCAGCAGGCGCTAAGCGTCACGCTCCATGATCCATTCGACCTCGGGGGCCGGGACGAACCGCCATTTTCGCAGCGGCCCGGCCATGACGTTCAGGTAGTACATCTCGAACCCATAGGGCGCGCCGCAGGGGTGGTGGCCGCGCGGGACGGTCACGACGTCGCCATCAGACACCGCCATAGTTTCATCCAACTGGCCGTCATCGGTATAGACCCGCTGAATGCCGAAGCCGTTGGACGGGTTCAGGCGGTGGTAATAGGTCTCTTCCAGATAGGTGATGCGGGGGTAGTCGTCCTCGTCGTGACGGTGGCTGGGATAGGACGACCAGTGGCCGTTTGGCGTGAAGACCTCGGTCACCAGAAGGCTATCGGCGTAGTCCTCGGCCTCCATCGCTATGTTGTTGATATAGCGCGTGTTTACGCCCTTTCCGCGTTCGGTCAAGGTTATGCCATCGGGGCCAATACGCCGCGCCGCATGACCGCTTTTGCCCGGTGCCGAACAGACGGCGATGACACAATCGGTTTCTGCCACCGCTTCCCATTCGGTTCCGTTCGGCAGGTACAGGCAATGCGGTGGCGTCTTCTCGAACACGTTCATCCGGTCACCCAGAACACCCCAATCCTGCCCGGCCCCGGTGATCTGTGCCTTGCCCTCGACCATGACCAGAATGACCTCACGATCACCGGTGGCCTCAAACGCCGTGTCACCGGAACGCAAGTGATAGAGACCAAACCCGACATACCGCCACCCGGCGCTGGCCGGGGTGATATCGTGAACCTTGCCGCGCGTGCCGAAGGGTTTCTTGAGCAGATCTGCCATTTTGTTCTCCTTGCGGGCAGCCATTCGGGCCGCCCGATTGTTGTTTCAGGCAGCTTGCCTTTGGTTCAGGGCCGAAAGAACCTTGGACAGTTGCGCCTCGGTCCAGCCTTCCGCAACAGCGCAGCGCAGTATGTCCGCCTGGCTTTCAGGCGCGTTGCCTCCGACCGGAGGGTCCGTGTCGAGATTAGTGGGGAAGGGATAGCCCTCAGCCGTGGCCGCAATCGCGGCCTCCAACTGCGCAGCGTCCAACGCCCCGCGCTGCTTCAAGGCAACCAGAGACGGGAACACCGCCAGCGACATCGCCTGACGATCCACCGCCTCCATCGCACGCCCGAAGGGTGATGAGATTTGCAGCAGGTTCGCCATGCGGTGAATGTCGGCGCTGCGGTTCTCGCCCGCCGCGTGGAACAGGGCCGGGTTGAAAAACACCGCGTCGCCCTTTTCCAGTGGGAGCTGGATATAGCTGTCCTCGAAATACGCCCGGTGGGCTTCGTCGTGGAAGGCCAGATAGCCCGGCGGGTAGAGCTGCGAGAACGGCAGCAGCTTGGTCGGACCGCTTTCTACCGGCATGTCGCAATGCGCAACTGCACCCTGCAGCGTCAGTGAGGCTGTTACCAGATGCGCATGGGCCGGGTATCGGGCCGCACTGTCCGCGCTTTGAAACCCGAGGTGATAGTCCCGATGTGCCTGTTGCGCCTTACCGCCGGGACGCACCTGATTGATCTGTGCCGTCACCTGATAGTGCGGCCCAAGCCATGCTTCACAAGCCGCCAAAATCGCCGTGTTCCCGAAATAGAGCGCAAAGCCTTCGGGGTCGCGCAGGCACTGTTTTTGCAAGGCGTTCCAGATCCGGTCATTCGCGCCTGAGGCGGCGAAATGATCACCCTCACCCGCCCCGCTTAGGCGTTCTTGCTCGATAATCTGACGAAACACATCCGTCGCCCGATCAATGATCGAGGTGTCCGGATACGCCCCTTTCAAAGCGATCACACCGGCGGATTTGTCCAGAACCCAAGCCCACTCCGCCAGCAAAGCCCGGCGTGTGTCGGGCTGTTCCAACATCGGACGCAACGCCTGCATGTCATAGACGGGCACGTTCTTTTCGACGGAGGCTGCAAAAGGCACCGTTTCAGCCAAAAGGTTCTGAGAGGTCAACACCTTGAATTCATCCAGATCACAGGATTCCCGGTCGAAATAGCCGACATATCCAAGCTGTTGAGTCACCATGACAGTCTCCTTTCTCATGGCTTTTGGTGTTGCCCCTTGGGGCTGGGTGTTACGCCGTGATCTCCAATCCCGCGCGTGTGCAGACGTCGACAATGTGGTCGTAGCCCATCTTGGAATACTCATAGGGCGGTGCCTTGGCCGGGTCCTGCTCGGCCTCGACCACGATCCAGCCGTCGTAATCCATCGCTTTCAGCGCGTTTGCGACCGCCTGAAAGTCGATGCAACCATCGCTTGGAACGGTGAAAGCGCCGCCGACCACCGCATCCAGGAAAGAATGGTCATTCTCGCGAGTTGTCTGCACGATCTGAGGGCGGATGTCCTTGAAATGCACGTGATGCACCCGGTCGCCCCAGCGGTTCAGGGTCGCCATCACATCACCGCTGCCAAACAGCAGATGGCCGGTGTCAAAGCACAGGTTTACCTCGGGGCCCGATCCCTCCATCAGCCAGTTCACGTCATCCTCGCTTTCGATGATCGTGCCCATGTGGTGGTGATAGGCCATCGGCATCCCCTGATCGGCCATCCATTTCGCCAATTCGGTGATCTTGGCCGCGTAGGCCTTGACCTCATCCTTCGACAGTTTCGGGCGATGATTGACCGGAGTGCCCATCTGCCCCTGCACGGTGTTCGAGCATTCGGCATAGACAATGCACGGGCTGTTCAGCGCAACAAACTGCTCGACCTGTTCACGCACCGCCTCACGTTCGGTCGCGAAGTCGTTGACCAGCGACGCACCGGAACACCAACCGCCGCACAGGGCGATGTCGTTGCTATCGAGATAGGCGCGCAACCCTTCGGTGTCGCCGGGCATCCGCTGGCCGCGCTCGATGCCTGTATAACCAATCTCTCTGGCCTCTTTCAGCGCCTGTTCCATGGTATAGGCCGCCGTCAGGTCGGGCAGATCGTCATTCTGCCAGGCAATCGGAGAGATACCGATCTTCACGCTCATTTCGTATTTCTTTCCTTGATCGCAACTTCATAGGCCGCGCGTTTTTCGTTGACTTCGGGGCGGATTGAGACCTCGGGCACAGCGACTTCCCACCAGGTACCGCCATATTCGGTGGACGGGTAGGGATCGGTGTCGATGACCACCACATAAGGCCCTTTGATGTCGGCGCGCTTGGCCAAAGCCTCTTCCAAGTCAGCAATCGAGCTGACCTTGACCGAGGTCGCCCCCATCGCCGCCGCATGTGCGGCAAAGTCGATGGCCGACGGTGTCTCATGCACCGCGTGATCCAGCAGATTGTTAAACTCGGCCCCGCCGGTGCCCATCTGCAAGCGGTTGATACAGCCAAAGCCCCGGTTGTCGGTGATGACAACAGTGAAGGACACGCCCATCATCGCGGCAGAGGCCATTTCCGAGTTCGCCATCATATAAGTGCCGTCGCCGGTAAAGCAGATCACGTCGCGCTCGGGCTCGGCCATTTTGATGCCCATCGCACCTGCGATCTCGTACCCCATGCAGCTGAACCCGTATTCCATGTGATAGGCACCGGGGCGTGGGGCCTTCCACAGCTTGTGCAACTCACCGGGCATTGTTCCAGCGGCGCACATTACAACCGTGTCGTTATGCGAGGCACGCTGAACCGCGCCAATCACCTGCATGTCGGTAGGCAGAGCATTCCCGTCACCGGGCGCGTCGGTCAGCTTGTCGACCTTGCCGAACCAATCGGCTTTCAGGGTATCGGCCACTGGATCGGCGCTGTAGCCCTGCAAGCCTGCGCCCAGCTCTTGCAAACCCACGCGCGCGTCGGATTGCAATGGCATCGCCCCGTGCTTTTCGGCGTCATAGGCTGCGGTGTTCAGGCAGATCATCTCGCGTTCGGGGTTCGAAAACAGGCCCCATGACCCGGTGGTGAAATCCTGCAACCGCGTACCAACCGCAAGAACCAGATCAGCCTCGGCGCAGACATCATTGGCCGGTTCTCCACCGGTGACGCCAATGGGCCCCAGATTCAATGGATGGTCCCAGGCCAAGGCCGATTTGCCCGCCTGCGTTTCAGCGACGGGGATGTTGTGGGTTTCAACAAAGCTTTGCAGCGCATCGGTCGCGCCCGAGTAATGCACCCCGCCTCCGGCTACGATGACCGGGCGCTTCGCCGCCTTGATCGCGGCAACGGCGCGGGCCAGTTCGCCCTCGTCCGGGCGGATGCGGCGCTGATACCAGACGCGGGGCTCAAAGAAGCTTTCGGGGTAGTCGTAGGCCTCGGCCTGCACGTCCTGGCAGAAGGCCAGCGTCACCGGACCGCAATCTGCCGGGTCGGTCATGGTACGGAAGGCGCGCGGTAGCGCGGTCAACAGGTGTTCGGGCCGCGAGATACGGTCATAGTAGCGGCTGACCGGGCGGAAACAGTCATTGGCGCTGACCGTGCCGTCGCCAAAATTCTCGATCTGCTGCAGCACCGGGTCCGGACCGCGCGAGGCAAACACATCGCCGGGGATGATCAGTACCGGCAGTCGGTTCGCATGAGCCAATGCCGCCGCTGTCACCATATTCGTGGCCCCCGGCCCGATGGATGAGGTCACGGCCATCGCCCGCGTGCGGCGCATCTGCTTGGCATAGGCAATCGCGCAATGGGCCATGGTCTGTTCGTTGTGACCGCGATAGGTGGGCAGGCAGTCTTTGACGGCGTGCAAAGCCTCACCCAGACCGGCCACGTTGCCATGGCCGAAAATGGCCCAGACTCCGGCGATATAGGGCTCTCCGGCCTCATTCATCTGCGCCCCGAGATAGCGCACCAGAGCTTGCGCCGCGGTCAGTCGGACTGTCTTGCTCATCATGATCCCTTTCAACACGAAGCCGCCATGGGCTTTAGGTCGGTTTTCACATTTCTGAAGGTTCCAGGCCACCCAATCTGACCTGTGATTTATGTGTGGCCTTGCACCACTGAATGATCGGGCGCCCCGCATGCCTGCGGGGCACCGGTGTTTTAAACGGTCCCGCCCAGCGAACCTTCCAGTTCGGCCAGTTCCTGACCGCCAGCCATAAGGTCCTGAAGTTCCTCAGGCGTGATCTCACCCCGTTTGGCCGTGCCCAGCGTCTGTCCCCGGTTCAACACGGTAAAGCGGTCGCCCACCGCCAACGCGTGGCGGACGTTGTGGCTGATGAACACGACGCCCACACCCTGACTGCGCACCTTGTCGATGGTCGCCAAAACGTTCGAAGTCTGACGCACCCCAAGGGCCGAGGTCGGCTCGTCCAGAATCAGGATCTTCGCACCGAAATGCACGGCGCGGGCAATCGCAACTGTCTGACGTTCCCCACCCGACAGCGTGCCGACGGCCTGATCCGGGCCACGCAGGTTGATGCCCATCTTGCGCATCTCTTCCATGGTGATCTCATCCGCCAGCTTCTTGTCGAAGAAGTTGATCCCGGCCACTTTGCGCGTCGGTTCATTGCCCATGAAGAAGTTGCGGCTGACGCTCATCAACGGGATCATGGCCAGATGCTGGTGCACCGTGGCGATACCCGCTGAAATCGCGTCGCGCGGGTCTTCGAAATGCATCGGCCTGTCTTCGAAGAAAATCTCGCCCGCGGTGGGTTTGTGCACACCGGACATGGTTTTGATGAAGGTCGACTTACCTGCGCCGTTATCTCCCAGCAGGCAATGGCATTCCCCCGGTTTCAGGTCGAAACTGACGCCAGCCAGCGCAATCACCGAACCAAAGTGTTTCTGAATGTCGACCATACGGATGATCGGCTTTTGCTCTTGCGAGTCGCCGTGGTGGAATTTGGTGTCTTCGGTCATCTCAGCGTTCTCCTGTGATGATGCGACGGATATAGGTGTTCAGGATCACCGCACCCAGCAGGATCACGCCCAGAAACACCCGGAACAGAGAGCTTTCGACGCCTGCGAAGAACAGCCCCTGCTGCACCACACCAAAGATCAGCGCACCCAGCGCCGCCCCCAGAACCGAGCCGTAGCCGCCGGTCAGCAACGCGCCACCAATGACCACGGCGATGATCGCCTCGAACTCTTTCAGCAAACCACGATCCGCCCCGGCCGAACCGAACTCCATGACCTGACAGGTCGCAAATACGGTGGCGCAGAAGGCGGTGAACATGAACATCAGGATTTTCACCTTGTTCACGGGCACACCCGAGTTTCGCGCGGCCTCGGCATCGCCACCGGCCGCAAAGATCCAGTTGCCAAACTTGGTTTTGGTCAACAGCACATGGCCAAAGATAATGATGACAATCGCCCAGACGATCAGCATGGGGATACCGTCAACAACAGGTTGGCCGGCGCGCGTACCGCGTTCGAACGTGGCGATAATGCCGTTGTCGCCCAGCCAGACGAACAGCCCCTGCAGAACTTTCCCGCCAAAGATCGGGGCCAGCCAGTCGCCTTCTGCCGCGTCGCGGATACCGCCGATGATGGTCTTGTTCTCGAAGGTTTGCGGCAGATAGATGGTAAAGCCCCGCAGCACGAACAGCGCCGCCAGCGTCACGATAAAGCTGGGCAGCCCGGTGCGGATCACGATCCAGCCGTTAAAGGCACCGATCAGCATGCACAGAATGAAAGTCACAATGATCGAGATCCAGGCGGGCCAGCCCAGGATCACCAGAAAGATGGCAATCATCATGCCCGAAAAGCCGATCATCGAGCCGACGGACAGGTCGAATTCACCCGCGATCATCAGCAGGCACGCGCCGACAGCGATAATCATGAACTGAGCGGACACGGTGCCCCAGTTCATCACGCCCTGCGCGTTGAACATGCCGGAATCAGCGGCGAATAGAAGAAAGAAGGTAAAGACTGCGACGGTTCCAACGATCCCGCCCAGTTCGGGGCGGATCAGCCAGCGGCGCAGCGCGGACATTTCCTTGACGCGTTCGTCAACGACTTGGGTGGTGGACATGGGGTGCCTCCACGATTTGAAAGGTGCGGATTGAAGTCAGGCGGGTGGCGCGCCCTGGCGCCACCCGGTTGGGATCAGCGGTATTCGCCCGCGTGTTCCTCGACTTTTTCAAGGGCGTCTGCGGTCACAAAACCGGGGCCCGAGTTGATGTTGTTGCCCGGCAGAACGCCGTAGCGATGGTAGTTGGTCAGGATCACAACCGGCAGATACGCCTGCAGGAAGGGCTGCTGGTCGATGCCCCACTGAATGGTGCCGTCCTTGATGCCTTTGACGATTTCCTCACCCAGATCGAAGGTGCCGAAATAGATGTCACCGGCCATGCCGTTTTCCTTCAGCGCCGCCACGGTGGGATCAGCCGACACCGGACCCAGAGTCAGTATGCCATCGGTATCCGGGTTTGCGGACAGATAGGCCAGAACCTTGTTCTTGATTTCCGCCGGGTCGGTGCCGCTGTCCAGCATCGCATCGCCCAGTTCAACACCCAGACCATCGGCAAAGCCACGGCAACGCTCGCCCACCGTGGGCTGCTGGATCGCGTGGTTCACGCACAGGAATTTGGTAACGCCGTCACCTTTTGCGCGCTGACCGGCGGCAAGACCGGCGTCATATTCGGGCTGGCCGACATACATCAGCGCACCAACCTCGCGCGCCTGATCCGGCGTGCCGGTGTTCATGATGATGACGTCGATACCCGAGTCCACGGCAGATGTGATCGGGCCTTTCAACACGTCATAATCGGCCAGAGTGGTGATGATCCCGTTCGGCCCCGAGGCCGCCGCCTGATCAATGATCCGCGCCATGTCGGCGATGTCGCCGGTGGGCGGGTTGCGATACTCGACCTCGACACCCATCTGATCACCCGCCAGCGCGATGCCGTTCTTGATCGTGTTCCACCAGCTGTCGCTGTCCGGGGCATGGCTGACCAGGATGTACTTTTCGCCTTCCGCCGCAGCGCCCGTGGCCGCCGCAACCGCCACAGCACTGGCCATCAGCACTCGTTTCACAAACTTGTTCATTTGGTTTCCTCCCATAAAAACCGTCTGTTTTTGTCCTGGGCTATCCGCCCCATTCACTCGGTCGGACCGAATCTGTCGTAGCCGGAAGTGGTACCGAGCCGTTTTCAGTTTGAAGAAATTCGCTCATTTTGCAACCGGTTTCAAAATTTCCGCCATTTGGACGGGTGCGCCCGAACGTGCGGATTGCGTTGCCGCTTCGGCCATGGCCAGCGCAGCGACACCGTCATCCAAAGTCACCGGAACCGCCGCGCCCGACGTTGCGGCCTGGACAAATGCATCCCATTCGGCCCGATACGCAGGCATATAGCGTTCAAGGAAAAAGTAGGTAGGCTTGGCCCCGACAACGCCGTCCGACGTCGATTTGACCACCGTATTTTCCAACATGTTCTGGGCCTGCAGCAGTCCCTTTGATCCCAGCATTTCGACCCGTTGGTCATAACCATATGCCGCACGGCGCGAGTTCTTGATGACCGCGATCCGACCATCGGCGTAAGTCATTGTGACAACAGCGGTATCAACATCCCCGGCCTGCCCGATCTCAGGGTCCACGACCGAGGACCCGACGGCGGAAATAGACGTAGGGATTTCCCCCATCAGATAGTTCGCCATGTCAAAATCGTGGATCATCATGTCGCGGAACAGCCCGCCCGAAACCTTGATGTAGCTGACCGGCGGGGGTGCAGGATCGAATGAGGTGATCGACAACAGCTCAGCCTTGCCAATCTCACCTGCGTCGGCAGCGGCCTTCATCGCGGAAAAGTTGGGATCAAACCGGCGGTTGAACCCAATCATGACAGGTGGCTTGCGCCCGGCCACAACAGTCTGGCAGTCAAGCGCCCGCTGCAGGTCCAGATCGACCGGCTTTTCGCACAAAACCGCCTTGCCTGCCTGCGTTGCAGCCTCGATCAGATCCGAATGCGTGTCGGTCGGCGTTGCGATCAGTACCGCATCAATATCCGGGTTATCGATAATTTCGTCCGAGCTTTGCACCTGCGCGCCATGCGCCTCGGCAAGTTGCGTCGCGGCTTCGGCCATTGCGTCCGACACCGCACATAGCTTGCTTTCCGAATGCGACGTAATGGCTTGCGCGTGGACACGTCCGATACGACCAGCACCAAGCAGCCCGACCTTCAGCATGTAATTCTCCCGAATCTTACTTGGCGTCACAATGTTGCTCTTTGCAACCGGTTGCAAGATTTTTTTTCGGGATGCCACGAGGAAACAGGCAAACACAGGCCAAGCGCCTTTTGACGGATGGGAATCACCCGTCGGACTCACGCCTAAGGTTGGCCCTGTTTTGATCAAAGGCCCCGAAAATCGCTCGAATTTTGTGGGGAATCGCAGAAAATCCGACCAGAAAAGGCGATCCGTACGGGAATCCCCCAATATCCGAGGCCTTAGACTTGGGCTAATTTGAGGTCAGCGGATTACACTACCACTCAGTAACCCCTTACGAGGGGCTGGCTTGACCCCCTCACCCAGCCCCTCACCCTCCCCCAAGGCCAAAAGAAAATGGCGCGTTTGAAACAAACGCGCCAAGTGTCTTGGGGAGAACTTTAAAAAAACTCACGTCATAAAACCAACTGACGCCAACTCATCAATAGGGTCACTTTGACTGATTCTGTGGGGCCGGTCAGTGACCCGGATCACACAAACGAGATTTCGCGCGCGATGGGTCGGTTGCATCGGTTGGAAATGGCGATCCCTGAAGGACTCGAACCCTCAACCTGCTGATTAGAAGTCAGCTGCTCTATCCAGTTGAGCTAAGGGACCGCTGCGCCCTTCTTGCGGTTTTTACGGGCGGGGTTCAAGGCCCAAGCGCATGAAGGCGCTGTTGGGATCATCCTCATAGCCGTAGATCGGGCCGCAATAGGAATATCCCAATGCTTCGTACAGTTTGCGGGCGCCGTCATATTCCGGCAAATGCGCCGCGCCGGTTTCCAGAACCAGCGCGGATAACCCTTCCGACCGGGCGTGTTCCGCAAGATGATCCATCATCGCGCGCGCAAGCCCGCGTCCGCGCGCTTGTGACAGGATGTGCACCGATTTCACCTCGGCCGTTTGGTCCGGCAACAGCTTCAGCGCCCCGCATCCCACCGGTTGATCGCCGTCATAAACGGCCCAAAACCGGATCCCCGACCCGGACAGCGCATCGGCATCCATTGTATGATTGCTTTCCGCAGGGCCAGCCGTTTGGCTATGGGCAAAATGCGCCTCGACCACCGGGCGCAAAGCGTCCGATGTGGGGTCGGCCTGACGAATGTCGATCACTCAGTGCGTCCAGGGGCCGCGCCGGTCGGTGGCGAAGTTCTCGCCATAGCCCCGGGCGCGCAGGTTGGGTTTGCGCTTATGCGGCTCGCTGACCTGCGCCTCGATACCGTTATCCTTGGCGTATTCCAGCGCCTCTTCCTTGGTATCGAATTTCAGCCGAACCTGAGTCTGCGTGTCATTGGACGAGGTCCAGCCCATCAGCGGATCAACCTCGCGCGCCGAGGCGGGGGCATATTCCAGAACCCATTTGCGGGTCTTTGCCATGCCCGAGGTCATCGCATTTCTTGAAGGCTGGTAAATCCGTGCGCGCATGTCGCCTCTCCGTCCTCACTTGGCTGATCATGTTTATGCGCCACGCGAGCGGCGCGGACAAGTCCGCAATTGTCGCGGGTTTCAGCGATCCGACTGATGCCAGAAACTGTCATCAACGTGGCCTAAAAGGGGTTCAGCTCATGATGAGGATTGCAACTTGATCCACCACGAAAGAACCCTTGAAATCGATGCCCGGCCCGAGGCCAATCGGGCCGTTCTAAGCCGGTTTATGAACACTGATGAATTTCCGCCACAGGTGCAATCGGATCAAACCCCGGACGGTCGGCTTGCGTATTACTGAAAGGCGTTTTCAAAACCAGATCAGGACTTGCAGTTGGACAAAATAAGAACAAATGTAAGGGCCTGACCCGGAGCCTGCCCATGCCCTATGCCCATTCCGACAAGACCCAACTGACCGTCGAAGACGTCCGCGCGCGCCTTAAACTGGAAGGCGGCAAACAGTTCGTAATGCATACCGAGTTTGCCCCCGCAGGCGACCAGCCGACCGCGATCAGGGAACTGGCCGGCGGCGTTCTCGACGGCGAGCGCGATCAGGTTCTGCTGGGCGCGACCGGGACGGGCAAGACCTTCACCATGGCCAAGGTGATCGAGGAAACCCAGCGCCCCGCCATCATCCTTGCCCCCAACAAGACGCTAGCGGCGCAGCTATATGGTGAGTTCAAGGGCTTCTTCCCCGAGAACTCGGTGGAATATTTCGTGTCCTACTACGACTACTACCAGCCCGAGGCCTATGTGCCGCGCTCGGACACGTACATAGAAAAAGAATCCCAGATCAACGAACAGATCGACCGGATGCGCCATTCGGCCACGCGGGCGCTGTTGGAACGGGACGATGTGATTATCGTCGCCTCGGTCTCGTGCATCTACGGCATTGGCTCGGTTGAGACCTACGGGGCGATGACGCAGGACCTGAAGGTCGGCAACGAGTACGATCAGCGGCAGGTGATGGCCGATCTGGTGGCCCAGCAATACCGCCGCAACGATCAGGCGTTTCAGCGTGGCTCGTTCCGGGTGCGGGGTGACTCACTGGAAATCTGGCCCGCCCACCTTGAGGACCGCGCCTGGAAGCTGTCTTTCTTCGGTGAAGAACTGGAACAGATCACCGAATTCGACCCTCTGACCGGCGAACGCGCTGCGACGATGGAACAGGTGCGGGTCTACGCAAACTCGCACTATGTGACGCCGAAACCGACAATGCAGCAGGCGATTATCGGGATCAAAAAGGAACTGCGCATCCGGCTGGACCAATTGGTGGGCGAGGGCAAACTGCTCGAGGCGCAACGCCTGGAACAACGCACCAACTTCGATCTGGAGATGCTCGAGGCCACCGGTGTCTGCAACGGGATCGAGAACTACTCGCGCTATTTGACCGGCCGCGCACCGGGCGAGCCACCCCCGACCCTGTTCGAATTCATCCCCGACAATGCCATCGTCTTTGCCGACGAATCCCACGTTTCGGTCCCACAGATCGGCGGCATGTACCGGGGCGACTATCGGCGCAAATTTACGCTGGCCGAACACGGGTTCCGCCTGCCGTCCTGCATGGACAACCGCCCCCTCAAGTTCGAGGAATGGGACGCCATGCGCCCGCAATCCGTCTTCGTCTCGGCCACCCCCGCTAAGTGGGAGATCGAACAGACCGGCGGCGTCTTCACCGAACAGGTCATCCGCCCCACCGGCCTGCTGGACCCCGAGGTCGAAATCCGCCCTGTGTCGATGCAGGTGGACGATCTGCTGGACGAGGTGCGCAAAGTGGCCGCCGACGGCTTCCGCACGCTGGTCACGACGCTGACCAAACGCATGGCCGAGGACCTGACGGAATACCTGCACGAACAGGGCATCAAGGTCCGCTACATGCACTCGGATATCGACACGCTGGAACGCATCGAAATCCTGCGCGACCTGCGGCTTGGGGCGTTCGACGTACTGGTCGGCATCAACCTGCTGCGCGAGGGGCTCGATATCCCCGAATGCGGTCTGGTTGCCATTCTGGACGCGGATAAAGAGGGGTTTCTGCGGTCCGAAACCTCGCTGATCCAGACCATCGGCCGCGCCGCGCGTAACGCCGATGGCCGGGTTATCATGTATGCCGACAAGATCACCGGTTCGATGGAGCGCGCCTTGGGCGAAACCAACCGCCGCCGCGCCAAACAGCTTGCCTATAACGAGGAACACGGCATCACGCCTGAGACCGTGAAAAAGAATGTCGAGGACGTTCTGGCCGGTCTCTACGAAGGCGACGTCGACATGAACCGCGTCACCGCCACCATCGACAAACCGATGCACGGTGCCAATCTTGAGGCCCATCTGGACGGTCTGCGCGACCAGATGCGCAAAGCCGCCGAGAACCTGGAATTCGAAGAGGCCGCCAACATCCGGGATGAGATCAAACGTCTGGAAGCGGTCGATCTCGCCGTCGCCGACGACCCCATGGCGCGGCAATGGGCGGTTGAGAAGGCATCCGAGGATGCGGTGAAATCGCGTGGTCGGTCAACGGCTGGGAGGCCGGGGCAGCGGGGTGGGAATGTGAAAAGGCGGAAGAGGTGATAGCCTCTACTTTTTTTCGCCAAGTGGCTTCAAACCCAGGGTATCTCGATAGGCATTTATCGCAAATTCTCGCTGCGCCAACCACTTTTGTCTCTCAATATCCCAGGTTTTTAGAGCTACCTGTTCAGTCGCTCTCGCTCGTTCATACGAACCGATTACCGTGCCAAAGAGAAGCATCAATGAAAATGCCAAAACAGAAGCTGAAACGTTAACGGCTTTGTTTGCTTCCTTTGTGATCAAAAATATCGCCAACCCGCCAATAAACGTCAATGCTACCGGCAAAACATTACCTGCAGCGGCAGTACGGCTACTACCCATAAGTAACCCGATAACGCCTGCCAAACATCCAAAAACCAGAACAAGTCCTAAAATCGTTCCGTAAGAAACGTCCATTTTGGCTTCGGCGCTAACGCATCTGTCCCTCACCAAATTGAACAAAAACAACGCTAAGACTGAAGTTAGGGCCAGTGCTAAACTGCACCCAAACAATACTGCTGTTTTCTCCAAAGATAGTAACAAATCAATTTTATACATTGAGTTCATCCAGTGTTAGCCACGGGGCAAAGTTGTTTGGATCTCCGAATGCATCTGGTGATGGTTGGTTTGCCATGAAGCCCTCCCAGTCATCACCAAACTCAAGTGGGCTTTCGAAACAATTTAGCAGCTGTGTTGATTCATCTAAACTCAACGTCTCGCCGGATTTCCGTTTTAGTGTAAGTAGCTTACAGCCACCGCCTTCCTGCTCAAGCTCGCTGCTTTGGCCAGCCGATGCATCATCTTGCTCCGTTTCATCTTCGGCTGTTGAATCTGAAAACTGTGCGAATGTGGTTGTGCTGAATAGTGCAAATACCACAACTATTGATTGCAAATACAAACTACGTTTCATACCAAACCCTCAAAAACCAACATACCTTATCATCTTTTTTTGGCATCTCATAATCTTACCAAAGGCGCTGGATGGATTTTCAACTCATTCCTCCAATGCTCTCTAAACTCAAAAAAGGGGATATGACCCTTACCTACTCACAAACGTATACTAAGAACTTGCAGCCAAAACCCTTCTATTTCGCGTTTGAGATCACAAATTGTGGTTCCAAACGGTTGCCGTGACGCACCCCAACACGTTCTCTCTAGGCGTGAGATCTAATGCGCCATTCACCGAGTGCACGGCGCTCGTGTGGTACAGGCAAAGGACCAGGCGCGCTTCTCAGGAAAATCTGTCAGCAAGCGTAGGATGGGTGCTCGCACCCATCTTTTTTGTGATGAACATTGATGGGTGAAATCACCCATCCTACAGCCCGACACTACCCTTACAGCCCAACGCCCTCTCCTCCACGTTTGAAAAAACAGGTTGTGTTTTCAAAACGGTTGTCATGACGAACACCCCACACAGCCTGCTCGAATTCCAAAGCGCCATTGACCGGGTACGGGGCACCCGCGTGGTGCTGGCCGAGGATCTGGCGCAGTTTTATGAAAAATCCGTCAGCGCCTTCAATCAGGCCGCCTCGTGCACTACTAACGTCTGTCGTAAAGACAGATCACCACCCTTGCCCAAGGCCCATCGACAGCTAAGTTTCCGTCATGCGCCTTCTTCTGCTCACGATACTCCTCGCCACCCCGGCCACCGCATGGGAGGCCTCGGTGGGTCAAATCTGCACCCTGTCGCATGACACCGAACAGGCCGAAATCTTCCTGACCTACGACCCGTCCCAACCTCTCTATACGCTGACGGTCACGCAAAAGACCGAGGCCTGGACACAGGCCCCATGGTTTGCCATGCGGTTTGAGGGGCCGAACCCGATCGAAATTGCCACCTCGCGCCATGTGTTGTCGGACGGTGCGGCCTCGCTGACTGTCACGGATACCGGGTTCGGAAATGTGCTGGACGGGTTGGAATATAATCAGACCGCCTACGCCTTCACTCAGGACGGGGTGGCCGAGTTTCCTTTGGACGGTGCCGCGCCGCAGGTCCGCATTTTTCGCGACTGCGCCGGGGCTCAATTGTCCTGAGGTGAAGAAATCAGGCCGAACGGATCAGGGCCGCACGAATTTCGCGTTCCCCACAGCGCGTTGTGTTGCCGTGCCGGATGTGGGTGATTTGTTGGCGCGCACCTGACCTGACTTTTCGCACGAGACACCGTTGCGGTCCGGGTCATAGCGTTCGTGATACCCGGCATAACCTTTGCGGAATGGACCAAAGCCAAGCTTTGCGGGTGCTTCACAGCCTGACAGGGCGATGAGGTGCAGGATCGCTCCGTTCCGGTCGAACTCGGACATTCGGATGTAGATGTTCGCCGCAATCAGTGCGGTTGTCAGAGGTAAGGCCACGACCATCAGCCCAATGCGAAAAGGCGACAAAGCCCGCCGCCGCGTCGCGTCAGCGCGCAGGTGTCGCTTTGAGGGCTGCGGGTTCAGGTTATCCTGTTCCTGCGTGAGGCGATCCAAATCCATACCCCGTCTGTACACGCGATTTGTGGCAAAGCCGAGGCGGCGGCGACCCGACGGGCTGGAACTGTGTCCCTCAAACCCGTATCAAATGGTCACCTCTGACGCGACAGCAAACCGAGTGCGATGCCCAAGGCCGACCCATACCAACCCACGGACGACGCAGCGCGCAAGTTGGCGCGCGATCTGGTGGGCAGCGCTACTTTTGCCGCGCTGTCCTTTCTGCGCCCGGACAACGGCTTGCCATCATCGTCACGCATTGCACTGGCGACGGATGAGCAAGGGCAACCGATCTCGTTGATTTCAACGCTGTCCGATCACACCCGTGCTCTGCACGCGAACCCAGCCTGTGCGCTATTGATCGGAGAACCGGCGGACAAGGGCGATCCGCTGACCCATCCGCGCCTGACGTTGCACGCCACAGCACAGTTGGTCGCCCGAGGCACACCCGATCATGAGGACCTGCGCCTGCGCTATCTGGAGTTGCGCCCGAAAGCCAAGCTTTATGTCGATTTTGCAGACTTCGGGTTTGTTCGCTTTGACATCACCGACGGGCTGCTCAACGCAGGGTTCGGAAAAGCCTACCGTCTGAGCCCTGCGGATTTCTAGACGTCATCGGACCACGTGAACCGCGCATTTTGCGTGGCGCACCACATGCGTCGCGGTAGACCCCAACAGCAGGTCCTGCATCCCCGGCCGATGCGATGCCATGATGATCAGATCCGGGCTGTGTGCCTCGGCCCAGTCCAGGATACTGCGGCCCGAATGCCCCTCGATCACCAGCCCTTCGGCATTGGGCAGTTTTGCGGCAAGGTCATCCAGCTCGGTCTGAATGGCCTTGCGCGCTTCGGTCAGATATTCGGCGGGCATGTAGGAAATCGCATAGTTGGGAATATGCTCGACAACATGCAGCAAGGTGACCTTTGCGTCCGGTGTTGCCAATACCTCGGCCAGTTTGATCGGGCCGGACGTATCCCGTTCGGTGTCGAAGGAAATGGGGACAAGAATGTTGTGATACATTTTAGGGCCTCCGTTTAACCGCAGTCATAGTAAACCACGCGGAAATCAGAGGCCTTGATCCAGGTCAGGATCGGTCAAAGGTTTCGGCCACCTCGTACATGACCGGTTCGAAACTCTTGCATAATTCATTGAGCTTGCGGTTGCGGTCCCGCATCTCGGGCGTGCGCAACATGGCCAGGAAATCCTCACGGCGTTCCCACTGTGAATAGTTGGCAATGCGGGTCTGCGCGTCGTTCACATGAAGGCCCGCTGATACGAATCCCGGCTGCTTGGAGATAAAGCTGGAATAGGCATCCGTCAGCGCTTCCAACAGGTCCTGACAGGTTCCCGGTGTCATTTCAAATGTTGTAATGACGGTCTGCACGGTTGCGGTTTTGGCGATGGTCGGCATCTGATCCTCCTTTGGCTGATCTCAGCCTAGCACAGGAAACCTATAAGTCGCGCAATTCCTTGGATTCTTGTAATTTTGGCAAGAGAATGACGGCCGCCCGCTTGGGGCGACCGCCTGAGCACTTACCGCTCCATTCGCACCAGAACAGATGCCGTACCCCTCAGGTTTTCCTGCCACCGCAGGCGAACACCGTCTTCGTTGTTCCCCTGCTCGACATCGACATAGGGCGTGGCATAGCGAACTGTGCCAAGCGTACTTCTGAGCGCCCCCAGCGCGGTGACGGAATCGCAGCTTCGCGCCTTGCCCTTAAATGGCAAGCGGGCAGAGGTCCAAACGCTCCATGTCCCGGCAGCCGTGTTCTGTGTATGGCGAAGCCGAAGAGGGTTCGCTACTTTCTTGTCGATACCGTGAAAGGTGTTGTTCTGGAACGTCACATTGACGTGGCGATCCTTATTGAGGTCAGCAAACGTTGTATCCACCCGCTCGGCGCGTTCAATGTCGCTGCTGCTTGACCGGAACACGTTCCCCGTTACCGAAAGCCCGTTCAGAAAATGCCCCGGCCCATGGGGGCGGACCACGATATAGCTGAACCAGGGCGGTGCTTCGCTGGAATAGAAGATGTTGTCCGTGATGCTCATGGCGCTGAACGAATTGCCCGAAACATAGCTGGGTTCTGCGTCGCGCTCGTTGCTCCATTCGATAAAGCAGTTGTCGATGTAGTTCTGGGCAATGGTCGAGCTGTTGTAGGTGCCAATCATGATCAGGCCAGCGGTGCGAACGCCCTGCGGAATGCTGTCCCCCTGAAAGAAATGATTGCCCAAAATCATGTTGTTGTCGCCGCCCACCACGGCGAAATGCTTGAACCTTACGACGCGGTTATGGCGCAGCTTGATGTCATTCGCGTTTGTGTTCAGCGCAATCGAGTTACGCTCGGGCACGGTGAAGGATTCCTCGGCGGACAGGAACTGGCAATTGTCGATCAGCATCCCCTTGCACCCGGTCCCGGTTGACGAGATGCCGCGATCTTTGGGGCGGCTGATGAAACAATCGTTCAGCGAAAACGTGCTGCCCGACTGCGCCAGACGGATGGCGCTGCACCGGCTGTTGCACTGGAATTCGATTTGCTCCATGCCGAATTTGCGCAGCGTACTGAAGCCGCTGAAATCCAGCAGATATTTGAAGGACTGGAACGTATAGGTCTGCGTGCCCGAGGCGTCATAGATCGGCGCATTCAGCGTGATCTCGCCCGCACCGACATCCTTGGATCGCACGTAAATCTCGCGCCCCACGCCTGCGCCCTGCACCAGTGATCCAACAGGGATATTCGCCACATTGGCCACATCCGTAAGGCGGGTATTGTCGGAAGGGTCATAGGTGGCGACCGAGGTGAAGGTCTCGGTGTCCCAATCCGTGCTGCTTTTGACGTCGAACTGTCCGTTACGGATCACACGTCGGGTGGAGAAGCCTTGCTTGTTGGGCACAGCCGCCGCCATATCAATCGGCCCCGTCACCGCGACCTTGCGCCCGCCAAGATCCAGCGAGTCGTGGTCCGAGTTGTTCAGCAAAGCCTGAAATGCCTTTTTGAAGGCCAGTTCCTCATCCCCGAAAGCGGTGATGTAGGCAGGCAGATCGAAATTCTTGGTCAACAGCAGCATCTTGTCGTCGGGCATGGTCACCGTGCCTTCGAAATCCATCTCGGACGCCATGCTGGTATTTTCGGCCAAATGATACGTGCCCTGCGGAACATAAACCCGACGACCGCCCGCAGCCTGATCCGCCGCTTCGAACGCAGCCGAGTCATCGGTGACGCCGTCGCCAATGGCCCCGTAATCGCGCACATCCACAACGCTGATCATCTCGCGCAGGAACACGCCGGTCACATCCGTGATCTCGATGTCATCGACCCGCACCAGTGCGCCGTTGGCACCAAGGATATCCAGACCAAAATGGCCGTACAGCGCATCGACACCCCAGGGCATGTCCACCCCGGGGCGACGCCCGGAGCCGACGATTGCGGTGATTTCATGCACCGCCCCGTAGCCTGAAAGTTGCGTCGCCGGCCCCTCTTCGATCACGCCGGTCAGGTTTGTATCCCCGGCCCCGCCGGCCCAGGCCGCAATCCGAACCTCGGGCAACGGACCGCTGACGGCTTTGACCCGCGCCTTGATCTGCAAATAGCAACCAGGCAGCAGCGGTGTCTGGCCCATATAGCGCAATTGCTGCGTTGGATTGACCTTCAGAATCTCAAGACAGCCGCCAAAATCCGCATCCGCTGGCACAAATGCCCCCGTGCCCGACCCGGCATAGGTGGGAGAGCCCGGTGTCCCGTCCCCCGCAGACCAAACCCCCAGACCATCCGCGAATTGAGGCGGCATGAAAACGATGCCGTCGGTGATTGCCTTGTTCATAGAAATCCCTTTCCCAATCGCGCCGCACAGAACAGCGACACGTTCAAACCCTCAGCCCGGGTCCACCCCGAACGCGAAAGTCTGAGTATCCAAAAGGGATTAACTGCGGCTCATCCCACCGTGACGGTGGCGTTGCCTCAGGCTGATGGGTCGGAATTGCCCAGCAATTGCACGCCGTTGATTTTCCAACCGTTTTCCTGCTCGATCATCTGGTAGTCGAGAATGTGAACCCGGCCGTCACCATCCACGATCATGACCTTTTGCCACAGCGCGCCCGCAATCTCGCGCAGTTCCAGAAACCGCACCTCGGACGGCCGCCACACCATCGGATAGCCGTTGCGCACCATGGCACCAAAGTTGTCGGGATTCTGGAACAGGCGCTGGATATTCGGGCTGGCAAAGGTGAAGGCGGTGGCGAAATCATCGGCTTCGAACGCTTCGATCTGCGCCGCGATATTGGCCTCGATCTCTTCGCTCTGACCATAGGCACCCGAAGCCAGAGCGACACTCAGGGATACAGCAAGCAAAAATCGACGCATGGGGCCACCTCCTGACGGAAGGGTAGCCCCAAGCGGGATCAGGTCAAATCAGACCAGCTCTCCGGCCAGGGCCTTGTCGATCAGTGCGATCGTCTCGGCCACGCCGTAAAGCGCGATGAAACCACCAAAGCGCGGCCCCTGCGAGGCCCCCAGCAGCACCTCATAAAGCGCCGTGAACCAACCGCGCATCGGGTCGAACCGCTCGCGTCCGATGGAATAGACCACTGATTGCAGCGCCTCGTCCTCGACCGGGCCGTCATAGGCCTCAAGCGCAGCTTTCAGCGCCTCCAGCGCTTCGCGTTCCTGATCGGTTGGCGCGCGGTGCTTGCGGGTCGGTTTGACGAAGTCGTTGAAGTAGCGCACGGCAAAGCCCGCCGCCTGATCCAGATCGGGATGGCTTTCCGCAGTCGCGTCGGGCGCGTAACGGCGGATAAAACCCCACAACGCCTCTTTGTCCTCGGCCCCGGACACTGATGCCAGGTTCAGCAACATCGCAAAGGGTACCATCAGGGTCGACTCGGGCACTTCTCCGCCATGGATATGCCAAACCGGGTTGTTCAACTGCGCCTTCAGGTCCTGACCCGGATAGGCACGCAACTGTTGATGATACTCGTCATAAGCTTTTGGGATCACATCAAAATGCATCCGCTTGGCCGTTTTTGGCTTTTGGTACATGAAGTAGGCAAGCGACTCGGTCGGTGCATAGGTCAGCCATTCGTCAATCGAAACGCCATTGCCGGAGGACTTGGAGATCTTCTGACCGTTTTCATCCAGAAACAGCTCATAGCTGAAATGCTCAGGCGCACGGCCACCCAACGCACGGCAGATCGCGTCATAGATCTTTTCGTTGGTCGCGTGTTCTTTGCCGTACATCTCGAAATCGACGCCCAGCGCCGCCCAGCGCGCGCCGAAATCCGGCTTCCACTGCAGCTTCACGTGGCCGCCAGTGACGGGCACGGTCCATTCCTTGCCGGTTTCATCGTCAAAGGTCACCGTGAAGGTCTCGGCGCAGACCTTTTTCATCGGCACATACATGACCCGCCCGCTTTCCGGGTGCAGCGGCAGGAAGATCGAATAGGTCTGCTGACGCTCTTCGCGCAGGCTTTTCAGCATGATTGCCATGATCTCGTCATAGCGTTCGACCGCGCGCTTGAGGATCTCGTCAAACTGCCCGGACTCGTAGAATTCCTTGGCCGAGTAGAACTCGTAATCGAACCCAAAGGTATCAAGAAACCGCCGCAGCATCGCGTTGTTGTGCGCGCCAAAGCTGTCGTATTCGCCGAACGGATCCGGGACCGAGGTCAGCGGACGCTGCAAATGCTGTTCAAGTATCTCAGGGTTCGGCACATTGGTCGGAACCTTGCGCATACCGTCCAGATCGTCCGAGAAACAGATCAGCTTGGTGGGGATATCCGACAGCGCCTCGAACGCGCGCTTGACCATCGTGGTCCGCGCGACTTCACCAAACGTGCCGATATGCGGCAAGCCCGAAGGGCCATAGCCCGTTTCAAACAGAACATAGCCCTTTTCCGGAGCATTCTTCTGATAGCGCTTGAGCAACCGGCGCGCCTCTTCAAAAGGCCAGGCCTTGGACGACATTGCGGTGTCACGCAGTTCAGACATTTCGATATGCTCCATCGGGAAAGCTGTGCCGGTCACCCGATGCGACCGGACCGACCCCTCCTATTGTGCTAGTGCAGCATGAGTCAATAATGGCTCATGCTTTTTCGGCCAAGCAAGCGTGGCAGGCTGATCGCACGCAGACGAAATCGGCCTGGCTGGTCAGCCAATCCCCAAGATCGCGCGCGCCTCGGCCGGGGATGCGACTGCGCGCCCGGCGTTGCCAGCACATGTGGCCAGCGCTTCGATCAACTGCCCGTTGCCCGAGGTTTTGTCGCCCGACGGCAGATAGAACGTGTCCTCAACCCCGGTGCGCAACATACCACCCAACTCGGCGCTTAGCTGGTGCACTGGCCAAATATCCGCCCGTCCGATCAACGTTGTCTGCCATTTTGATCCGGGGATCATGTATTTCTGAAGCAGACGCAGCAGATCACCATCCACCGGCATGCCCGATGCGACACCCATCACAAGGTTATACTGTGCTTGCCTGGCCATTCCCGCACGGACATACATCTCGACCGAACGGACAATGCCCACGTCAAAGCACTCAAACTCTGGGATGCTTCCGGTCTCTGCCATTACGTCCAAGAAGCCCTGCACCTTTTCGGGCGGGTTATCGAAGACCATCGGTGGCCAGGCCCAATCGCCCGAGGCCCGCAGCTTGAGGTAGTTCAGCGTCCCGGCATTGCAGGCCGCAATCTCGGGCCTGAGTTCACGCAACACACCAACCGGCGCGCTGATATCCGCACCGGGCAAGCCGGTGGTCGAATTGATCAGCACTTCCGGACAGGCATCGCGGATTGCATCTGTAATGTCACGGGCAACTTTTGGATCCCAGCTGGGTAAGTGGCCGCGACCGGGGCCCTGATCCCGGTAGTGGACATGAATGATCGACGCCCCCGCATCATAAGCTTCACGCGCCGAGGCTGCGCAGTCTTCGGGGGTAACCGGAACGGGATGCTGCATCGGGTTGGTCAGCACACCGTTCAGCGCACAGGTCAGGATCGCCTTATCCATGGTCAAGGCCGTGGCAGGCACCAAACGCAGCGGGTTTGATGGGGGTGGTTGGGTCGTTCAAATGGGGGCTCATAAAGGCTCCTGTTCGGGGGGATTTGCATAGATTGCATCGATTAAAGCGGCATGGTTTTCCTCGATCACCCGGCGCTTCATCTTAAGGGTCGGGGTCAGTTCATCGGCGTCCTGAGACAGAGGTCGGTCCAGAATACGGAATTCATGCACCTGATTGACGCGAGAATAACGAGGGTTGATCTGGGCAATGGCGGCAGCGACAACCTCTTGCACGCGGGGATGCAACGGTGTCGGATTGTCCAACCCTTCAGCCTTGGCAAAGGCGGCCAGCGCATCTTCCGAGATACTCAGCAGCGCGGCCACGAATTTGCGCCCATCTCCCAGCAACATAGCGTGTTCGACCAGCGGAATATCCGTCAGGTCATTTTCAATCGCGGCGGGCGAGATGTTCTTGCCGCCGGTGGTGATCAGAATTTCCTTCTTGCGCCCGGTGATGGTGACAAACCCATCCCCGTCGATCTGCCCCAAGTCACCCGTGTGAAGCCAGCCATCTTCGGTCAGGGTTTCGCTGCTGGATTCAGGGTCTTTCAGATAGCCATCAAAGACGTTTGGACCACGCACCAGAATCTCGCCATCCTCGGCAATACGCGCCTCGATGCCCGGCAGAGGTTTGCCGACACTGCCCAATCGGTTGGCGCTGGCGCAGTTCATCGTGCTGGGGCCGCAGGCCTCGGACTGGCCGTAGCCTTCGTAAACATCGATGCCAAGGCCGGAAAAGAACTGCAGTGTCTGGACCGAGATCGGCGCCGCAGAGGACAGGATCGTACCGCAATCCGCCAGCCCCAATGCGCGGCGCACCCTTCTCAGCAACAGCCGATCAGCCAGACGGTATTGCAGCGCAAGGCCAAAGCCGGGCTTTTGACCCCCAAGCCGCTTTTGAGCCACCTCCTGCCCAACACCCAATGCCCAGCGCGCCATCGCGCCTTTGGCCCCTTTTGCCGCAGCAACACCCGTGGTGATCCGTTCTTCGATCTTCTGCCAGACGCGCGGCACGCCCAGAAACACCGTTGGGCGGCACAGGGGCAGCACATCGCGCATGGTCAAAGGGTCCAGACAATACCAGACCTGACTTCCAAACACGGCTTGGCCCAAAATCGAGTTGTTGAACTCTGCAATATGGGCCAGCGGCAGGTATGACAGCATACGCGCGCCGTCCTTGACCTGCATGAACTCACCAAGCGTCTGCGTTATCCAGATCGCGGCGCGATGCGACAGCACAACCGCCTTCGGTTTCCCGGTGGTCCCCGATGTATAGACTAGAAGTGCCGTGTCTTTCAGCGTCAGCGCATTGCGGCGGGCGTCCAATTCGGGCTGAAACTCTGCCCCGCCAAGCCCAAGGAAATCAGGCCAGGATAGCACATCGGCCTCGGCCACCTGTTGGTTCATGGACACGACGTGGCGCAGACCCGGGGCATCTGCCCGCACCGATTGCACCCGCGACAGGTTTTCGTCAGTGTCGCACAAGACCAACGGGCAATCCGAATGGCGGATGATATAATCGACCTCTTCGGCTGATGAGGTGAAATAGATCCCTGTCGGATTGCACCCGGCCGCCATTGCGGCATGGGCCATGACCACCCATTCCGGGCGATTGCGGCCGAGAATGCAAACGACCTGTCCGGGGTCAAGCCCCAAGGCGATCAATGCACGACCCGCCCGTTCCACCTCGGCCCCGAACCCCGACCAGCTTTGCGATTGCCAATCCCCATCAACCTCGTGCCAATAGGCGGGCGCATCCCCAAGACGCCTGACGGTGTCGATCAGGTGAAGCGGTACGGGCTTCAGGGTATTGGCGTCGATCGGCTGCATCTCGTCCTTTCCGGAGTCAGGACTGTTTATTGCCGGAACCGCGATCCGGGCGGCGGCGTGGTTTCAGGCGGGCCAGCAAAGCACTGGGCGTTTTCCATCCATTCCCGCGCCAGATCACCCGAAACGGTCAGATCGGTGTCCACATAGCTGCGCGTCTGCGTCACCGCCTGCGCAAACCCAAGGGCCGAACCGCTGATCTGCCCCACCGATGCGTCGCCAAATTGCCAGACCTCGCCCGAGGGCGCAGTCAGTTCGACGGCAGGCATCGCAGGCGGAACCTCTTTCCCGCGCAGTTGGAACGAAAACCCGAATGTGTTGACGCCCAGAATGACGATGTTCTTGATCCGGTCGCTCTCGGCGCGTTCCGCGCCGAACAGGTCAAAGACCTCGTGCCCATGGGCCCAGGTCTCCATCTGGCGCGCGCTGATGGACGAACGCGCCGACATCGACGGTCCCACCCAGGGCAGTCGCGTTTTGGGATCCACACCCTGCCAGCGGGTGGCCATATCGCGGAAGTAATCCCGCCAGAGGGTCAGCAGCGCCTCGCCCCGTTCCGGGATGGCGGCGTTTTCCATGGCCCGAAACCCGAGTGTCTGGATTTTGGGCAGGCTTTCACCCAGCATCGCATTGAACGCATCCGCCGAGGTCAGCGACAGATCGGCAGCCCGGTTCCAGAAATGCAGATGCACCAACACATCATTCACCGTCCACCCCTTGAACTGGGTGGGCGCATCCCAACGTCCGTTGCACTGCGCCTCGATTACGGCAGCCAATGCTTCGCTTTCCTCCAGAAAGGCAGTGACCTGTTCCATTATGTCTCCAACAGTGTATAGAGCCGGTCGACGGCGTCCAGAAAATCGGCTTTGAAATCCTGAACGACCTGCCCGGCCGAGGTTGTTTCATTCATCAATCCAACCGCCTGCCCGACCCAATAGGTCGCCAGTTCGGTCGCACCCTCATGCCCGGCTGAGGCCAGTTTTTCGGTCAGATGCAATGCCGGCTCGCTGACGATGGTCTGGAACGGCATCGGCAGGGGGGAAACTTCGCTTTCCTCCCACGCATCTGTCCAGGCCGATTTCAACTGTCGGGACATCTTGCCGGTACGCGACTTGCTGCGCACAGTGTCCGAGGACGTGGCCGCCAGCATCTTGTCCTTGATCGGCTGCGCCGGTTCCCCTTCGGCAGTTGTCAGCCAAACCGAACCGCACCACGCTCCCGCAGCCCCCATTGCCATCGCCCCCGCCATCTGCCGACCGGTGGCAATACCGCCCGCCGCCAGAACCGGCCTGCCCTGCGCGACCGAGACGATCTCGGGCGTCAGCACCATGGTTGAAACCTCACCGCAATGACCACCCGCTTCGCCGCCCGCAGCCACAAGAATATCCACCCCGGCGGCGATCTGCCGTTCGGCGTGTTTCTTTGCCCCGACCAGAGCGGCCACCGGAACGCCCCGCTCATGCGCCATGTCGATCATGATCTTCGGCGGCTCACCCAAAGCGTTTGCGATCAGCTTGATCGGGAACGAGAACGCAACCTCAAGCATAGCCTGCGCGCCTTCTGCATCCATGTTGCGGGCGAAATCCAGAAATCTGATCCGATCATCATCAATCCCGGACGTGTCAATGCCATGGCTTTGCAGGACCTGTTCGGCCAGTTGTTTCTGCTCGGCGGGCAACGCGGCCAACAATTGGTCGGGGTCAAGCCCGGCGCCAGAGGCCGCAAGGTTGTTCGGCACGATCAGGTCCACGCCATAAGGTTTGCCATCGACGTTGGCGTCAATCCATTCCAGTTCCTGCCGCAACTGCTCGGGCGTGTACATTACCGCGCCGAACACACCCATCCCACCGGCCCGCGACACCGCAGCGACCACATCCCGGCAGTGGCTGAAAGCAAACAGCGGGAACTCCAGCCCCATATTTTTGCACAGATCGGAATTCACGGCGTGTCTTCCTCCAACGCGATCATCAGCGCGCCAGCGGTCAGCTGCGCACCGGCCTGGGTGACAACCTCGCGGACCTGTCCATCGCGAGTGGCCGTGATCTGGTGCTGCATCTTCATCGCTTCGAGAACGGCCAGCGTCTGGCCCTTTTCGATCTCATCACCAGGCGCGACGTTGATCGAGACCACAACCCCCGGCATCGGAGCCACGATCCGGCTGCCGCCCGCATCGTCGCCTGACGCGGCCAACGGATCGAAAATCGTGAAGGTAAGGTCAACGGTGTCGCGGCGCAGACCGAATTGGCCATTGCCCCAGCGGTTGAAGCTGACGGTAACGCGCCGCCCGTCCAGCGTCAGGGTTGCGCTGGTGTCGCCCATGGCCTGAACCGTCACGACAAAGCTGTCATCGCCGCAACGGACGTCGAAATGATCGCCAACCGGCGAGACAGAGACCTTGGCCTCGGCCTCGCCGTGGATCAGTGTGACCATGTTCGGCAGCGGCGCAACGCTGTGCCAGTCCAGCAGTTCTTCGCTGACGACGGTGGATCGCGCAAACAGGCGGTCGCGGTCCTGACAATGGATCAGAACGGCGGTCAACGCGAAATCGGCGGGCCGGGCCTGAACCGGGTCGACGCCATCGGGATAGGTCTCGGCGATAAAGGCCGTGGTGGCCGACCCGTCGGCGAAACCGGGCTGGTTCAACGCGTCGATCAGAAAGCCGCGATTGGTGGTCAGACCCAACAGCGCGGTTTCCTTCAGCCCGGCGACCAGACGACGACGCGCCACGTCGCGGTTGGGGCCGAAGCCGATCACCTTTGCCAGCATCGAATCGTAAAAGGGCGAGACCTCACCCCCCGTTTCGATGCCGGTATCGGTGCGCATCCCTTCGCCGTCGGGTGTTTGCCACAGGGCAATCGGGCCAGTCGCGGGCGCGAAATCCGCGCCGGGGTCTTCGGCATAGAGACGCGCCTCGATGGCGTGCCCGTCAAGCCGCACATCCGCTTGCGTCAACGGCAGGGGCAGGCCCTGCGCCACGATGATCTGCAACTCGACCAGATCGAGGCCGGTGATGGCCTCGGTCACCGGGTGTTCGACCTGCAACCGGGTGTTCATTTCCAGGAAATAGAACGCACCCGAGGCATCCAGTAGGAATTCCACCGTACCCGCGCCGCGATAGTCCACCGCTCGGGCGGCGGCGATTGCCGCGTCGGTCATCTCCTTGCGCAGCTTGGGCGTCATCACCGGGCATGGCGCTTCTTCAAGAACCTTCTGGTGACGGCGCTGGACCGAGCAATCGCGTTCGCCCAGATGCAGGGTTGTGCCGTGATCGTCGGCAAAGACCTGAACCTCGACATGGCGCGGTGCAATGAGGGCTTTTTCCAGTATCAATTCGCCGGACCCAAAGGCGTTTTCCGCCTCGGACCGGGCCAGCTGCAGACCCGCCGCCAAATCGTCGGCACCATGCACGATACGCATCCCGCGCCCGCCGCCACCGGCGGCGGCCTTGATCATCAGCGGAAAGCCGATTTTGGCGGCGGCTTCGGTCAACGCGGCGTCGGATTGATCCTCGCCTTCATAACCGGGCACGCAGGGAACCCCGGCGGCGATCATCAGCCGTTTTGCGGCTGCCTTGTTGCCCATCGCGGCGATTGCGCTGGCCGGTGCGCCAATAAAGGCCAACCCCGCCGCGCCAACGGCGGCGGCAAACGCCTCATTCTCGGACAGAAAGCCATAGCCCGGATGGATCGCCTGTGCGCCCGCCTGTTGTGCGGCGGCAATGATGGCATCGCCGCGCAGATAGCTGTCCGCCGGGGCCGAGCCACCGATATGAACCGCATCGTCCGCCAGTTTCACATGGCGCGCGTCGCGATCCGCGTCCGAGTAAACCGCGACCGTCCGCAGGCCCAGCCGCCGAGCGGTGTCGATGACGCGGCAGGCGATCTCACCCCGGTTGGCAATCAGAATTGTGTCAAACATCTTCGGCCTCGGCCCATTTCGGATTTCGTTTCTGCATAAAGCTGGTGACGCCTTCGATCCCTTCGGGCGACAGCAGGCACCCGGTGAAGTCGTCGGCGGCGCGGGCAATCTGGTCCTGTCGTGGCAGGCTTTCCATGTCGCGCAACAGCGCCTTGGTCACCGCCAGAGCATTGGGGGATACATGGGTGATCTGCGCCCGAATGTCGGTCAAGGCCGCATCAATCCCGTCTGCGCCGCTGACCAACTGATCGACCAACCCAACCTCAACGGCTTGCTGGCCGGTCAGAGTGGCAGCAGACAGCATCAAACGGCGTGTCTGACGCCGCCCCAGCCGCCGCTGCACCATGGGCGCGATCTGGGCGGCAACGATGCCGATCCGGGTCTCCGTCAGGGCTAATTTGGCGTTTTCCTCGGCGATCACCAGATCACCGCAGCAGACCATGCCAAAACCTCCGGCCATGGCGGCCCCTTCGACCACGATGACCACGAATTGCGGCAACTGATCGATGGCATCGAACACCATAGCCCCACGGACCGACGCCGCGATGACCTCATCGCGCGCATCCGCTCCTTGGAAAGCGGATTGAAACGCCCGCAGGTCCCCTCCGGCGCAGAACACTCCGCCCCGACCGCGCAGAACCACGCCGCGAATGTCACGGCGTTCCAGCAAATTGGCGCAGAGGGCCAGCAACTCATCGATCCGCTCGAACGTCAGCGGGTTGCGACGGGCCGGTTCGTTGAACCAGACCGTCAGCCACCCGCCCTGCTGTTCAAGGTCCAGATGCTTATAGGCAGCGCCGTCCATCACATCCGCCCCACGCCAAATGCGTTGGGTTTGAGACGGCGATTGCGGCCTTCCTCGACCGTTTCCAGACACATGGCCAGAACCTTGCGGCTGTCGCGCGGATCGATGATGCCATGGTCCAGAACACGCCCCGAGGTGACGAAGCTGTCGGATTGTTCGTCAAATATATGGCGGATGATCTTGCCTTGCTGCTCCAACGCCTCTTTCGGCACGTCTATGCCCTTGCGCTTAGCGGTCATGGCCTGCACGACACCCATGGTCTTGGCAGCCTGTTCGCCCCCCATCACACCGGATTTCGAATTCGGCCAGGCAAACAGAAAATCGGGCGCAAAGCCACATCCGGCCATGCCGTAATTCCCGGCCCCGAAGCTGGACCCGATATACATAGTGATCTTGGGCACCCGCATGTTGGTGACTGCCTGAATCATCTTGGAGCCGTGCTTGATCATGCCCGCTTGTTCATAGGCGGTGCCGACCATGTAACCTGTGGTGTTGTTCAGGAAGATGACCGGGATGTCCGCCTGATCGCAAAGCTGGAAGAACTGCGTGGCCTTGTTTGCCCCTTGCGTATCAATCGGACCATTATTGCCAATGATGCCGCAGGCAAACCCGTGGATCGAGGCGCGCATACAGACGGTGGCCGGGCCGAAATCCGGTTTGAAATCCTCAAACTCAGACCCGTCGACCAGACGCGCCACCACCTCGCGCACGTCATAGGGCACCTTGGGGTCGGCAGGCACAATCCCGGCCAGTTCCGCCGGGTCATAGACCGGAGGTTCAAACGCGTGGCGCGGCGGCATGGACTGGCCCTTGTTCCAGTCAAGCTTGCCGACCACATCGCGTGCCATGGCAATCGCCTGCACATCATCCTCGGCCAGATACTCGACCAGTCCGCTGACCGAGGCGTGCATCTCGGCCGAGCCAAGCTCTTTCTCGTCCGCCTCTTCCCCGGTGGCCGCATAGACCAAGGCGGCCCCGGCCAGAGCCGCCATGCCATTCTTTTTCACCCCGATCACATAATCCGACAGGCCGGGCATATAGGCCCCGCCCGCGGTCGAGGCCCCGTGCAGAACTGCGATTGTGGGAATGCCTGCAGCGCTCATCCGGGCCAGATTGGCAAAGGCTGTGCCGCCCTGCGCCCACATCTCGACCTTGTAATTGGTCAGGTCGGCCCCCGCGCTTTCGACCAGATGAACAAAGGGCAGCTTGTGCCGCAATGCCAACCGCTGCACGCTTAGCCCGGCCTCAAGCCCCTTGACGCCCATCGCACCAGCTTTGATGCCGCTGTCATCCACCCAGATGATGCAGCGCACGCCGTTCACAAATCCGATCCCCGCGATCAGCGAAGACCCCGGCACCGATTTCTCTTCTTTCGAACTGTCGATCAGATACCCAGCAATGGTGTGCAGCGCCAGAAACGGCATGCCGGGGTCAAGCAGCCGGGCCAGACGCTCGCGCGGTAAAATCTGCCCGCGCTTTTCGAACCGCTCGCGTTTCTGTTCCGACAGCTTCACGGGCCGCGCCTCAAGCTCGCGCAGCTTTTCGACCAGAGACAGCATCGCCGCCTGATTTTCGTGAAAAGTTTCGCTGCTGGTCTGAATTGATGATTGATATGGCACTGTGGCTCTCATATAAAACAGGACGTCCTGTTTTTTTCACAAGTCCAGAGCAGCCTGTCAACATGAAAACCAACACGACTTCGTCTGACGCAACTGGCACATCGCCCCGTCGCCAGCAGGATCGCGCCGTTGCGACACGGCGCGCGGTTCTGGATTCCGTGATCGAATGCCTTGACCAACTTGGCTATGCCGAGACCAGTTTCAGCGCGATCCAAAGCCGGTCAGGCCTGTCGCGCGGATCGGTGAACTATCACTTTCCAACCCGTCACGACATGATCGTGGCCGCTGCGGAACTGATGTTGGACAATGCCCGCGCCGGTGCGATCAGCTATTTCGGACGCGCGCATGGTCAGGACAGCGCCGGGGACTATGGGCAGATCGCGCAATTGCTGTGGTCAAGGGTTGTGAACACCTCGGCCGGGCGCGCCTTTGTCGAGTTGATGGTGGCTGCGCGCACCGACCCCAATCTGGAATTCGCGCTTAACGATATGCTGGCGCAGTGGGACGCGGATTTGAACCAGCAACTGCGCGCCACCTATCCCGATGATCCGGAATTGATGGTGATGGTCTGGGATCTTTGCCGCACCTATTTGCGCGGGCTGTTAATTCAGGCGCGTTTTGCGCCTGACCCGATGGCCCTGCAATCCAAAATCGACCAGTTCTCAAAAATCGTCTGGCAATTCGTTCAGTCCAGAAAAAGCACCTGATCACAGTTCGGGGGAAAGAGCATCATGTACGACAATACGCGGCCCGACCGTCATTTCAGCGCAGAACATCAGGCCTTCCGCAGCAGCCTGCGCGCCTTTGTCGAGGCCGAGATCATGCCCAATATCGACACATGGGAAGACGCCGGTCGCCTTCCCCGCGAGCTGTACAAGAAAGCTGCCGAGGTTGGATTTCAGGGCGTCGCCTTCCCCGAAGATCTAGGCGGTGCGAACGGTGATCTGTTCATGCAAGTGGTTGGCACCGAAGAGATAGCGCGCTGTGGTGCGGGGGGCGTTGCAGCCTCGCTGGGGTCTTTTTCGATTGCGCTGCCTCCGATCGCGCAAAGCGGCAACGCGGCACTACTCGAAAAGTTCGTGAAACCGGTGATCGCAGGCGACCGCATCGCGGCGCTGGCCATAACCGAGCCCGGCGGAGGATCGGACGTGGCCGCCCTGCGCACCACGGCGATCCGGGACGGTGACCATTACATCGTGAACGGGGAAAAGACCTTTATCACCTCGGGCATGCAGGCCGATCAACTGACCGTGGCTGTGCGCACAGATCCTGACGATCAAAGCATGACCGGCATCTCGTTTCTGGTTGTCGAAGGCGACACGCCGGGGCTGACCCGGACAGAACTGAAAAAGATGGGCTGGTGGGCGTCGGACACCGCGCATCTGCATTTCGACAATTGCCGCGTTCCGGCTGAAAATCTGGTGGGTATGGAAGGCGAAGGCTTTCTGGCGGCCATGCTAAACTTCAACAATGAAAGGCTGGCCCTGGCGGTGCACGCCTACACGATGGCGCAGGTCTGCTACGACGAGGCCCTGGCCTGGGCCAGACAACGCACCGCCTTCGGCAAACCGTTGACAGCGCGTCAGGCCATTCAGCACAAGCTGATCGACATGGCGGCCCGGATCGATGCGGCCCGAACCCTGACCTATGACATCATCTGGCGCTACATGCAGGGCGCTGACCCCTTGAACGTCCACGTCGCCCGCACCTCGATGGCCAAGGTAACAGCGACGGACGCGCTGAAATTTTGCGCCGATGAGGCGGTGCAGATTCTGGGCGGTGCGGGATATATGCGGGGGACGGCCTCGGAACGGATTTACCGCGAAGTGAAGGTGATGACCATCGGCGGCGGCACGGATGAGGTGCTGCGCAATCTGGCAGCGTCACAACTGGGGATTTGACGGGGCATTCATCCTCAAAGTTTCATCTGTCACCTGAAGCACATCGGCCTGCCTACAGATCAATTCAAACCGCTTTGCGTGCTGGAATTTTACCGGTCCGCATACGACCCCGGTCTGACGACCGGGGTCAAAGACAGATCAATGGCCGGTCAGGACCAGAGTGTTCACCGGCATCAGGATCAGGCGCAGACGCAATCCCGCAGCATGAACCACGCCGATGGTGTCGACGACATGCAGGAAGGCCCCTTCCCAAAACCCAAGGTCTTCATGCTCTAGCCGTTCGTGGTTGTCGGTGTAGACATTTGCCAGACAGTTACTGCCCGGCGGAATGTCGTCGGTCATGCCTTTATACAGTGGCTCCATATACACCAGAATAGAACCGGGGTTGTTGTTGGTCTGCACGTCCCGCAACTCATCCGACGGGCGGATCTGGCCCGAGGGGATCACGTCCTGCACTTCGACCACGACCATCGGGATCACGGTAAAGGGTTTGGTCATGCAACCCAGCTCTCCGATCATGCCGGGTTTGATGACTTGTGCAGAAAGCTGGTTGAATGCAGCCTGAAACCTGTCATGCCCGAAATGCGACGGCACCAGAATACCGGCAGGTCGCAAAAGCGGGCTGACGTAATCCCCCACTTGCAGCCCGAATTGTTCGACCCGACCGGTTACTCCGGCGTTGATCACGGTCTTGTCCAACTCGGTCAGCGCGGCGTCCAGTTGGGCGTTGGCGCTGGCTAGCTGGGCCGGGATCAACTCTTCGATCTGCTGAACCACCGCCGCACGCCGGGATTCCGCAGCCGTGACCTGCGCCTCGCGCTCCTCTACCAGATTCTCCAACCGCTCGATCTCGGTCAGACGAACGGCGCTCGATCCTTCATCCCGCAGCGTGGTATTGCGTTCCAGATCCTCAAGCGATTGATCCAGCGCGGCGCGGGCACCGGCGATCCCGGCGTCGGCTTCGGCCAGATCGGTTTCGGCCACTTTCAGCGAGGCCTGCACCTGAGCAACCTGCGCATGCGCGGCCTGAACCTGCGCCTGCTGAGTGAAATCCTCGATCCGGAAAATCGGCTGGCCCGCCTGCACCAATTCGTTGTTGCGAACGTAGACCTCGGACACGCGCCCACCCAGTTGCGGCAGGATGGTGACCGTCCGGAAATAGGACGCAGCGGTTGTGCTGGCCGGGTGGAAATAGAACAGCGTGGTGATTACCGTCAGGGCCAGAATGGCACAGGTGGTCAGCCCCCAGCGCAATTCATACCACATGGTAAACAACGTAATCTCATGCCCGATCCGCTTACCTTGGACAAAGCGGCGGAACAGATAGTCGGGCAGCACCGTAATCAGGGCGCAGATCATCGTCTCGATCATGACTTAATGCTCCTGCGCTTCGGTTTTGTCCGCACTCGGCGCGGCTGGGGGCGGCGCTTCGGGTAGCGTCTCTGGCACAGGTGACCGACCCAAAGATCGTATAGCGTCGGCAATGTTCTTCATCGGTGTCGCAAAATCCGGGAACTGGAACCCGGCAACCAGAATGGCCGCAATCCAGAAAATTCCGTTATGCGTGAACAGGGCCAACAGCGCCAGAATTCCCACCAACTGGAACTGCGGATGGTTGTTTTCATGCGCCATTTTCTCGGGAACCGAATGAAGTGTCAGGTAGCCAACACCGATCAGCACCACAAGCACCACAAAGAAAACGACCATGGCGGAGAAAAGGTAATCGCTTCCGTCGGCTGCGACGACGTATCTGGGAATATGCCCGGTGGCCATTGGATGAAGCTCTGCTGCGGTCACCTTACCCTCCTGTTTGTTTTGCTACTTCTTTGACCGGGTTGAAGCACAAATTCAAGCTTGCTTATAGTCCACGGACCGACTGTCGAGACGAACAGGGACCTCAGACACCGATATGAAACCTGAAACCCTTTGGGGTACCTGCCTAAATGAAAGCACATGATATGATTGATTTCCTCATCATCGGCGGCGGCATTGCAGGGCTGAGCGCAGGCGCCCGGCTGTCACAGCACGGGTCCGTAACCGTGTTGGAGGCAGAAGATGCAGTTGGGTATCATGCATCCGGTCGATCGGCCGCCCTGTTCGAGCAGAATTACGGCCCACCATCGGTGGTAGAGCTGAACAAAGCCAGCGCCCGGTTTCTGCATACTGAGAACGGAGGCTACCTTACACCCCGTGGACTGATGCTGGTCGCAGCCAAAGATCAGCGTGAAGCCTTCAATGCTGACCTGAGCAGTCTCGACATGAGCAGGGTGTCGATCGAAGATGCAGTTTCCCGGATACCAATTCTTGATCCCGCAGGTGTTGGCTATGCCGCACTCAGCGAAGCCGCGTTTGACATCGACACGGATCGCTTGCTGCAGGATTTCTCGCGCACCATTCGCTGGAATGGCGGGGCCGTGCTAACAAAGCAAAAGGTGAAAGCCATTCACAAAGCGGCGCATTGGCGGGTCGAGGCCGGAGACGCATTCGACGCCCGCCACCTGATCAACGCGGCAGGCGCATGGGCGGATGAGATTGCACAACTGGCTGGCGTTCAGCCCATCGGCATCACCCCGCGCCGCCGATCCATGGCGCGAATCCCGGCCCCAGGAGGGCATGACGTCTCGGGCTGGCCGATGATGCTGGGCACAGGCGAAAGCTGGTATGCCAAGCCGGATGCGGGCAAGCTGCTGGTATCTCCGGCCGACGCGACACCGGTTGCCCCGCATGACGCCTATGCGGATGACATGGTGCTGGCCGAAGGACTGGCGCGGTATGAGGCTTTGGTGACCGAACCTGTCACGCGGGTTGAGACAAACTGGGCCGGGCTGCGCAGCTTTGCGCTAGATGGGACGTTGGTGCTGGGTCCCGATCCGCTGGAACGGTCGTTTATCTGGTGCGCCGGTCAGGGCGGGTACGGGTTCCAAAGCGCACCAGCCGCGTCTCAGTTTCTGGCAGACCTTGTTGTCGGAAACACTCCGATATTTGATCAAACCATCATCGACATGCTAACCCCGGACCGATTGAACAGATGAGCAAGCGCATCCCTCCGCCAAATGCCAGCGTCGCCACCCCGGCGGAAAACGGCAAACTGGTCGCGCCCGCCGCCACCCGGAACGCAGACGTTCTGAGTGACCTTATGGAAGCATGGGCCCCCTCCGACGGCTCCGCCCTCGAAATCGCCAGCGGCACGGGCCAGCATGTTTGCGCCTTTGCCGAGCGTTTGCCCAACCTGTTCTGGCAGCCGACAGAGATTGATCCCGAACGCCGCGCCAGCATTGATGCATATGCAGTCAATCACCCCAACATCGCGCCGGCTTTGGAACTGAACGCAACGCAAGCGGGTTGGAGCAAGCAATTCGCGCCGAAGGACCTGATCGTGCTGATTAATCTGCTGCACCTGATCAGTTGGGAAGAGGCGGAAACTCTGGTGTCGGAAACCGCAAAAAAGCTCTCACCCGGTGGGCGCTTTATTCTGTACGGCCCGTTCAAACGGGACGGGCTGTTGACCAGTGACGGAGATAAACGGTTTCATGAGGCGCTTGTCCTGCAGGACCCCGAAATTGGTTACAAAAACGATGCCGACATTCGATCAATGCTGTTTGCCAAGGGGATGAAGCGCGTCGAAACCGTTGAAATGCCCGCAAACAATCTGGCCTTCATTGCCACGGCATAAGTCAGCCGGCCTTGTTCAAAAAGCCTGCTGTCGCAGGCTTGCCTCCGGCGGAGGTATTTTTGAACAGAAGAAGTAACGGATCGTTAACTCTGATCGGCGACAGTGTTTTTGCGGTACAGGCGGAGGCGCCGATGACCGTAACAGGAGAAGGCCCCCCTCGCCAAAAGCAGAGGGGCTGAATCTTGTGACCAGCCCCCGCTTCTCTTGTTCAAAAATACCTCCGACGGAGGCATGGGGCGCCGCAGGCGGCCCATTTATTGCGACCCATTAGCCGTCCTTGCGGATGACCTCGTTTTTCGGGTCATACGGGCTGTCGCAAGTGACAACCGCATCCCACAGTTTGTCCTGCATATTGACCTGCAGCTTGGTGCCTTCGACCGCCAGTTCGGGTTTCACGTATCCCAAACCGATGGATTTTTCGAACGCCACCGAGTAGCCACCCGAGGTCAGACGTCCCACGCGCTCACCTTCCGGCGTATAGAGCGCCTCGCGGCCCCACGGATCGGCATCGTCCGGCCCGTCGATCAGCAGCGTGCAGCATTTCACGCGCACGCCGGTTTCTTCCAGCTTGGCCTTGCCGTGGAAATCCTTGGACAGATCGACAAAACGCGGCAGGTCGGCCTCGAGCGGGGTCGCGTCGCGGCCCAGTTCAGTGCCGAAAGCGCGATAGGATTTCTCTTGCCGCAGCCAGTTCTGGGCGCGGGCGCCGACCAGTTTCATGCCGTGTTTCTCACCGGCTTTTTCCAGCAGGTCGAACAGGTAGTTCTGCATCTCGATCGGGTGGTGCAGTTCCCAGCCCAACTCACCGGTATAGGCCACGCGGATCGCGTTGACCGGGCACATGCCCAGTTCGATCTGGCGCGCCGACAGCCACGGGAAGCGCTTGTTGGACAACGCAGTGTCCGGGTCGGCGTCCTTGATGATCTCTTTCAGAACGTCACGCGACTTAGGTCCGGCGATGGCAAAGACGCCCCACTGGGTGGTCACGTCCTGGATTTCGATATAGCCGAACTCCTCCATCTTGTCCTCGGCCGCCTTGCGCAGGTAGTCGGCGTCATACTCGGTCCAGGCACCGGCAGAGACGATGTAATAGTTGTTCTCGCCATTGCGGACGATGGTGTATTCGGTGCGGGTGGTGCCATGCGAGGTCAGCGCGTAGGTCAGGTTGATACGACCAACCTTGGGCAGCTTGTTGCAGGTGAACCAGTCAAGGAACGCGGTCGCACCGGGGCCTTTGACGACATGCTTGGTGAAGGCCGAGGCATCGATCAGGCCGACGCCTTCGCGGATCGCCTTGGCTTCTTCGACGGCATATTGCCACCAGCCGCCACGGCGGAACGAGCGGCTTTCCTTGTCGAAATTGTCCGCCGCGTCCAGCGGGCCAAAGTAGTTGGGACGTTCCCAGCCATTGACCCAGCCGAATTGCGCGCCGCGTGCCTTTTGGCGGTCATACGCAGGGACGGTGCGCAGCGGACGGCAAGCCTCACGCTCTTCATCCGGGTGGTGCAGGATGTAGACGTGTTCGTAGCATTCCTCGTTCTTGCGGGCTGCGAATTCGGTGGTCATCCAGTTGGACGAGTACCGCTTGGGGTCCAGCGAGGCCATGTCGATCTCGGCTTCGCCATCGACCATCATCTGCGCCAGGTAATAGCCGGTGCCACCCGCAGCGGTGATACCAAACGAGAAACCTTCAGCCAGCCACATATTGCGCAGGCCCGGAGCCGGACCGACCAGCGGGTTGCCGTCAGGGGTGTAGCAGATCGGGCCGTTGAAATCGTCTTTCAGACCGGATTCGGCGCAGGAGGGGACGCGCTCGGCCATGGCCATGTACTGATCGGCGATCCGGTCCAGATCCAGCGGGAACAGGTCGGCGCGGAAGCTGTCGGGCACGCCATGTTCGAACTGTGCGGGCGCGCCATGTTCGTAGATGCCCAGAATCCAGCCGCCGCGTTCCTCACGCGCGTAGGATTCGTTGTCGGCGTCGCGGACAACGGGATGCTCGGGGTTGCCCGCTTCGCGCCATTTGACCAGTTCGGGGTCCTTGTCCATGACGATGAACGTGTGCTCGACCGGGATCGCGGGCATCTTGATGCCCAGCATCTTGGCGGTGCGCTGCGCGTGGTTGCCTGATGCGGTCACCACATGCTCGGCGGTGATCACCACCTGCTCATCGGACGGGATAAGGTTACCACCTTTTTCGATCATCTTGGTGCAGGTGACTTCCCAATGGGTGCCGTTCCAGTGGAAGGCATCGGCCTGCATCTTGCGTACGATGTCCACGCCGCGCTGGCGCGCGCCCTTGGCCATGGCCTGCGTCACGTCGGCCGGGTTAATATAGCCGTCTTCGGTGTGATAAATCGCGCCTTTCAGATCCGAGGTCTCGATCAGCGGCCAGCGGTCCTTGATCTGTTCGGGCGTCAGCCATTCATAAGCGACATCGCAGGTCTCGGCAGTCGAGGCATAGAGCATGTATTCATCCATACGCTCCTGCGTCTGCGCCATGCGCAGGTTGCCGACCACGGCAAAGCCTGCGTTCAGGCCGGTCTCTTCCTCAAGCTGTTTATAGAAATCGACCGAGTATTTGTGGATATGGGTCGTCGCGTAGGACATATTGAACAGCGGCAGCAGGCCCGCCGCGTGCCAGGTCGAGCCCGAGGTCAGCTCATCCCGTTCGATCAGCATCACATCGTCCCAGCCCGCTTTGGCCAGATGATAGGCAATCGAGGTGCCGACGGCACCGCCGCCAACAACCAGTGCTTTGACTTGGGTTTTCATAACCGGGCGTCTCCCCTTGAATTCAGTTGCACCCATATGGCGCAAATCCAGGGCGCGGCGCGACATTCATCCGACCGGTGATAAGAAAAAAACGACCCGCAGGCTGAATCAGTGTCCTAAAAAGTCGCAGTGAGACAGCGAATATGGCCCCGCGATACAGCGGGCTATTGGTCCGGAACGATCTTTCCCGGGTTCATGATATTGTCCGGATCCAACGCAGCCTTGATCGTGGCCATGTACCGGGTCGCAGCGCCAAGTTCCTTGACCAGATAAGGGCGCTTTCCCTGACCAATTCCGTGCTCACCCGTGCAGGTTCCATCCATCGAGATTGCCAGATCGTTCAGCCAGCCAACGAACTGATCGGCCCTGGCAACCTCATCTTTGTTGTCCATATCGATCAGGGGTAACGTGTGGAAGTTCCCATCGCCCACATGCCCTACAATCGGCGCGATCAGGTCCAGTTCGGCGGCTTTGCCCTGCGCGGCACCAACCGCTTCGGCCAAGCGCGAGATCGGAACGCAGACATCCGTCGATATGCCCTGTGCGCCGGGGCGCAATTGCAGGCAGGCCCAATACATATCATGACGCGCCTGCCAAAGCTTGTTGCGTTCTTCGGTGGTCGAGGTCGCAGCGAAATCGGCACCCCCGAATTCAGCGGCGATCTCACCAAAGGTTGCGGCCTGTTCCGCCGCGCCATTCTCGGACCCGTGGAATTCCAGCAGCAACAGCGGAGTTTCGGGCAACGTCAGGCCAGAATAGGCGTTCGCGGCCCGAACCGACATCTCATCCAGCAGTTCAATCCGCGCGACCGGGATGCCGTATTGGATTGTCATCATCACCGCCTGACACGCGGCATCGACGGTTGGGAAAGAACAGCGGGCCGAGCTGATCGCCTCGGGTATCCCGTGCAACCGCAGCGTCAGTTCCGTAATAATGCCCAGCGTCCCCTCGGCCCCGATCAGCAGCCGGGCCAGATCGTAGCCGGCCGAAGACTTCTTGGCGCGGTTCCCGGTTCGGATCACCTGCCCGTCTGGCATCACGGCCTCAAGGCTCAGCACGTTGTCGCGCATGGTCCCGTATCGCACGGCATTGGTGCCCGAGGCCCGCGTTGCGGCCATTCCACCCAGCGAAGCGTTGGCCCCCGGATCGATGGGAAAGAACAAGCCCTGATCGCGCAGATGGGTGTTCAGGTCCTCTCGGGTGACGCCGGGTTGCACGACACAATCCAGATCGCTGGCATTTACCGCCAGCACCCTGTTCATCTGCATCAGATCAACGCAAACCCCACCGGCTGGCGCATTGACGTGCCCCTCAAGCGAGGTGCCGGTGCCGAAGGCAATCACCGGAACCTTGTGGGCCGCGCAGGTTTTTACGATGTCGGCGACCTCGCTGGTCGTCTGCGGAAAGACGACGGCATCGGGGCTTTGGTTCGCGATCCACGTCGTGGTGTGACCATGCTGTTCCCGGATCGCGGCGCTGGTTTGAAGCCGGTCGCCAAAGCGCTGTTTCAGAATTCTAATCGCCGTTTCAATACCCGCGTCATTGCGGGGCAGCGCGGTTGCCTGCACCATCTTGGTTCTCCCCTGCCCGACAGGGTGCCGGGCCTTTCAGTTCATGACTAAAAGGCCCGGCAACGCGGGACAAGTCCCAAGACCTATTCGCCCAGCGCGATGCCTTCGCGCCGAGGGTCCGCGCCACCGCTCAGCCCGTCGCGAATTTCGATGGCGTGCAGGCCCGAGGTCAGGTCGCGGGGGTTCACCTCGAACCCAAGCTCGGTCAGGGCATCGACATAACCTTCGGCGGTGGTCCCCAGTTCAACGTCATAGGTGCCGAACCGGTTTACCAGATGCGGCAGCGAGACGGCCTGCTGCACATCCATGCCCCAATCCGCCCAGGCGATGATCGACTTGGCCACGTAGCCAATGATACGGCTGCCACCGGGCGATCCAATGGCCAGAACCGGCGCGCCGTCCAGCATCACAATCGTCGGGCTCATCGACGAGCGGGGACGTTTGCCAGGCTCCAGCCGGTTGGCAATGGGTACTCCGTCCGAATGGGTCTTGAACGAGAAATCCGTCAATTCGTTGTTCAACAGAAACCCGTTGGTCATGAGGCGCGAGCCAAAGCCGTTTTCGATGGTCGTGGTCATCGACAGGACATTGCCATAGCCGTCCACAATCGAAATATGCGAGGTCGAAGGCAGTTCCAGCGAGGCATCATCGGCCCAGTTCAACGCGTGGTCGAATTCGGGATTGCCGGGCGCGACCTCGGTCAGCGCGCTTTCGGTGTTCAGCAAGGCAGCGCGTTCCGACAGGTAGTCCGGATCCACCAGCCCATTGGTCGGCATGGGGACATAATCACTATCCGCCATGTACCGCCCCCGGTCCGCAAAGGCGAGGCGCGAGGCGTCTCCGATCAAACGCCAGGCTTCCATGCTGTCCGGCCCCATGGCGGACAGGTCGAAATTGTCCAGCTTGCCCAGAATCTGACCAACCGTCAGCGCGCCCGATGAAGGGGGCCCCATACCGCATACGTCAAACGACCGGTATGCCGCGCAGACCGGCTCACGCTCGATCACCTGATACAGCGCAAGGTCAATGCCCGACAGAACGCCCGGATTGCCCGGAGCGGTCCGAACGGTGTTGACGATGCCCGCAGCGATATCACCGCCATAAAACCCCGCAGCCCCATCGGCCGCCAGTGTCCGCAACGTCTCTGCATAGTCGGGGTTCACCAATCGCTGCCCTTGTTGCAAGGGTTCTCCGCCGGGCAGGAAATACTCGGCCGTTGCCGGAAAGCGGGAAAGCCGTTCGGCATCATTCTCGACCAGCGTGGCGAGGCGCGGCGACACAAGGAAGCCGTCCTCGGCCAGCCGGATACCATCTGTGAACAGGCCGGGCCATGGCGACCGGCCCCAGCGGCGGTGCGCCTCTTCCAACAGCGCGGGCGTTCCCGGAGTACCCACCGACAGCCCGCCAACTACAGCGTCGAAGAATTTCAGCGGTTCACCGTTTTCGTCGTGAAACAGCCGCGGCGTCGCCTCCAGTGGGGCCGTTTCGCGCCCGTCCAGCGTGTTCAATTCTCCTGTGGCGGCATCGTACCAAACCAGAAATGCCCCGCCCCCAAGACCCGAGGATTGCGGCTCGACCAGCCCCAGAACAACCTGAACAGCAACCATCGCATCCGCAGCCGAGCCGCCTGCGCGCAGCACCCGCGCCCCGGCTTCGACGGCCAGCGGATTGGCGGCGGCGACCATCCAGTTGTCGGATTGCACCGGCACGCCTGCGGCCTTCGCCTCAAGCGCGGCAACCACTTCTTCGGTGAGGGCCTGAACCTGACCTTCCGTTGCCCCTTCGGGCGCAACCGCATCTGCGGTTTCCTGCGCAATAGCCGGGGCAGCAAACGTGATCGCAGACAGTATGAGACCTGAAATATAACCGGAACGCATCGTATCCTCCAATTCAACTATTGCTTTCAACACTGTACGGGCCACCGCAACACCGCAACCATCGGTTGATACAGAACCGAACGACGGCAGAGTTCCGCCACACCGTTCATCACCTAATCTGCGCGGTCCCGATCGTATCGTTGCATGCCCTCAAATTCGGGCAGCCAGCCTTCCCGCCGGATTGTCCAGCATTCATATGTCGGTTTCAATTGGTCGGGTTGGTCAAAACTGCCCAAATGAACCTCGACCTCTTCTCCGGTTTGGGCAAATACCGGCGAACCGCAGATCGGACAAAATGACCGCCCCGCATAGCTGCGGACCTCTCCGCTGATCTCAACCGCGTCCCTGGGAAAGATGGCAGCGGCATAAAACAACGCTCCGTGATGCTTACGACAGTCAAGGCAGTGGCACATCCCAACCCGCGACGGAGGCCCATTTGCCGTTACGCGCACGCTGCCACAGCGGCATCCGGCCCGATAAACCTCCATCACAGTCCTTTCCCAATGCGCTATAGCATAGCGGGCACAACCTGATCCGGCGGGCGGTGGCCATCCTCAAACGTCTTGATGTTGATGATCACCTTCTCGCCCATCTCGATCCGCCCTTCCAACGTGGCCGACCCCATATGCGGCAGAAGCACAACGTTCGGCAATTGCCGCAGGCGCGGGTTCACATTGGTGCCGTGTTCATAAACATCCAGCCCGGCCCCGGCGATCTCACCCGCGCGGATCAGGCGGGTCAGGGCGTTCTCGTCCACCACCTCACCCCGCGACGTGTTCACAAGCACTGCCGAGGGCTTCATCAGCTTCAACCGTCGCGCATTCATCAGGTGAAAGGTCGATGGCGTTGACGGACAATTGACCGAGATCACATCCATGCGCGCCACCATCTGATCCAGGCTTTCCCAATAGGTCGCCTCAAGCTCTTCCTCGGTCTCGGGGCGCAGGCGGCGGCGATTGTGATAATGCACCTGCATGCCAAAGGCGCTGGCACGGCGGGCAACGGCCTGCCCAATCCGGCCCATGCCCAGAATGCCCAGACGTCGACCACCGATCCGGCCACCCAGCAATGCTGTGGGTGCCCACCCGGCCCAATCGCCCTGCTGCATCACGGCCAACCCTTCGGGAATGCGGCGCGTAACCGCCAGAATAAGGCCCATGGTCATGTCGGCCGTATCGTCGGTCAGCACACCCGGCGTGTTCGACACCAGAATGCCGCGCTGCCGGGCTGTGGCCACGTCGATATTATCGACACCCGCGCCATAGTTTGCGATCAGACGCAGGTTCTCACCCGCCTGCCCCAACAATCCACCGTCAATTGTGTCGGTCACTGTGGGTACCAGCACATCGGCCTCTTGCACCGCCGCGACCAGTTCTTCGCGTGTCATGGGCGCGTCATCCTCGCGCAGGCGAACATCGAACAACTCGCTCAACCGCGTTTCCACTGCCTCGGGCAACCGTCGCGTTACAACAACACTCAGACGTTCTCTTGGCACCTCAGCCCTCCCATCGCTTTGCAAACGCGCGCGCTCCATGGCATCGTGGCGCAGGATAAGGCGGGGCACAAGAACCCCTAAGGCATTGAGTCGACCTTTTTTCGAAAGCAGATCAACAGGCACAAGAGCAGACAGTCAGTGAGTGGTCTTCTACCGGTGAAACGCCGCTGTTTGGCGATCCTTACCGTGGTTCTTATGGCGTTCGGCCCAATCGCCGCCGCGACGCAAGAGGCGCGCGGCCCTGTCACGAATCTGCCCCTGCCCCGCTATGTCTCGATGAAAGCGGCCGAGGGGAATGTGCGGCGCGGCCCGTCCCTGACCCATCGAATCGACTGGGTGTTCAAACGTCGGGGCATGCCGCTGCAGATCACGGCAGAGTATGGCAACTGGCGCAAGGTACAGGACCGTGACGGAGCAGGCGGCTGGGTCCATTACGCGTTGCTGTCAGGTGTTCGGACCGTTCTGATCGAATCCGATATGTTGCCCGTCTACGCCCGCCCTGACCCAAATTCTCAGATCAATGCGCATTTCGAAACCGGAGTCGTCGCCCGCCTTGGCACCTGCTCATTGGATTGGTGCCGTATATCCGCAGGCGGCTATCGCGGCTGGACCTTGAAATCCAACCTCTGGGGCGTCGAACCCTCCGAAATCCGCGAGTAAGAGCCACCGCCTTGTGCTGGCTGCACCGCGCAATCGTTCGGGCGCGACCGAGGTTCGAATCTCTGGCAATGCCCCGCGACGCAGCTAAATTGACCTGACAGGGCCGAGGGGACACCATGAAAGCCATCACATATTCAGCATTCGGCGATGCGTCAGACGTTCTGAAACTGCAAGACCTTCCCGACGTGCCTCCGGCCCCAGGCGACGTGACCGTTGATCTGGCCTTTTCCGGTGTGAACCCCTCGGACGTCAAAGCGCGTGCCGGATCCAGACCCGGGGTCACGAAACCAGCGTTCCCGGCGATCGTCCCCCACAGCGACGGGTCCGGTGTAATCTCTGCCGTTGGAGAAGGCGTTCCAAAATCGCGGCTGGGTCAGCGCGTCTGGATATGGAATGGCCAGTGGAATCGCGCCTTGGGAACAGCGGCCACCCAAATCACACTGCCCTCGGATCAGGCGGTTGCCCTTCCTGACGCCGTCTCCCTGGAAACCGGGGCGGTTCTGGGCATTCCGGGCCTGACGGCCAGCCACGCTGTCTTTTCAGGCGGTGAAATTGAACGCCAAACCATTTTGATCCACGGCGGAGCAGGCACGGTCGGTTATCTGGCCGTCCAACTGGCGAAATGGGCAGGCGCCCGGGTCATTAGCACTGCACACCCTCGCAACCATGAGCGCGTGCGACAGGCCGGAGCGGAAACGGTACTGGACTACAGCGATCCTGATCTGGCCCAGCAAATCCTTGCCGCCAATGATGGCGTTCCGATCAACCGAATCGTCGATGTTGAATTTGGCCGGAATGTTGAAACAAATACTGCCGTGATCGCCGAGAATGGACGTATCAACGCGTTCGGCTCTGCGCAGGAGATGTCCCCCACCCTGCCCTTTTACCCCCTGATGTTCAAAGCTGTGACGCTTGAGCTTATCCTGATCTACCTTCTGCCGCCTGCACCGCGATCTGCGGCGATCAATCGGCTGCATGCAGCATTGGAAGATGGCAGCTTGATTTGCCCGGTTGAAACGATCCTGCCGCTACAGGATTGCGCATCCGCCCATGACCTTGTCCAAACCGGCAATCGCAACGGCGCAGTGCTGTTGAAAACCACCTGACGACCGGCCAAAAATATTTTTCCAAGGCAGTCGCATTTTTTACCCAAAAGCCCTTGAACCCCGCCAACAACAATCGTAGATAGCCGCTCACCGTTGGGGTGTAGCCAAGTGGTAAGGCAGCGGTTTTTGGTACCGTGTATCGTAGGTTCGAATCCTACCACCCCAGCCAAAATAATCTTTAAAAATCAAATTCTTAGCCAGATTATTGATCTGGTGAAAAGCTTCTTTCTGGTGCCATTTACCACGTTTTTTGTGGTAGATTCTCGCGTGCAGCACATTGAAACACCCAAATTCTGCCAAGGCCAACTGAAGTTCTGCGCTTGAAAATGGATAGCGGATCACGGTTCCGCTATCCTTCTTACAGCGAGCGCATCTTTCAAATTATCGCTTCGAAAGCCTTGGTCTTATACTTCTCCAACAAACTGCAGGATATTTCACCGAATCTGTCAGAACCATCATCAATCACGTGACCGTACTGTGACATCGTAAAACTCGCATTGTGATGCCCGAGCATCTTGAATGCCTCTAGGTACTTTCCCTCCAACATCACGGATGATGCAACGTAGTGCCTCAAGGCGTGGAAACCACGATGGCCAACACGTGCGTGTTCAAGAAGCGGGACCCAACAGTGGTTGCGGACCGAATGATAGTGCTTTGGATGTCCAGACTTTGACGCAAATACCCAAGGGCTTCTGCTAGACAACAGTTTCGATTTAAGGAGGTCTCTTAATTCCGGCACGATTGCCAGTTTACGATAGGCATTAACAGTCTTTAAATCACCCACTCGATCTGCTTGGGTCATGCCCCTTCTCAAAATGTCGACACGCCTAGATATCGACACGTGTGAAAAGCCTTGCGAAAAGTCCTCCCATCTCAGACCCAGCGCCTCCGATATTCTGACGCCCGTTGTCGCAAGCAATAAGATCAGCGGAGCATAGTCCCGCCATCTTACCACCTCGTGCGAGCGCCCAAAGCTGCAAAGGTGGTGAAGGCTCAGAAAAATCCTTCGCATTTCGTCGTCCGAAAATGTTCCCGGAGGTCTCTGCGGCGCTCGAGTATCTGGCTGGATACTCAGATTGCGGGCAAAGTGCTGGAAATCAAATCCCGGTCCACTCCCCAATTCAGGATTGCTTTTACAAGATTCAACACGTGCTCAGCAGTCTTGATTGAATGACACTCCCTTTTCAAAAAGATAATCAGTTCAATAAGTGTGTCTCGGTTCAAATCACCGATAGGGATTTCGCCTATCTCCGGAAGAATGAAGACATCTAGGTTATGTTGGTAGCCATGGAGAGTCGAAGTTTCCAAGGGGCGTTTGCCATCACGACCAACAGCGGATGCTTTCATGTACTCGTCCGCCAGCTCACCGAAACTCTTTTGTTCGACCCAGTGTTCTCCGCGCCCCTCAGCTCTGATCAACGATGCTAGACATTTCTTCGCTTCGCTCAGAGATCGAAACGTCTTTTCCTTCCTCTTGCCCGCTGTATATTTGCCGACTACCCGGTAAACAGTTCTTTCTCCTAACTTTCGTCTATACAAGCCAGCCATGGGTATCCTCCTTATGTGTTGGAAGCCCCCAATTTGGAGGGAAAATGGGAGGTTTGAAGGCTATTAAATTTTTGAAAAGTATAATAAAATACAAGAAATGGGCGCTCTGGGCTTCGCATTTCCTTGGGCATCCGAGTAAGCGTAGCTGACACCAAAGCGCTGATCTTTGCTTCAAGCGGATGTTCAGAGCACCTCAGAGCTCTTTTGCAATAGAAAACTAGCACTAGCCCCATTAACTAAGTACCGCCCCAGCCGGTATTGATTCCCCCCACCAAGAGGTTTGTTGGCGGGTTTCAGCCGAGGTGAAGGAGGCTTCTCACAGGTTTCCACGAGAAGCCTCATCCGATGATTGAAACTACGCTGCTGCGAAACTCGCCCCGCGCGATGACCATGCCCGCAGATAGGCTTCATACTCATCCAAGATGTCGGCTGTATCACCGACGGCAGGTCGCAAGGCTTGAATTTCTTCAAGCGCTCTAGGGATCGACATCCACGGCATGTCAGAAGCCATCATTCGGGATTGTAATTCGTCAAGGTATGCGGTGCGTTCAGCCTTCGGCAACCCTGTGGGCCACTCTGAACCCATCAGCAGTCTTCCCAGCTCTTGAGCACGAGGGTCTTGGAAGGAACAAACGATTTCCCACTTTTGCGATCGCTCGGCTCTGTGAAATGCCTCAAAAAGCGGACGGTCACCGGCCGTCGGGAAAAATCCACCAGAGTACAACTGGTCTTGTACGTGGACTCTATCATCATAGCCATCGCGTATAATCTGGCTTGCTGCGCAAATGGATGAAGCCAACGAAGCATCCAATCGCAGCCTATCCGCAAACCCACTGTCGTACTCGATATCTAACCGCGATACGGCGGGGTCACCTAAGGAAAACACAAGGGGCATCTTATTTGTAGAAACACCTACAATCGGGGTCACACCTCCCGACGACTTGAATGAGCGGACAAGTCGATCAGGGGGAACGCTGATTACTTTCTGCGGGTCGGCTGCGAGGTTCACGCACCACCATTTTGTGAAGACCTCTGCGTCGCGGCAGATTGGCATGAGGACCCGGATCATTGCTCTATCGCCTCGATGGTTCCAGTCCAATTTCACGACTGGTTGGCCCGAAGAAAGCAATTCGTCGACTGCGTTCTTTGAACGAATGCTGTGTGTGGCACGCCAGAGTTCTGGTGAACGCGCACGGATCGTATTCGCTACATGCATGGTGGCATCCACATCCCCCAATGCATCATGGGCATCATGGTTCGCAAACCCGAACGCAGGAGCTAAGTGTTCGAGCTTAAACGACCGCTTCCCTTTCTCATTGATAGGCAAATTGTATGCATCTGGATCACAAATCGCCGCAGCCTTAATAACTGGGAGAATGTCTAGACGATCATTCCCGCCGAACTGCGTCACGTACGGCTGCAACAGGTTTGCGTAGAAAGTATGCCGGAGAATCTCCTCATCGTACCCGATGATGTTATACCCAGTGACTACGGCAGGAGAGTATTGCTCGAAGAATGCATGAATCTCACGAGCAAGGGTGTAAGCGCTATTGGCCTGCCCCATCACCGAACTGATCTTCTGACCGGTGACAACAAGTGCAGCGGGGCTTGGCAAAACGTGCCTTGGCGGGCGGCCTCTTAGGTTTATGGCAGATAGTTCTGTTCCCGTCTGATCATAGACTTTTGCTGCGAACTGCAGCGGCGCTTCAAACGGCTTTTCGAGCCCAGTGGACTCCGTGTCATAGTTTAAGATTTGCATGTTCAGCATCCTTTGGCTGACTGCATGCTGATCGCCACATCAACTTGACATTAACGTCTTAAATGGCAAATTGAAGACAGCGCTCGGCATACCGAGTGTTACAATTAAGGCGGGGGCCGGCTTGTAGTCGCCAAACTTGGACCGGCCTCCCGTCCGCTAATCTACTTTCGCTCTACCTCCTCTCGCTTAGCCAAGTTCCAGGTTCCTTTCTTATCATCGTAGACCAGCCGTCCTTCGCTTTTGAATCGTGTAAGCTGGCTACGGAATGTGCTCGGTGACATTGACGGGAAATGGCGCGAAATCTGCCGATAGATATCGGAGGCCGACGCCCCACTTTCACGATAGAATGCATTTTTGGTCAAGAAACTCGCCAGTTGACCAAGCACTGCAAACTTATGAGCCGTTCGCTTGTTTACTGCGTCACCCGGAATGAGAAGGTGGCGATTGAATTGAAGTGACTCGGTGAGCTTCCACAAGCGCGCCTCGTCGTTGAGGTCATCGACCTCACTTTGTATGGCCGCTTGTCGGGCCCGTATTTGCACAATCACCTCTTCCATACGATCAAAATGAGGTTAACAAACGATTGCTGCAAGAGGGTATCTTCGCAGCAATACGCTGCTGAAGTCTATTGTGACGCATTATTTTTCAATATGTTATGTTATTGACTTCTCACCCAAACTGCCTTACCCTCAATCTTTGATTGAGGGTAAGGCAGTTTGAATTTTCTTGCTGAATTTCGACTTTTTTTGATCCAGCTTGAAAACGGCTCACTAAAGCATATGCAGAACTACGCGCAGCTCAAATGCGGGGTGAGTTTATGTGCAAGTCCAAACTATGCAGTAATCGATACTCTTGGTCATCTAAACTCAATTCACCGGCGCGTATGCCCAAACTCCAAAGCTAATAACTGTGGTAATTTACCACAGCAATCGATGTCGTGTGATGGATTGTGATGTGCATTGTAAGAGAAACATGACTCAGTCCAAAAAAATGCAAGCAAATATGCACACCTCTGCACCTTGGGTCAGCTAACAACTTGTACTTAAAGTAAAAATTGCAAGAAATTGTGACACAAAGTAAGCGATAATTGCATTTTGGTACCGTGTATCGTAGGTTCGAATCCTACCACCCCAGCCATGATTTTCCATTAAATCACACACTGAATAATTGGTTGCCGATTGTGGCTAATTTTCAGGGACTTAGTTTTTGACGATTCGAGCTGAGACGCGAACGTGAGCACAACAATAGCCGATTTCGGGCCGCAGTCTCAGTACGCGGTTCCGGCGGTACGAGTTTGGTGACTTTGGGAGAGTCTGTAGATCAGAGCGCAGCGAACTGCTGGCGCTGTTCTGACCAGATCGCTGGGAAGCCGGACTTGATTAGGTAATCCGTGGTCAGGCCGTCAGGTTGCTCGCCTGCAGCGATGGCATCCAGAACATCAGGCGCTAGCATGGCCAGATCGACCACATCCTGAACGCGGCGTTTGGAAATGCCCTCTTCTTCAGCAATCTCAGAAAACGTTCTGCCGTCAATAATCATCGCCAACAATTGGCGCGCCTTGATTATGTTGCGGACAAGTGTCTGATCGATCTCAGGAGGCGGATCGCCCAAGTGCAATTTCAGTTCCACGCCTCTGCGGCGCATCTGGAATGGAGCTTCAATTGTTAGTTCTTCGGCATTGACCTGATCCGCTCTGCACTCGATCATCCGGGCCAGTGCCTGTAGATCCAGCTGCAGACTCAGCGACCCCTGTCGTATGTCTGCCCGCGCAATCAGGTCGAGGCATTTCCTGACGGACTGGCAATTTCTGAGATGCTCCGCTGCTGAAGCAATTTCGGCCGCAGACATATCCTGTAGCATTGATGTCACAGCGTTCGGTCGGCTTAGGTGTTGTCTAACCACTTCAGCCAGGAGGTTCTCAAGCTGTTCTGCAGGCAGTCGCCACGTATCGGGAAACTTCTGACTGCGATCCGTCACAAGACGACCAGAGATATAGTACCGCAACAGCTTTCCATTTTTGCGACTATGGCTGGGCGTCAGCCGATCTCCGGTCTCATCATAGAGCTTTCCGGCCAGTGCTGATCGCTTTGCTTTCTGCTTAACGCCGCGCTCCCTTACTGCGCCATCTTTCAGCAGCTGCTGCACCCGCTCCCACACCGCCGGGTTGATGATGGCAGGATGCTGCCCCTCATAAACCCGACCCTTGTGTCGGATGTGGCCAGCATAGATTGGGTTGCTGATCAGATGATGGATGTATCCGCGATCGAAGAACGTACCACCTGTCACGCGTCCGCCAGAACGTTCCCGGCGGCGCGACCGGAGACCCAGTGCTTCCGCCTGCTCTTTCACGTCAAGAATGGTCTGATGCTCCAGATAGAGATCGTAGAGCGTCCTGATGATCTCAGCTTCTTCTTCGTCGATTTTGAGCGTCCGGCCGTCAGCCTGATACCCAAGTGGAACGTTCCCGCCCATCCAAAGACCCTTGCGTTTTGAGGCAGCAATTTTATCCCGGATACGCTCAGCGGTGACTTCCCGTTCGAACTGAGCGAAGCTGAGCAGCACGTTGAGTGTCAGGCGACCCATACTGGTCGACGTATTAAAGGACTGGGTAACGGACACAAACGATGCGTCGGCCGCGTCGAGGCGTTCGACCAGCTTTGCAAAATCAGCCAGCGAGCGCGTCAGCCGGTCAATCTTGTAGACAACAATCTGATCCACGCGTTTCTGGTCAACAGCCTGCATCAGCCGCTGCAACGCCGGGCGGTCAAGATGACCGCCCGAGATACCGCCATCGTCATAGTGATCCGGCAATAATTCCCAGCCCTCATGCTTCTGGCTCGCGATGTATGCTTCACAGGCTTCCCGCTGGGCATCGAGTGAGTTGAAATCCTGCTCCAGCCCCTCCTCCGAGCTTTTCCGAGTGTAAATGGCGCAGCGGATGCGTCGCATCACTGAACCCCGAAGAAGCGCGGCCCGGACCAGTGCGCTCCGGTGATGTGCTTTGCTATGGCGGACAGGGAACGCCATGTTTTGCCGTCCATGACGAACCCGCGATCAACCACTTCAATCTGATAGGTGCGTCCGTTCCATTCCCGCACTAGATGTGAACCCGGCTTCAGACTAGGAGGCGGCGTTTTTCCCAACGCGATATTCTGCAATCGGCGTTCTGTCTTCGCAGACAACCCTCCCAATTCCCGGTTCTGTAGTTCCCAGATTAGTACCCGTTTCATGAACTGCGGGGACAGGTATTTTGGCGGCGACCGACCGAACACTTCCCGCCATCGGTCAAGACAGCCGAGGCGATCTAGGTGTTCAATGTCGTCAAATGTCTTCGCAAGGTCACGATCCGCGCGCGTAGGATCCATGGCGATCACACCGACTTCACTATCCGGTAGAGCGTACCTTTGCCAGATCCAGATCGCTCAACAGTATGTCCCGCCTTGCGCAACATCGAAATCGCCGCGCGCGCGGAATGCGGTTGCCACCCAAAGGCGTTCTGAATCTGCGCAATCGTTGCACCAGCCTTGCGGGACAACAGTTTCTGCAACTGTTGCTGTCGCGTCGGGTTGTTCCGGGCGGGTTTGGCGGGTGGTGTTTTGATTTCCGTATCACATGAAGTTGTCATTGATGTCTCCACTTTGCGGGCACAGGCTGATCCTGCGCCCTGTACTGAGTGGAGCCCGGGTGCCCCGAGCGAATCTCAACCGTCGTCAGTACCACTTCCGTACAAGCCAAAGTCCAGTTGTTTACTGTAAGAATCGGGCGGAAAGCAGACCTTCGCTACTCTCGCGAAATAGCCATTCGCATTCTTGGTTAGCGGCCATTCGACAGCGGTTGCATGAATTGACCTATTGGTCCGCTTGAGCACGCCAACAGAAAAAACACCAGACGGTGTCGGCCTGGCGATCTCATCAGGATGTTTGATTGCCGATTTCGCGGCTTTACAACCCGCTTCGCGATTACGGTACAACTCTGTCGCGGCCTGACCAAGAGACTTCAGTGTTTTCGATTAGTGAGTGGCAACCTATTATGGTGTTGTTAAATATGTAAAATCCCTTTGGGCGCAGGGATCCCAACTGCGCTGTGAATATTTATGCTTTCTAAATATACAAATTCTCCTCTCAATCTTCACCGCTATGTTAGCGTTATCGCTTTGAGATTGACGCTTGTTCTCACCGGTTAGCCGGCACCCAGCACAATTTGCGAAGCATTTCGCGTTGTCGGCCCAATTGGCCCGGCAGCCAAGGAACATACACTGGAGGAAATATGTCCCTGATGCAGACCATTACCCGTAGAGCCGCCTTGCTTTCTGTCGCCGCTGTCGCACTGACTGCCGGGACAGCGTATGCAGGCGATGTCAAAATTGGCTTTCTGCTGAAAACCATGCAGGAAGAGCGCTACAAACGTGACCGCGCCGCGTTTACTGCGAAAGCAGAGGAACTGGGCGCCGAAGTTATCTTTGATTCAGCGAACAATGACGAGCTGACTCAGCTGGCTAAGTTTGAAAACATGCTTGCCAAGGGCGCAGACGTCATCGTGTTGCAGCCTGTGAACACCGGTACCGCCGGAAGCATGGTCAGCATGGCAAACAGCGAAGGTGTGCGCGTCGTCGGATATGACTCGATGCTCGTGGACGGGCCGCTGGATGCGATGGTGATGCAAGACAGCTGGGCCGTGGGCCGCCTGCAAGGCGAAGCCATGGTCGAATGGCTTCAGGACAAGAACGGAGAGGTGTCCGGCAAGATCGCCTTGATTCAAGGTCAACCCGGCGACTCCAACGCGATTGCCATGAGCAGCGGTGTGTTGGAGATTGTCGAAGCGAACCCGGGGTTGGAACTGGTGACCAATCAGGCGCATGAAGGTTGGTCATCCGAGAAGGCAATGGCGACTGCGGAAAACACGCTTACTTCAAACAGCAACGGCATCGACGCATTTATCGCCAACAACAGCGGCATGGCCCGTGGTGTTATCGCGGCATTGGAAGCACAGGGTCTGGCGTCATCAGACAAAGTGTTTGTGGCCGGATCTGATGCCGACCTGGCCAATATCCAATATGTTGCGCAAGGCAAGCAAGCCGTTGAAATCTGGAAGCAGATCGATCCTCTGGCTGAAACCGCGGCAGAAGTGGCCGTTGCTCTGGCTGCTGATCCGGACACCGCGCCCGCCGATTTGGTCGAGGTGGACAAGGTTATCAACAACGGTTTCGCCGATGTGCCGACAATCGTGACTCCGATCACGCTTGTGACACAGGACAACATCGATGACACGATCATCGCTGGCGGCTTCTACTCCAAGGAAGAGGTCTACGGGAACTGATCCCAAGGACTGTTTCCTGAAGGAGGGCGTTTCGCCATTTGGCTCCCTATGCGTGTACTCCCCGCGCGCGGCTTCATGGTGCCCTCCTTCCTTAACCCCTCACGGCGAGACTGCCGGTCAGGGTGGGGAATGTCCGAAACACCTTTCTGAATGTGATGGGAAAAAGCATGTCTGAAGTCGTCCTGAAAATGCAGGGTATTATCAAGGATTTTCCCGGAGTTCGCGCCCTGAACAATGTCAATTTCGAAGCCCGCTCGGGCGAGCTTCTGGCGTTGATGGGAGAAAACGGAGCGGGCAAATCCACGTTGATGAAAGTGCTCAGCGGCGTGTGGCCGTATCCGACCTACGAAGGCGATATCTTTCTGCACGGCGAAAGAGTCCGATTCGCGAATACGAAAGAGGCCGAGGCGGCCGGCATTGGCATCATCTATCAGGAACTCAACCTGATCCCCGGCCTTTCGGTTGCCGAGAACATCTTTCTGGATCGCCAGTTCACCGATGCCAAGGGCAGAATCAACTGGAATCAAACCTTTGCCGAGACTCAGAAATTGCTGACCGAACTGGGCATCAACGACATTCGCCCGACCGATCTGGTGCAGAATATCACCGTGGGCAAACAGCAGATGGTCGAAATTGCAAAGGCGCTGTCGCTCAAGGCAGAGATACTGGTGCTGGACGAACCTACGTCGGCACTGACGGATAAGGAGGTCAAGGATCTCTTCCGTATCATCCGCAAGCTGAAAGCCGACGGCGTCTGCATGTGCTACATCTCGCACAAGATGGAAGAGATCGAGCAGATCGCCGACCGGATTGCGGTTCTGCGCGATGGCCAGACCATCGGTGAAGTCACGCCTATCGCGGATATCACGCTTGATCAGATCATCGCCCGAATGGTCGGGCGCGACATCAAGGATATGTTTCCCAAGGTCGATTTCACACCGGGTGAGGTGACTTTAGAGGTCAACGATCTGTCCGTCACAAACCCCGATCTGCCTGGCAGCTATCTGGTCAAGAACGCCAGCTTCGTTGCCCGCAAAGGCGAGATATTGGGCATCTCCGGGCTAATGGGCGCTGGCCGGACCGAGCTGGTTGGCGGTGTATTCGGTGCCTATCCAAACCAGACCACCGGTGAAGTGAAGCTGAACGGGCAAAAGCTGGACATCAAATCGCCGAAGGACGCCATTGATGCCGGCATCGCGCTGCTGACCGAGGACCGTAAGGCGCTGGGTCTGTTTCTGGACAAATCCATTTCCTTCAACACGACGATTTCCTCGCTTGAGACGATCAGTTCCAAGGTTCTGGGCATTATCAACACCCAGCAGGAGCGCAAAGTCGTTAAGGAATATGTCGACCAGCTTGGAGTCAAAACACCCTCGATCGACACGGTGATTGGCACGCTCAGCGGCGGCAACCAGCAGAAGGTCATTCTGGGTAAGTGGCTGAACTCACGCCCAGATGTGTTCATTCTGGATGAACCTACGCGCGGGATCGATATCGGCGCCAAGGTCGAGATTTACAAGCTGCTGAACGAATTGGTCCAGCAAGGTGTCACGGTCATCATGATCTCATCGGAACTGCCCGAGGTTTTGGGCATGTGCGACCGGATACTGGTGATGTGCGAAGGCGAGATCGTGTCGAACTTTGAACGGGACGACGCGAAGAAAGAAGCAATCATGGCGTATGCCACCGGCAGCGCATAAGGGAGGAAGCAAATGAGTGCTGACAGCAACGTTGCAGGTGTTGGCGTCAATGGCGCCAAGGAAAACCACCTGATAAACTTCATAAAGGACAACGCGACGCTAATTGCGTTGATCGTGCTTGTCGTCGGGCTCAGCTTTGCCGACGACGCGTTTTTCACCGCGAGGAACCTTAGCAACCTGTCCCGTCAGGTTACCATCATCGGGATCATTGCCGTAGGCATGACTATGGTCATTCTGATTGCGGGTATTGACCTATCCGTTGGCTCTGTCGTCGGGTTATCAGCGGTCGTCTGTACGCTCATGATGCAATGGGGCGTGCCGACAATATTGGCGGTGCCTGCAACCCTTTTGATCGTGGGTGTCGGAATAGGTCTGTGGAACGGGTTCTGGATAGCCAAGTTCAACATACCACCATTCATCATAACCCTTGGAATGCTGACCATTGCACGCGGTTTGGCTCTGACCCTGACCAACGGCAGTTCTGTACCGGTAACGAGTAATGTGTTTCCATTGATTGGTGGTGCTTATATCCCGCCGATGATGTCCAGTATCGTACTGATCGTGTGTGCTGCGCTTGCTGTCTATTCGATCTTCCGGGACGTCCAACAAAGCAAAGCTCACGGCGTCGAAGTGAACATGCAAGAGCTGTTGGTCAACGGGGCCGTGATGATTGGTGGTTTTGCTTTGGCCTTCCACGTGTTCACCAGCTACAAGGGGATCCCCGTTCCTGTTGCGATCTTTGCAGTCATTGCGTTTGCCGGGATCTATACGCTGAACAGCACCCGCTTTGGTCGCCGCCTCTATGCACTTGGCGGAAACGAGGATGCGGCTCGGCTGTCCGGCATCAACGTCGTCCGCACCAAGATGATTGTCTATACGGTCATTTCGGTCCTGTCGGCGCTGGCTGGTATCATCCTGGCCTCACGTCTGAACGGTGCCTCACCCAACCTTGGAACCATGTTTGAGCTTGATGCGATTGCAGCGGTTGTTATCGGCGGTACCAGCCTGGCGGGTGGTTCTGGCAAGGTGAGTGGAACCATCATCGGTGCCCTGCTGATCGGGGTCCTGAACAACGGTATGAGCCTGCTTGGTGTGGTCACGTTCTATCAGTTGATCATCAAGGGCCTGATCATCATCCTCGCCGTCTGGTTCGATGTGATGCAGAAGAAATAATGTTGCTGGCCTGCCCCCGGTCACACGCACCGGGGGCAACGCCAAAATCCCCGAAAACTTGAATGACAGTTGGGAGGTAAGCGATGGTCCAGTCCATTTTAGCAACCTTACGCACAAATGGCCTCAAAGCTTTGGGTTTGGCCGGCCTTCTATCCGCATCGCTGCCAATGATCGCGGCAGCACAGGACAACGCTAAAATCGGGTTCCTGCTCAAGACCATGCAGGAAGCCAGATACCAGACTGACAAATCCCTATTCATTGCACGCGCGGAATCCCAAGGCGCAGATGTGATCTTTGATAGCAGCGGCAATGATCCATTGCGTCAGTTGCAGCAGGTTGAGGAAATGCTGGAATCGGGGGTGGACGTTCTGGTCCTGCAACCCGTCAACACTGCAACCGCTGGTGCCCTTGTTGATTTGGCCCACGATCAAGGCGTCAAAGTCGTCGGGTACGACTCGATGCTGCAGGACGGGCCGCTTGACGTCATGGTTATGCAGGACAGTTGGGCTGTCGGGCAGCTTCAGGCCGAAGCGATGGTGGACTGGTTGAATGATACCCGCGGTGAGGTCAAAGGCCGGGTCGCCCTGATCCGCGGTCAGCCTGGTGATGCCAATGCCGAAGCGCTCAGCAGCGGTGTGCTGAAAGTGATTGCCGATCATCCTGGGCTCGAGCTTGTTGCGGATCGCAGCCATGTAGACTGGTCTCCCGATATGGCCAGAGACACTGCCGAGAACCTACTGGTCGAATATGACAACGACATCGATGCGTTCATCGCCAACAACAGCGGGCTTGCCTTTGGGGTTCTGGCAGCATTGTCGGATGAGGATCTGGCATCGGCTGATCAGGTCTTTGTTGCCGGGTCAGATGCTGATCTGAAGAATGTTCAAATGGTGGCCAATGACATACAGGCGCTGGAAATCTGGAAGCAAATCAAGCCCCTGGCCTATGAGGCGGCGGATATTGCCGTGAAAATAGCGCAGTCCCCAGATGCCGAAATCAGCGAACTGATCGGTGAGCATACGCTGATCGACAATGGTTTCGCGGAAATCCCGACGGTTATCACACCTGTTTTCCCAGTGTCAAAAGATACGATCGACAGCACGGTGATCGATGGCGGTTTCTATACCAGCGAACAAATCTATCAGAACTGAAGCTGCTATAGTCACGCATACGAACGTCGGCAAAACAGCGAATACAAACAAGGGACCGAAATGTCTGACAAGATCAACGTCGCAGTCCTTGGCCCGATCCCAAGGGACAATATCACCAGCTATCAGGGTGAGAAATTCAATAAATTTGGCTGCGCAGTCTATACGGCGGTCTGTATGTCCTCGCTGGCCGGTCCGGGTTCGCAGATCAACGTTGTCAGCCATGTGCGCAGGTCGGACGTCGACAATGTTCGCAACTTGCTGTCTGAGTTTCCGTATCTGGATGTCAGCCATGTTACAGGCGACGCCGATCAGGGCGCGGTGATCGATCTGGTCTACGTCGATCAGAACCATCGCAACGAAAAGCAAACGGGTTTCATGAACCCGATCCTGCCCGAAGACATTAAAGACCTGATGGATTGCGACGCGTTCGTTTTCGTTCCAATCACGGATTTCGAGGTTCCGTTGGAAACGATCCGATACATCAAGGCCAACAGCGATGGTCTGGTTGTATTTGATGCGCATGGTCCCACCAGCGGGTGTTCAGCGCATGGAGAACGGTATCATAAGTTCTGGATCGACCGGGATCGCTGGCTTCCGCATATCGACCTTCTGAAGATGAATCTGGAAGAGGCTCAATGCAGTTGGTTCAAAGGGGAATACGGCTCTGACGAGTTGCAGGACATAAGCGAACTCACGATGGACCAGTTGCCCAAGTTCGCGCAACACTGCCTGGATCTGGGCGTCAAGGCGCTCTACGTCACGCTGGATCAACACGGCTGCGCCGTCTACCACAAGGACGCGACTGGCCGGATGCGGGAACATCTGGTCAAGCGGGTGCTTGTCGAGGATGTGGTCGACACCACGGGCTGCGGTGACAGCTTTGCTGGTGGTTTGGCTTTTGGCTACCTCAAGACTGGCGATTTCGTCACAGCCTGCCAGTTCGGAAACTGTGCAGGAGCGCAGCGCTGCTCGAGCAGCGAGCTGGATGTCTACGGATCACTGGAAGAAACCGAACGTCAGATTGCTGAAACCTACGGCGACTGAATTATCCGAAATATCACCCGAATGGAGCCCTGACATGCAGACGATGCTGAGCAGTAGCGACTGGCTGATCGAAGAAACTCAATTCAATCTGGATGAAGCGAACTTCAAGGAAACCATTTTCACGGTCGGCAACGGCTATCAGGGCACGCGTGGGTCTCTGGAAGAGGGCCACAAAGGAGAGCTGTCTGGCACCTATCTGGCCGGTGTTTACGATCACCATGACTCGACGGTGATCGATCAGGTCAATGTGCCGACCTGGTTGCCATTTCGGGTTCGTGTGGAAGGTGAAATTCTGGGCGTCCAGACGTGTAATGTTGTCGAACACAGGCGGGTATTAGATCTGCAGACCGGATTTCTGCATCGCGATACCCTGTTTGAAGATAGCACAGGCCGTCGCACTCGCATCACCAGCATCCGCTTTGCCAGTTTTGCCGATCAGCACATCTGTGGCATTCGCCTGATCGTCACTCCGGAAAACCACTCGTCCGAGATCACTGTCGAAAGCGCCCTTGATGCCCATCGATACAATCTGGATCGATTGCCAGCTTATCAGGGAAACCCGGATTTCCATCCCGAAGTAAAATGGGAAAAATGGGCCAAAAGCCGACACCTGAAGGTCACTCAGTCACATGCAAGCAGTGATGCGTCCTATATCGAAGCTCTGACTCTGGACACTGGCATTTCGATTGGCATGTCGTCTGCCTTGGATTGGCCTTCCTTTAGCGAGTTCAAAGGCGCAAACCTTGATTATGAGCAGGTTTCGCAAACCATTTCTGTCGAGGCGCTCAACGGGCAAAGTCTGACTTTCGAAAAGCTGGTGTCGATTTATACATCGCGAGATCTGAACGGCGCGGAATTGGCAGCCAAATGCGAAGCGTCTCTGGAGACCGCGCATGCCAAAGGGTTCTCCGCATGTCTAAGCGAAAGTGCCGCAGCATGGCGCAAAAAATGGGATTCCTGTGATTGTGTGGTGACGGGTGATCCTGAAGCAACGCGGGCGATGCGCTTCAACATCTATCACTTGCTTATAGCAGCCAACGAAAACGACCCGCGCGCGAACATCGGCGCCAAATCCATGTCTGGGGAAGGCTACAAAGGTCACGTTTTCTGGGATACCGAGATCTTCCTGCTGCCATTCTATATATTCACGCAGCCGGAGACGGCCAAAGCCCTTCTGAAATACCGTTACAATACGTTGAACGGCGCACTTGAGAATGCCCGCATGAATGGGCTTAAGGGCGCGCAGTACGCGTGGGAATCCGCTGATACCGGGGTGGAGACAACGCCAAAATGGACAGCGGACGGCGCGAACCGGATCTGGACCGGAGAAGAAGAGATTCACGTCACCGCATGTGTGGCATATGGCATCCTCAGTTATGTTGCGGCGACCGGAGACAAAGATTTCCTTCGCGATTTCGGGGCCGAGGTTTTGTATCAGACCAGCCGGTTCTGGATCAGTCGACTGGAATGGAACAAAGACATGGACCGGTACGAGCTGACAAACGTTATTGGGCCGGACGAGTTTCACGAGCATGTCGACAACAACACGTTCACCAACCGAATGGCGAAATGGCATCTGGAGCAATCCGCACGTGTTTTCAAAGAGTTCAGCGAGGCCTCGTCAGCGGTTCATGACGAATTGCGGATTCGGTTAGATTTAACAGAAAAGGAAGTGGATAATTGGCTGGAAACGGCCGAAAAAATCTATGTTCCCTTTGACCCGTCCCGCAATCTGATTGAGCAATTTGAAGGATATTTCCAGCTCAAGGACATTCCCATCACCGAATGGGACAAAAACCGTATGCCGGTCTACCCGGAGGGGCATGATCACTTTTCACTGAATGGCTCGATGCTACTCAAGCAACCTGACGTGATCATGTTGAACTATCTCTTGCCCGACGAGTTTTCAGACGAAATCAAAAAGGCGAACTATGCGTTTTATGAGAAACGCACGATGCACAAATCATCGCTCAGCCCGGCCATTCATTCGATCATGGGGATTGAAGTTGGCGACATTTCCTCGGCCCATCACTATTTCGAACGTTCTGCCTTTGTTGATCTAGTCAACAATCAGGGAAACACACAGGACGGGATGCATATCGCATCGGCCGGTGGCACCTGGCAGTCGCTTGTTTGTGGGTTTGGCGGGTTCCGGGTCAAGCACGGCAAGATGACGTTCAAACCCTGGCTGCCCGAGGCATGGTCCGGCATCCGGTTTAATCTGAAGTGGCAGGGGAATGACGTCGAAGTTCTGATTTCTCATGACGAGTGTCGGTTTAAGCTGATTGCTCCGTCCGGCACGAAAGAGGATATCGAGGTGATGGGCCATCCTGTTACTTTGATTGCCGGAGAGGAAGCGGTCTTAGCACCGCAGCCTGCGTGACAACCAAGATTTTTCTCGCAGGAATGGTCAAGGTGTGCCGAGGTGCTATCGTCAGTCTGCAAGAGCCTCAGCAACGCGCGTGTGCAGTTGTTCCGCTGCCGCGTGATCGATGAGCAATTCGTTAACAAGTCCCCGGGTGATCAGTTCGAATACCGTATCGCCTCGTTCCTTCTGAATCGCGACGACCACAACACCACTTTGATCAGGATCGTCAAATGCCCGATCTGCGATGGCTTTGACATGCTCTGTTTTGATCCCGGTCCACAGCCCGTTCAGCTCGTCAATCAGGTCCATCTTGGCCTGTGAAATTTCGGTTCTCGGGATCAAAATACCGCCAAGGTCCCCGACGACCAATTGCCGGAGATCGTCAGCCCTTAACCCGCCAGCCTGAACCAGCTCTTCAAAACTGCCCAGAACCGGAGTGCTTGAAGACCCGACGCTGGAAATCAACATATCCATTTTATCAATCAATGCGTCTGGACCCGAAAACACGCGGTGAAATCCCGGGGTGTCAGAGATGTACTGCCAAATGGAACGGCGCATGGTCTCATCGTAGTGACGGGGTATGTATGCCGGGAAACCAGTGAGCTGAGGGCTATCCTCCGGCTGATCGTTAAATAGCTCATCAAACGTTCCGGCAAGCCGGCTGGCAGAGTATCCATGCTGAGCCAGCGACATCAATTCTGCGCAAACCGCTGCAAACTCAGTCTTTTGCGACTTATCTATGGGCTGCCTTGAGGCTGCAATCCCTTCTGCCAGAGACTTGATTGTTCGACCCCACGCAACGCCGATGACGTTCGATTTCTCGATCAGTTCTATCAATCGTCCGGATGCGGTTCGTCCAAACCTGGTACGGCGCTGTGACAGCGCAGCCTCGGTGTTCCCCGGGCCGCTTTCAAACACCCCAAGCCGAGGCGGTCTAAGCTTGTTCCTGTTGCAATATCGCTTCAGATCAGAATTCAACCCTGAAGGAGCCAGCATTTCGTCCATCTGGGCAATCCACTCGTCTGAGAATTGTTCTTTGACGAAGCGTTGTTCGATGACCAAGTAGTTTTGGCGTTCAGCGTGTTTCAGTAACCGCGATACATGCGGTTGAGACAGGCCACCAAGAATTGCTCCTATCTCTACCTGCGACATGTTGTGCGTTGCGCGCATATAGGCAGCGCACTGGGCGCGTTCTTCAAATGGAAGTTTTTTAACGTCGATCATTTGTTCAATATTGTTCGTTAGCAGGATCCTGACAGCGTGAATAACTATGCCATATAAACATTCACATGCCAGCCGATTGAAGAAAAATCCTTACATGCTACGTGTTTCTTGCACAGGCTCGAACCAGGAGATTCAGCATGCCGATCAAAGGACTGATCTTTGACCTCGATGGTGTTTTGGTCGACACCGTACCGGCGCATTTTGCTGCTTGGAAACGCATGTTCGAAGAATACGGGTATGAGTTTGGAAGGGCGGAATACCGGCGACTTGTCGATGGGCGCCCTCGTTATGACGGCGCGCGCGCGGTCATGACCCGGCATTCGGAGAATGAAGTCAGAACCGCCGCAGACAAAAAAAATGACTATTATGTTGAAATGATCGAGCGAGGCGAATTTCGTGTCTTCGATGCTGCTGTGCACCTCGTAAGACAATGCCAGTCGGAGGGTTACGGGCTGGCGGCCGCTTCCAGCAGCGCCAATGTCCGAGCCGTTCTCGAAAAAGCTGGTTTGTTGGATGCCTTTCCGGTTGTTATCGGAGGCGACGATGTCGAAAAAGGGAAACCCAACCCTGATATATTCCTCACCGCCGCCAGCGGGCTGGGGCTTAATGTGGATGAATGTATCGTGATCGAGGATTCCTCTTCCGGTGTCGAAGCGGCAAAGAATGGTGGTTTCTATTGCGTAGGTCTTCTTCATGAAGATCACGAGAGTGAACTAACGGCTGCGGATTGCGTCATTTCTTCGCTGGCCGAGGTTGACATTGAGCAGATAGACGAATCCAAGTCGGAATTGCCTGTCTAAATACTTTTTTGCGACATAGAACTGGATTTTCTAGGGACAGATAACAGACTTCACCTAAATTTCAGTATCGTGTGCTCAACCTCTCACAACTCCGTGTGCCCGAGTTTGACTATTGGCCGCTTCGGTCAAGCTCCGATGCGGCGCTTGACTCTGCTGGGAAGGCACGGTTGGGACCGTTTACGCGCGTGTGAGGCGTTGGGCTGAAGGTCCAGAAAATCCGCGAACTGTTCGCTCGACCGATACCCTATGTTGTACTGGTAGCGAACGGCAGGTTTGACGGGCTGCACCGCAGCATCGAAGGTGTCCGCTGGACGGCAGGAATGGGCCGCCTGTGAAAGCGACCCAACTGCACTAGATTTCAATGGCTTCGGCAATAGCTAGAGCGTCTTCAAGTTCGACGCCCAGATATCTAACTGTGCTGTCCATCTTTGTATGTCCAAGAAGCAACTGCACGGCGCGCAGGCTGCCAGTCTTCTTGTAGATCTGGGTTACTTTGGTACGACGCATTGAATGCGTTCCGTATGCGCTTGCCTCAAGGCCGATGGATGTGACCCAATCACGGACGATCCGCGCATACTGGCGTGTTGAGATGTGCAGGCGTTCATGGAAGCGGCCAGGCCAAAGATAATCCGAGCCAACCATGAGTTGATCCTCCATCCACCTCTCGACAGAAGTACGCGTGCCCTCGGAAATCTCGAAGCGGACTGGTTTGTGAGTTTTGCTTTGCAGGACGGAGGCGCGCTCTTTGATCTGCCCCGATGCCATCACATCAACGACTTTCATCCTCACAAGATCACAGCCGCGAAGTTTGCTGTCGATTGCCATATTGAACAGCGCGAGGTCGCGATGGTTCTCGGCCAGTTCAAGTCGAACTCGGATCGCCCAGACGTGCTTTGGCTTCAGCGGTCTTTTCTGGTCAACGATACGTCCTTTGTTCCACGCTGGGCGAAGCGCGCGAATGGATGGTAAGTTTGGTGTTTCCATGACTGATCCTCCGATCCGCCATGCCCTCCCAAAGCGACAACCCGACGTTGACGTGGCACCATATCAGAGGATTGCTGCGCTGCCTCAGGGTTCTGCAGAGAGCCCAACGCTGACTTTGAAGGTAAACCATCGACGAATGCCAAACCTGTGATAGTGTCGCAGCAGCTTGGCGGGCGGAGGGTATCATGCCGAAATCTCACTGCAACGGGGCGAGCATTCACTACGAAGATACGGGCGGCGATGGCGATCCAATCGTCTTCTCGCATGGCCTTTTATTCAGCGGTGCCATGTTTGAGGCGCAAGTCGCCCATCTCAGGAAACACTTCAGGTGCATCACTTTCGATCATAGGGGTCAGGGTCAAAGCGGCGTCACAAAAGGTGGGTACGACATGGAGACCTTGACCGAAGATGCTGCCGCATTGATCAAAGCTCTCGACGCTGCGCCTTGTCACTTTGTCGGTCTGAGCATGGGCGGGTTTGTCGGCATGAGATTGGCGGCCCAAAGACCGGAGTTGCTGAAGTCGTTGACACTCCTTGAAACAAGCGCTGAGCCGGAAGATCCGAAGAACGCACCGAAATATAAGATTTTGAATATCATTGCGCGTTGGATTGGCTTGTGGGCCGCAATCGGACAGGTGATGCCGATCATGTTTGGGCGGACCTTCCTCACTGACCCTGGTCGCGCGGACGAACGTCGACGCTGGTCAATGGCCATCACGAGCAACCACCGGATCGGTATCACGCGCGCGGTCAACGGGGTGATCGACAGGGCGGGTTGCGTCGATCTTCTTGGCGACATCCGCGTACCCGTGGGCATCGGCGCTGGCGATAAGGATGTCGCGACCACTCCGGAAAAATCCGAGCGAATGCACCGCAACATCGATGAGTCCGAACTCGTCCTGTTCAAGGGAGCTGGTCATTCCTCGTCGATCGAGACACCCGATCAAGTGATAGAACTGATCGAACGCACAATCCAGAGAGCAGGAAAGACAAGGGCACCGGCTGATGTGCCAGCCGCACTTTGACCAGCGTCTGCTTCGTCGGCGTCTGTGAGTTCTAAACCCTCTCGATCATGCGGTGGCAGCGAGTGTCCGGTCTGGTGAAGCTGCGGCGCAGAAATTGACTACATCGGCAATGGCAGGACTGGGCCGCCCTTGTCTCTTTCTAGGTGTTTGAGATCGTTCCGATGCCGCGCCGCCTATGAGGTCCGCTCGGAGCCCAAAACGGAAGTCTCTAATTTACGCCACACGCGCTCGCAGCGAACATTTTCTGCGTGCGCATTACCTTGAAGATTGCGATACAGCGAGAAGAGCGGCTATTCGAGATGGGCGCAAAGAAATTTCATCAGGCAATTTACAGGTAGCGGACAAAGCTGCAGATTGATCTTGAACGAGTACGTGTAAGTTCACGGATATTGGAGGCATCTTTGATCCACATTTCGAAAGCACCCGGCACATCGACAAAAAGTCGCGGAGCAACCTGATCGAGTGCGATTATGCAGCTATGAAGCGACTGCCTGGGTGTCGTCAGAGCTTTCAATCTTTAGAATCTGCAAAAGCGAAACTGAGCCGGATCGAGATGATAAGAACAATCAAACGAGGTCAGATTCAGGACAGAAATCCGGGCATCCGTGGCGAGATCTAGTTCACCAGCCAGCTCTTCGAAATAGCATGATCCAATGCGCCGTATCGACAATCGCGCAACCTAAAACACTGACGCAACAGCCTCGGAGGACAAAATGATAAAGATGATCAAACTGGCCCTAGCTGCGTTACTCTTTATGGCCATGAGTGGGCCGAGCCTTGCGCAGGATGTCACAATCACCGTGCAATCGGCTTTTCCGACCAGCCTTCCGGTCGTCAATACGATCCGGCAGTTCGAAGCAGACGTCGAGGCAGCCTCCGGCGGGACTATCCAGATCGAGCTGGCGGAACCTGGCGCAATTGTCCCACCGTTCGACATTCAACAGGCGGTCTCTGACGGCGAGATCGAAGCGGGCTATACCGCTGCGGCCTACCTTCATGGGTCCTTGCCTGTTGCGTCGTTTTTCACGTCGATGCCGTTTGGGCCGCAGGCGCTCGATTATATGGCTTGGTTCTACGAAGGCGGTGGGCTCGAGCTCAATCAGCGCATGTATGACGATGCGGGCTTTGACCTAGTGACAATGCCAGTAACCTTCACCGGCATGGAATCGGGCGGCTGGTTCAACACACCCATCGAAGGGACCAACGATTTTGCCGGGCTCAAACTGCGTTGGACCGGGCTGGCCTCAGAAGTGCTGGCAAGCCTGGGCGCGGATACCGTGCTGATCGCAGGCGGAGAGATCTTTCCATCGTTTGAAAGTGGCACCATCGACGGGACCGAGTTCAGCTTTCCCCAGGTGGATCTTGCTCTGAATTTTCCGGACGTGGCTTCTTTCTACTATTTCCCCGGCTGGCACCAACCCTCGACGATGATTGAGTTGGTCATCAACCGCGACGTTTGGGACGGCCTGACGGACAGCCAGCGCACGATCATCGACATGGCGGCCAGAACCAACGCGATGCGTTCGGTCCTGCAGATGGAATTCTCACAGGCCGCCGCCGTCGCGCAAATGGCAGAACAGGGCGTGGACGTCCGCCTTTACAGCCCAGAGACCCTGGACAGCCTCCGAGTTGCCTGGGATGCGCTTGTCTCCGAGATGGCTGCGGCTGATCCTTTTGTGGCCGAGGTCTGGGACAGTTTACAGGCCGCACGAACGCAAGAAGACGCCTGGGACGCTTTGACCGAAACACCTATGCAGCGCCCATGATCGGTCGTCCCAGCGTGATCTTTGGGCCATAGCGCCTGGGGCCGAGACGTGCCTTGCACAACATGGGCCGGGCCTCAAAGGGCTCAGAGCAGCCCAATGCACCCCCAGCGTTTCCCTGACAGGCCAGATCTTGAGCAATCATAGTTAAGGCACATTGACCGTCTTGTGCTGATGTCTGCCTTGCCGGCGACGTGAGTCAAAATCCCAGACTTTACTCAATAGTCTCATCCGTCAGGGCAAAAGGTCTTATCAGCAATAAGGCCAGCATAAGAGATCCTGTATGAAGTTATCATCTATCACCATGACCAGGTTATTCAGCTCGGAGAATCTGGATCCCTCTAGAATGTTAACTTCATAGCTGACCCAGTCACCATCCGCTTTGGGCTGTTTGATTTCGGCGATTAGGACAATCTGCTTTCCGTCAATACTACCTGTAATCGCTGCATTAGGTGGATCCGACTCAAAGCTGTCCTGCCCCTTGCTCCACGCGTCTAACAAGTCAGCGCGACTGATTTGCACCGCACTACGGTAGGGCCGATCCGCAAAAATGGGGACATCGGAACTTACTCCGTGTAAAGTCATAGTGTCGTCCGTTAGCGTGGCGCGATCAGCGGTTTCAATAAAAAGATAACTCTCGGCTTCTGATGCATTGTTGGTGGCTTGTGCGATTGCAGAGACTGCGAGAGCACTCAATATAGTTGCTGCTCCGAAAAGCTTGGCCGAAACTCTCATAGTTACCTCCAGAGTTGGGATGGTCGTTATGTATGAAGTTGAATTTAGATGCCGGCTCGCACAGTTGGCGCCAGATACGTGAAGTGGAAACGTGGCGCTGTTCAGCTTTCTTCTCGCCCCAATTTTCCTGGCAAGAATACAACTAATCAAGAATACGCTTTTTCCTTTTGGGATCCATGAACCTGGGAAACAAAACGACACGGATGGCTTACTGGTTACCAATTTAAGGCGCATGGCTCACGTGCCAGACGTCTCAAGTTTGGTGGCTTGCAATTCCACAGATCGATCTAGTGGTAGCAATGCACCGCACTCACGTGGCGCAGCGAATTTGCCGGAACAAACTCACATACTTGCGCGCCAATGCGAACTATCACGATGGCAGCTATCGCTCGCACTACCAAGCTTTGCTTTGCGGCAAGCTACCTAAGGGAAGAGGAAGTAATTTGACGTTGTTTGGTAGAGTGAATCAGAAATTCTCTCAGCGTCTGGAACGCCGCGTAAAGGACCGGGATCATTATAAGACCCAAGGTACTATCGACAATCATGCCAAAGAGTACAGGATAGCCAATAGATACACGTGCCGCAGCTCCAGCGCCGCTGGACAATACCAGAGGCAATACACCGACGATGAAGCACAGACCCGTCATGGTGACTGGACGGAACCGGATTTCTGCCGCTTTCTGGGCGGCTTCACGGATGCTTGCTCCGGACAACCTTTCTTGATTTGCGAATTCAACGACCATGATGGCTTTCTTGGCTGCCAGTCCGATTAGCAACACCATTCCAATCTGTGCAAAAATATTGCTGGTGAGAAACGGGAAATAGGCAATGGGTATGAGCGCACCCAGCAACGCAAATATGGCTGAAGTGACAATCGACAGCGGCAGTATCCAGCTCTCATACAAAACCACAAGAAACAGGTAAGCCAAAACCAGGGCCGACAGCATGATAAAGGGTACCATGCCCTGTGACTTGACCTCTTGCTGGGTCACACCCGACCATTCGATCCGAAAGCCGTCTGGCAGCGTTTTGTCGGCAATCTCTTGCATCGCGTTGATGCCCGCACCCGAACTAACACCGTCTGTCAACTGCGCACTGACAGAGGCTGCGGTGAATAGGTTGTAACGCGGGATCGCATCCGGTGCGAGAACCGGTTCGCTGCTCACGAAATTGCGCAAAGGCAGAGACTCTCCCGCGCTGTTTTTGACGTAGATATTGTCCACATCATCCAGCGTTTGCCGAAACCGCGCGTCGGCCGAGATGACGACCCAATAGACCCGTTCCGACAGAATGAAATTATCCACGAAGAAGGTGCTGAGATTGGCCTGCAATGCGGTGAAGATGTCCGAAACGCTTACGCCCAGCGTTTCAGCGCGATCCCGATCCATGGACAATCGGTATTGCGGGGTCTGACCGGAAAAGCTGCCATGGGCGCGAACGAATTCTGGCGCGGCGTTCAGGGCTGTGACGAAGGCATTCATGACGGAGTCAAGCTGCGCGCCATCGCCCTTTTCAAGATCCAAAAGCTCGACCGAGATACCACCCGTCGATCCAAGCCCGTGGATGGTTGGGAAGGGAAACACATAGCTTTCGGCCTCGGGCAGAGTGGCCAGTTTATGGTCCAGATCCTGCATAATCGCATCCCAATGCAACTCCGGGCTGGCGCGTTCGTCCCACGGCTTGAGAGTGATGATGGCCATTCCGGCATTGGAGCGGACGCCCGTCAGCATGCTGGCGCCGGACACTGTTGTCACGGTGTCCACGCCGGGCGCTTTTTCGATCACCTCGCCGGCTTTGGCCATAAAGGCCTGGGTTCGCTGTAGGGAAGCACCATCTGGCAGCGCCATGGCGGCCAGCAAAACACCGTTGTCCTCTTGCGGGATCAAACCGGTAGGAACGGTTTTGAAGAGGTAAATGGTAGCCCCGACAGAAGCGGCAAAGACAAGCAGCGAGAACGCGATGTACCTCAACATCAGCGAGACAAGCCGCATGTATTGCCGCCTGATCCAAAACACCGCCGCAGGCACAAACTGCAAGGGGCCAATTGGTTTCACTCCTGCTTTCAGTACCATGGCACAAAGCACTGGGGCCAGGGTCAGTGCGTTCACGGCAGACAGCACAAAAGCGAAGATGATCGTCGCGGCGAACTGGTAATAGATCGTTCCCGTCACTCCGGGAAAGAAACACACCGGAACAAATACGGCCGCCAGCACAAAAGTGGTCGCGATGATCGGGCGATTGACCTGTGACATCGCCTTGAGCGTGGCGTCGCGCGGCTCAAGCCCCTCATCGGTCATGATCCGTTCGGCGTTTTCAATGATGATAATGGCGTCATCGACCACCAAAGTGATGGCTAGAACCAAAGCAAACAGCGTGATCATGTTTGCGCTGAACCCAATCGCATAGATCAGCGCGACTGCTCCCAGCAAAGAAACCGGGATTGCAATCGCGGGAACGACTGTCGCTCGGAAACTGGCCAGAAAGAAAAACGTGACTGCGATCACCAAGCCTGCTGTCAGCGCCAGAGTTTTCAGAATGTCTTCGATCGAAACACGCACAGCATCTGTTACGTCATAGGTGATCTCATATGAGACACCTTCGGGAAATTTCTTCGAAAGCTCACCCATCAGGTTGTGGATGTTATCTGAAATCTCTAGCGCGTTGGCCGTGCTTTCCTGATGCACCGCAATCGCCGCCGTATCCTTGCCGTTCAGTTGCGAGGACCCGGCATAGGTGGCTGAACCAAGCTCAATCCGTGCCACATCCTCCAGTCGGGTGACCGATCCATCGTCGCCCGTTGAAATGATGATCCGGCCGAACTCTTCAGCGTCCCGCAGTAGACCCTCGGCGCGTAGCTTGAACTGAAAATCTGTGCGGGCATCGCCAAATGGCGGGGCTCCGACTTGTCCGGCGGCTGCTACAACATTTTGGCTTTCAATCGCATCGGCAATCTCTGACGCGGTGATATTCAGCGCGGCCATACGAACCGGGTTGATCCAGACCCGCATACTGTATTCCAACTGGCCGAATTGCGAGACCCCACCCACCCCTTGCAGGCGCTGCAGTGGATCATGCAGGAAATCGGCCGCGTAATTGCTGAGGTACAACTCATCTCGTGACCCGTCAGGAGATGTGAGGTTGATCACCAGGATCATATTTCCGGATTGTTTGGTAACCTCGATCCCCTGCTGTTGCACAATGGATGGCAACTCGGCACTGGCAAGGGCGATGCGGTTTTGCACCTCCACCGCCGCAACATTGGGGTCGGTTCCCAAGTCGAACGAAACACTCAGGTCATAGCTGCCATCATTCGAGCTTTTGGACTGCATGTACAGCATGCCGTCGATCCCGTTCACGCGTTCCTCAATGGGTGTGGCCACGGATTCCTGAATGACTTGCGCATCCGCGCCCGGGTATGTCGCTGTCACATATATCTGCGGAGGTGTAATGTTCGGATATTCCGAGAAAGGCATGAGCCGGACGCAGACCGCGCCAAAAAGAACCATTAAAATCGCGATGACAGCAGCGAAATGCGGGCGATTGATGAAGTAGTGAGAGATCAAGTCAAGCCCTAACTCTGACTATCGACCGCTTTTACGACCAACCCGTCGTGAATTTTCTGCAGCCCTTGCACGACAACTCGATCGCCGTCTTTCAGGCCAGAGTTCACTTGGGTTCTGGTTGCGGTCTGAGTGCCGATTTCGATATCAGTTCGGTGAACCGTGTTTTTGTCATCCACGACAAACACAAAATAGCCCTGCTTGTCGAACTGAACTGCATTGCGCGGCACGGTCAAAACCTTGGTGTCGTCCGAGCCACTGAGCGTGACGATGACAAACTGACCAGGAATGAGAAGCCCTTCGGGATTTGAGAATGTGGCCCTTAGCTCGATTGTATCGGTATCCTGACTGACGCTGTCGCCCACATAGGTTACCTTGCCTTCCGTATCGTAAGTCTGACCGTCGGCTAGTGTAATCTGCGTTGCCAGTTTGATGCCCTGCGGCGAAATCGATCCATTGCGTCGTTCACGCAGCAATACGGGTTCACTAACAAAAAAGCTCACCAGCATGGGATCAACGCTTGTGACCGTTGCTAGGACACCGCTGTCGGAATCCACGATGTTGCCCGCATCGACTACAGACAACCCGATGCGTCCATCCAGAGGGCTGATGATCTCTGTATGATCCAGATCGATCTGCGCTATTTCAAGTTCGGCCTGTGCCTCATCCACTGAGGCTTGGGCCTCGTCAAACGTCGCCTTGGCTGTGTCCAGAACGGACTGGGGAACATCACCTTTGTCGAATAATGTCTGTTGCCGGTCGAGTTCCGTTTTGGCGCTGAGCGCAGAAGCCTGAGCGCTTTTCAAAGTAGCCTGAGCGGCATCAACACTTGCCGCATATTTCCTTTTCTCGATGCGGAACAGCACGTCGCCCTTTTTGACAGCCCCACCTTCGGTGAAGCTGACCTCTTGCAGGACACCATCCACTCTGGCCTGAAGGTCGACACTTTGATCAGCGACGACACGACCCACAAATTCATCCTGTTTCTGCAACTCCTGCCGTGTTGCGGGAGCAACAACGACACTGGGTGCCGACGGGTCAGACTGCGCAGCTGCGGAACCCACCAAACCGATGGCGAACAAAGTGCAGAGTAGCTGGTTCGTTATCGTCATCCGATGCTCGCTTATCCGCAATTTGATGTCTGCAAGACTACTATTCATGGCCCTTCAAATCGGCGCAACGGAAATTTAGCCTGCACGATTGATCGAATTGACGGGACTCTACAACATAAACCACTTATGGCAGTCCACCATCTGGCCCGGTATAGGGGGGACGCCAAGAAAAGCTGTCGATGAACATAATCACATTGTCCATCGCCTGAACCTCATCCCCCTGTATTGTATCGTAGCTGTATGAAACTTTTTCACCGTCGACCGTCGGGGATGATATCTCGATGATCAATACATGAGACTCCTCATCAATCTCACCCGACAAAGCTGCATTTGGCGGGTCAACGTCAAAGCTGTTTTCACCTTGGCTCCAAACATCAAAGAAGTGATCTCGGCTGATGACACCGGCGCTGCGGTACGGTCGGTCAGAAAACACCGACACCTCGTCGTCGACACCGTACAGAACGAGTTTCCCATCTTGGAGCTCAGCTTTTGTGGCGGTTTCAACAAACAAGTAGGTCTTGTTATCTGCTTCTTCGGCCAGAGCAAGTGGTGCAGCCAAAGCGCTGATTCCGGCCAGAACAAGAAGTATCTTTTTCACTGTCTTTCTCCTTGGTCCATCATGTCAGTCAGGCGTGAACGGTGCCAGATATCCGGCGGCCAACCCAGGAAGTATTTAGTCCAATTGGTGGAAGTTTCTTATTTCCCTCAAAAAATGTATTTGAAATCATAGCCTTAGGACCAAACAGCGGATTCAACCGGCGTCGGGCCAGATTGATTGTTTTTCTCAATCTGATTGAGAACCCAACACTCCAGAATCTGCATCCAGCTGAATTGTATTGCCGCCACCTGTGAATGCATCTGCCGCAAGATCCCACCCACCTTCGATATCTGCCCACGGACTCTCATCGATAACGAGATAGCTTTGCTCAAGGGCAGGTACTGCGGAACCTTGCAGGATGGTGTAGGAAAAAGTCAGTGTGTCACCAGATTGCCGAGGGTCCGATAGTTCGACGACCAGCGCGACAGGTTTGCCATCCGCTTGGCCCATCAGCGCAGCGTTTGGTGGATCGTCAGCAAAACTATCCTGCCCTTCACTCCAGACTTTGAGCAGTTCGGAACTTGGTATGACCCCAGCGGCGCGGTGCGGGCGATCTGCAAATACGATCATGTTCGCGTCCGGGTTTTCAAGTGTCAGGATCCCGTTGTGCAGCGTTGCCACGCTGGCGTGCTGAACAAATAGAAAGCTGGCTTGGTCTTTCGTTTGTTCAGCAGATGCAGAAGCCGCAATAACCCCCGCTGCCAGAGTGGTGGCAATGCCTGTGCTCAAGATGCCTGCCTTAGTCATGCCTATTCCCTTTTCGACGCGCAAAGTGCTTCAAACGCTATATGACGTGACTGCGGCACCCCTTTACGAAGGGCACCGCGATAGGTGAGCGCACTCAAATATCTCAGTTCGACGAAACGCCCTGCGAAAGAATACCCATACCCACATCGCCGTTCAGCTGTGTCGATTGTCCCGCGTCCCCGGTGGAAACGGCTGCCAGATCTGCCATGGTTTTGTAAAACTCCGCGAACGGGTTGTCGTCGATCACCAAATAGCTCTGTTCTATGGATTGGACCCCAGTACCTTCCAACACGGTGTAATCGAAGACCAAGTTTCCGTCTTTCCTCTTTGGGTTGGTCAGTTCAACGATTATCGAAACAGGTTGGCCTGCGGATTGCCCGACAAGCGCTGCATTCGGCGGGTCCTCGGCAAAGCTGTTTTGCCCTTTGCCCCAGATCTTGATCAATTCCGAGCTTGGTACCGCAACTGCAAGGCGGTGCGGACGATCCGCAAAAACGATCATATTTTCGTCTGCGTCATGAAGCGTCAACGTGCCGTCATCCAGAGATGCGGAGGGCGCATGTTGAACGAAAAAGAAGGTTTCCTGAGCAGGTTTTTCTTCTGCAGTTGCAATTGCAGGTGCCAGTCCGACAACAAGTGCAGCAAGCGAACTCCGGAGCGCCTTGAGTGCCTGTTTCATAGGGTTTCCATCCTATTCAAATTTTCTGTTGGTTTGTTTGCAGTCCGCTCGACCTTCGCCAGAGGGTACTCAACTAAGCTCTCGTCCACGCATCGCACCAAGCTTTGCATCTCCGAAAAGAGAGAAACCATTTCCCCTTAGCGACCCTTCAAGCCAGCAAACAACACAACGCCGGTTAACTATGCGGTATCAGCTTGAACTTTTTGACTCACGTGCATGACGTCTCAAGTTCGCTGTCACAGAGTGCCACTAGCCGAACCAAGGATCGTCGTCGCTGCGGCAATGAACCGAGCCGACCATGCTACCTCCGCGACGAAGCTCTGAGATGCGGGCGCGGTCACAATACCCCGCGGCATTGTGGATATTGAGAACCAGCGGAAAGTCAGCGGGTGCGAATTGCAGTGAGACTTAGCGCAAATGGCGCTCGCTGGACGTTTTATTCGGAGGCTCTAGCGCACTAAATTGCATGATGGTTAGATGTGTGTGCTACGTCGAAGGTCCCACTCGTTCTTGCCAACGCGCCCAGGTTCTCAAAGAAGCCTTTGTTTGGTTTGATTGAGCTTTCTCTGGTCAGAGTTGGATGCAGGTGGGTCGAATTACGACTAGCATCTACGTTGTCCGGTTCGATGTATTCGGAGCCCAAGATATCGCCCGGTTTACAGTTGTACCGGCGCCGGAAACTTCGAACAAAGCTTGACGTGTCGAGAAAGCCCAAACGAGTTGCGACAGATGTGACCGCCCCTCGTGTTGGCTGACTACTGGCAAGCGTGTCACGTGCGTATTCCAGGCGGAGGTTGGCCAAATAGGCCTGCAATCCGCCATCTGCGCGAAACAAGCGATACAGCGTCGATCGCGACATTCCTACAGCGGCGCACATCTCGTCAACGTTCAAAGGCAGCGAGAGCGATCGCGAGAAAATGTATTGTTCTGCGCGAATACGCTTGGCTCTTTCGGTATGCAGGTCTTCCGAATTGAGTTCCTCGCGATCCGTAATCGCGGCGACGAGCAGAGACGCGAACAGGTTGATCGCTGAAGCATTGCCTGTTTCCGGTTTGTGCGAAATTTCGTTCGCCAGATGTAGGAAATTGGCGATCATCAACCGTCCGACTGGTGTACTATTGTCAAAATGCGTCATCGGTCGCAGAGGATGGCGCGTGACTTGAAGGGCCGATTTCCTGAGGGCAAGATACGTGACCTTAGAGCGGTCGCAGTAGCAATATCGGGTCGCAGACAAGTCCATTACAGTGAGAGAGCCAGGTGCCACCCGGGTGGTTTCTCCGTTCACTTTTGCGACCGTGTGCCCCTCATTCTGGTAACGGATCACGACGCAATCGAACTCGTGATTATTGCCTACGAGTTCCGCCGGAGACATGGCCAATTGGCAGAACACGGCGTCTTCCAACTGACGAGACGACACGCTGAGTTCCAGATTCCGACGAGAAACCAAGGGTCTTCCCACGCGCCAAAAGTCCGCCATGAAATCGTCCCACGCATCCCGACGCGCCTTTTCCGGGAGCATCGAGATATTCAGGTCTGGTTCGAGGCCATTCATCTTCGATCTCGTTTCCGCATCGGTTAAGCTAACATACTTGTTCGCATCATACTATCTTAAGGTTGAGCCGATCAACGTGGACTCATTCTAAAATTTACTTCGTAGAGCATCTCCGCCAAAACCTCCAACTTTCAAGCAATGAGGCGAAGGATTGCTAAAAGTTGTCGGGTCCTGTCTGGTTCCTATGCTTCGACACTGCTTTTTTCTACTAGCGGAAGATCCGTTTTGACAGTGTCTTACCAAAAAATACAGTGCCCTACGAATTTCCGGTTTCGCAGGCCGCACGGCGGCAATTCCGAACATTTTCCCGCAACTCGAGATTTGAATTCGCTCGCGGCGAAATGATGGTTTGGGATTCACCTAGGTTTGTCATGATGAATGACTGCTATAGGGGATTTCGCCGCGGCGCAGAAAGCAATCCGCTGCGGGAGCGAGGATTTTCTGCGTCAGCATTCGCCGTGCTGTCAAAAGGCAGCAAAGTCCGCATTTCGCAAGTTCAGGCAGCATTTGATACTGCGCTCGCAGCGAACGGCAGGTGCGACGGGCTGCGCCGCAGCATCGAGACTATGGGCGAAGGTCTCTTATGGGCCGGTTCCGGCGTCGCATTTTCTTGACCCACGACTGATGCTTCATGTCATGGGACATTGGGCCCACAAGTTTGGGACCTCAATTAGTTGTGCCATGTCCCATAAATTGATGTGGATTCCTCAAAGCGTTTTTTGTCGTACATCCGATGATAGTAAAGAAATTGCTCGACTTCCATGGCTTGGCAAGCGGCACTGCTGGCATGGACAACACAACCCGTGAACAGCTCAGTTTCGTTTTTGCAAAGCTAACGGGTAGTTTGGAGGACGCGGCATCGCAAGCTCTCAGAGGCCAGCGATCGAAGATTAGCCCAAAAGAAGCAATAGAGCTTGTTCAGTCCCTCCAGGTCCCGCTGCAACACGCCGCCGCGCGTATGCGGGCGATTGAGCTCTTAGCCCGTCAGAACGGGCGAAAATGAAGCGAAGCACCAACTTTGGATTGCGCAAAGCGGGCGTATGAGCCTGCACAGGATCGGTAGTCAGTCAATCCGAAGAACTAGTCCAACAACTCACCCAGCGAGACACCAAGCGCGGTAGCCAGTTTATCCACAACGGTAATCGTTGGGTTGCGGGCACTGCGCTCGAGATCGCTAATGTACGTCCTGTGAACATCCGCTTGATGCGCGAACTCCTCTTGCGACCAGCCTTTTATCTGCCGCAAGCGTCGCAGGTTTTTGGCAAGGCGGTCGCGCACATCCATACAGCGTGTTGGACATCGACACAGATGATCAGTCTACAGACGATCAGTGACATATTCTGTTGACTTCCGTCCTAAACGAAGCGCTGGTATGTCACCGATCGACGACAAGGCGCGGCAGATGAAAGACCAGTTGAACCCATCAGATGTGCGATATGTAAAGCTGGGCTCTGGCGGCAAACATGTTGATTATGCCCTGGAGAATGCGGTCATTCCTGTCGACTTTGACCTGGCCGACCACTCGCTGTGTCTGGAAGGCGATTGGGAGATGTTGCTAACAACGATGACCCAGGCCGGGCGCGGAATTCAGGCCGCAAAAGAAGATATACGGGAATTGAAAGACTTCTACGACCTGCCAGACGGCTCGCTTTGGATTACAATGGCGCGTGGGCACCTATGGTGGGCGCTTGCGGGCGACAAGATCGAACTATCCAAGGTAAAATCGTCGGGCCCGGTGCGTTGGCGATCAACACAAAGTGGCTGGTCCAAAATATCGCTTGCTGGCACCCCTCTCCAACTAAACACCCTGAGTTCAGCGCTCACCAAGACAGCATCATACAGGCGGACAATTGTAAGGTCGAGGCTCAGGACTACCTGTTGCGATCCATCCGGGGAGAGCGCCATCCGCTACAACACCACGCCTGCGCGCTCACCGACGAGATGCATAGTCTGGCAGAGCAAATGATCAGGACCCTGCATTGGGCAGAATTTGAAACATTGATTGATCTCATCTTCCTGCGAAACGGCTGGCGGCGTACCAGCCTGCTGGGTGGCAACATGCCTGATGTGGACCTGGTGCTCGAGCAACCCCTGACCGGGGAAACGGCCTGGGTTCAGGTCAAGAGCCAGGCACGTCAGGCTGAGCTCGACAGCTATATTGAACGATTCTTAGCCGATGGGTCCTGGGACCGTTTCATATTTGCATGTGCCGATCCACGCGGCGCATTGGCCCTTCCAACGCAAAGGGATTTGAACCTGGACATTTGGACAGGCAACGAGCTGGCCTCAAGAACTTTGGAGTCCGGGCTTTTTAAGTGGCTGTCCGACAGGATGGTCTGACTCACTTAGCTACGCCATTCCAGTGCTGCCTATGTCGGACGGTGCCAGGGTTGTTCATCCTCCTTAACGTATTCGACCCTGAGCAGCGTGGTCTCAAGCGTGCAACCTTCAGGCGCAACAAGACAGCCGTAGCCCATGTTATTGACCTCCTGCGGGCTGTATTTTTCCTGTAGTTCATCAAGTAGAACTTTGGCTTTCAGATTACCCTTCAGCGCTTCACGCTGAATCATCTTCAACACCAATTCCACAGTCGAGTAGCGCTTGCGTTCGCCGTCTTCGCTGACAACATGTGTTTCATGCGCAACTCTCTGGACAATAGGCTTCATCCCTTTCGCACCGCGCGGTCTTCCCTTGGGATTGCCAGATTTTCCTCTTTGGAACCTGGTGGGATAAAGAGGATTGAAATCCTCAAGCGGGCCAGCACCATCGGTCATAGGCTAATTCCTTGATACATAAATTAGGTGCTTGGCCATACTTTGCACCTCGCGGCTTGCCCCAGTCTTTGAGCGTTGAAGATAGCCATTAGGTGTCGTTTTCATGTTCTTGCACGGGGGCTCTTGGTGCGATCACCACGCCTGTTTGTATCTTCGATCGCGGGGGTGTTATGGCTTCATATTTTTCAAACTGCTTTAGCACGTACCTTGCCGATTGGATGTTTCCCTTGAGCGCTTTATCAACCTGCACACGCAGTGTGGCTTCGCGCGCGTCCATGTTTTTGCTGCCGCCGGGCAAACGAACTCTGACCTGCTGATCCAGGACCTGATCCAGATCCAGTTCAATGGACCCTTTTTTACGGGGCCTGCCTTTTGGATTTCCGGATTGTCCCTTTTGGAACTGAGTATCCCGAGGAGGACGACCGAAGCCAACTTGGTAGTCTTTGTCACGCATCTGCTGCCTCCGATTCAGCTATCGCACTGACACCTTCGCTTGCACGATCAGCCGCGACCTCATGAAACACCGGACCGTCTTCACCAAGACGTGGGATCAGGCCGAATGTTTCCGTCAAACGGCGCAGGATCACGTCACAGTAGGCTGCATCAAGCTCGACCCCATATCCACGGCGACCCGATTGCTCAGCCGCTACAAGTGTGGATCCCGACCCACAGAATGGGTCCAACACCAACCCGCCACGATGTGAGCAGTCCAGAATGGCGTCCCTCACCAATGCCACAGGCTTAACTGTAGGGTGCATCTCAAGGCCGCCCTGCCCTTCACCAAAACTATTGGCTCCGGCATAAGTCCAGACATTCGTCCGGTTCCTGCCATTCTTTCCAAGTTCGACATTGTTGATGTGTTTGCCGGCCCCCGATTTGAACAAAAACACCAACTCGTGCTGTGAGCGGTACAGCGATCCCATTCCGCCATTGGTCTTAGACCAAACACAAAGGTTTTTGAGCTCGGAGTAAGCCACGTCCCCTGCCCCAAGGATTTCTCTTATATGGCGCCAGTCCATACACTGAAAATGAATGGAACCGTCTTCACTATAGGCGGCAAGGTGTTTGAATACAGTCGTCAAGAAGCACTGAAAGTCTTCTGGCGACATTTCACCGGACGCCATGGCAAACTCTCGATGCTGAACCGATCCCAAGCCCGAGACGTGTCCCCGTATGGGCACGTTGTAAGGGGGATCTGTGAAGACCATCTGAGCACGTTCCGATCCGAGCAAAGCGGCATAGGTCTCCGCCCTGGTGCTATCCCCGCAGATCAGGCGATGAGGGCCAATGTGCCAGATGTCACCCTCCCGGGTTACCGGCGAATTCCCAGTTGGTGTCGGAACCTGATCCAACGGATCCTGCCCTTCCTCACCATCCAGTCTCAGCGCCTGGATGCTCAGATCGATCTCAGGCAACTCGAAACCCGTTAGTGTGAGATCAAATGGGATTTCCAACTCATCGAGGTACTGGAATTCGAGCGCCAGAAGGCCTGCATCCCAACCCGCATTTTCAGCAAGCTTGTTGTCCGCGATGACATAAGCCCGAATGTCCTCTTGGCTCATGCCTGACAAACAGATCGTTGGGACTTGCTCCAACCCCAAGAGTTTGGCTGCCTCGACACGGCCATGTCCCGCAATGAGCTGATTGTCATCATCAACAAGAACGGGGTTGGTAAACCCAAAGTGCTCGATTGAGCGCATCACCTGCCGGATCTGGCTTTTCGAATGCGTTCTGGGATTTCTGTTCCTTGGCTTAAGAGCGTTGGGAGATTGATAAACTAACTTCAGCGCAGTCAATGACGTGGCTCCTCACATAGGCGGAGCCGAATTCAGAACGTCAGATACAATGCGGCCCCGGGTTTCACTTCGGGTCCACGCAAGCGCATTCTAACGTGTTATATGTCTGGGCACTTGTTTCAGCCAGGCGCTGTCCCGGTTCAATCTCAGACAGCGTCAAGATCATTCCGGCCATTTTATTGTTAAGATCAATGTAACTATTGCAGTGAAAGATTCAATATCAACCGGTGCATCCACGTCGAACTCCAGGCAAACCGAAGAGATTCAGAACGCCGGGAAACTCAACTTTAACCCGATACACTCTCGTTCAAGAAGCATTGTTATTGCTAAATCCGGACTACAAATATCAGAGCCAATCAAAAGCTCTAGAAGGGTCCAAAGCCGACGATCCTCACAGAGGTTCACAATTACCGCTGTCGGGACAAAACCGCCATTGGATTTTCGACCTTCGCTGACGCGGCATAGTTTTGCGGTTGCGGCAGGTCGACCGCCGCCCTGCAGCGAGCATCACCGAACCAGACGTTCGACAACGTTGATTTGGCCGGCTCGGAGATCAGGTTTTCGCCGCGGCTTGTTCCGAAAAGCCCGACGCAGGACAAACCCGCCCTTTGCTGACGCAGAAAACACTCGCGGGCTCGGCATGGTTCTTGCCGTGAAGCAACATTTACCGCTAGAGCGGCTATTGAATAGCCACTCCGTGGCGCCAAACCAATTAGTTCTGTTCGAAATTGGCGGTACGGCGGACTTCAGGTTATGGGCTGGAAATTGTCTGCGATGCTCTTGTTGACCATCATTCGACAACACTTGAGCAAACACTGTCAAAATTCGTCTTACTTTCGATAGTCCGCAGCTCTCATCACACCGTCACTGACGACATTGGTTTCTGCACCGGGTACGATGTCGGTATTTTGTGCGGCCAGAACGGCCCACCCGCTTTGCTTTCGTTGCGCCACAAACACCATGATCGCGAAACGCGTATCAAGTTGCAGGCCGTTTTTATCGATCTGACCCGTTAACTTCCAGCGTGTGTGGATGATTGAGACGTCGTCACCGACCTGCCGCACCTTGACGCGCCGCGCCGCAATCTCCGAATAGCGGAAAAAAGTCGTCAAGCCGTAGAGATGCGCGCGCTCGATCTCATTGCGGTTGTCCCACCAGAGGCCCACGACATTCACGAAATCCGCATCTTCGACAAAGAGCGACGCAAGCGCCTGCGCGTCGCGGGCATTCCAGGCTTCGGCAAAGAGCCGGGGGATGTCTTCGGGGGTCTCAGGCATAGGCACGCAGCACCGCCGGGATCAGGATATCTTCTTCGTCATAGGTGTGCCGGTGCAATATCTTGTTCAGTACCTTGGCCTGCTCAAGCGCCTTTCCGACCGTGGCTTTTGATGTGCCCTCTCCATTAAGCTTGGCAAAGACCAATTCCGACTGATCCAGCGCCTGGTCCAGGAATGTGTGGTCGTTTTCCAGAAGATCAATCGCCTGTGACAATTGGGGAAACCGCCCAAGGAAACCCGGCAGGACATTGGCATCCTCAAACCCGTGATGCCCATGAACATGTACAACCAGATCAATGCCCAGACGGTTCATGCCGGTCAGCCCCATCACCTCCTGAACGCTACCTTCGGGTTCGTCCAGAACGGCCTCCAGCCCCCCGACCAACCGTGCGCTGGCCTCGGATATTGAGGCATGCAAGCGTTGCAGATGGGCAGGCCAGCCCAGAAACTGCGGATCGTTGTCCCAAGCAGAACGATCCGCGGGAAAGATGCCCCGCAGAAGCTCTGTGTTCACCTTGTCGCGTGTTGCGACATGGTATTGGGGGGCATTGTAGTCATACTGTGCCATGGCTAATCCAAGCCTTGGGTTTTCATGGCATTCTGCACACCATTGTCTTCCAACATAGTTTCCATAAACCGTTTTACAGCAGGATATTCCTGCCATGGCTTTGGCGTGTGCGCCGTCCAACGGGTCATGGCGAAGGCGTAGGGATCAGCAATTGTACGCTTGCCACCAACCACATGCGTGCCGCTTTCCAGGAGCATCTCAAGGTGGTTCATGACCCGGACAATCCGGGCAAAAGAGGCCTCGCGCACATCATTCTGTGCGGCTTCTTCAGTGCTGGCTGTAAATCGGTCCGGCACAAAGAAGGGCCAGAATGCCGGATGGAAATCCCCGGTCAGAAAAGCCAATGCTTCATCCAGTTCAAACTGGCTAAGTGGATCTTTTGCAACACCAAGATCGGCATTGGGGAACTTCGTCTCGATATATTTTAAGATCGCATCCGCCTGCGTCATAATCCGGTGATCACCATCTTTCAGCGCAGGCACCATGCCGAGCGGATTGATTTTGAGATAGTCGTCTGATCCCAGTTCGACGCGTTCAGCCTCATAGGATGTACCGGTCCATTCCAGCGCGATATGAGGGGCAAGTGCGCAGGTTCCGGGCGCGTAGAAGAGTTTCATTTTGGTGTTCTTTCTTGTGTTAATTCTCAGTTCGGGTGCGGCGTGAAGGGTAGGGTTTCAACCTCAGAACCCGGCTCACTAAAGCCGTCTTTCACTACGGGGCGGTCAAACAATCCAGTCAGGCGGTTGCCGACAATATCCTCCAGCATCGTGCTCACTTCAATCTGGTGCGATTTCTCCGTCCAGGGTTTTTGAGGTGTGAACACCCATGCCTGTTCATTGTCGTCCAACTGCAGTGCGCCACGCACGAAACTGCCATCAGCATCCTTGACCCGAATAAGATAGGCCATTGACAAGTGATCGGTTGGACCATCCAGCTCAACACGCAAAGGCTCTTTTGTACCTGCAAGCGGCGCGATAACTTGCCACGCCGCCAAATCCGGCGCATCGAAATCAGCCTCAGCAACTTCGAAGCTCTTGCCGTAATCGCTACCGATGCTACATCCGCTACGAGTCTCGGCGCTTGCACCGACCTGTAAGGTATAGCTCTTTCCCGCCTCCAGTGCCCGGCCCAATGTATTATGTGCCACCAAACCTGTTTTGACCCGACCCGGGTCGAACAGAACCGTCAAGCGCTTGTCATCGGGAGACCAGAGGTCGAACTTGTTCTCGATGAATGCACCAGGCACGACTTCCCCATCTGCATCCAACAGAACGACCGAGTTCCATATCCCCTCACGAGCCATGGGCTCAGAGAAGTAGATATAAAAGCGTAGCAGGTTTTCGGGCAGAATATTCGCTGACGGGTAAACCTGCTCGACCTTGGCTGTCGGCGAACTGTCTGCTTCACAAGCATATGCGGCTGCACTGGCCGATATGAAACCGACCAGTGCGACGCCCGCAGATACAATCAGGCTTCGCATATGCATCCTACCTTTGCAGATCTGGATAGCCTGCATCCGCTTTCAGCAGGTTCTGGAATGTGCGGTAGAACTCCTGCTCATCGGAATAGGCGTAATCAGGGAAGTTGTATTCGCTCACAAAGTCATTCAGGCGGAAATACGCACCTTTTCGGTAGGACACGAGATCAACGTCGCCGGTATCGAGGTTCCGTTTCAGCGTCAGCAGATACTGCTCATCCTGATCATCGGCCTGCAACACGGCGCCCAACGGACGCGCTGTGGTTTCCACACCGGCATCCCCCCACAATACAGGTTGCGACAGGCCTTCGCTTGCCGATGCGGTCGCAAGGTCGGTCACGCGCATCAGGTCGGCGTCGCGTTCCTTGTTGATGACCAGCACATATTCTTCGGGCTGGAACTCATCATTGGGCGCGGTGAAATGCAGCACCTCAAGCGGGGTATTGCCATAGCCAAGCTCAGCGACAGTTTTAGCAATGACGTGGCTGCCATCGACCAGATCAGCTGAAGGGATCGTGACCAATGGCGTACAGGTATAGGCCGCCACAACGGTCTGCGTCCCGTTCAGGTCCACTACGCTCATCGCGCGGATCGGGGCGCGGGTTTCGGTCTGATTGTGAACCGTATGGAACATCTCGATACTGGAAGCGGCGGCGCTGCTGTCAAACGGATACGGCACCTGCCGCAGGGTCGAGGCGAACTCCCCCGTCGATAGCCCCGCCACAAACAGCGAGCCGTCGACATAATCCATATCGGTGACAGTGAAGGTCGAAGCCGGGATGTCACGCCAGAACGTCACGCTATCATCCGGGGTATCGCTCAGCGCGAAGGATGTGCTGTTCAGAGCCGCAAGGTCGAGTGGAACAATGGTCCCATCCTGATCGACCCGGATGACCATTGGGGATTTCTCATCGCCTGCACGGATCGACAGGGAAATGTAGGTTTCCTTCGAGACCTGGTTCACGGCAATATCGTGATAGCTGATCGCAAAGGGGTTCACCCCCAACTGCTCGACGATCTGCGCGCCGAGCCCAATGAGGTTATAGCCGCGAGATTCTGTGGCTGGAACGGCATCCGGCAGCGTATAAGCGTAAATCTTTGCACCATCGGAATCTGCAACGAACAAGGTGTTGGCATCCGCAAACTCAAGAACGGTGGTGGATTGTGGGTTGTCAGATGCGGCTGCACCGGTTGCAAGCGCAAGAGAAAGCGCGCCTGTGGCGAGTGGGATAATGAAGTTCGGTTTCATGGGGCCTCCTGTCTGGTTCGGCGGGGTGCAGTGGTAGAAGGCCTTTTTCTGTCATCTGGAATTTTCAGATTTCCCGGATCAGATCAGGCCGCTTCATTGACTGTCGTAACAACATGACATCTACCTACGATTGATGTTAGTAGGAACCAAATGGATACCACGGGGAAATTCTGTGCAAATAAGCGTAGGCATCTGTTGCAAAATGTGGAGCAAGGTTTTGCCATGCTTCCTTCCAAAGCTGTGATGCGCACCGTAAATGAGGTCCGGAATGGCAAATGATGCAAAGCAGAACATGACCGATCACCATTGCCCAGCCGAGGTCGCGATTGAGATCATAGGTGGCAAATGGAAATGCCAGATACTGCACACGCTGCAAACGGGAACCAAGCGGTATGGCGAATTGCGCCGCGAAATGCCCGATGTTACGCAGCGAGTCCTGACACGAAAGCTGCGGGAACTGGAAGACCATGGCGTTATCCACCGCAAGGTCTATGCGGAGGTGCCGCCAAAAACCGAATACTCTCTCACAAAAAAAGGGAAGTCTCTGGACGCCGTCCTGAGTGAGCTGGAACGCTGGTCACGAGAGTGGACAAATGAAGGAAATTAAGAGTCGGCCATTCAGTTTCTGCGACGTGCTTGGGTTGAAAGGCCCGCGTCCTTGCTATTTTTCAACGCTCTAAGTCGTCGAAATTTCGGCGCAAACGATTTGATTTCTGCCATTCGATCAAAATGCAACATCGGTCAAAAATGAGTTCACAGCGGTCCAATGAAACTGCGGCGTTTCCCAAAGACAGGCAATGGGATATCGGCCCTCAAACAAACGGTAAAAAGAAACTGCATTGCGTACCAATGGCTGGTCTATCTGCCGCCTCGCAGCGCTAGGAACTTCGCAGATGCAGCAATAATCATGCTGCGAGTGTGCGTGTGTCTTTGAAGCGAACTTACAGGTTGGGCTCGCTCCAGACCTTAGCTGCATGGCACATGGACGACAGCAATGCGGACTTTGCCGACATTGATGTTTAGCCATGTTGCTGACGCAGCATTTGTTTTCTCTTGCAGCACAACCATCGCTGCGTTGCGGCCGCGAGCCGCGGGAGCGGACATTCAGAGTTCGTCGGGCCCCAAAAATCTGTTCCACTACCGAATGACGGAGGGGAGCCCGTAGTTCCAACCCTGTACCTTGCTCGAACAACCGCTAGACGTCGCCACTTCAAGGTTAACGATCGCCATCGGAGCTGAGATCTTTCCCCGTAAGCTCCTGACACAATGACAGCGCAACTTCGGCGAGGGTATCAATCAACTGCTTTTGAATTGGTCGGATACGTCAGGTGTCCGCGACGTAGAACTTCAGAATGTCTGGCGCGACACCCACGCCGTTGACTGGCGTGACGTCTTGAGGGCAGGCGGACATGACGGCGATGACGTCCATATCGGCGCGGAAGGTCACTTGGTCATCCGGTTTTGACACGGGTGCGACGAAACTTGTGCTGCCGTCGGCTTGCACAGGGACGTTCATCCAAAGATTGAAAGGGGCGGGAACAGCTGGCGCTTTGAGGCCAATGGCCATCAGCGCCATCCGCAGATTATCAGCGCAATTGTCGTGGTATTCCGTGCAGCCCAATTGCTGGTACCGGGCATGATCGCAGCAGGCGATTATCGTGTCATGCACACCATCGGATGTGTCTTCCGTGATTGTCATCAAGGGGCGACGCAGGTTGGAGGTCACACTGTCACCTACTTTGGGGAATATCGAGCCTAGGGCTGTGTGCAAATGCTCCATCGAAGAATACTCACCCACATCATCTGCTGCAAAAATCCAGAAATCGCAGACTTGATGGCCGCTGGGGTTCATCACGGTTAGCTGTTGACCTGCGCCGACGCGCACCGCCACGCCGCATCGCGCGTCGATTGTGTAGGTGTGGTTCATTCTGGGTGTGCCGTCAGCGGAAACGGCAATCTCAAGACTGCGGTTGGTACCATCGGGTCGGGAGGGGTCGAACGAGGCCATGGGCACGGGCTTTCGTGGATTATGTCTGGGTAGTTGCATTGTTTGGCGAGGGGCCATTCGCAAAGGAGCATAGACAGTTCTCGGCATATTGGAATGAAGCTTACGTGCTTCTCGTCGGAGACGTGCCGAAGATTAGCTCCGCTTTGACATCGGCTGGTTTTGCAAAGAACCGCAGGCGTTCTCATCGAGATGCATTCATTTCCAAGCTAAATGAACTAATAAGCACAATAAATTTTCTAAATTCCATTGCCGATGATAGCGTCCTCGCAATAACCGGGATTGAGAATTGAGATGGATCGACACGACTTCAAAAAGACCTTTGGCGCAACTGGTCCTGTCATTCTTCCTGTCATTCATGTGCTTGACAGCGAACAGGCCGAGCGGAACATCAAAGCAGCCATTGCTGGCGGGTGTCCGGGGGTTTTTCTGATCAACCACGACTTCGAGAAAGAGAAACTAGTCCCGATCATCAAGGAGATGCGGCAGGCGTTCCCGGACATTTGGCTCGGGGTGAATTTTCTGGCGGTCACCGGCAAGTTTGCCTTCCCAATTCTGGGAGAGATGCAAGCTGAAGGGTGCAAGGTCGATGGTTACTGGGCCGATGACGCACGTATGGATGAACGCCGTGCGGAAGATGATCAGCCCGAAGCAGATGAGATCGCGGCCATCCGCGAAGGAAGCGGTTGGACCGGGCTTTATATCGGCGGCACCGCATTCAAAAAGCAGCGCGACGTTGATCCAGCACAGTATGGCAAAAGCGCGCGCATCGCGACGCACTACATGGACGTCGTTGTGACCTCCGGCGTGGCGACTGGCCACGCAGCCGATGTTGGCAAGATCGACACGTTTCGCGCGCATTGCGGCGACACGGCACTTGGCCTTGCATCCGGCATCACACCTGAAAACGCAGCGCAATATGCAGATGCGGTTGATCTTTTCATGGTCGCGACCGGCATCAATTTTGACGGCGATTTCTACAATATTGATCCTGAGCGCCTGAAGCGGCTCATGGACCTCACACAGACATAAGGGAGAGAAAAGATGGCTCAAGACAAAGGACCCAGAGACGACCGTTGGTACTTCTCGCTGATGGCCCCGAACACCAAAGGCGACAAGTTTGCATGGCTTGACCCGACCTCAATCTACATCAACGGCAAGGCGTATCATGATCTGCTGGATGATCTGGTGGCTGATCTAGATGCCGATGAGATTGACGTCGTCGCGGGCCTTGATGCGATGGGCTTTGTTCTGGCGGCGGGCATCGCGGCCCGTATCGGGAAGGGGTTTCTGCCCATTCGCAAACCCGGAAAGCTCTGTGTGGATACAGACAGCGCGTCTATGACCAACTACTCCGGTCAAACCCAGTCGATGGAAATGCGCACGCCCGCCTTTGCACCCGGAACGCGGGTTTTGCTGGTGGATCAGTGGGTTGAAACCGGCGGCACGATGCATGGTGCTGTCCAGCTGGTTGAACAGCAGAAGGGCAAAGTTGCGGGCATGGTGGCGATTGTCATGGAAGAGAATGACAATACGAAGTCCTATCGCGAAAAGTACAAGGTCGTCACCGCGATCCAGCCCGGCACCGAATGGCAGCGCCAGGCCAATGCGCAGTATCTGGAAAGCTTCAAGACCTACAAACCCGAGATGGCGTTCCCGGTCTAAGGCCTGAACCCGGCGCACATCCAATCAAACTCTGACCAGAGGGGCTCGACAGATGAAATTGATCTGTGGAAACAGTAACCGTCCGCTTGCTGAAGCGATTGCCGCGCATATGCGTGTCCCTCTGGCTGAGTGTAACGTGCGTCGGTTTGCCGACGAAGAAGTCTTTGTCGAGATACAGGAAAACGTGCGCGGCGATGACGTCTATGTCATCCAATCAACGTCCTATCCAGCCAACGACAACCTGATGGAGCTGCTGGTGTTGATCGACGCGCTGCGCCGATCCTCTGCCGGGCGGATCACCGCCGTGATCCCCTATTTCGGCTATGCCCGTCAGGACCGCAAATCAGCCCCGCGCACGCCGATCACGGCAAAGCTTGTGGCGAACATGATCACGCAGGCGGGCGCGCATCGGGTGCTAACTATGGATCTGCATGCAGGGCAAATTCAGGGTTTCTTCGACATTCCCACCGACAATCTTTACGCGGTGCCCGAAATCGTGCGGGATATCGAAAAGCAAAAGGACCGCGACAATGTGATGGTCGTATCCCCGGACGTAGGCGGTGTAGTGCGCGCACGCGCTTTGGCGAAACGTCTCTCGACTGGCCTCGCAATTGTAGACAAGCGCCGCGACAAGCCCGGCTCGTCTGAAGTCATGAACATAATCGGGGACGTCTCTGGCAAGTCCTGCATGTTGGTCGATGACATTATCGACTCTGGCGGTACGCTCTGTAATGCCGCGACGGCGCTGCTCGAAAATGGCGCGGCGGAAGTTTCTGCTTACATCACCCATGGGGTCCTGTCCGGCAAGGCTGTCGACAGGATCAATGCATCTGATCTGACGTCCCTGGTCATCACCGACACAATTTGCGCTACCGAAGCGGTCACCGCATCATCGAAAATTCGCGAGATTTCGATTGCGCCAATGTTCGCCAAGGCGATCACACGGATCGCGAATGGAGAGTCCGTCAGCGTCTTGTTCGAATAGAGGGTGATCATACGATTTGCATAAAGCAACTTTATCGTTGTTCGCTATACATTTTCAGCGCTAATGTTCTCGTATGGGCGCGGTCAACCTTTCAACAGAGCTCCTCAGAGCTTTCATCACTGTCATTGAGGTGGCAAGTTTCACGCGCGCGGCCGAGATACTTGGTCGGACGCAACCTGCCATCAGCCTGCAAGTGAAGCGCTTGGAAGAAGCGGTTGGCTATCCGCTCATTGCGCGGAAGGGCAAAGAGATATCGCTCACGGAGCGGGGGGAGGCTCTGGCCATACATGCGCGCCAGATTCTGCGCCTGAACGATCTGGCAATGGCGGAGTTTGAGCAGCGTGATCCCGCAGCAAGATTGCGGGTGGGGTTGCCTGTGGACTATGCGGTCAACACCCTGCAAGCCTGTTTGACGGACGTTGTCCGACAATTCCCCGATACACAGATCGAAATTCGATGTGATCTGTCCAAGCATCTGCTGGCGGCCATGCGGAGCAACGAAATCGATATCGCCGTGGCATTGTTCGACGGGGACGACCAGCAGTTCCTATTCCGCAACTGGAAAGAACAACCAACCTGGGTTGGCGCCAACGGGTTCGAGATCCCGGAACATGCTGACATCCCCCTTGTCGCGCACCCCTTTGGTTGTGTGTACCGCGACCGTATGGCTACCGCTTTGAAGTTGGTGGGAAAAAGCTGGCGCATCGCTTACTCCAGTCCCGGCATTGGTGGCGTTCAACGCGCGGTCCAGGATGGCCTTGGCCTTTCGTGCCTGACTGCTCCGACGGTCCAAAGCGGCATGCGCACTTTTTCTGAACAAGACGGCCTGCCGGTTCTTGCCCCTTTGCACATCGGGCTTTTCGCACGACAGGCTCAGTTGGGTGCGGGCGGATACGCGGCCATGGATGCCATGATCAACACCTTGGAGCAACGCTCATCGAGCGCTATTGACGCATAACTGCTCATTATGAAGGCATATCAACGATAAATTTCCTAAAAGTCTCATTTTACCATACCATTCTACAAAAATCAGACTGAACACTATGGTTCGGCGAAAAATCAAATGCTCTTTTGCTGGGAAAGAGTGACCAACCGGGAGACACAAATGTACAGACCAACCGTAACTTCATCACTATTGGGCTTGAACCGCCGCCAACTGCTGAAAGCTGGCGGCGCAGCCGTTCTGACAACACCATTTGTCAGCCGCGCCTGGGCGGCAACGACCGAAATCAACATGCTTGCGTGGTACGGCCATGGAGAGGCTGATGTGGTTGCGGAGTATGAGGCTGCAAACAACGTGAAGTTCGTGCCAAAGTATTATGCTGGTGGCGACAACATGCTGGCGCTGATCGCCCAATCCCCTCCGGGCACTTACGATCTGATCCTGTCTGACGCAGAATTCGTGCAGCAGCTGAACGCAGCTGGCTACATCGAAGAAATGAACCCGGCAGATTATCCGCTGGATGACATGCTGCACGAAGACTTCTCGCAGTTCCCCGGCCACTGGGCGGACGGCAAGATGTATTCCATGATCCTGCGCGGGGGGCACTTGGGTGTTTCCTACAACAAGAACTCCGTGACAGCGAAAGAAGCGGAAAGCTATTCCTGCTTCTGGAAGCCGGAGCTTCAGGGCAAAGTGGGCCATTTTGACTGGCACCTGCCGACCCTAGGTCAGATGAGCCTTTATGATGGGAATGGCGCTGACCTTTGGAACCTGAACGACGATCAGTGGTCCAAGGTTCAGGAGACCACCATGAGCCTGCGCTCGCAGGTTGGCGGCTTCTTTGACTATGGCGGCACGTTCAATGGCCTGAAAAACGGCGAGATGCAGGCGATGGTTGGCATCGGTGACTGGATCACCGGCGTTCTAGAAAAAGACGGCGCGCCTGTCGCGTCCGTGATCCCGAAGGAAGGCGGCATTCAGTTCACTGAAAGCTATTCCATCGGCAAGGGCAGCGAAAAGGCCGAAGAGGCCAAGAAGTTCATCCAGTACATGATGTCCCCTGCAGGTCAGGTGAAATCTGCACAGATGGCGGCCTATCCCGGCTTCTGCGTGACCAAGGCTGGCCGCGCCGCCCTGATCGAGGCTGACATGGCGGAAGCCAAGCGGTCGCACCAGGTCGATGGTGATCCGCAAGATCCGATCGCACTGATCAAGGAAGGCCGGGTCCATTACCGCGACATTCCTCAGCAGCAGACGCTGGAGGACTGGAACGACTTCTGGTCCGAGTACAAGAGCGCCTGATCTAGGGCCCAAAGAACCAAAAAAGGGCGGCCAACAGGTCGCCCCCTTTTTCCCTTAAGACGCGAAAGCCCTGCACAGCCCCATGTCTTCCAATCCTGAAAATCGCCCAAGCCTTTATGCGCTGACGTGGCGTTTGCCGATCATCTTCTGGCAGCTGATCTTCTTTGTCGGGCCGGTTCTGTTCATGGTCGCGATGTCGTTCTTCCTGGTGAAGAACTATCGCATGACCGAAGCCTTCGAGTTCGTGAACTGGTCGCGGATGCTGACGCGCGGGTTCTTCTGGGACAGCTATTGGTACACGATAGGCATCGCCACACTGTCCACCGTCTGCGCGATGTGTATCGCCTTTCCGGCAGCCTTTGCATTGGCCTTCCGCGCTTCTGAAAGCACGCGACGCTGGGCGATCTTTCTGCTGATCATTCCGTTTTTCACCAGCTATCTGGTGCGCACATTTTCATGGTTCGTGATTCTGTCCGAAAGTGGCGTGGTAAATGCCGTGCTGGGCTACATCGGCCTTGGCCCCTACACCATGCTGAACACCAACTTCGGCACGCTGGTGGGCTACATGACTCTGACCCTGCCGCTGGTGGTCATACTGCAAACCGTCACGATGGCCAATATCGACAAAAACCTGATTGAGGCGGCGCGCAACCTTGGCTGTTCGCCCCTGCGCACGATCTGGCAGGTGATCATTCCACTGTCCAAGACCGGGCTGATCATCGCGGCGATCTTCTGCTTTATTCTGTCCTTTGGTGACTTTGTGGCACCCTTCTATCTGGGCGGATCGCAGGAACCGACCCTGCCAATCCTGATCCTCGATACCACCAAGTCCGGCCAGCAATGGCCGCGCGCAGCCGTTGTCGCGATCATGATGATGGTTACGCTCTTTGCCATCGCCTTCACCGGCATTGCTTTGGCCTATCGCAAGGGGAAGGGCGCAAAATGAAACAGAGCCCATCCCTCAACTTTATCCTTGGCATCTATGTCGTCCTGATCTTCGCCTTCGTATTTGCGCCCATCATCTTCAGCATGATCTTTTCCTTCAACTCGCAGCGCTTCCCGACGATCCCGTTGGGTGAGTTTTCGACCGAATGGTACGCTAAGGTCCTGGCCGATCCGGACATCTGGAAAGCCGCGCGCAACAGCCTGATCGTCTCCTGCTCAACGGCTGTGATCGCGACATTCCTAGGCTTTTGCACGGCCTATTCCGACTTCCGGTACAACTTCCGATTCAAAGGCCCGTACCTTGCGCTGATCCTGCTGCCGCCCACGATTCCGCTGATCATCATGGCGCTGGCCATGCTTGCGTGGCTGTCCAAGATCGGGATGTCCGGGCAGCTTTATTCGATCATCATTGCGCACAGCGTGCTGACAGCACCTTTTGCCATGGCTGTGATCCGCCTGCGGCTGAACCAAATGGACCCGGACCTCGAATCCGCTGCATGGAACCTGGGCGGATCGGAATGGCAGACCATGCGGCATGTGATCGTGCCGTTCTGCAAGCCTGCCATTTTTTCAAGCCTGTTCCTGACGGCCGCTGTCTCCTTCGACGAATTTGCTGTGTCATGGTTTGTCTCTGGCCTGAATTCTACGTTGCCCGTGGTCGTTCTCGAAATCGTTCAGGGCAATATTGACCCGCAGGTCAACGCCATCGGGACATTCGTCTTCCTCACATCAATGACGCTGGTTGTGCTGGCACAGCTCTTCTTCGCCAGCCGCCAAATCAAGGGCCTGCACGCATGAGCAAACCGCTGGTTGTCTTTGACAAAGTACAAAAGCACTTCGGCAATTTCGTTGCAGTTAAAGAACTGGATTTCGAAATCCGCGAAGGTGAGTTCCTCGCAATCATGGGGCCATCCGGCTGCGGCAAGACCACAACTTTGCGCATGTTGGCTGGCCTCGAAGCGCCGACGCACGGCGAGATTCGCCTAAATGATCGAGTGATGAATGACGTTGCCCCGCACGAGCGCGACACGCCTTTGGTTTGGCAGTCACTCGCGCTCTTCCCATTCCTGACGGCGCGCGAAAACGTCGAATTTGGTCTCAAGATGCGTGGCGTTGACAAGGCGGAACGCAAAGAGCGTGCGATAAAGTGGCTCGACAAAATGGGGATCCTCGAATTTGAGAACCGCCATATTTCGACCTTGTCAGGTGGCCAGAAGCAACGTGTTGCACTGGCTCGTTCGCTGGTGATGGAGCCACAGATCCTGCTCTTGGACGAACCATTGTCAGCTCTGGATGCTCATTTGGTAATTCGCATGCAGGCCGTCCTCACGGACCTTCAGCGCGAGTTGGGGATTACCTTTGTCTACGTGACCCACTCCCAGTCCGAGGCCTTTGCGATGGCCGACCGCGTCATCATCATGGGCAAAGGCGAGATTGGTCAGATCGGCACGCCCAAGGAAATCTACCGCGCCCCTGCAAACCAGTTCGTCGCCGAGTTTGTGGGCCGCAACAATATTCTGGCAGGCAAAGTCAAATCTGTTGACGGCGGTACGGCGCGCATCACAACCACCTCTGGCGAATTCACAGTACCCACGAACGAGGTGCAGCTGGTCGAAGACCACAACGCCAGCTTCGTGATCTCCGCCGATCTGGTGCACATCGCATCAGAAGAACCCGTCGGCGGGAACAAGGCGTATTGCAAGCTGATTTCTGAAGAATTCGTCGGCTCCATGGTCACCCTGTTCCTCGAAGACGCGCAGGGCCATGAATTCAAGGTCCAGATGCAGGAACGCGAACTGTCCAAGTTCGATCTGCACTCTGGTGATGAAATCTGGCTGTCGTGGGACACGCAAAGCGCCCACGTCCTGAACGAAAGCTGACGATGTGATCCGCAACCCCATCCCCTGGCCCAATGGTGCCAAATGCGCCGTGGCAATTACGTTCGACATGGATGCGGACAGCCTGATCCACATCGCCAAGCCCGAAGACAGCCACGACCGGCTCTACCCCATTTCAATGGGCCGCTATGGCCCTCTGGTCGCGCTACCCCGCATCCTCGACACCTACCGGTGTCTGGGCCTGAAGCAATCGTTCTTCATCCCCGGCTGGTGTTTGGAGACCTACCCGGATGTGGCCGAGGCGATCCTGAAAGACGGGCACGAGATCGGCCACCACGGATACTTGCACGAAGACCCTATAAAGACACGCGGGGAGCAGCGCGAGTGGTTCGAGCGCACGCTCGATGCGCATATGCGCATCTGCGGGCAAAAGCCGCGTGGTTACCGTGCACCGGTCTACAACATAACGCAGGAAGTCGTCGATCTGATGATCGAACACGGCATTCGCTATGACAGCTCAATGATGGCCGACGACATTCCGTACCGTTTGGACACGGCCAATGGATCTCTCTACGAAATGCCTGTGCATTGGGGTACCGACGACTGGCCCCCCTTCGCGCATTACGACGAGATTGGGTACATGATGCCAGTTGCAAGCCCGTCGCACGGGCTCAGCGGTTTCTGGGAGGAATTCGAGGCGCAGTATGACGCCGGTGGTTTCTTTATGCTGATCATCCATCCTTTTCTCACAGGGAGATTGGCGCGGTGGAAGCAGGTTGAAGCATGGATTGCCAAAACGCAGGAAACCAAAGACGTCTGGTTTGCCACCCTTGACGAGATTGCCGATCATATGGACCAGTTGCAGGAGAATGGCACCTGGATGCCAAGCGTTGAACGGCTGCCCTACTACGACGGGCCAATCCTGGGGGACAAGACATGAACGCTGACGACACACGCTTGCTGCGCATCGCTTACGACGAGGCCAAAGCCGGGTTTGAAGAAGGCGGGTGCCCGATAGGTTCAGTGCTGGCGCGCGGCGGCGAAGTCGTAGCCCAAGGGCGCAATCAACGTGTCCAAAAAGGCGACCCGATTGCCCATGGCGAGATGGATGCGTTGCGCAAGGCCGGCCGCCAGAAGACCTATCGCGACACGACGCTTTATACGTCGCTCAGCCCGTGCATGATGTGCACCGGGACGATCATTCAATTCGGCATCCCGCGCGTGGTGATCGGCGAAAACACCAACTTCGGCGGGAACGAAGAGTTCCTACGCTCGAAAGGCGTTGAAGTGATAGTCGCAGATGACCCCGATTGCATTGCTCTGATGCAGCGCTTCATCGATGAAAAACCGGAGCTCTGGGCAGAGGACATCGCGGAGTAATCGCGTCCTGTGATCAAAAACGAGAGCATGACTGTAGATCGGCCGGATCTCGTGCCCGCGGGGGCGTTCAGCTATCCGGTCAAGGATCCCAAGGCAACCCGGTGGTTCGGGTTCCTGCTGTTGCCCCAATTCACTTTGCTCGCGTTCAGCGCTGCTCTGGATCCTCTGCGCATCGCCAACCAGCTGTCCCAAAAACCACTCTATGGATGGCTGGCCATCTCAGATGACGGCAGGGCTGTTTCGTCATCCTCCGGCATCGATATTGATGTGCATGGCAGCCTGGACGATCTGAACCCCGATACCTACCTCTTTGTCTGTTCGGGCAACAATAGTATTCAGGCGGCCTCCGACGATGTCTTGGGGGGCATACGCCGCCACGCCCGGTTTGGCGGCAAGCTTGGCGGCATCTGCACCGGTGCTGCGACCCTCGCGCGCGCGGGTTTTCTCAGGGACAAGACTTTCACCCTTCATTGGGAAAACCAGCCCGGATTTGTTGAGGCATTTTCCGATCTGGAGCCCACACCACAGAGGTTCGAAAGGGACGGAAGTCTGCTGACTTGCGGTGGTGGTGTTGCGGCAACTGAAATGATGATTTCGATCATCGCCGAAGACTATGGCGAAGACTTTGCAATCGCCGTTTCGGATATGTGTTTGAACGGCCCCGATGTCGCGACCCGCAGCGAACAGCGCTCCTCAATCGCCAAGGCCATCAGCTCTCGCAATCCTCGTATCCTTGCTGTTCTGCGGGCCATGTATGACAATATCGAGGACCCGCTGACGCTCGATGAACTTGCCACAAGCGCGGGTATTTCGCGCCGTCAGATTGAACGTCAGTTCAGACAATTGCTGAACGAGGCTCCGGCGCAAACCTATCGCAACATCAGATTGGAACGCGCGCGCACATTGCTTACAGAAACCAACCTGAGTGTCATGGAAGTTGCCATGGCGTCAGGGTTCAACTCGAACAACGTATTCTCACGGCATTACAAAGAGCGATACGGCGAAACACCCTATGGGCACCGAGGGCGGCTCAAAACGGTGGGCAACAACAAATAGTGTCGCGCTAGATGTGGAACCTCAACAGGTTGTTCCGATCAAAGTCTAGCCGGCTGATGGGTGGTTTTGATTTTAGCGCCGTGTGTGGGCGGTGCCAATTGTAGAGGTGGGTCCAGACCGGCAGATCGGCGGCGCGGTCGTCTGAGGTCTGATAGACTCGGGCGTAGGCCCATTCACGCAGAGCAGTCTGGATGAACCTCTCGGCTTTTCCGTTGGTTTTGGGCGTGTAGGGTTTGGTGCGGATGTGGCGGATGCCAAGCTCGGCACAGGCGGCCTTGAAAGCATGAGATTTGTAGCACGACCCATTGTCTGTCATCACCCGCGCAACCTTCACCCCGATGGACGCATACCAGGCCACCGCCGCATTCAGGTGCGCCACCGCGCTCACCGCCTTTTCGTCGGGATGGACCTGGGTGAAGGCCAGGCGCGAGGCGTCATCGACACAGACATGCACATGTTCCCAGCCGATCCCTCGGCTGTTCGACTGGCCTGTCCTGTCGCCCGTGATGCGGTGCCCGGCGCGCTCAAACTTGCCAAGACGCTTGATATCGAGGTGGATCATGTCGCCGGGATGATCGCGTTCATACCGGCGTACAGGCTCGGCAGGCTCCAGATCGCGTAGCCGCGAAAGGCCCGCCCTGCGCAGAACCCGGCTGACCGTCGCCGCCGAAACGCCGGTCCTTGCCGCAATATGTGCCCCGGTAAGACGCTGACGGCGCAAGGCGATGATCCGGTCTGCCACGTCATCAGGCGTAGGATTGCGCAGAGAATAAGGGCGTGAACTGCGATCCTGCAAACCTTCGCGCCCCTCCTGTTCATACCGCCGCCACCACTTCGTGGCCGTCTTGGCAGAGCAGCCGCAGATCGCCCCAGCCTGCGCAAAACTCATCCCGCATGCAATCATCCCCACTAGCCGCTCTCGACCCAATGGCGTCAGTCTGGCATTCTTGTGCACGTTCATTCGATCCCTCCGAACAAGGTTGGTGCTTGGTAACTCCAACCAACTCGGTCTGGATCGAATGGACAACCTGCTGAAAGCTCACAGCTAGAGCCGGTATGAGCAGCTGTAGCCGCTCATACCTTGGATCAGGACTGTTTACCCGACGACGTTGTGCTCCGGTCCGTAGGGGAAACCGGTGATGTTCTCGTTACCGTCTTCGGTGATGACCAGAATGTCATGCTCGCGGTAGCCGCCTGCGCCGGGCTGGCCATCAGGAATCGTCAGCATTGGCTCCATCGAGATCACCATCCCCGGTTCAAGCACAGTGTCGATATCTTCCCGCAGCTCAAGCCCTGCCTCACGGCCATAGTAATGCGACAGAACGCCAAAGGAATGGCCATATCCAAAGGTCCGGTACTGCAGCATGTCGCGCTCCGCAAAGAAGTCGTTGATCTTGTGCGTGACCTCGGCGCAGGACACACCCGGCTTGAGCAAGCTCATTCCGTATTCATGGGCAGCGACATTCGCTCCCCAGACCTTGAGGCTGGCCGGATCCACCTCCTCGACGAAAAGTGTGCGCTCGAGCGCCGTGTAGTAGCCCGAGATCATCGGGAAGGTATTGAGGCTGAGGATGTCACCGCGCTCTAGTTTGCGGCAGGTCACAGGGTTGTGCGCGCCATCGGTGTTAATGCCAGACTGGAACCAGACCCATGTGTCGCGGATTTCAGAATCTGGGAACCGTTTGGAAATCTCCAATTCCATCGCATCGCGTCCGGCCATGGCAACGTCGATCTCGCGCGCTCCGGTTTTGATCGCGTCCTTGATGGCATATCCACCAACGTCCGCTGTCGCGGCACCTGCTCGGATCAGTTCGATCTCTGCCTCAGATTTGTGCATGCGCAACCGCATGGTTGTCGGCGCGATGTCTTTCTTGACAGAGGGTGCCAGGAATTCATCCATCAAGCCCAGTTGTGTATAGGAAATGTGATCCCCTTCGAATCCGACTACCTTACCGGACCCCGTCACAGACTGGATCGCACGCCAATAGTTGTTCCGCTGCCAATCAGTGTAGGTGATGTTGTCACCATAGCCACGACGCCAGGGCTGTGCCGCGTCGATGCCTGCGCTGAACGTGACGGTTTCGGTCGCTGTGACCACCTGAGCGTAAGGCCGACCAAACGCACAATACAAAAAGCCCGAGTAGTAGGAGACGTTGTGCATTGAGGTTAACACGCAGGCATCAATGCCCTCATCGGCCATGACCGCACGCAGCTTGGTCAAGCGTGCTTCATATTCGGCGTCGGCAAAAGGCAGCACCTTTTCGCCTTGGTGAAAACGGTAAAAATCTGGGCGCTGTCCTGCAACGCCAAACTCGGATATTCCGGACATCGGTATACTCCTGTTCAGGCCGAGTGTGACGAGGAGGAGCGTGCTTCATACCGGTTGCACCTTCCCTCACCACAAGAGCGGCAAAGCAAGATCCCGGCGTTCAGGATGGTTGGATAGGGATGCTCTAATCGGAATTCGGTTAGTGACGACGCCATCGTCAATCCCATGGTGCACTAATAGACAAAAAGCATCGCCCAATCAAGAATGTTCACCGCCGAACTTCTGAAAAGACGCAAGCTGTTAGCTGACTTTGGACGCGTCCTCTTGCACGCTCACCCTGACGACGACGGGAACGTCCCACAACCCTGCGGATTCGACCAAACCCAGATTTTGCAGCCGCAGGGAACAGCCGCAATGCCCGCTTCGACCGCAGCATCCGTGACTATGGGTTCGCATTTCGTTTTCGACGTCGCGTGATCTCAGATCTCTTATGATCTGGCGAACGGTAAGCACCGTTCGCCAACATTGCTTAGATATCGATGCGCTCCGCAATACTCAGAGCATCTTCCAACTCAACGCCTAAATATCGCACCGTACTGTCAACTTTTGTGTGACCAAGCAGAAGCTGCACCGCGCGAAGGTTGCCAGTCTTGCGATATATCTCGGCAGCTTTGGTCCGACGGAGCGAATGAGTGCCGTAACCGCTGGGTTCCAGTCCAATTGCAGTCACCCAATCACGAACAAGTCGAGCATATTGCCGCGCGGAGATGTGAGGTCGGTCATGAAATCGGCTGGGAAACACGAAAAGGCGGCCGATCATTTCAGGCGATCTAACCCAAGCAGTAACCGTTTCTCTCGTGTTTTCAGTCAGTTCAAACCGAACCGGCTGATTGGTTTTGCTTTGGATCACCGACACTCGTTCGCGAACGCGATCATCTCTGACCAAATCGGTCACGGCGAGTTTGACTAAGTCGCACCCTCGCAACTTGCTATCAATCGCGACGTTGAACAGCGCGAGGTCGCGAAGGTAGCCTGCAATCTCGAGCCGAGCGCGGATTGCCCAAACTTGTTTGGGAAACAGCGGCCGTTTCTGGCCGATTATCCGCCCTTTGTTCCAAGCTTTGCGTTTTGGGGTGACTGCGGGAAGTTGGACTCGTGGCATAACATGCCCTCCAATCCTCCCTCCAAACCCAGACGTCAGCGCCGCGCTGACGTCTGGAGCATAGCATCGGGTCGACACGCTGTAGCCCATCGATGGTGTTTAGCTTTTTTGCCTTGGTTTTTTGACGTGGGAAGCTCCGCGACCTGATCCTTGAATGCCACACCAAAGCTCCAGATTGCGCGAATGGCTGCTTCTTACACCGTGTTGCAGCATCAAAACCTTCGCCAATGCAGCACAATCCGTGCTGCGAGCGCACGCAGCACAAAATAAGGACTTCCGGTGTGGGCTCACAACAGCCGTTGGTTACACTTCACGTGAATGTCGGCTTCCGACATTCAGATCAGGTTTGTTTAGCCCGCTCCCCCTATCCTCTTCACTGTTAGTCGTAAGAAATTCCCTGATCATCAGAGAAAAATTCCCTGTTAATCGATCTAGGGAAAATCCACGCAAGCCACTGTTTTTAAGAGTAACTTCGAGCTCCAAACCTCCGAAAACGGCCTAAATCTATTAGTTTTCCCTGTAAATTCCCTGTTTACAGGGAATTTTGGGCCGAGACTAGCTAGCTACAAACTGCCTGCACAGCCATGATTTTCCCTTAAATCACGCACTGAATATTTGGTCGCCTATTACCGCGTGTTTTCAGCAGGTTATCATCCGGCTATTCCAGCTGAGACCCGAGTTTACGCGCAACAATGGTCGATTTCGGGCCGCAGTCTCAGTTCGCGATTCCGGCGGTACGAGTTTGGTGACTTTGGGAGTGTCTGTAGATCAGAGCACAGCGAACTGCTTATGCTGATCCGACCAGATCGCCGGAAAGCCCGACTTGATCAGGTAATCCGTGGTCAGGCCATCAGGTTGTTCGCCCGCAGCGATGGCATCCAGAATATCAGGCGCCAGCATTGCCAGATCGACGACATCTTGCACCCGGCGTTCTCCGCAAGCTGGGCTCACTCCGCGCCAACCCCAAACTGACATATCTGTGTTTCGGTCGGGGCAATTTGGTTACAGCAAGTTAAACCCTATCTTGGTAGAAAAATGTTGCCACACGTATGGATCGGTGAAATAGCCAGGATGTCCGCCTGCCGGGACCAAGAGGTTCCTCTTTGACTTGCTAACCGGCGCCGGTTCAAGCCCGTTAAGTTCGTCGAGCTTCTCAATATAGGTACCAACAAAGTCATCAGTTCGCCCGATATTGTACCAGTTTATCGGCTTAGCTGCATTGTCGAAGTCACCCGGTTCAATATGAAAACCTCTTGGAAAATACTTGCGATAAAGATGCGTGACCGGTGAACCCATTGTGACCAAAGTAACCTCGCAGTCTTTGAACGGATTCTCTTTCTTGGCAAGTAACCGTTTGAGCGCGCGTGTTGCCACCACTGTTCCCTGCGAATGGCAGATTATAGTAACGCGTTTGGGCTTGACTCGACCCATCATGAACTCACAGACACGCTCAAACCGACCTTCTATCTGCTTGCGGGCAGGAAAATTCAGCAGATCATTCTCGGCATCAAACGACGAATCCAATGCCTTGTTGTTCGCGTAAACTACAATGTCCCGAAACACACCCAATCCGCCCGCGACCAGATCGCGCATTTGGTAAACCACCAACGCCAAACCCAACAAAAATACCGGCACAAATGGCAATAAAACTTCGCCGATGACACCATCGCTGATCCAACTGAGATTCCCATCAAAAATCCGAAGCACCAGCATGGTTGCAAACGCCAGAGTTGAAGCCGCAAATACGCCTTGAAAGAGCCCGTTCAACAGCACCCGTCCGACCGACGGTTCGGCGGTTGTGGCCTCGAACAAAACATCCCTGTTCAGCGCACGCTTAACCACAACGTAAATTCCAAAAACAAGCAAAATCAATAGGAAAGCCACCCCAATTGCCATAGTAGGAGTTATCGTATCGACGATTGCCACGAAGGCTTCGGGTAATACCCTATCTGGACCGTAACTGTGGCTTGCGACTGTGATTGTCTCAGGTAGGCCTTCTTCAATGCCTATAAGGTGCCCTGTGTCGAGCGTCTTGGCGCGGAGGTTGTCGGTTGCATGCTGAATGGCCACCCAAAAGGACGAGGCCGCAATCATCCAAAGCAACAATAACGCGGAACAGATTGGGGCATATATTCTGCGTTGCTGAGAGGGCGCAGAGTCCTGTAAATCGCCCTGTAAATCGCCGCAGTCACACGCCCAAGCTACGTAAACAAATAGGCACAGCAACACCGATAGAGCCCAAAGGACTGAAAGTAACAACATCAGACAGCCAATGAAAAAAAGCAACTGGTCTGCTTCGCCGCTAAATTTGTCAGAAGTAATAAGACTGCAAAATGTGCTGTTCTCCGTCGAGCAAATAGAACTAGCCAAAGTAGCCTCGGGCAGAAATGGAACGAAGAACAAGATCAACAAACCCCATGTGCCCGTCCCAACGCTAAATTGACGCCATAGGCTTAGTTCCCATCGCGTATGACCAATTACACGACCAAAAAGTATCGTCAGCATGCCTGTGGCGGCAACGACGGCTTCTGCTGCTGGCAGGATGAACAACCCAATCAACCCAAGCACCATCAGCACGACTGTACAGCGCCCGAACCATTTCCATAAGGGGTCTTCCGCCATTCGCCGATTGCAAATAAATCCGAGCGCCAGGGCCACGACCGCAAACCCGGCAATTGCCAGCGCGAGACCTACCTGAACCCAAGATCCCATGAAGCCTTCTGCCTGGATCTTGTTGAAATCGACCAGCGAGCCTTCAAGCAGAAGCACCAGAACGCCCATCAACAACGCCGCGTTGAGCGCAACGACCCCGCCGATCAGCGCCCACAGAAACCATGCAACGAAACGATAACCGCCGCGAGCTCCGGTATTGGCTGCGTTGTCGAGCGCTAAGTAACCGATCGACATCAAGACCTTGATCAGATCAAAGATTGTTGCAAAAGCACCCTTTGGCTCGGGTGAAATATCGGCCCAGTAGACCTCGGCCATGACCGTTTTTACTTCGCTTGTTTGGGTGCCCTGCTCGCGTATGCGTTTGACGTGCATCGGAAATTTCTTTTGCATCCCTTCACGCCGAGGGTCTTTGCCTTTTGGGCGATCATGAATTGGGGTTTGCACCTTTTGCTTTTTGCCGCCCGGATAGGTGCGTTCTTCCATGACCGACAAACCATCATATTCTGCAAAGTGCGTTTCAAACAGGTTCACGATAGTTTCGTCAGCAATCGCCGGCGGCTTACCATTCCGATTATGCTCTTCCAGAGCACCGCTCAGCACATCGCCGACTGTATCGCCCGGCAGTTGGTTTCCAATCCCATGCACGCAAAAAACCAAATGGTCTGGTGAGGTCTTTTTAGTCGACATGCTTCACCTACTGTCAATTAACTAAATAATTATTCAAATTCTAAACAAAGCAGGCAAATAACTCTACACAAATGTGAAATTAATATTATCTCATTCCAAAAAAATTACGCCAACGCCAAAGCAATTATCATCATTCCAGCCGACTGCAGCCTTCCTCGGTTATCCGATTGCACCCATAATGAAGGCAAACATTCCAAGCATGGTTAGTTTTTTCAATGGAGAAAAACGTGACATCAAGAGACCTAAATCCTTCACCTTGGCCGCAGTAACCCTCACAAGTAGCAAAGTCAGAAACACGTTAGAAAAAAGCAACCAGCTCTCGAAGCCTTTTCGTTTCGACAACTCTTGGCATTGGCCACTTAATACGTTGGGCTGGCGGAATTGCTCCAACCAAACAGAATATTTTGCAGTTCGTGTTCTAAAACCGTCTGCCAGTCTGTCAAATATCCGCACATGGTCCGCCTCTCACACGTTCGACCTTTACGACAACGGAGCGCGCAAAGAGCTCTTCGAGCGGTAGCCGGTCGTCGCCTTGTGAGGCGGATGGCGTAATGAAGTTGGACCGGGTTTTCGCATGTTCTTCATGTGTCGAGAAACGATCGAATTCCAAGCGCCGATCAAACCAGTCCTCGGGTTCTCCTGCTAACATGTCTGAGATTTGGGCAAGGCTCAGGGTGTCTGTTGGGCTGTTGCTGCTCATGATATGAATTCGGTTCTGGACTTCCTTGTCGGAAATCGCATCGATCAGCTTGAGCAGGGTGACTGCCCGGCGGCCTTCGGCCAAAGCCAGGTTCAACTGTTCTTTGGAATGCGTCGGGTTCTTGTCTTTCCAGGTGCGGCTGGCCAGCCCAATGATGTCCAAAGTCAGTTCGGCATCGTCACCGCCCAAGTTATGATCGCCATTGTTTTTCAGGCATTGGCCCAGATGCTTGGCGATGCGGCTGAAATAGGTGTCTTCCTTTTCTGACCCCAGCGCCGGATCTTTGAAATTCGATTTTCGCGCACCAAAGACAAAGGCCATTTTCAGGGGATTATCATCATAAGCTGTGATGTCTTTCGGTTCCGTGAATTTCACTTCATCGGTGAAGAAGGGCAAAATCAGTGTGTCCGGCCAGCCCTTCCCGGCGGGTGCGCCATTGGGCAGGAGAAGGTTGGTTATCCAAGTGCTGGATTGAACCTCTGAGGATGGTGTATTTTTTTGCAGCTCATGCAGGATGGGCAGGACAACCGCTGCCGGGCTGTTTCCCAGCGGTATTTCTTGTTCGATAAGCTGCGCCAGTTTCTCGTTTGACGCTGCAATCCTGGCCACCAGGTCAGTTAGCGCCTCGAGCTCGTCCTGATCGAGCAAGTCCACCTGTAACGGGTTCGGGAATTTAGTCGACGGAGTGAGCGAGCCTGTCCTTGGCCATGTCAGGCGCATGGTATCCGCTATCGACAGTTTTTCGGCAATCACAAGCTTTTCCGCCAGGGACTGTTGAATGCGGCCAAAGGCAGCAATGAAACGAGGGCCATCGAACTCAATTGGGTCGGTCACGGCCAACAACTCTTCCATCTCGTCGCGCGCTTCTGCAATCTCAGGATCCGTATCGGGGGACCATACGGCAGTTGGTGCTCCGCTCAGATTTTCAGCAATTTTCTGAAGGCCCGAGAAAATCTCTTGGCGCACTTCCTCTTCACCCAGCGCATCAAGAACCTTGCCCGCGTGATGGATACGCAAGGTATTGTGATTGGGATCTGTTGCCGTGCAATTCAGCAAGCCATGATCGTCATCCGCGTGGTTAGTGGGGATAACACGGATCACCAGATCCCGAGGCACAACTTGAGCACCTATTTCAGGGAATATCTGCTGTGCCACCACTTGGACGAAGTTCTGTATTCCCTGAGCTACAGTTTTGTCAGTTTCTATATTTTTTTCACGGATGAAGAAGTCGTCTGTCGTGGTGAAAACCAACCTACCGGTCGCCAACACGCACGGCGGGGACTCAGGGAAGCGAGCCACAAAAACCCGTTGCGATGAACCTCCCAAATTGTCCGCGATCACCAAGACTAGCAGAGCAATGGGAATAACCAGCGCCCAAGCATTGTGCCTGACGACTCTCTCGTTGTTTCTCAGTTCGTTGATTTTAAAGTTAAAATCAGTGGAGTTTGAGTGTCCGGTTGCCGCCGCGCCATACGGGACGGAAAGGAATTTTGTAGCTTCGTCAGCTAAGCGCAAATCCTGTATCCGCTGCTGAATAGGTCCCAATTCGGCTATAGTCTCCGTGGGCTGTGTTTGTGAACTCACTACAGTCTTCGACCCGGCGCTGGCGTCCTTCGGGTTGTTCGGGTCGCTTGAGGTGGTTGGGTTGATCAGGCGTTGGATCTGATGCCAGGTATGGTCGCGCAGTGCTTCCATCTTGTTTCTGCGCGCTGTAAATCCTATCCAAATCGAGGCGACCCAGGTCACCACAAAACTGATGACTAGGATTCCGACCGATTGGTCGTGCAACAGTTCGGTTGTATTGTGGCCCAGAATGATCTTGACCAGAAGCGTAACGCACACTGCCCAGATGAGGGGGTACGGTCTGATAAGCGGATTCCGCTCGATATCCCGCGAAACAAATCGCGATTGCTGTTCAGCCGCATCTCTGTTTCGAGCGCTGCAAAAGTCGCTTTGCAGGTTTTTGAGATTGCCCTTGCTTTGCTTGAGAAAATCACCAAGCCGCTCGCAAAAGGATGCACCGTTTTTGCACAGATCTTCGATCTCTTGTAGGTCGACGTTGTCGCTCTCGTTATTGTCGTCGCCCTCACCAATGTCCGCTTCGGTCTGTATCTGCTCAGCATACCAAGAAAATTCTTGTCTCACCGCAACGACGAGGCTCTGACAGTCCTGCAATTGTTTCTTAGCGCATTGTACCTTTTTTTGCTCTTCCGAAAGTGTCTTTATGTCCGTTTCGGCTTTCCGACTGATCCTGTCATAGTTTCCACGCAGACGATTCACGTAGGTTTGACCGTCCATTTCTTCGGCAACCCGCTTTGCCGTCAGATGGTCAAGCAGCGATTGCATTTCTTCTTCTAATGATTTGCAATTCAGACGAAAGAACAGATCGGCATCTTTGCTCTCTGCCTCTTGAGGCGCTCTTGCCAGACTTCGAACCTGGTCGAGCAAATCATCCGCCTCTTGCAGTGGGAGTTTGGATTTGTTTTCAACGAGAAACGGCGCGCCATCGCCCGGAAAGATGCCGAGGATGATTTTTTCGGACAGGTCGTTCAGCGCGTTTAGCAGGTTCTGGATTTTACCTGTGGCTTTCTGATAGGCAGCCTCGCGGCGTTGTTCCTGCGCATTCAGGCGCGCCTCGGCTTCGTCCAGTTTTTTTTGCGCTGTCGCTCTTTCGAGCTCTGCCTCGCTGATCGTTGCGCTAAGGTCGGTGATGATCCGTCGGCAATCTTTTAATTCGGCCTGAGCCTTATCCAGTCGTTCGGCAAGCGCATCGCGTTCGGTTTCAGCCGCGGATTCCAACTTCTCCCTTTGTTCATTGACGATTTCTTCGAACTGTTGTGCGTCACGTTGTATCCGTGCGCGTTCGTCAGAACTGGCCTGGATGTTCTGTCGCAAGCCTTCGATCTTCGTGCGATGCTCATTAACCTCATCGTTGGTGTTCTTGTATGTTTCATAGTCATGATAAAAATCGTCGACCTCCGGCAGCAGATCTTCGAGAATTTTCTGAACAGCCTTTGCTTGGTGTTTTGTCTGTTGCTCAGGGCTGCCTGCATCGGAATTAGCAACCTGCAAATTGATAATCTTTTCCAGAGTTTTAATAATTCTATCAAATGCTTCACGTAACATATCGAACTCCCCTCTTCCGTTCTTTTACTCCGTCTTGTTCAGGTCTTTCAGAAACTGTCGGGCGCGCTTAAGACCGGCCAAATAAAGATATGTCTTCTCTGGGCCCGACATAACAAAGTTCAACCAATTGGCCTCGCCCGGATCAATGGGCGCGATTTCCACCGGGTATTTACGTTGCTTCAGGTTAAGGTCGCCTTTGTTCTCTTTTCGCTCATCAAACTGATCCTGCAGAGCCGTGTTTTGAAGCCAGATTTCACGGTCCCGCTGTAGTCGGACAGCCGTTGCGCAAGCGATAACATCACCGGCCAGATCAGATAGCTTTCTGCGCTGCGAAACCGTTTGTTTCTCGCCGCTGCTGATCAATGGCACTACGACGGTCGGAACGTCCGGCATCAGTTTGCGAAACGAGTCGCTCGGAAGATTAGAGGTCAATCCACCATCCAGAAAAACGAACTTCTCCAGTTCTGCGAACCTGCGAATCTGAGCTTCCGAAAACAAACCATGAAGTTTAGCTTTTGCGAATGCAGGCCAGGTCTTTCTATCGGGACGCATAACCACCGGTTCGAAAAACGCTGGAATTGACATTGACGTTCGCACCAACCGCGCGGGCGAAGTTTTGCTGTACTCGTCGCTTAGCAAGTTTAGGTCTTGTGGAAATTGCATCTTCAGACCGACTGGCATCGCCGTCGCAACCAATTGAAGCAATTCAATCCCGGGGTGTTCTATTTCGGAACCCACGGCGTTGAGAATTGGACCGTCATCGAACCGACCAGGAAATCTGGCTTCTGCCTCGCGCTGACCCTCAGGGTCCTTTCCAGTGCGTAGTTCCTCAAGGTCGTTCCAAATCTCGTCGAGGGATTGGTACAAATCCTCGATAGATTTGAAGCCGAGATCGTCCAAAACGGACTCCATCCAATTCTCAAACGCTTGCCCTGGGTTCAGACCTCGACGGTCGCGAAGCCTGCGTATGGCGGCGAGCAAACCGTACCAACTGCGGAATTGGTAAATCTTAGGTTGATTGAGCGCTTGCTTGATAAGCTTGCGGATCGGTAGCGGGCCGTCGATGAATTGATCCAATGGGACTGTTTCGGTAAGATTTGCAAGCCTTTCGGCCGTTGGGCGGGTCAGATCGTCGCCGCGTATCGCAGCAATACCCATGGCGATGATCGATCCTGCCGAGGTCCCGGCCAATCCGGCAAAGCGCACCCCCGCAGCCTCTAACCCGGCGACAAACCCGGCATGTGCCAGACCAAGTGTTCCTCCGCCCTGTAAGATCAGATTGCAAAGTCGATAAGATTCTTGGACGTCCGGTGAGGGCTCAGAAAAGATTGAACGAATATTGTGGCCACCAATTTCGGTCTCGTTCTTAGTTGCTCGAAGCCAAAAGAAGCGATCGATACCAAGCAATTTACTGTGGCCGTTCGCCCCTGCTCCGGCCAGAGCTTGCAATTCAAATTCTGACTTGATTTCGATTAGAAGTCTACGGACTTCAGGTTCCATAAGAAGTTGCATATTAACTCATATAAAATAGATCTTCATTGTTGGCCTTCAATTAGTACGATCACATTTTTCCTTTTTTTCATCAAAGTCTTGGCGAAAATAAGTCACCCGGTGAATCTGTATAACTTTCTCTTTCAAACGACATTCAAAACCGAAGATGTTAAAATATAGCTGCCGTGGATTTTCAAGGTATTCCTTGCCTCACAGAAACATCTATTTACGATCGAAACTGATGCCCCCCCCATTGCAAGTGATTGGTGTGACCGCAGTTAGCCGCCATTACTCAAACCAAAAGCGAGGCCACAAATGCGACCAACGCTGGCAGCAGTCGCATTATCAGGATAGTATTCCCACGAGCTCCCGAAACACCAACAGCAGCTGTAATCGAAATTAGAAACAGGATTATACTTTGAGTATAAGTTTGATACGGAGCCGGTAGCCAGAAACTCAAACAAAGCCCCACAGCTATCGATGCATTATAAGACGAAATACTACGTCCCAAAAATGCCGTAGCCTTAATCTCCTCTTCAGAAAAATTTGTGAGCTTCTTGCAAATATCTGGCCAACGGAACCATTGTACATACGCAAAGAAAAAATGCCCTCCAATGACAATTGCTATTGCGATCCAATAAACGTAAATCATATCATCCTCTTAGGTTTATTAAGCTTCTTCGAGGCATCATCTGTCGAAAGAAAACTTGCCCCAAATCGCATCATCGCACGAACGAACTGAGTTCTATTTGAGCAATTTGACTTAAGAAGAATGGATTTGGTTTGTGCGTTTACTGTCGCTACAGAACGACCACGGCGGTCCGCTATTTCGGGATTGGTCAAACCTTGCCCTATTGCGTCGACCAGTGATGTTTCCGCTGATGTCAAACCAAATGCCTGCTGCACCAGGCGTGTATTGCACGAAACAGGGAGCCCCGTATCGGTACTACAGAGTATAAAACCGTCAAATACCTTGGTTCCGATTTCGCCAGATTTGTGGAGTGGTGAAAGCTCGATGCAAAGGGGTTCCAACAAGTGGCTAACGATACTCTCCTTACGTGGTCGAGCGCCGAACTTGCCGTGCTGATCTAGATCGGACATCAGGCTTTCCAAAAACTTTTGCCCAAGACGATCCGTGATGTTCAACTTTCCGTCCGGGCTAATTCGGAATGTGCGATAAGTTTCCTGTTGTCGCTGAAACTCCTGATTTCGCGCCACAATCATACCTCTACCATCAAGAACACAAATGCCTATGTTCAAGCAGTCGATGGCTGAAAGTACACCTTGGTAACGTGCCTGCAGTTGCCGCATAGGAAAACTGAGGTCGAGAGCTTTTGCGATGTGGGGCAGGAGTTGGGCCAAGTATCTCCTCTCTACTTCGTCTAGAGGCTCCCTGTTGGCGTTTAATTGAACCGAAAACAGGGATATCCATGGATTGTCTTTATTCAATATTCCAGCCGCGCGATGGAATATTCCAAGACGCATTAGTTTTTGAACGTGTTCTTGGCTTTTTAGTTCCTTAACCGACGGCGCAAGAAGAGTGTCGTCAAGAAGTTCAATCTCGTCGTGATTTCGGGTTTGTTCCCGTAAAATTTCCTGATCTTTGGCTTCAAGATGTTGGCACTTTACAAGATAGGTGTTCAGTGCAGCACCTGTATAAAAGCCAGAGTGAAACGGTGCGGTCAGAGACAAATCTCCATCGTCTTGAGACCATTCAAATATTATGCTTCCCTGCGCTCCTACGCGATCCACCAGCTGGTCAAGGACGCTCGTCCAAGTCAATGGGTCAGCAATTGTATCATAAATTTCAAGCGTAAGATTTCGAATTTCTTGGGTCACAATAAGTTTCCATTTTTTCAAATATCACAGACCATCTTAACCTCAAAAACGAATTTCAGCATAGCCCATTTGGGTGATGCCCTTTGTTTGATCGGGCGTAGAATCAGTTCTACAAAAAAGTATCTAACCCAGCAAAATTACATCAAGTATGCTAGAGTGTACACTTACAGATGTGCAAAATTTCAAGGATTATACAGCAGTATTTCGGGCTGGTAGTCTGTGGCGGATGGTTTCCGCCAATATTTTTTGAGGAAGGAATTAAGTTATGGGAAATTCAAGAAAGCGAGAAAACGACATCTCAAATCTGCATCCTGCAATTAGGGAAAACGTCCTAGCCATACAGGCTCAACTAAAGAAAGAGAATATTCCATTCGAGGTTTTCGAAGCATTTCGCACCCCAGAGCGCCAAGCAGACCTTTATGCGCAAGGCAGAACGAAGCCAGGCACCAAGGTGACCTGGGTTGGACCGTGGCATTCGATACATCAATACGGGCTCGCCGTCGATTTCGTCCTAAAAGAGAACGGTAAATGGAGTTGGGATACCACTGGTCACAAGGAGGCTTGGTGGGACCGGATGCATGTGCTCGCAAAAGAAAATGGAATGACGCCGATCTACAACTCAAAAGGCAAGCTCATCGAGAAACCACACATTCAGATTCAAGGAGTAAGATCTCGCGATCTGTACAAAGGTGTTTACCCGGTTAGCGGAGACGAAGCCTGGGCGGATCGCCTCAACGAACTGATCGACAATTGGCGTGGACACCTGCCCTCCCCGCCCCGGCCTTCGATCATTCTGGGCGCACCCGCAATCGACACGGATTTGATGGCATCCATGGAGGCTGAGTCACCGGCACCGATTCATTTTTCGACAAATTTGGCCGAAAGAGATCTCCGTTTCCAAAAGCTCCACGAATTCATCAAAGACGCAGAAGGCGGATTCGTAAATAATCAGCACGACAAAGGTGGTGCCACAAACTTTGGCATTACTAAGAGCACTCTGGCGGAGTGGCGCGAAACAAACGTAACGGAAGAAGACGTTGCCGCTATGGGTCAGAAAGAGGCCGAGGAGATCCTCTATACAAATTACTACATCAAATGTAAGTGCGATAAATTGCACGATCGCGTTGCAATGGTCGTCTACAACATGGCGGTTCACTCAGGGTCAAAGGTGGCTCAAAGAACTGTGCAACGGGCCTTCAATGAGCTTGGCATGAAGGTCGACGGCACTACGCTGGAAGAAGACGGTATAATCGGTCGGATCACGTTGAGCGCGATCAATCAGACCGATCCGTCCGTGCTTTCCGAGAAATACCTTGAGCTATACGAACAACGCCTGCGCGGTCTCGAGGATTTTGTCATCTTTGGGGCCGGTTGGATAAATCGTGTCAACAAGCTGCGTGTCTTTTTGAATACTTTGCCGGAGGGAGAGGGCAAACGTCCTATCAAAATTATGAAAGTTAAAGAAAGAGACTTGGACATTGACGCTGACGACATCCTGAGAATTGCACTGATGGCTTTGACAGGTGGGAAATCCGTGGCCGTTAAGGCATTGGCCATAGGCATTCTGAAAAAGAGACTCGAGAAAAAAGTCGACGATGGTGATGACAAATTCAATTTACTTAATGCGATTTTAGACGAAAAAATCAACGCCTCGTCGGATGAAAAAGCAACTGCTCAGCCTATTGCAGCTCTCGAAGAACTGACCCCCGTCAACAATGCTCTTGGACCGATGATTGGCAAGTTGCTGGACGGTAAAAAGTCTATTATCGGCATCGTCGGCCTGGTCGCCACTGCCGTGCTTCCGCAACTCGGCTTAAGTTCCTCTCAACCGCAACTGCAACAACTGCTTGCCGATGGCGACAAGTCCACCATGTTTACTCTGTTTTCGCTGTTAACAAGTTGGGGCTTTCTCGGTAAAATTGACAAAAAATTTAGAGATTTAAAGCAGAGCATGTGACCGATAGTACCGGTTTGATCTTGTGTTGGCCACAAGCTCGCCGGAAACAATTCAACATGATCTGGGCCTGAAGTATCGATCCTGGGCTTCTGATGGCTTTCCGGTCAACATTTGACGAAACCATTTCAACACTTCGTTTTGTTGAAACATTTTATTCTGTAGTGCATTTGGATTGCTTGAAACTGCACCAAATTAGCCTTCTCCCCAAAATTGGTTCAAGCCCCAAATAACTCTAAGGTTCACCGATTTAACATAATGGCGCTTACGCGTAGATCAGCTTTGCTTAACTGGTTTCAAATTCCACTCTCTATCTGCTCGAACGAGGCTCGAAACCTGCGACAGGTAGTTGTAGTTTCACTAATAATCTTGGTTTGAGCTGAGTATCAATTTTTTCACCGCAAGCTGAGGATATCGGCAAGTACTTCGACAAATCAGGGGGCGAAAATGGCGGGAGCGAGAAGGCTGACAAGGGCAGAACTCCTAGAAATTGTGTGGAGTCGACCTTTGAAAGCTATGCCCGAAGTCGTTGGAGTGTCTTCAACTTCAGTCAGGAATGCTTGCAGGAAGTTCGATATCCCCATTCCCGACAGAGGGCACTGGAACAAAGTCAAAGCCGGAAAATCCGTCAAACGTGTTTCACTGCCCGAACGCGCCCCAGGAATGTCTGACGAAGTGATAATTGGCGGATCAGGCTATGATCGGTACTACGGTTCTAAAGTCGACCTGGAGGCTCCGCTTCCTATACCACCGTCCTTCAACACCCCAATTGAAGACGTCCGGGCTAGGATAGCTAAGAAAATTGGGCGAGTCGCAGTACCGCACGGCAAACACGCATGGCACCATGTTTTGCAACGTCTGTTTTCCGCAGACGATAAAAGACGGGCAAAAATTGCCGAAAGCAAGTGGGCTTACTCCTGGGACAAACCGCTTTTCGACAACCCCTTAGAGCAACGCAGGCTAAGGATCTTGAATGCACTTTTCCTGGGCGTCGCAAAATGCGGCGGCAAACCGAGCATTCAGGGAAAAGAGGCCATCGAAATCTCGATTTCCATTCATCAACAGCATGTACCGTTTAAGCTTCTCGCGACGGCGGATTTGAGGCGGAGCAACTACCATCGGAACCCCGACGACCACAGGCCAGGTAAAGAACCACTAACTCTGATCGTTCCAAACCACTTTCGTGGGCAAGATGTCCGGTTATCTTGGGCGGATAAGCCGGACGCCAAACTTGAAACGCGTCTTACCGAGATTGCAATCGAGCTGGTAGTATTGGCCGAGACCTTTCACCGGGAGCATGCCGAGCGCCAGCATGAGTGGTTGATTGAACGTAAACAAGACCATGAGCGAAGAAAGAAAGAAGCCGAAGCGGCAAGGCTTGAAGCGCTCCGTGTCAGGGACGAAAAATTCGAGAAAGCGAAACGCAGCATGCTACTTGGCCATGCCTGCGACCTCGAAGATGCGAGGATATTGCGCCAGTTGGTCCAGGACGTACTGAAGTTAAGGGGCCACGAAACTAATGATCACACAACTGCTTGGGCAGAATTCGTAAGCGAAGAGGCCGATCGGATTGATCCAATTTCGAACGCTAGGTACCTTGAAATCATGGAGCTAAAGCCTGAGGATTTCACTGAAGACAGCGGCTGAATATGCCCTCTGGGAATCGGGACGATCCCCGGATCATTCTTCTTCCTACTCCCGTCCTCCACCAGTTGAAATTGAGGTGAAATCTGATCTGTGTTCCCTGATGTATCTCTGGGGTTCACTGATGCTTCGTCTGGTTTCCCTGTTGTCCCATCTAGGGAATTCACCCACAAGGCACTGACCTGCTTATATATTTTGAATCCTCAGACATAAAATAGCGCCAAAACGGTGCGTATTCCCTGTAAATTTCCCTGTTTTCAGGGAAATCGGAGTGAGACTGGCTAGCTGGAAACTGTCCGCACAGCCATGATTTTCCGAAAGTACAGCAAAAAAACGGGAAATCCTCCCGTTCCACCTGATGTGTATCCAAGTCTCCCGACAATGGGACGAAAGATCGGTTGCACACTTCCTGTCCCAAAATCGAATATCGTAGCCCACGGTGCAGGCGCGTCGGGTCTTTTCTCTAGCCTCGCGGTCGCTCCTTCTAGTTCATGAAGCGCCTTGTCTATTTGCGTTGATCTGTTGAACGCCTACGGCAGGAAACTGGAACTGAGATCATCGGAACGCTTAGGCGAACTGGCTTGCGGAACAACGATCTGTATTCGAGGAGGTGCGCATTTTTCGGGCGGACGGTATGGTGTATCTTCGCGCGATCCAAAAAGGCTTGGGCATCGGGATCGGCTGGCGTCCGATACTCAATGAGTTTCTTGCGAATGAAACACTGGCTCTTGCCTGCAGCTACGAACACCCAACATCGCGTGGTTATTTTTGCTCGATCACGCCGGAAGGTTCAAGAAAGCCCGGCACCGCGCGGTTCCTGGATTGGATAGGCACAACATAACCTGAACCATGTGACGGCCGAGCGAGCCGCTTCCGATTGGATTTTTTGCTTATTCCATTCTGGCAAAGCAGATTTTGGCAAAATACGAGCGCCTTGCTTCCGGAGTTTGAATTCCAGACTCGCATGTTTACCGGATCATTGATCAACAGGTGACGGCGCGATTTCGTCCAATGCGGACAGAATATCCTCGGCATGGGCCGGATCAGCAAACAAAGTCCGAAACAAAGCCGCAAGGGGGTAGTCAGGCCAGGCTTCCTGCAAAAGCAGGATTGTTGCACCGGCTTGTTCGTGTTCTCCCAACCTTTGATACCCGGCGGCCAGATACCCAATCGAAATTGCGCTTACCGGGTCGCCCAGTCTTATCGCTTCGTTGAACTGGTTCACTGAATACTGAAAATCCCCCAAATGGAAACTGGCAGAGGCCAGGACGCTTCGATATGGGAACCTTCGATTGTTCGGGTCGCTTTCTTGCGCGCGCTTGGCAGAGGCAATTGCGCGTTCGAACGCGCCGCCAAACAACGCAAACAAAGCGTCAAAATTTGTGACATGGATGTCGTCCGGCGCGAGGCTGATCGCCCGCGCGGATTGGTTGAGTGCCGCATCAAAATCGCGATTGGCGAATGAGACCAAAGCAAGCGCAGAGTGGCTCCACCCCTCATCAGGGGCCAGTTCCACAGCCTTGATCGCGCGCACCCTTGCGAGGTTCAGCAGGTCGCGTTTTTCCTCACCGGGCGGAGCGGTGATTGCCAGAATTCCCATGGCTTGGGCCGAGCCTGCGAAACCGCCGAAATATGTCTCATCCAAAGCGATAGCCCGGTCAAACATACCACGTACTGCGTGCAGCCGTTCACGATCAAGAACCGGAAACATCAACGGGCGCGCCTCGGCGGCCAGGTTAACCGCCTGCAACTTTGTGGGGTTGGTGGAAAACAACGCTTCTCTGACCGCTTGCTGTTTCAAGGTATCATCGGACTGAACAGAGGTGAATTGCGGCATGTCTGCAGCCTTGGAGAAAAAGACGACTGCCCCAACCCCCAGCGCCGCCAGAACGACCATTCCGGGCAGCAGGTATCTCGGCAACGGCCGCTTCCGTTTCTTTCCTCGCCCAGGCTCCAGCAACTCGAACCGGGGCACATACCCACCGGGATCGACATGAATACGTAGGCGCTGTTCTTTCCCGGAGTTCGAGTAGTAACTGGCCAGCCGTCGGCGCATTCGGCCCGCGTCGACACGTACGACCGCCATCGGGTCGCCACCTGCCTCCAGCGATCTGCCATAGACGTCCTCGGCAATTGATTTGGCGCGAATGTCCTCGGCTTGCCCCGTCAATAGCTTTTCGACGACGTAGCTTAGAAAAGACTGCAAACGCTCTGCCCCGTCAAATTCGGGGCTTTCCAGAATCGATGCCAAAGCCTGCCGGATTTCTACATCCGAAAGAGTCGACCCAACCGGATCAGGACCCGGATCTGTCTGCAATTTCGTCAACGACATCGCCTTGGAAGCCTTCAGGTAACCTATAAGCCCCTGAAAAATAACATGTTACGTCGTAACATACGTTAAGATACCTGAATATGTAAATGAATTTCAGCGATATTGGATGGGAAAGGAGGGGGAGCGCGCCTCGTCGCTGGGGCAGAACTTGGGAACATGCGATTTGAGGATCACTATGGACACACTGTCGATGTTGTTTCCGGACCGGGCGAATGAAATCGGACGCCTTCGAAGCGCGGACACTGTGTTCGCCCAAATCTGCGTTGATTATGAAAGCCTGGCTGCCCTGTTACCCTGCGATGCCAGTGATCCGACCTACTCTGATTTAATCGATAGCCTTCGGGGGCTTGAGGACGAAATTCACCTTTACCTCGCGTCCAGATCAAAACCTCCCGAAGGCTAACCAGAACACGGCAAAGGCGATCCAAATGCTGGCAAATCTCTTATTCTACGCGGGTCTCATCGTATCGTTGACGATAGGGTTCATGTATTTCCGCGACCTCGGCGACATCAGCCAGATGGTGTTGAAGGTGAAGCGGAACAACATGATCCGATTTATCCGCAACGAAAACGCCTATCTGGCCGCCGGTATCGGAGCATTGATCCTTATGCTTATTGGCCATTTAATGGGCGGTGGCCCCGGATGGTTGTTTTTCCTGGGCATGCCGGCCGTGACCGTGCTGATCATCTTCCTGTTCGTCTTCCCCTGGGTTTGGGTCCACATCGGCCTGCGCAATCAGCAAAACAGCGCGCAGTATTTCCCGATCTCAGAAGCGCGCGATTACATCAATCCATCGGCAAGCGTTCTGGTGATCGAGAACAATGGCCACGCACGCGCGCATTCCGACGCGCAGTTGATGCGCCCGCATCTGGCCGGGAATGCGAAAGGGCTGGGTGGAGACGACATCGTGATGACCTATTGCGCGATGGCCAATCTGGGTCTGGCCTACAAGCCCTTAGTCGATGGCAAAAGACTGGACCTGGAAGTGCTGGCCCAGCACGGCAACAACCTGATCCTGCGCGACAACACCAGTGGCGAACCGATCCAACAGATCTATGGCCATTTCGACAGCGATGCCTCAGGGCAGTCCGCGATGCAGCCCTGGCCAACCTTCCGGATGAGCTTTCGTGGATTTCAGAAAGCCTACCCGGACGGAGAGGTTTTTCTGAACAAACCGTCATCGAACCCATTTCTAAGGCTGTTCGATATGTTCACCGAAACCGTGTTCTCGTCGGGCATCGCAAAACAGCATCAGGAATCCGCGCCGGTCATGGACAACATGAGCCACAGCGACGACCGCCTTCCAAACAAGACATACGTCTGGGGCGTGACGGTTGGTGACGATGCCGTGTGCTGGACCGATGATTTCATTGCCGAACATCACGGGCTGATCAACGCCACGGTGGGCGGTCGCGAGGTCGTCGTGTCCTATGACCCGACCTATGAAAGCGTTGGCGTCTGGTACAATGACAGCGGCACGCCAGTGACAGAGATCGATTTCTTCGGAAATGCAAATTGCGGCAGGCTGAACCGGGTCGAAACCCTGCGATCCGGGATGTTCTGGCACGTCTGGGTCGAGTTCTTCCCCGGCACCGACATCAACCGCACAACCGCAGGGCACACCGAGCCCACTCGCCCGCAGTCCGCTGTCGACTCCGCAACCGAACAAACACCTGAGCAGAACCAATGAGGAGCACCGAAATGAAAAAACGGATTGGCCTTTCGGCACTCATCTGTCTCGCTGCAAACGTCGCAACAGCGCAGAACGCACCCATTGTCCACGACGCCGAATACTATATCCTCGAAGCGCAAAACGCGGAACAATGGGCGGCGGATAATGCCGAGGTCGATCAACTGCTAGAGGACTTCCGGGCCACAAACGAAGGCAAGCCGCCGAATATCCTCAACATATTGATTGACGATATTGGTTTCGGCGATCTGGGCATTCCCGAACTCAATGCTGTGCGCGGGTATTCCACCCCGAACATCAACGATTTTTCGGATCAGGCGATGCGTATGGTGCGCATGTATACCGAGCCTTCGTGCACACCCACCCGTGTTGCGATGATGACCGGACGGCTGCCGGTGCGGATGGGGATGGGCGACACCACCGTCGACATCGCAGGGTTCGGCCTGCCCGCTGACGAGGTCACACTGGCCGAGATCCTGTCAGGTGCAGGGTATGCGACAGCGCATGTCGGCAAATGGCATATGGGCGATATCCCCGAAGCCTGGCCGCATAATCAGGGGTTTGACTGGGCCGGTTTCCCGGTGCACCAGCAGGGGCAGCTTACGATCTTCAATGATGACGCAATCCGGGAACAGGTCTCTGTCGGGATATCGGATTTCGATGATCGCTTTGTTCTGGACAACTTCTTTCGCCCCGACCCGGCGGCCATGGTGACTGGGCTAGAGGCCGAAAAAGGAGGAACCGCGCGCGAAGTTCATATGACCGCGGGCGAACGCTGGACAGCAGAAAAATACGACGACATGAACCAGCGTTATCAGGATCAGACCCTGGAACAACTGCGCAAGCTTGCGGGCGGTGATCAGCCCTTTTTCCTGCAATACTGGCCTCTGATCCCGCTCGATAATACACGCGCAGGCCGAAGCGGGCCGCAATCGCCAAATGGCGGGCTTTATGTCGACAAGATGCAACTGCTTGATGAGTGGCTGGGCGACATCTTTGCCGAATTAGAGGCACTTGGCATCGCTCAAAACACCATCGTCGTCGTCATGGGCGACAACGGTCACTTCACCAAATACGCTCCTCAGTCCGGGTTCACGCCGATGGTTTTCTCGGGCGGCAAAGGCGATGTGTCCGAAGGCGGTATCCGGGTCGACAGCTTCATCCGCTGGCCCGGCATGATCGAGGCAGACGGGATTGTTGGGGATATCGTCCATGTCTCTGATCTGTATACAACACTGGCTCGGTTTGCGGGGGCGGATGCAGGTATCCCCAGGGACCGGTTGGTAGATGGCGTCGATCAATCTGCGCTGTTGCTTTTGGGGGAAACAAAAGGCCGGCGGGATCACCTGATCGTCTATTCGGTCAAAACGCCCAAGGCGATCATCAAGGATCAGTTAAAGCTGCGTATTCCGGGATCCGGTGAAAGCGCAATCCTTGCTGACTTCTTCGATGTTTACCGGGACACGCATGAAAAATACCCGGTCTCTACCGAGGTTGGCGCCTGGGGCGGGCAGGAGTTTGTACGCATTCTCGGACGGCATCTGAAACGCAAGGAAATGTACCCCGACACCGAACCCGCACGCGGCGTTCCATATGAAGGCATCGACAACCTGCGTCCCGAAACCCAGGCCGCTGTTGAGGCCTTTCTGCTCAAACAATCCTCGGTCAGCAAGTGACCAGAGGCACTGTATTCGTGACGAACGGACTGTCCGCCTGGCCGCGGAGTAGATTAAGGAGATTGAGACATGACCATCAGATCAGCCGCCTGCACCGCAAGCACAATTGCTCTGCCCTGTCTGCTTGCTTTTGGCGCATCTGCACAATCTCTGCCCGCGCCCGGCCAGAATGACAAAGGGTGGCGACATACCCTGGGCTTCTATCTGTTTACGCCACTCAGGACCTCTGGAACGTCAACGGTTGCTGGTGTTTCCGCCGATATTGACCTTGATCTCGGCGATGTGCTGAGCGTTCTGGATTTCGCGGCCGCCGGGCGGTACGAGGCGTGGAACGGCGATCTGGGGATTATAGTCGACGCCAATTATGTGGGCATCGAAGAGGATGCAACACTTCCCGGCCCACGCGCGACAGCCGTGAACGTGGATGTCCGGCAGAAGTGGTTCGCGATCCTCGGCGCATATCGCATAGCGGACGGAACCTATGGAGCGAACAACCAACGCTACACCGTCGATCTGCAAGGCGGCCTCCGCTATAACTCGATCCGGCAAGAGATCGATTTCACCACAACCGGGCCAGCAAACCCACCCACCCTTGGCGGAGACCAGGACTGGATCGAACCAGTCATAGGGGCCCGCGGCATGTGGCGCCTCAACGAGCGCTGGACGACCATCGCCTCACTAGATCTTGGCGGCTTCGGGGCCGGAGGCAACGACCTTCAGGTCGGGGCCAATATCGGATTTGACTATCAGCCTTGGGAGAATACGGCGATTACGTTTGGCTATCGTTTTTTCAGTGTCGATTACAGCGATACACTCGACACTGGCGACTTTGCCTATGACGTCACACAGCACGGGCCCTATTTCGGGGTTAAGATTTTTCTGAACTAGGCTCTGGACCCAGTGCTTTCAGAGTTTCGGCATGTTTCCCGGTCAAATGTCGAGTGAGGTGTTACCCCGCTCTCATCATATTTCGACAGTGCCGATAGAACTGCATTAGCTCCCAATCCTGCACTGGTGCGCAATATTCTTCTCGAGGTGTTTCCGCTGCTTTCGACAGAAGAAAATCCTCATCGATTTTCAAGGTATCTCGGGCCCATTCGATGTCGTCTGATGCCGCTTCTCTGCATCTGTCTAGTGTCTTACGTTGAAGGGAAAACTTTCTCCCTCCAAACTCACTACAGTAGCTTTGCACGAGCGGTCGATACTTGCTGTAATTGCGACCAGCCCTTTGCCGACAAAGCGGGATTACCCTAGACGCAACTTTAGCTTCAAACAGACTAATAGACGTGTTTCTATTAATTACAGGGATTTCGGCTCCAATAATATCACATTTGCTTAGAAAGTCAGCAACAATGCATCCGCTTTTCAACGCTGACTTGTCAAAAGCACTTATGTGAACGTTTTTTTCGCCAAATAGATCAATGAATTTTTCAAAATTCTCCCGGTACTTTGGGTAGATTTCGATTTCAGAAACCTCATCGATTGTCTGCACCCCTTGTTTAATAATTTGCTGGGAAAAACTATTTGCCCAACTTTCTACACTGCGAGCGTACCCGATTACGCGCACCCTTGATACTCCGAGTTCGCTAAAAAATAGTTTGGCGGCTGCCAACTCCTCATAAGAAAGAGCGCAAAAATCCTCAGCAGAAAGAATAAGCGGGACCATTTGCTCACGCGCCGTGTTCAATTCGTTTTTGATGTGTTCTTTCGCACTCTGCGCCTTCATGAACCGATAGGGGATACCAGAACCAAATTTCAAACTTTTATGGTATGGAACACATGCCGGGTCGGCAAAGGCAGAAGCGACCAAAAAAGAGTGGTTTGGCCGAGAAAATTCGCAATATCGAACGCCACTTAACAGCTTCGCTCGCTCAGCCCCCTGCAGGGAGTTTTGAATAGTAGAAGAGGCCGTTTTGTGCTGCCCTATGTGGAGAATGACTTCAGGCTGGTGGTTGAGCCATCGGAAGAGTCTCCGAAACCTGCTCCCATGCTTCGTTAAGTTGGCAGAAGTCATATTCCCTTATTCTCCGAGTGTTCTGTCGGTTGGTCACACAGTTGCTTTACGCCGTTGCGGAATCAAGCTGGTTTTGTCGAGGAGAGCTGTTTGCTATCGCATAGAAGCCTGAAGCCGGGCGCGACACCTGCGTTTATTCTTCCGTTGGTTTTCTTTTTGTGCTTGGCGCCGCGCACCATCTTCTGATCTGGTCTGCTTGCGAACAACTAAATTTGATCGTTCATAGATGGTTGGGACCATTTCAAAACCGCCGCCCGAAGGGAGAAACCCACAGGTGAGCAGGAGAAGGATTTAGACCGGCCCTGGAGGAAGCACGGTGGTTAAAAAACTTTAAGCAAGACTGAATAAAGATAGCATCCTACCGCTTTGAAATGGTGCCCGGGGGCGGAATCGAACCACCGACACGAGGATTTTCAATCCACTGCTCTACCCCTGAGCTACCCGGGCACGGGAACGGTGTTTGCCGTTGGGTGGAGGCGTTCTATGACTTGCGTTCAGCAGTGTCCAGAGGCTTTTTTACATTTTTTCAATGTGGCCGCTGAAGGGCTTCGGGCGCGTCGGAAATGTCGGCCTCGATGTCCTCTTCGCGTTGCGATGGAACCGCGTATGAGCCGTTGAGCCATTTGGCCAGATCAATATCCGCGCAACGCTTCGAGCAGAAAGGGCGGAAGCGGTTCACTGTCTCTTCACCACAGATCGGGCAGCTCATTTCCACACCTCTTTCAAAGGGATACGACCCCTTTTGCGCTGCAGTTCGAAGTGGCCCAGAGGGGTCCAGCCTGCCAGCGTTGTTTCGACGGGGTCGTGCCGGAAGGCGGTGCGCAGGGCTTGTTCGAAGCCGCGGCGGTCCTTCTTGGGCATCGGGGCCAGATCCAGCGTGATCTGTCCGCCTAGGCCCCGCACACGCAAGGCGCGGGCCAATTGTTTCGCACAGGCGAAGTTGGCCTTGGTTCCGGCCGCCAAGGACGTGTCCGAGCCGGTGTTTACGTCCACTGCCACCAGTGCCCGCGTGGGTTCGATGTACAGGAGCCCTCCTCCGGTCAAAGGCTCTTTGATACTGCGCGCGGTTTCGAGCGCGTCCAGCACGCCGTGGGTTTCAAACCCGCCGGTCTGGGTGACAACTTCTGCCGGATCGGTCCAGTCGCGCCATGCAAGCAGATGTGGACCATCCCCTTCGCACAGGGTTTCCGGCTCTGTTCCGGGATCGTTCACCACCTGTTCGGCCTGTGCGAGCATGGCACTGATGTCTTCTGCAATCTCGTCAGCATCGGCCCCGGCGCAACAGGAACGCAGGATCAGCCCGTAGGGACTGTCGCCCATCATCTCATGCGCAATTTCAAGCAGCCGGTCCCGCTCATCCTCGTCCCTGATACTGCGCGAGATGTTCAGGCCGGGCGCATCGGGTGTGACAATGGCGTAGCGGCTTTTGAACAGAACGCGATCCGTGACCGGCAGCGCCTTGCCGTTTTCTGTGTAGCCCGTGACCTGAACCAGCACCAAGGCACCCGGGGCCAGACCCTTCACCTGCCGCAGAAACGCAGGGCCGTCCGGCGTGGTCAGGAACATCCCCCCCTGCCCCTTGACCGGGCGATCCGCGCGGGCGCGGTAGATCGTACCGGGGGTTGGCGCGTCGCCTGCGATCAGAAAGTCGTCCAGCTTGCCGTCCACCATCAAGGCCGCAGCTTCGTGGCCTTCTATATGGTCCAGAACAATGGTGCGGCCCTTCATGGCGTTCCTCGATGTAATGGGTAACCGATCGCTTGCAACAGCCCCGACGTTTCGGCCAAAGGCAGACCAACGATGCCGGTGAATGAACCGGAAATCCAGGGGATGAAAGCACTTGCCGGACCTTGGATAGCATAGGCTCCAGCCTTGCCTTGCCAGTCCCCTGTTTCAAGGTAGGCGTTGACCTCAGTATCGGACAGACGCTTTACCCGAACTTGCGAAACCACGTCCTTTTGCAGAACACGGTCACCACGGCGTACGGCAACCGAGGTGATGACGCGGTGACGCCGACCGGACAGGGCAAAAAGAAATGCCGCCGCCTCACCTGCATCTTCAGGCTTTCCCAGAATGCGGCGGCCCAAAGCAACCGTGGTATCCGCGCACAGAACGATATCCTCGGCATCGGCCTGCACGGCCTGCACTTTTTCGCGTGCGATGCGGCTGCAATAGGGAACCGGCAGTTCCCCTTTCAGCGGCGTTTCGTCGATATTCGGGGGTCTGACAGCATCGGGCTGCACGCCAAGCTGGGCCAGCAGGTCCAGCCGCCTTGGGCTGCCCGATCCTAAGATAAACGCCATTGCGGCAGGCGTTACTTGAAGCGGTAGTTGATCCGACCCTTGGTCAGATCATAGGGGGTCATCTCGACCTGAACCTTGTCGCCGGCCAGAACACGGATGCGGTTCTTGCGCATCTTGCCTGCCGTATGTGCGATGATCTCATGGCCGTTTTCCAGCTCGACCCGAAACGTCGCATTAGGCAGGAGTTCCTTCACGACACCGGGAAATTCGAGCGTATCTTCCTTGGCCATGTTGTCTCCATCGTTACGTTGCACCCGCAGAATCTGCGAGGATGTGCGCTTAAATGAGCCTATTTCGGCCTTATTTCAAGGCCAGAATCATCAAAGCTGAGAGATTGTGGCCGATTCGACTCGGGGGATTTGTTCGTCCCAATGGGTTCGGTTCAGAACATGACCATCGGCGCGGACAGTGGCAATCGCGGTCAGATCAATGTCGGCATAGGTCCAGCCGGGCTGGTTCAGGGCACCTTCGGCCAGCACGCCGGTTTGCGGAAAGCCCTTGTCGGGCGGGCCAAAGATGCCCCCGGTGCCGGTGTTCATATCAACCGCCTCGGACCAGTCATTGCTGCCGACCAGCGAGGACATCACCGTCACACACTGGTTTTCCAACGCCCGCGACATTGCACCAATCCGAACCCGCCAATAGCCCGAAAGCGCCTCGGTACAGGACGGCACGAGGATGATATCCGCATCGCTCAGCGCCCGGCCCAGCAGGGGAAATTCACTGTCATAACAGATCAGAATGCCGATCTTGCCCAGCGCCGTATCGAACAGTTTGAGCGGACCGCCAGGGGCGATGTCCCAATCTTCACGCTCGAACCGGGTCATGATTTGCTTGTCCTGATGATCCTGCCGACCGTCCGGCGCATATAGCTCGGCGCGATTCACAGGACGGCCCGGCCCGGTAATCACCGGTGCCGAGGCCCCCAGAATGTACGCACTGTGCTCAGCTGCAAGGCGCTGTTGCAGGGCCTGCGCATCCCCCATCCGATCGGACACCGCCCGGATCGAGCGTTCCAGATCGCCTGCCACCTCGGGCCCGTCCAGTGTCGACAACTCCATCGCACCATATTCGGGGAAGACCAGCAGCTCGGCCCCCTGCCCTACGGCGTCCGAGACCCAGCGGTCCAGCTTGTCCTCATACTGCGCCCAACTGTCGAGCCAGTCGAGATTGTAGGCGGCGGTGGCGACTTTCATTTCAGCGATCCCAGCGTATCGGTCCGCGGGCGAGACTAATCGTCTATGTCCGAGTTTGTATAGTGAGCATGGGCGCGGAAACGCAAAAACCGTCGATTTGCCATTCAACTTTTGGCCGGTGTCAGGTCAATCGGTCCGTTGGCCGCCCGAAGCCAGGCCCCAACTCTCTTCGTACTGCCCCAAAATCCGCGACATATTCAGCAAGGAATCAAACAGTCTGGCGTACACGTCCCGTGACATCATCGGCTTACTGTCATCCAGCACATTCACAAGGTCCACGATGGTTGAGGCGAAACGTTCATAGACCACAGCATCTGCCGCTGTTGGGTCCAATGTCCAAATATCGTGCTCGTCATAATAGCGGGCTGGCTTGGGTTCGTTCTCAATCATTCTGTGACCTCGTTAATTCAAGGCCAACTTGAGGGGAAAACCCGCGCCGACAAGTCTGCTGGCAAGAAGTCACAAGATGTTGGCGGGAAAAAAGGTCCAAGCAACAGCCACTTGGACGATCCGGTCGGCTCCGATTGTCCTAAGGTGTCCCACCTATCAAGAAATGCCTAAAGATTTCTGATCCAGAACTGCAACGGCTTCAGCGTCTCACCGTCTTCCCCGATATCCTTCCACGAAAAATGCGCAATCACACCCGGCAGGGGCTCATAGCCACGGGCGCGCCAGAAATCGTCCAGCGGGCGGTAGTTCTCGGGTCTCAACGGGTGATCCGTCGGGCGCTGCACGCCGCAAAAGGCGCATTTGGTGAAGCCCAAGGCGCGCGCATGAGCTTCGCGCAAGTCAAAGAACTTATGCCCGACGCCCTGCCCGCGATAGTCAGGCAACAGGACGGATTCCGCACAATAGAAGATCTGCGACAGGTCCAGTCCCGTTCCATCGAACGCCGCCGCGAAATCGTCAGCGTGATCCATCAACGGTGCGCCTGTTGACGCACCAACCAGACGATTCCCATCAAACGCGCCAACAACAATGGCCTTGTCACTGTCGCGGTAGGATTGCAGATACGTCCGCTCGTACTCCAAATCGCCGTCGTACAAATACGGCCAGGCCCGAAACACCTCGATCCGCAGGCGCGCCACGTCGTCCAGAGCAGCCTCAAGCGCCGCTCCGGTCAGGGCGCGGACCGCGGTGACCTCAGCCATTCGAGACCTGCTTGGTCCAATCCGCAAGGTTGTAGAAAGTGGTGACGCGAGTGATTTTGCCGTCTTTCAGATCGAAGAACGACCCGGCCGGCAAGCGATAGGTCTGACCATGGGCATCCGGCAACCCTTCGTCGGTTTCCAGATAGGTGCCGTTGACGATGAACTCGGCTGCCGCACGGGTGCCGCCTTCGGCCTCGAACACTACGATGTCGGTCAGGTTCTCGCTATAGCAGCGGTTCATATGGGCGCAGAAAGCCGCGAATTTCTCTTTGCCGACGCGAATCTGGCCTTCGTTCACGTGATGGGCCACGTCATCGGACAAACAGGCCAGCATGCCGTCTAGATCCCCGGCGTTGAAGGCATCGAAATAGGTTTGAACGGTCTGTTTCATGGGTCACTCCGTTGGTTCGCCCCAGCGGTCTTTCAGATGCTTGATGATCTGATCGCGGGTCTGTCGGTAGTGGTGTAGCTTTGTTTCGCGCGTCTCACCCATCCCGGTAGGGTCCATTATTGGCCAATAATCGACATCCAGATGAAAAATCCGGGTCAGTTCCAGCGCTTTGCGCTGACTGGCGGGGGACAGGGCGACGATCAGGTCGAAGGAACTAAGGTCATCGCCCCATTCCTCCATCTCGTCGAATGAGCGTGAACGATGGCGGGACAACTCAACATCGATCTCGTGGCAGACCGAAATGCAAAACCCGTCAATCTCAAGATCATTATGCACGCCGGCAGACTGCACATAGGTGCCGGTGCCGTAGAACTTTTTCATGATGCCCTCGGCCATCGGAGACCGAACCGAGTTGTGGTCGCAACAGAACAGGATCGACTGCGGCAGAGGCGTCACCCGTTAGCCTCCGAAATGCAGCACGCAGATCAGCGTGAACAGGCGTCGGGCGGTGTCGGTATCCACATCGGCCTTGCCCTCAAGCCGCTCCTGCAACACCCGGCTGCCTTCGTTGTGGATGCCGCGCCGGGCCATGTCGATGGTCTCGATCTGGCTGGGCGGCAGGGTTTTGACCGCGTTGAAATAGCTTTCGCAAATCTGGAAATAGTCTTTGACCACCTGACGGAACGGGCCAAGCGACAGGTGGAACTCAGCCGCTTTTTCCGCAGCTTCGGTGGCAATGTCGAAAACCAGCCGCTTGTCGCGGATCGACAGTTGCAGATGATACGGCCCGTCCGGCACCTGACGCCCGTCCCGCGCTGGCAGGGCAAAGCTGTTGTCTTCCAACAGATCATAGATGGCGACCTTACGCTCCTGCTCGATCTCGGGGGTCGGCGGGGGCAGGTTACGGTCGTCCAGTTCGATATGCGAAATGCGGGTCATCTTAACGGTCACAATCCTTCACGTCTGCTCAGACCTATAACAACGCATTTCATTGGGCAACGCACAGAAGCGCCATATTCCACAGGTCTTTGCGTCACATCAGCCGTTCAGCCGTTTCAGACGCGCCGTCACCGACAATCCATGCGCCTCAAGGCTTTCGGATTGCGCCAGTTGTTCGGCTGCCGGGCCGATGGCACGCAACGCTTCGGGGGTCATCTGGCTCAGCGTCGTGCGTTTGAGGAAATCCATAACGCTCAGGCCGGACGAAAACCGCGCAGACCGTGCCGTGGGCAGCACGTGGTTGGGGCCGCCCACATAATCGCCAATGGCTTCAGGCGTGTATTGACCCAGGAAGATCGCGCCCGCGTGGATGGTCTTTTCACTCAGCGCCACCGGGTCTGCAACGCAAAGCTCAAGATGTTCAGGGGCAATACGGTTGGACAGCGCAGCGGCTTCCTCAAGATCACGCACGGTGATGATCGCACCAAAATCGCGCCAGCTTGCCCCGGCAATCTCGCGCCGCTGCAGGGTTTCCAGCCGCTTTTCAACCGCCCGCGCCACGGCCTGCCCGAATGCCGCATCATCCGTGATCAAGATCGACTGCGCGCTTTCGTCATGTTCGGCCTGGCTGAGCAGGTCCAGCGCGATCCAGTCCGGTTCATTGTCCTTGTCGGCAATGACCAGAATCTCGGACGGGCCCGCGATCATGTCGATGCCCACTTTGCCAAAGACCCGCCGCTTGGCAGCCGCGACAAAGGCGTTGCCCGGACCTGTGATCTTGTCGACCGGCGCGATGGTCTGCGTGCCATAGGCCAGCGCGGCAACAGCCTGCGCGCCGCCGATGCGATAGATTTCGTCCACGCCTGCCAGTTGCGCCGCCAGCAGAACCAAGGGATTCACCTGACCGCCCGGCGTCGGCACCACGATGGCCAGCCGCTCCACGCCCGCCACCTTTGCCGGTATGGCGTTCATCAACACGGATGAGGGGTAAGAGGCCAACCCGCCCGGCACATAAAGCCCCGCCGCCGAAACCGCCGACCAGCGCCAGCCCAGCGTTGCCCCCGCAGCATCCGTCCATTGCTGATCCTGAGGCATCTGTTTTTGGTGATAGTCGCGGATACGCGCAGCCGCCAGTTCCAATGCGGCACGGTCGACCTCTGATACCTGCGCAACCGCTTCCGTCACCTCTTCGGCCGAAAACGCCAGCGTTTCCGGCGTCAGTTCCAGCCGGTCGAATTTGGCGGTCAGCTCGATCACTGCTGCATCGCCGCGTGCCCGGACATCCTCGATGATCCCGGCTACAACTGCATCCACATCCGGGCTGTCCTCGCGCTTGGCGGACAGCAGGGTTTGAAAAGCGGCTTCAAACTCGGGCGATGTGGTATCAAGGAATACGGGCATGATCGGGCACTCCGGAGCGTTTCACGGGGACATATCGCCGGGACCCGCAGGTCTCAACCCTTCTTGGCGGGGTGCAGCGATTTGCGCATGGGGAACTGGGTCATCCCGCGCCAGTCTTCCGGCTCGCCCGCCTGCACCCACCCGTATCTCAGGTAGAAGGCGCGCGCGGTATGCGTGGCATCCAAGGACGCTTGTTCACATCCCTGATCTGCAAGTTCCTGCTCCAGCCGCGCCAAAAGCGCCCGACCGATCCCACGACGGACATAAGACGGATCGACGTATAGCAGAGAGATCTTGGACCCCAGCCCCACGCCGCCGACGGCTGCAATCTGCCCGGCCAGTTCCGCGACCCAGACCTCGGACCCGGATTGAATCCATCCACGAATGGTCTGCGGATCCTTGTTGGCCGTCCACAGGGACAGAAGATGCGGGTCTTTCCCATGATCCGCAGCACAAAGATGGGTGATCGACCGGATCAACACCTGGCTCATCTGGAACACGTCGAACACGGTCGCGCGGCGCAGCACCATCCCCTCGACAGGGTTGGTGAACGCCTGCGATATGCCGCGTTTATTCCGGATGGTTCGGGGCCTGACCGGACGGGGCCTGATAGGGCCGCGTCACGTCCTTGAGCGTTGCTTCAATGGCCTCAACCGTCAGTCGGATCGCTCCATCTCCGGCGAGCGTCAGCATGATCTGGCCCGCGCCATCTTCACCGGGTTCAAAATCGACCGACAGCAGGGACATGACCATATCCGTGTCGCTGCGATCGACACCCTGACTGGCCACCGACAGCACGGAATCGAAAACCAACACCGATTGCACCCGCTCGAACGGGCGATCACGGCGCGTGGCTGCGTCCTTGTCCTCCCAGCGGAAACGGTTGAGCAACAGGCCAAACCGGCGCTGCGAGGGATGCCATGTCATCTCTGTCACCGGAAACACGGCGTCCTGCGCGAGGGTTGAGATTACCTGCAGGTCATCCGCATCCTCGGCCCCCAGATTCAGCGGGGCCTCGCGCCCGTCTTCAAAGCTTGCGTCTGTCATTGGCCCTTGATCCGTTCGATTTTGGCACCCACACCTTCCAGCTTGCGCACCACATGTTCATACCCCCGATCCAGATGATAGACCCGGCTGACCGTAGTCTCACCTTCCGCCGCCAGCCCCGCAAGGATCAGCGAGACCGAGGCGCGCAGGTCGGTCGCCATAACCGGCGCACCTTTCAGACGTTCGACACCCGTCACCGTGGCGGTGCCGCCATGTACCTCGATATTCGCGCCCATGCGCACAAGTTCGGGCGCATGCATAAAGCGGTTCTCGAAGATACGCTCTTCAAGCACCGAAGTCCCCTCGGCCGTGCACATCAGCGCCATCATCTGCGCCTGCAGATCGGTCGGGAAACCGGGGAAGGGCTCGGTCACCACGTCCACAGCGCGCACCGGTCCATTTTTGCGGGTCACTTTCAGGCCTTTCTCGGTCTCTGTCACGCTGACGCCCGCTGCATCCAGCTTGGCCGCAAACGAGTCGACCAGAGACATCCGACCGCCCAGCAACTCTACCTCACCGCCGCAAATGGCCGGGGCCAGCATATAGGTGCCCAGCTCGATCCGGTCGGTCACAACCTGATGCGTTGCACCGTGCAGCCGCTCGACCCCCTGAATTTCGACGGTCGAAGTGCCCTCACCGGAAATCTGCGCCCCCATCTTGCGCAAGCAATCGACCAGATCGACAATCTCGGGCTCGCGCGCAGCGTTTTTCAGCACCGTAGTGCCCTTGGCCAGCGTGGCGGCCATGACGATGTTCTCGGTGGCCCCGACCGAGGCAAAGCGCATCTCGTGCACCGCACCTTTCAACCCGCCCGGTGCCTTGGCGTGCAAATAGCCGTCTTTCAGCTCAATCTCGGCGCCCAGTGCCTCAAGCCCTTCTACATGCAGGTCCATCGGCCGCGCGCCAATCGCACACCCGCCCGGCAGCGACACGACTGCTTGCCCGAACCGCGCCAGCAACGGTCCCAGCACCAGATTCGAGGCGCGCATCTTGCGCACGATGTCATAATCAGCGGTCTGGCTGGTCAGGTTGTGGCTGGACATCGCGATCACCTGCCCGTCCTGCAAAGACGACACCTCGGCCCCAAGCGATTGTAGCAAGGCGGTCATGGTCTTGATGTCACTCAGCCGCGGCGCATTGGTCAGCGTCAGCGGTTCTTCGCTCAACAGCGTTGCAGGCATCAGCGTCAGACACGCGTTCTTGGCCCCCGCAATCGGTATCTGACCGTTTAGCGGCCCGTTGCCCGTCACCAGAATCGAATCCATCTGCTCTTATCCCTCGTCCTTACCGGCATTGTCGTCGGATGCCGCCCGCGCCTTGGCCTGCGCCTTGCGCCGCGCCATGTTCGCCTTAAGCGCAGCCTTCAAACGCTCTTCCCGCGCATCCCCGGATTTGCCGTGTTTTTTAGGTGTATCTTTGTCTGCCATGGTCTTTCTCTACAGGAGGCGAAAAAAACCGTCCAGACACCCTTGCGCCCCGTTTCGTTTGAGTCTAATCACCCGCCCACAGCGCTGCTGTAGCTCAGAGGTAGAGCACTCCCTTGGTAAGGGAGAGGTCGAGAGTTCAATTCTCTCCAGCAGCACCATCCCGCTTTCAGTGTTGTGCAATCCTAGCGAGGCCATGATTTCGCTGGCGGCAATGGTCGCTTCGGGCAATCCTTGGGCAAACCTACCGAATATGACCCTTGAACCGGGCGATAAACTTGTCCTCAGGGAGCAGTTTTTGCACGAATGGCAATCATGTGGCTGTATCAGAATATCCGCCATCTGTTCAGCCGTTTGTCTCAAAACGGTATCATTTCTACCCCAATATGTTAGCGTTTTTGTATTCATTTCATTGAGGACCACGCCATGCGTTTTGCGACTTTCAACATTGAGAACCTCGACGACGGCACATCAGAAACCAGCACAGCCGCCTTTGATGATCGCGTCAAAATCCTGCAGCCGATGCTGGAAAGACTGCGGGCGGATGTCATCTGTTTTCAAGAGGTTCACGGACAGGATATGGACAGCGGCCCGCGGCAGCTTCGGGCGCTTGGCACGTTGCTGACGGGCACCAGGTACGAGCAATTTTCGCTCTCTTCTACCACTCTGAAAAACAAACCCGATGTCGAAAGATACCGCAATCTGGTTGTTGCGTCCTCGCCCGACATGACCGTTGAAGAGGTTCGGGAGGTTCAGAACACGCTGGTGAATCCGCCGTCCTATTCGCGGGTTACGGCAACCGGCAATCCGGGTCCTGTGGACGTCAAATGGGAACGTCCGTCCCTTTATGTGCGGTTGAGGAAAGGTCAGGAGGATCCGATCCACATTCTGAACGTCCACTTCAAGTCGAAAATCCCCACTCCGATTCCGGGACAGGGGCCAACAAATTACAAATGGGCCAGCGCGGCGGGCTGGGCCGAAGGGTACTTCATTTCATCCATGAAACGGGTCGGTGCAGCGCTGGAGGCGCGTTTGTTTGTCGATGGTATCTTCGAGAACGAGCCGAACGCCAAAATCCTGATCTGCGGCGATTTCAACGCCGAGCCCAACGACGTGCCGATCATGGCCATTCGCGGTACGACCGAGGACACTGGAAACCCCGCGTTGAATGACCGGGTCATGCACCCTGTCGCGCTATCCGTCGCACAAAGCCGCCGCTTTACCCTGTATCACCACGGAAAACCCAACCTGCTGGACCATATGCTTGTGTCGCGCCGCATGATGGCAAGTTTTGTGAATGCCGAGATTCATAACGAACTTATCCATGACGAAAGCATCGCCTTCGCAACCGACAGCAAATTCCCAGAATCCGATCACGCACCTATGGTCGCCGAGTTTGACGAAAGCTCTTTCGGGATGTGGGCGGGCGGTTGATTTGGGGACAATTTCGGCGAACTTAGCCGCGATCATCAGCGCCCGATTTCGCGTTTCATACCCAGCATCTGACCTCTTCAAAGTTCAAATGTTAATCATTGTGGCAGAAACTAACGCACAAGTGACATGATCTCGCAATAGTTATGCCAATATCGATATATATCGACACCTAAGCCCGCCGAACGGTTGACTAGTCAGATTTTTAACGAGGGGGTATCTCGGCGGGTTCAGGGGGTGAGCACGCGATTGTCCAATTTTCGGATGATTGCTGTGCTCCCCCCGCCTTGCCGTTCTCAGTCGATCTTGTTTCTTTGCGAATGCGGCGTCACACCAAAGCTTGACCGGTACACGCGTGAGAAATGGCCGGGATTTTCAAAGCCGCAGGCAATGGCGACCTCGGTGATTGAGGCTTCGGTTTGCAACAACAGCTTCTGTGCCCGCTCCAAACGCATCTCCATCAGGTATTTCTTGGGCGAGGTGTTGAGGTATTTGCCGAACAAACGCTCTAACTGGCGCGTCGAAATACCCAAGGTCTCGGCAATGTCGGATGGCGAGACCGGCGTTTCGATACTGCCCTGCATGATCTGGATTGCCTTGGCCAGATGTGCATTGCGCATCCCGTTGCGCGACTGAAGCGAGACGCGCTGTTTTGCGGTGGCGTTTCGGACGGCGTTATAGACCATCTGATCGGCCACCTCGATGGCCAGTTCCTCTCCGTGGTCGCGTTCGATCAGGTGCAGCATCAGGTCCGCCGTCGCCGTGCCGCCCGAGGCGGTGATGTGCTTTTCGTCAGCCACAAATACGCTGCGCACCAGGTTCACTTCGGGAAACGCCTCCATGAACGCGTCGTGATATTCCCAGTGAATTGCGGCCTGCATCCCGTCCAGAAAACCGGCCTCGGCCAGCAGCCACGCCCCGGAACACAACGCCCCAATTGGCGTCCCCCGCGCCCGTTCGCGCCTAAGAGTGGACAGCAACGGTCGCGTGACGTGATTGCGCATGTGAATGCCCGACAACACGAATAATTGGTCCGTTTTGGTCAGGTCATCCAAACCGCCATGCACCAAAGTCACCAGCTCGTTCGAGCACACCGCACGTTCGCCATCTTCGGACAGCAGGGTCCACTCATATAGCTTTTCATCGCTGACCAGATTGGCAATCCGCAACGGCTCGACCGCGCAGGAAAAGGCGAGGTGCGAAAACTCCTCGACCAGGATGAAGGTGATGTGCCGCGTTTGGCGCATGGTGTTTCCAGTTCAATTGGGCAGTTCGCGCCCGAGTCTTTCAGGAAGTGTCATGCTGCACGATTTTTTTCTGTATACAAGTTGTATTTTTTTCGAATACAGGTGGTGCACAGCGGCCGGATTTGTGATTCGTCCGCGCCAAGCCAGAGGGCCCTGATGAAAGACGATGCCAAGTCCCGCAAAACCGAACTGACCGAGCATCTGAAGGTCGCGATTCTGACGCTGCGCCTGCAACCCGGCACCGATCTGGATGAGGCGCATCTGTCCGATGCATTTGGCCTGTCCCGGACGCCGCTGCGCGAAGTGTTCAGGCAGTTGGCAGGCGAGGGCTATCTGGATCTGCGCGCCAATCGCAGTGCGCGGGTGTCCGAGATGTCTTACACCACATTGCGCGACTTCTTTCTGGCAGCCCCAATGATCTACGGCGCAATCCTGCGGCTAGCGGCGCAAAACGCCACGCACGCGCAGATGGACGCTTTGAAAGACGCCCAACACGCCTTTAAGGCAGCATTGCGGTCGGGGTCTGCCGAGGATCGCGCGCTGGCCAACAACCGCTTTCATGACGTGACCGGAGAGATGTCAGGCAATGTCTACTTGCTGCCGTCGTTTAACCGGTTGCTGATCGATCACGCCCGGATCGGGATGACCTTTTACCGGCCTCAGACGGCCAAAATGTCCGAAAACCTGTCAGAAGCCAGCCGTCAGCACGACGCCATCATCGCCGCCATCGAGGCGGGCGATGAGGCGGCTGCTGCGCAGCTGGCTGAGGATCACTGGAACCTGTCACGCGATCAGATCGAGCTGTTCGTTATGCCCGACGCGCTGGATGTCCCGATGGGCGTCCCACTTTCGAAACCTGCATGAGGACGGAATGAACCCGATTTTCAGATTTGAGGGAATCTATACCCCGGTGGTCACGCCCTATCACGACGATGGACGCGTGAATTGGGACGCTCTGGCGCAGGTGATCGAATACCTGATTGAGAATGGCGTGCACGGCCTGATCTCGGGCGGGTCGACCGGTGAGAACTATGCGCAGACTGTCGAGGAACGGCTGGAACTGGCGCGGTTCACGCATGAGCAGTTGAAGGGCCGTCTGCCGTTGGTCGTAGGAACCGGGGCAATGCTGACACCGGATTCGATTGCCCTGGCCTCGGGCGCGCGTGAGATCGGTGCCGATGCCATCCTGCTGGCCAGCCCGCCCTATTCAGTGCCAACCGATCGCGAAAACGCACTGAACGCGCTGGCCATCGACAAAGCCGCTGACTTGCCTGTCATGCTGTATAACTACCCACACCGCACCGGCACGATGATGGGTGAGGAATTCCTCGACCGCGTGGGTCGCAGTCGCAACTTCTGCGGCATCAAGGAAAGCTCGGGGGATATCAACCGGGTGCATCTGCTGGCGCGCGACTATCCGCATATCCAGCTGGGCTGCGGCATGGACGATCAGGCGCTGGAGTTCTTTGCCTGGGGCGCACCGTTCTGGGTCTGCGGCGGGTCGAACTTCCTGCCTGCAGAGCATGTGGCCCTGTATCAGGCCTGCGTGATCGAGGGCAATTTCGCCAAGGGTCGCCGGATCATGTCCGCCATGATGCCGCTGATGCGGGTGCTGGAACAGGGCGGCAAATTCATCCAGACCATCAAACACGGTGTGACCATGAACGGGATCGACGCGGGCGCGATGCGGCCTCCGTTGAAAGGTCTGAACAAGGACGACAAGCGCGCGCTAGAACAGGTGACGCGCGTATTGAAAAAGACAATCGCAGATATCGTGGCGGAGGGCTAAGGCATGGGATTGCTTACTAAGGACGAATACAAATCCATCGCTGCCAATCTGGAACTGCCGACCGGAGCCTTCATTGATGGCGCATTCCGCCCGGCGATCTCGGGTGAGACATTCGGGACGGTGAACCCCGCCACCGGCGAAAAACTGGCCGAAATCGCCGCCTGCGGTGCGGCGGATGTGGATTTTGCTGTCGAAAAGGCGCGTGAGGCATTTGACGATGGCCGCTGGTCGAAACTGCATCCATCCGAGCGCAAGGACGTGCTGATCCGGCTGTGCAAGCTGATGACACGCAACGCGCGCGAACTGGCGGTGATGGAGAGCATCGACAGCGGCAAGACCATCTATGACTGCGAAACCGTGGACGTGCCCGAGACGATTCACTGCCTGAAATGGCACGCCGAGGCGATTGACAAGATTTACGATCAGGTCTCACCCGCCAGCGACGATCACATCGCCATGGTGGTGCGCGAACCCATCGGCGTTGTCGGGCTGGTGCTACCGTGGAACTTCCCCCTGCTGATGCTGGCGTGGAAGATCGGGCCTGCTCTGGCAGCAGGCTGTTCGGTCGTTGTCAAACCGGCAGCGGAAACCACGCTGACTGCTTTGCGTCTGGCCGAACTGGCGATGGAGGCCGGTCTGCCGCGCGGCGTGCTGAATATCGTGCCCGGTGGCGGGGCCGACGTCGGAGAACCGATTGGGCGGCATCCGGATATCGACATGGTGTCCTTCACCGGATCGACCGTCACCGGAAAGCGGTTCCTGACCTACTCTGCTGAAAGCAACGCCAAAGAGGTGGTGCTTGAGATGGGCGGAAAGAACCCCGCCATCGTGATGGAGGACGCCGAAAACCTGGATCGTGTGGCCGCGCATGTGGTGAACGGCGCGTTCTGGAATATGGGCGAGAACTGCTCGGCCTCGTCCCGCCTGATCGTGCATAAGGGCGTGAAAGAGGAACTGCTGGAGCGCATCGCGCATCACGCCAAACAGTGGAATATCGGCGACCCGCTTGACCCGGAAACCCGTATGGGCGCGCTGGTCAGCGAAGGGCACTACAACAAAGTGTGCGGCTGTCTGGATCAGGCCGAAAACGTGGTCATTGGAGGAAAAGCTGAGAGGGGCTTTGTCGAAGCCACTGTGGTCGAAGTGCCCGGCAATGACGCCACTCTGGCGCGCGAGGAAATCTTCGGCCCCGTTCTGTCGGTGATCGAAGTGTCGGGCTTTGATGAGGCCATCAAGCTTGCCAACGACACCGACTATGGCCTCTGCGCCTCGATCTTCACCGCCAACGCAAAGCGCGCCATTCGCGGCGCGCGGGCGATCCGGGCGGGTACCGTCACAGTCAACAGTTTTGGTGAGGGCGACATCACCACCCCGTTTGGCGGCTACAAGCAATCGGGTTTTGGTGGTCGCGACAACTCGGTCCATGCCCATGACCAGTACACTCAGTTGAAAACCATCTGGATCGATCTGGCCGATGACGCGGACGAGGCCGTGGATTGACACGGTTCAAGGCCAAAAGACTGCCCCGGCAGACCGGCCCGGCGGGATGGAATGCCATCCTGCCATCCCAGACGCCCCTGCCGGTGCTGGAACAGGACCAAAACGCCGACATCACCATTGTCGGTGGCGGTTTTGCCGGGCTCAGCACGGCGCGACGGCTGCACCAACTGGATCCGTCCCTGAAAATCGTTCTGCTGGAGGCGGCCCAATTCGCTGACAGCTCGGCAGGGCGGAACTCGGGGTTCATGATCGACCTGCCGCATGATCTGGCCTCGGACAATTACGCGGGCGAAGAGTTAGAGGCGGATCGCGCCGCCATCGCGCTGAACCGCAAGGCCATCGGTTTTGCGACCGAAGTGGCCGATGAGTGCGACCTGCCGCAGGAGATGTTCGACCCGTGCGGCAAGTACAACGCCGCCGCCACCAAGGCGGGTGACGCGCATAATCACGAATTTGCCGAGCATCTGACCAAACTGGGCGAGCCGCATACGCTTTATGATCAACAGCAGATGCAAGAGATTACGGGCAGCCCGCATTATACCTCGGGTCTTTATGCACCGGGAACGGTGATGATCCAGCCAGCAGCCTATATCCGGGCGCTGTCGGCCCGACTGGCGGAACAGATAGACGTGATCGAGAACTCTCCGGTCACCGGTTTTGAAAAGCAAGGTGCAGGTTGGGTGGTCAACACCCCCAAGGCCAGGGTCAGCACCGGGCGGATCATTCTGGCCAATAACGGCCATCTTGAAAGCTTTGGGTTCTACCAGCGGCAGTTGATGCATATCTGCCTCTACGCCTCGATCACGGCCCCGCTGACCGAGGCGCAGATCAATACGCTAGGCGGGCAGTCGCGCTGGTCGGCAACGCCGGCCGATCCGATGGGCACCTCGGTCCGGCGCGTGTCGGGCAGCTATGGGGATCGCATCCTGATCCGCACCTGTTCCAGCTTTCACCCGAGCATCGAAACCAGCCCGATGCGGTTGCGCAACGCGGGCTGGGTGCATGACCGGAAGTTCACGGAACGCTTCCCGCATTTGCCTGATGTGAGGATGGAGCATCGCTGGGCCGGAATGCTCTGCCTCAGCCGCAATGGATCAGCCGCCTTTGGACAACTGGAGGACGGCATCTTTTCTGCCTGCTGCCAGAACGGCCTCGGCATCGCCCGCGGGACATTGCAAGGAATGGGCATTGCCGAGCTTGTGCTGCAGGGCGGTTCAGAAATCGCGGATCACTTTCTGGCGCAGCCGGACCTGCCGCGCCTGCCGCCCGAGCCCTTCGCCTCGCTCGGGGCAAACAGCTATCTGATCTGGAAGGAATGGCGCTCGGGCAAGGAATAGCGCCGAAGGTCTCAGGGCAGGCTGAGCTTTGCCATTCGCCCACCATCAACGGTGTATATCTGCCCGGTGATGAATGCCGCATCCTCCGAGGCCAGAAACGCGACTAGCGCCGCAACTTCCTCGGGCCGTCCGGTCCGGGCGACAGGGTGGATATTTGCAATATCTCGGCGAAACGCATCGGGATCGGGCATCGCGTTGACGAAATCCTCGTTCAGGTCGGTGTCGATCCACCCCGGCGCGACCGCGTTGCAGCGGACGCCTTCGGCCCCGTGATCCACAGCAACAGCGCGGGTCAGGCTATGCAAACCGGCCTTGGACGCGCAATAGGCCGCGTGACCGGGATTGCTGCCCAAACCTTCGATCGATCCGGTATTTACGATGCAACCCCGCGTTTTGCGCAGATGCGGCAGCGCGGCTTTTATCATCAGGAAGGGCGCTGTCAGATTGACGGTCAGAGTGCGCTGCCAGTCCTCAAGGCTCATATCCTCGACCGAGGATTCCTGCATCATACCTGCGTTGTTGACCAGAACATCCAGACGCCCGGCCTTGGCGATAACGGCATCCACCACCCGCCGGGGACTATCCGGATCGGTAAAGTCCGCCGTGATCCATTCAAGCTCCGGGTCTGCCCCACGCTGCGCCGTAAACACGCGCGCGCCTTCGTGCCGCAGCCGTTCGGCAATGGCCCGACCAATCCCGCTGCGCCCGCCGGTGACAAGCGCGGTTTTGCCTTCAAATCGCGTCATGAGACCGGCTTGCCTCCGTTCACTTCAACCAATGTGCCGCAAACATAACGCGACGCGTCCGAGACAAGGAACATAATGACATCTGCGACATCCTCAGGCTCGGCTATGCGGCCCAGCGGTACGGTCTGGCCCAGCTCGGCCACGGCGGTGTCGGGGTCAAATCCCCGCTTTTCAAAGCCCGAGCGCAACATCGGCGTGTTCACCTCATTCGGGCAAACGGCATTGATGCGGATGCCCTGATGCGCATGATCCATCCCCATGCACTGCGTTAGCGACGCGATGGCCGCCTTGGTCATGCAATAGACCGCGTGGTTCGGCCCCGGACGCAGCCCCCAGCAAGAGGCTGTGTTGACGATGGCTCCACCGCCGCAATCGGCCATGATCGGAATCGCGGCCCGACAAATGCGAAACGGGGCTTCGACATTCACGCCCAATGACAAGGACCAATCGTCATCCGAGGTCTCGGTGACAGACCCGCGCGTAATAACGCCCGCATTGTTGAGAACGATATCCAGACCACCCAAAGCCGAAGCTGCCGCCTTGGGCAAAGCGTCCGCGTAATCGGGGTTCAGAAGATCACCTGGCAAATGCGCCTCGGCCTCGATCCCGTCCACATTGCGATCTGCCACGGCGACACGCGCACCGGCATCGCGCAAACGCTGCACCAGTGCGGTACCGATCCCACCTGCCGCGCCTGTCACAAGGGCTGCTTTTCCGTTCAAATCCATTCTGTCACCCAATCTAAAATGACGCGGCAGGCGCGCCGAACAGGCTTTCGTCAGGCATAACACCCAAGCCCGGCCCGGTTGGCAGGTCGATATGCCCGCCGTTGATCTGAATGCCGTTTTTTGGATCGTAATGCCCATCAATATAAGGCGCTGCGAGCCAGACGCCCTCCAACAAGTCCGGGCGCACAGTTGCCGCGATATGCGTGCAGGCGGCAGCGATGATATCCCCGCCCCAACTGTCATCGCAGGTATGCGGCAGGTTGCGCGCCGCGCAAATGTCACGGAAGGCGCGCATGGGGTGCAAACCGCCGACCCGAGTGAGTTTCATTCCGAACCCGTCCACCAGACCGGTTCCCGCAGCAGTGATAACGGTGTTCAGGCTGGTGCTGTTTTCGTCCATGTAGATCGGATGCTGAACCTGTGGCCGGATTTTCTGTAGATCCTCAATGGTGTTGCAGGGTTGTTCCATGATGAACGGGATCTCGGGGCATTCGCGACTGACCCGCAGCGCATCGCGGGTGGTCCAGCCCCGATTGCCATCGACCGCCAGCCTCATGCCCGAGCCCCGGATCACCTCCCACACTTTGCGGATCGTCTCGATATCCAGCTCGACCGGGCGCCCACCAACCTTGATCTGCAGGCGAGGATAGCCTTCGGCCAGCTTCTCACCCGCCAGCCGCGCGATGTCGTCCGGTGCCCCGACCCCGGTCGCGTAGTAGGAGGGCAATCTGCGGCTCACTGCGCCACCCAACAAATCAGCAACCGAAACGCCCAGCGCTTTGCCCAACAGATCATGCGTCGCAATATCCACCGCCGCCTTGGCGTAGTTATGCCCGTTCAACACCACATCCATCCGGCGATGCAGCGGCACCGGCAGCACCTCGGCCCCGATCAGGCCCGGTGCCATTGTGGCCAATGCGGCGCGGGCACCGGCGGCATGGGCTTCGGCATAGGTCGGACCGACCGGGCAGGTTTCCCCCCACCCCACCAGACCATTCTCGGCCACAAGTTTCACAAGGGTCGTGTCCAGCGCCCAAACTTCGGCATTTGCCATCGTGTAGGGGCCGTTTTTGACCGGCAGTTCGTGGCTGTAGATGTGAATTTCGGCGATCTTCATTTTGGCCTTCGGATCATGAACAAAAAAGGGCCCGCCTGTGCAGGGGCGGGCCAGTACGGGGAGTGTTCTTTAGTAGGTCTGGTTCAACTCATCGGCGGCCGGGATCTCTCGTTCCCGGCGGGCGATGTAGTCCAGCAGCTCTTCGTTCTTGGCGATGTCGAGCGTGGGTTCCTGATACTCGGCCAGCAGTTTGCGGGCGTGGGTCAACGCGCGTTCGGTTATTTCGACCTCACCTTCGGCCACCCATTGTTCGATCGAGTTGTTATCGAACATCTCTGGCATGAAGAACGCGGTTTGGAAATTGTCCTGCGTGTGGGGGTGGCCCAGATAATGCCCGCCAGGCCCGACCTCGGGGACGGCAGAGAGTGCTTCGTCGAAATCGCCCCATTTGGGCCCCTCGGCCATGCGGTAGGCCATCGCGCATTGCTCGGCATCGACAATGAACTTGGCAACCGAACAATGCATTCCGGCCTCGTTCCACCCGGCGCTGTGCCAGATGTAGTTCGCCCCAGCATGCATCACCGCACTCAGCGTCGTCGCCGATTCATACCCTGCCTGCGCGTCAAAGGTTTTGGCCCCGCCCAACGTGTTCGAGGTGCGCCAAGGCACATCGTAATACCGCGCCATTTGACCGATCATGAAATTCATCAGGCTGATCTCGGGCGTACCCGCCATCGGTGCGCCGGATTTCATCGATACTGTCGACAGGTAATGACCATAGATCGCCGGAGCCCCTTTGCGGATGACCTGCGTATAGGCCAGCGCGCTCAGCGCCTCGGCGTTTAGCTGTGCGACCGTGGCGGGAACAGAGGCAGGCGTATTGGCCCCGCCCAAAACGAACGGAGAACACAAGACGGGCTGATTGCGGCGGCAAAAGGCCCGCATCGCGCCCAGCATCGTCTCATCCCAGACCAGCGGTGAGTTTCCATTGCAATTGCCGGTGGTAACGGGGTGATCCTCAAGGAAATCCTCGCCAAACAGGATCGCGCACATCTCCATCACGTCTTCGGCGTTCTTGGGCGAGGTGGTCATGCCCATGAACGTCTTGTCCGAGTGTTTCATCGACGAATAGGTAATGCGCAGATGCCGCTGGCTGATCGGATGGTCATACGGTTCCACGATATGATGCGCCGAGGAATGCAGCGCGGGCATCATGTGGCTGAGTTTGTGAAACATCGCCAGATCGTCCAGCGTGGGGTTCCTGCGCACATCGTCCAGATCGCGCAGGAAGGGCGCGCCGGTCATCGGCACAAAGATCGAGTGTTTACCACCCAAACGTACATTCTTGTTAGGGTCGCGGGCGTGGTATGTGAAGTCAGACGGGATCGTCGCGATCAACTCGCGCACAAGGCCCCGATCCAGATAGACCAACTCACCTTCAACCTTGGCTCCTGCCCTCTTCCAGTCCTCCAGGGCAATCGGGTCACGGAACTGAACGCCGACGTTTTCAAGGATGTCCTTCGAGGCATTGTCGATGCGTTCAACTTGGTTGCCGTCCATAACCTCGCATAGCGGAATGCCCCGGGTCAGACCGGGCAACATGTCAAAGTTCGGTGCGGTGCGCAGCGCGCGGCGGGCCGAGCGCCCACCGGCGCGCGTTGTCGTACGGATGTTCACTTGGCAATCCTCCATCTTGCGTTTCACTTTGGGGGATTCGCCGGGCTGTCACCTCTCTGATTGCGATATGTGCTTGCAGGAAGCGACACGAAAAACGCCGCCCGGTTTGGGCGGCGTTTGTTGTTTTCAAGGGATCGCAACAGCAATTATTCAGCCGCCTGCGTAGACGAGGCCGCGTGTTTGTCACGCTGCCCGTCGCGGAACAGGGCCTTGCCCAGTGCGACGCACATCAAGCCCATGACCATCGTGAACGGCAACGCCCCGATGATCATCGCGTTGCGCAGCGCGTCCATTGGGTTGTTGTCCCCGGCTGCAAGGATCAGCGCACCGATCACAGCGGTCAGGATCACACCCCAGATGATACGGTGCTTGACGCCGGTTTCCTGACTGCCGCCCGACATGATGGTGTTCATCACCAGAATGCCCGAGTCCGCCGAGGTCACGAGGAAGGTCATGATCAGGATCACGCACATGACGTTCAGCATGGACAGCAGCCCGCCATCGATCATGTAAGACAGGGTCACGAACAGTTTGTTGGTGTTCGATGCCCCAATGATCGCACCTTCTGCAGCACCTGCCAGTTCCAGATCAATCGCCGTACCACCCAGAACCGTCATCCAGGCAAAGCAGACCAGTGCAGGTGCAAAGACACAGCCCAGAATGAACTCGCGCACCGAACGGCCCTTGGAGATACGTGCAAGGAACAGGCCCACGAAGGGCGAGAACGCGATCCACCAGGCCCAGTAGAACGTGGTCCAACCGGCTTGCCATCCGAACTGACGGCCCTGCTCACCAGCAGCGTATGCAGCGGTCAGAGTGGCCTCGTCCAACTCGGCTGCGGCGCCTTCAAGGCCGCCTTTGAAGCCGTCAAAGCTGCCCCAGGCGTTGGTTGCGCCGCCGAACAAGTCGTTGGCGTGGGCCTGCGCCTCGGCAGGCAAGGCCGTTGCGAAGGATTCCGCAGACAACGGGCCATAGGCGCTGAAGCTGAGCGACAGGAAGTTCAGGATGTAATCGACCATCGCCGAACCATAGGTCGTCATGGCAAAGACGAACGATCCGAACACGACGAACGTTCCCAGCAGGATGATCGAAAGCACCAGATTGAGGTTCGACAGGTACTTTACCCCGCGCCCGACGCCCGAAACAGCCGAGATGATCGACAGGCACATGATGACCAGCAGACCTGCAATCAGACCCACTTTGCTTGGGGTTGGCACGTCACCGCCCAGATCCATGACCCACTGCATGCCGGTGATGGCGTAGACCCCATCGATGAACTGGCTGACGCCGTAGCCGATGGTCACCGAAACACCGAGGATCGTCGCCACAACGCCCAGCACGTCGACCACATGACCAAGGAACCCGTTCATCAGCCGACCGAACAAAGGCGTCAGAGCCGAGCGAATGGTAAGGGGCATGTTGCGCGTATACGCGTAATAGGCCAGCGACAGGCCGGTCACCACGTAGATCGCCCAGGCGTGGAAGCCATAGTGCAGATAGGTGAACCGGTAAGCCGATTGCAGCGCCTCAGGGCTGTTGCCTTCGACCGAGCCGGACACGACTACGGGGTTCGACCCCCACAGGCCCAGCGGTTCGGCGGTGGCAAACACCATCAGGCCAACGCCCAGACCAGCGCCGAACATCATCGAAAACCACGAGAAATTCGAGAATTCGGGTTTTTCACCCGGCGTACCCATGATCCGCTTTCCGGTCGAGGGGATGATCGCGACAATTGCCAGAAAGAAAAAGAACAGGCCAACAATAATCACGTAAAAGCCGTTGAAGCTTTCAAGCAGCCGACCGTTCCAGCTGCCCAATGTGCTGTTTGCGTTTGCCGGAAACACCAGCGCCCACAGCACCAAGGCCACCATGATGCCCTTGCTGATCAGCGCGATTGGCACGCTGTAATTTTCATAGAAACCGGCGTCGGCCGTTTCTATCTCTAGATCCGTGAATGGTTCAGGTACCGACATAATTCTCCTCCGTGTTGTCGATCCGATTATCCGGAGAGCTTTTGCAAGCGCAGTGCCCTCTCATCTTGTTTTCTTCGTTAGTGCGCGTTTCGCGTCCGCATTCCTGTGCTTGCGCGGGTGTCCTCGGTGGGCGCCGGTTTTGCGTCCTTTGCCGGGCGTTCGCCTTTGGTCCTTTGCCTAGGTCAGCCAGCCCGACAGGCGCGGACATCTCGGGCCGGGCCCAAAACGCGTTGCTGACAACGTGTGGGACATGACATTTCTTAGGTCAGCTGTTTAAAGCGCCCTTCGCCACAGCGGCTCACTAAAACCGACCCGTTCGGGGGGGATTGACGACTCCAAATTCGCAAACATCAGAATTTGGCGCATTCTCAATGCATCAAATGCTGGCGTTCAACGATAAAAATTTTCATAGTCGCACGAGCAAGACTAACCCGAAGCCAGCCAGGTCCCTATGTCCCGTCGCCACTACAAACTGCCGCCCCTGACAACCCTGTCGGCTTTTGAGGCGGCCGCCCGCCATCTCAGCTTCAAAAACGCCGCCGAAGAGCTTTCGGTGACACCCGGCGCGGTCAGCCATCAGATCAAGGCGTTGGAGGCCTATCTGGAAGCACCGCTGTTTCAGCGCAAACACCGCAGCGTCGCTCTGACGGATGACGGCAAGGCGCTGCACGAGGCGCTGTCATCATCCTTCGGGCGCATCTCGAAATCGCTTTCGACCATCCGGGATCGGTCATATGGCGGTAAGGTCACGGTCGGATCGACCACCTCCGTCGCGGCCTTGTGGCTGTCGCCATCCGTGATCCGGTTCTGGCGTGAAATGCCCGAAGTAAGCATCGACCAGATCTCGCAGGATCGCCCGTTCAAGGATCGATCCGATCTGGACTTTTTTATCCGCTACGGGCGCGATGGTGATCCCAACTTGGATCATACGCCGCTGTTTCGGGATCACCTGATGCCGGTCGGCAGCCCCGAACTTGCCGAACAGTTGGCCGGTACAGGGCTAAGAACCCTTGCGCAACAGCGGCTGATACATCTTGATTCCGAAGACAACAGTTGGACGACCTGGCCCGACTGGTTTCGTCAACTCGGCCATACAGACCGGATCACAATGGAAACGCGGGTCAACAGCTATTCGGTCGCATTGCAGATGGCCCGCAAGGGGGCGGGTCTGGCCCTGGGGTGGAAACGCTTGATTCAGCCAATGCTGCAATCCGGTAAACTGGTGCCGATCGGATCACATTTTCTGGAAGCGCCGAACCAGTTTTACCTTGTCGGACGCCCGGACGAGGAGTTGTCCGACAACGCCCGAGCCCTGAAAAATTGGATCATCGACGAGGTGCGCGATGGTTCGGTTTAGTTCAACTCACCCATTGATGAGCTTTTCTGATATTGATGTCCCCCCAACCTGTCCGCCAATAGGAAACTGAAAGGCAATTCCCAACCGCAGGAGAGTTCGATGAACAAGCACAGCCCGCTCTCGTCGGTTCTGACCGATGTGAACACAGCCAATGGTCTGCCGAATGAACATTACGTCGATCCGGCCATGTTCGCGGAAGAACGGAAATCTGTCCTGTACGCGAATTGGTCAGGCATCGGGTTCGGCAAGGACGTGCCTGAAATCGGTGACGCCAAGCCGGTCGATTTTCTGGGAATGCCGCTGCTTATCGTCCGGGATCGCGATGGCGAGGTTGGCGTGTTTCAAAACACCTGCCGCCACCGGGGCATGATCCTTGTGGACGCGCCAAAGAAAATCGGCGGGGCCATCCGCTGCCCCTATCACAGCTGGTGCTACAGCCTGAAGGGTGAGCTGCGTGCGACCCCTCATGTCGGCGGCCCCGGCCAGAACAAGCACGAAGACGTCAAGAACGAAGACCTCGGGCTGGTCCGTATCCGCTCGCATGTCTGGCGCGATGTGATCTTTGTGAATGTCGACGGCAATGCGCCCTCTTTCGAAGACGCCCACGGCGAGCTGCTGGAACGTTGGAAAGAGTTCGAAACCCCGCTGTTTCACGGCGGCGACGAATCCTCCTTCAAGCTGGAGGTGAAAACCAACTGGAAGCTGGCGGTCGAGAATTACTGCGAAAGCTATCACCTGCCCTGGGTGCATCCCGGCCTGAACAGCTATTCCCGGCTGGAGGACCACTACAATATCGAAAAGCGCGGGCATTACTCGGGTCAGGGCACGCTGGTCTACCGGCAACTGACAGATCAAGACGGTGCGACCCTGCCGGATTTCGAAGGCCTTAGCGACAAATGGGATGAGGGCGCGGAATATGTGGCGCTGTATCCCAACGTGCTGTTGGGCGTTCAGCGCGATCACAGCTTTGCCATCGTGCTGGAACCGGTGGATCAGGAAAACACCGTCGAGCATATCGAGCTCTACTATGCCAAAAGCGAGGCTGAGACACCCCAGCATGACGGTCTGCGGGCATCAAACGCGCAGCTTTGGAAAACCGTGTTCGAAGAGGATGTCTTTGTCGTCGAAGGGATGCAAAAGGGGCGTCACGGTATGCTGTTCGACGGTGGCCGCTTTTCACCCGCGATGGACGGCCCCACGCATAATTTCCACCATTGGGTCGCGACACAGATTGAAAATGGACGGTCAGAATAGGCCGTTGGGCATGGACAGGGCCGCGCTTGACGATTTGCTTCTTGCCGCGCACGCCGGCAACGATCACGCGGGCCTTGTCCGATACTACACCATGGCCGCAGATGAACGCGAGGAGGCAGGCGACATTGACGCCGCCTGTTTCTACCTGACCCACGCCTTTGTCTTTGCGCTGGAACACGGCGCACCCGAGGCGGATGAGCTGAACCTGCGACTGGTGCAACACGGGCGGGCCGATCGGCTGAACCTGTGACACGCACACGTGCCAATTGTTCACAGCGCAAGCACCCACTGATTTACTTTTATTCCCGATAACTTGCTTCTCAAAACCACACCCCTTCCTATCTTTGGGTTATCTCCATATGGTTGTGCCGGGAGGCAAGGTTTTGACGCAAAAGACACAGATGCTGATCGTCGGCGCGGGGTTCGCCGGGTTGACCATGGCGCTGGAGGCCCGAAAACGCGGCATTCGCGACATCATCATTCTTGAAAAGGCCGATGACATCGGCGGCACCTGGCGCGAGAACACCTATCCCGGTGTTGCCTGCGATGTGCCCTCGCACCTGTATTCCATGGCAACGCATCCGAATCCGGACTGGAGCCAGTCTTATGCGGGCGGTGCGGAAATACAGGCTTACCTGCAGAACGTCGCGCGGGATGAAGGACTGTACGATCTGTGCCAGTTCAACCAACGCCTGAAATTCGCCAGATGGGACGGGGATCACTGGCATGTCGAAAGCGAAAGCGGCCAGACCTGGATGGCACGGTTTCTGGTGTCCGCAATCGGCGCGCTGCATATTCCAAGCATTCCGGCCATTCCCGGCGCCGACAGCTTCCCCGGTCCCAGCTTCCATTCAGCGGAATGGAACCACGACATTGACATGACCGGCGCGAGCGTTGCTGTTGTCGGAACCGGGGCATCGGCCATTCAGTTTGTGCCCGAAATCGCAAAGACCGCGAAACAGGTGACGGTCTTTCAACGCAGTGCGCCCTATGTCCTGCCGCGCCCGGACGGTCCAATTGCGCCCTGGGTCCGGCGGCTGTACCGGCGCGTCCCCTTGCTGGCCCGGATCAGACGCGGGTTGATTTTCGCCTTTTTCGAGTTTCGCCACCGCGTGTTCCGGGGCGAAAAGCTCATGGTGGCGTATGCGATGAACATGTGGCGCAAATCGCTGCACGGTGCCATATCCGATCCGGCCGAGCGCGAGAAACTGACCCCGGACTATCAGATCGGTTGCAAGCGCATCCTCAGTTCCAACGACTGGTACCCCACCCTGACACGTGACAATGTTCACGTTATCCCGTCGGGCGTGGCATCCATCGACGGCGACAAGATACTTGCGACCGATGGGTCCGAGACGCAGGCCGACATTCTGGTCTGGGGCACCGGCTTTCACGTCACCGACATTGCCGAACGTCTGGACATTACCGGCCTGGACGGGTTGACGCTGAGGCAGGCGTGGTCGGACGGGATGCAGGCCAATCTGGGCACCGCCGTCGCGGGTTTCCCGAATTTCTTCATTCTGCTCGGGCCACATACCGGGCTTGGCCACAACTCGGTCGTGCTGATGATCGAAGCGCAGGTCAGCCATATTGGCGAAGTGCTGAGCGCGATGGCGGATCAAGGGCTGGACGCCATCACGCCGCATGCCGAGAAACAAGAGGCGTTCACCAAAGAAATGCAGGACCGCCACGCAGACGGTGTCTGGAAATCCGGCGGTTGCACGTCCTGGTATCTGGATGCCAAGGGGCGCAACACGACGCTGTGGCCCGGAACCGTCGCAGAATTCCAAAAGCGTATGGCCCGGTCAGGAATGGAACACTACGGGCCCGCGCCTGACGCGGCAGGAGATTGATGAGATGACAATTGTGCTGATCCTAATCGCCCTTTTAGCGGCCGTCCTGCTGGTCATGCACCTCTGGACCCGGCATCTGACCAACGAGGGGTTCAAAACTGTTCCGCAGTTGGGGCAGATCGTTCCTGTCACCGGGGGCAGCATTCACTATGTTGAAAAAGGCAACCCCGAGGCGCAGACCATTGTCATGATCCATGGACTGGCGGGGCAGTTGCAGCATTTCACCTATGCTTTGGTCGACGCGCTGGCCGATGAATATCACGTCATCGCCCTGGATCGCCCCGGATGTGGCTACTCGACCCGCGAAGCGCCCGAGGTCGGGCGGCTGCCGGAACAGGCCCGGATGATCAACGAATTTCTTGAAGTCAAAGGCATATCCGACGCGGTGCTGGTGGGGCATTCCCTGGGCGGCGCGCTGTCACTGGCCATCGCGCTGGATTACCCGAACCGGGTGGCAGCCCTTGCCATGCTGGCACCGCTGACCCACAAGATGCCCGCCCCGCCAGTGATCTTCAAATCGCTGGAAATCCGTTCGGAATGGATACGCAATCTGGTGGGCAACACGCTGGCGGTTCCGATTGCCGCCAAAACGGCCCCCCATTCCCTGCATTTCGCCTTTGACCCGGAACCGGTGCCGGACGATTTTCTAAGCCGCGCGGGCGGGGCATTGGGGTTAAGACCGTCAGCCTTCGTCACCGCCTCGCAGGATCTTGTCGGCGTGGATGACAGCATCGCAGCCCAAAGCGCCCGCTACCCCGAACTGCGAACCCCGGGCGGCGTATTCTACGGCGCGCAGGACACGATCCTGTCTCCGGCGCTGCACGGACCTCCGATGACGGAGTTTGGGTTGTTCTACGAAGAGGTTGACGGTTTGGGCCACATGACGCCAATCACGGTTCCGGACCAGTGCGCAGATTTCATCCGCAGGGTCATTCAATCCGCTGCGGACACATCGAATTCCGGCGAGGACGAAAACACGCAAACGATCTGAAAGAATCCGCTGTGATCCGGTCTTTTCCCCCTTGACCCTCCCCAGCGGCTCCCTTAAATCGCCTCTCACTCATGGCGGAGTAGCTCAGTTGGTTAGAGCAGCGGAATCATAATCCGCGTGTCGGGGGTTCAAGTCCCTCCTCCGCTACCAAAATTCCCGACAACAGATGGTTTGAATGTCCCCTTGGCGGGCTCATTGGGCGTTGAGCGCTGGGATTGTTGCTAAAGCCCCGACAGATCCACCAGTGGCGTGGCGCGGGTGACGTCGAATGTGTGCAGCCCATCAGACCGCTCGACACTGACCTGAAACTTCTGAGTTGCTTCGAACCGATCAAAATAGGCGAATTCGATTGTGTTCAGCGCCTCGATGCTCTGACATTGGATCACGTAATCGGCCTGAAACTCGGACAGTTCGGGGGTCTCGGATGGGCTTGTTTCGGCTCCGATCGCCTGGGTTGGCGCACCCTGCGCATCAGATGTCAGGGCCACATTCGCCGAGGCAGTAAAGCATCGGGCTTCTTCCGGAAGTACGAACAACTCCAATGGCTTAGACAGGTCCGAAATTGCCACCGCAACCATGGCGCGGTCCTCATCCGAGGCGGCAGGCCGCTCGAACCCGACAATATCCGCGCTGGGAACTGCCAGAGACAGTGCAAACTCGGCACCCGAAAATTGAATGGCTAACCGTCCGGTCCCACGTTCAGGCTGGCTTTCCAGCTGCGTTGCCTGGGCCGTGACAGCCGCCGGCAAAAGGGACAATGCCAAAACCGCGCATTTCATTAACCAAGTACCACCAAAATAGAATCACACCGATCAGTTTAGCCCGAATCCCCTGTTGCGCAACGCAAGCCCCGCGTTCAGGCCTCGCCAGATATGGGGAATAAGCGGGTGATTGCTACCTTGCCCGGCTTAATTTCCGACAATAAAACTCAGGTTGACAAATCTGACTTAATCACTCAGTTATTGATACATAACTCTATGTGGCCACTCGCCCACTTAGCCGTTTCTGACAGGAAAGACTGAACCCTCATGACCAGATTATTGACCGCTGCCAGCGCTTTAACACTTTGTGCCGCAACCAGCGCCTTGGCCGGTGATGCACCCGCAAAAGCCGATGTTCTGAACACCTATGCCGACATCGCCGAAGCCAAATATGACGACAGCCTGATCGCGGCAAAATCGCTGCAAGCGGCCGTTAACGCCCTGATCGCCGATCCGTCGGATGCCACGCTGAACGCCGCCCGCGCGGCCTGGCTGGCGGCGCGTGTTCCCTACCAGCAGACCGAGGTCTATCGCTTTGGCAATGCCATCGTTGATGACTGGGAAGGCAAGGTGAACGCATGGCCGCTGGACGAAGGGATGATCGACTATGTTGACGCCTCTTACGGTGGGCCCAGCGACGAAAACGAGTTCGCCGTTCTGAACGTCATTGCCAACCCAAGCTTTGATCTGTCGGGCAACACGGTTGACGCGTCCCAGATCACGCCGGAGCTGCTGGCCGACACGCTGCACGAGGCAGATGGGGTCGAGGCAAACGTCGCCACCGGCTACCACGCGATCGAGTTCCTTTTGTGGGGTCAGGATCTGAACGGCCACGGTGCTGGCGCGGGCAACCGTCCGGCCACCGACTATGCGCAGGGCGATGACTGCACCAACGGCAATTGCGACCGCCGCGCGCAATATCTGAGCGCTGCCACCGATCTGCTGGTCAGCGATCTGGAATGGATGGCGGCACAGTGGGCCGAAGGTGGAGAAGCCCGCGCCGCTCTGACCCAAAACGAAGACGCTGGCATCAGTGCAATCCTGACCGGCATGGGTTCGCTGTCATATGGGGAAACCGCAGGTGAACGCATGCGGTTGGGCGTGATGCTGAACGATCCAGAAGAAGAGCATTCGTGCTTTGCCGACAACACCCATAACGACCACTACTATAACGGGGTTGGCATCCAGAACGTCTATCTGGGCAGCTATACCCGTATCGACGGTACGCCGGTCAGCGGCGCATCGCTGTCGGAGCTGGTGATCGCAAGCGATCCTGCGCTGGACGCGGAAATGAAGACCAAGCTGGCAAACACGATGCTGGCGCTTGGCGTGATGAAATCGACCGCCGAGGCCGGATTTGCCTATGACCAGATGCTGGAACGCGGCAATGCCGGTGGCGAGGCGCTGATCATGGGCGGCGTCAACGGCCTGATCGACCAGACCAAGACCATCGAACGCATCGTCACAGCACTTGAGCTTGACAACATCGAGTTCGAAGGCTCGGACAGCCTGGACAACCCCGACGCGGTTTTCCACTAAACGGCCCCGTCGGTCGGAAACGGGGCGACACCTCGGTTCCGACCGGTCTGGTCACGAAGACGTATGAAAGCGCGCTGGACCTGAAACAAATAACCTACTATTTAAGTAAGAAATCTAACGAGCCTCGATTCGCCATGATCGTATGCCACTGCACCAACATCTCTGACCACGACATCCGCGCCGCGATTGACTGGATGCGCGCGGCGGATTCGCAGGCCATCATCACGCCGGGCAAAATCTACCACGCCCTCGGAAAGTCGGCGGATTGCGGCGGGTGCATGCCGCTTTTCCTAGACACGATGCGTTCAAGCGATAATCTGGAAGTCCCCATGCAACTCCGCGCGTTGCGCAGCGGAGTATCACAGGAGAAAGCTGATGAAGGGCGATCCCAAGGTCATAGAATATCTCAACAAATCCCTGCGGCATGAACTGACCGCGGTCAGCCAGTATTGGCTACACTACAGGCTTCAGGAAGATTGGGGCCTTGGCCATATGGCCAAGAAAAGCCGCGAAGAAAGCATCGAGGAGATGGGGCACGCGGACAAGCTGATTGAGCGCATCATCTTTCTGGAAGGTCACCCGAACCTGCAAAAGCTGGACCCGCTGCGTATCGGTCAGAACCCAAAGGAAACGTTGGAGTGTGATCTGGCCGCCGAACTGGACGCTCGTGCCCTTTATGCCGAAGCGCGCGACTATTGTAGGGAAGCCGGGGACTACGTCTCTATGACGCTGTTCGAAGGATTGATCGCAGATGAGGAAGGCCATATCGACTTCCTGGAAACGCAGCTCGACCTGTACGAAAGGATCGGCGAAGCCAATTATGCGCAACTCAACGCATCGAAAATGGACGAAGGCGAATAGTCTTTTTGCCCTGTCAGTGGCCGCCCTGGCGGCCACCCCGGCCCTGCCTGCTGAAACCCAAAACCTTCCCCTGCAGGACCTTCACCTGAACATCACCCCCCGCACCGATGACGAACGCGCCCGCGTTGAGGCGGTCACTGCACCGCCGCAGGACTTCAGCGTGCCACAGCGGTTCGAAGACCTGCCCGCCGGGGCCGCAACGGTTCGCGTGCGCAACGATGCGGATGCGTTTTCCCAACCCTCGGGCAACCTAAGCTTTGAGCAAGAGCTTGATTTCAAGGTCGGCAACGGGCTGTTCAAGAAAATCTGGGTGTCGTCGCCGTCATCGACGCTGGCATCTGACGGGTTGGGTCCGCTTTACAACGCGCGGTCCTGCCAGCGGTGTCACATCAAGGACGGGCGCGGGCACACGCCGAACGGGCCGGATGACAATGCGGTGTCTATGTTCCTGCGAGTCTCCATACCGGGCGGCCCAAACGACGGCTTTCCCGAGATCGAGGATTATATCGCGACCCTGCCAGAGCCGACATATGGTGGCCAGATGCAAGACTTCGCGCTGGCCGGACACCCGGCGGAATACCAGTTGGACATCACTTACGAAGAGGTCCCGGTCGCGCTGTCGGACGGCGAAATCGTGTCGTTGCGCCGCCCGACCTATCGGGCCGCCGATCTGGGCTATGGTCCGTTGCACCCGGATGCGATGCTCAGCCCCCGCGTCGCGCCGCAGATGATCGGCCTTGGTTTGCTGGAGGCGATCCCGGTCGCTGATCTTCTGGCCAAAGCCGACCCCGAAGATTCGGATGGCGATGGGATCTCGGGCCGGGCGAACATCGTCTGGTCGGCAGAATACGATGTCCCCATGATGGGCCGGTTTGGGCACAAGGCGGGCATGCCAACGATCATGGAGCAGTCAGCGGCGGCCTTTGCCGGGGATATCGGCATCTCAAGCCCACTGTTCCCGGCCCCGCACGGGGATTGTACCGACGCGCAGATCACCTGCACGGACGCGCCGCATGGCGATGATGACACGCGCGGGTTTGAGATCGATCAGATCGGCATGGATCTTGTGGCCTTCTACAGCCGCAATCTGGGCGTGCCCGGCCGCCGCGACGTAGATAACCCTGAGGTTCTGCGCGGCAAAGAGGTGTTCTACACCACGGGCTGCACCGCATGCCACACGCCGTCCCATGTGACACACCGCATGGACGACCGGCCCGAACAGAGTTTTCAGTTGATCTGGCCCTATACCGACCTGCTGCTGCACGACATGGGCGAAGGTCTGGCCGACAACCGCCCCGAAGCCCGCGCAACCGGTCGCGAATGGCGCACGCCTCCGCTGTGGGGCGTTGGCCTGACCGAACGAGTCTCGGGCCACACGCAATTCCTGCATGACGGGCGCGCCCGCAATCTGCTGGAGGCGATCCTGTGGCACGGGGGCGAGGCGCAGGCGGCGCGCCATGCCGTCGTCTCAATGCCCAAGGCCGACCGGGACGCCCTGATCCGTTTCCTTGAGAGCCTTTGACATGCGCATACTGCCCCTCATCGCCGCATCACTGATGCTACCGGTTAGCGCTTTGGCACAGGATCGTTCCGCAATCCTGCTGGATGCGACCCAGTCGCATATCCTGCCCCGGTTCGCCGAACTGGCGGATACCGCCGACGCGCTGGCCGAGACTGCACAGCAGGACTGCGAACCAACCTCACCCGCCCTGCGCGCGGCCTATGGCGCGTCTTTCGACAGCTGGATTTCCCTCAGCCATTTACGCTTTGGACCGACCGAGGTGGATGACCGTGCTTTTGCCATGGCCTTCTGGCCCAACACCAAAGGGTTTACCTCCAAGGCCCTGTCGCAGCATATCACCGCCGAAGACGCGGCCGTTGAAAGCGTTGAGGTCTACGCCGAAACCTCGGTGGCTGGGCGTGGGTTCTTTGCTTTGGAGCGGATGCTGTTTGACCCTGCGTTTGCCGATCAGGGCAGTGCTGCTTACCGCTGCGCCCTGATTCAGGTGATCACAGCGGATATTGACGCCAATGCCCGCGCGATGGCCGATGACTGGCAGACCTACGCCCCCAGCCTGACCCAACCCGGCGTCAACAGTCGCTATAGGACGCAGGATGAGGCACTGCAGGAGTTGTTCAAGGCGCTCTCGACCGGTCTTGAGTTCACCGCATCAACAAGGCTGGGGCGACCGCTCGGAACATTCGACCGCACGCGTCCCAAGCGGGCCGAGGCGCGACGCTCTGAACGATCCTTGCGGCATGTGGAACTGTCGCTGATCGCGCTGCGCGATCTGGCGGCGCGGTTATCCTCTGATCACCCCGAGGTCGCCTCCGATCTGGACGCCGCCTTCGCTCGCGCGATAGGCACTGCACGGTCGATTGATGATCCGGCATTGGCCGGCGTGGCGGACCCTGCGGCGCGGTTTCGGATCGAAGCCCTGCAACAATCCATCACCGACATCCGCACCATCGCCTCAACCGAACTTGGCCCAACCCTTGGGATCAGCGCAGGCTTCAACTCATTGGACGGGGACTGAGCCTTGACCAGTCGCAGGCGTTTTCTTGCCGGGTTGGCGGCGGCGAGCATCACCCCGATCCGGGGATGGGCTTCCGTTGGCGCGCCAGACTATCTGGCTGCAGGGCTGTTCCCCGACGGTTCATTCCGTCTGGCGGGGTTGACCGCCGATGGAGATATCCTGTTCGCCCTGCCCCTGCCCGCGCGCGGCCACGCCGCCGCCGCACATCCGAACAAAGCGCAGGCTGTCGCCTTCGCGCGCCGCCCCGGAACCTTCGCCGTTGTGATCGATTGCGCCAACGGCACGGAACTGGCCCGGCTTGAAGCCCCGGAGGGGCGACATTTCTACGGGCATGGCACGTTTTCGGCCGATGGCATGCACTTCTTTGCCACCGAAAACGACTATGAAGCCGGTACCGGAAAAGTTAGCATCTGGGACGCGGACAGTTTTGAACGTCTGGGTGAGTTCTCGTCTGGCGGCGTTGGCCCCCATGACATGCGACTGATGCCAGACGGGCAGTCGCTGGTGATCGCCAATGGCGGGATTGAAACCCATCCGGACACCGGACGCACCAAACTGAACCTGCCGGTGATGCGCCCGAATCTGAGTTACCTCGATCTGTCCGGAAAACTGCTGGAACAGGTGGAACTGCCGCGCGCCATGCACAAGAACTCGATCCGGCATCTGGCCGTACGCGATGACGGGCTTGTCGGTTTTGCGATGCAATGGCAGGGCAGTGCGTCCGAGCATCCTCCGCTGGTGGGTCTGCACCGCCGGGGTGAAGCTGCGACGCTGCTATCGGCCCCCGAAGCGGATCAAAGCCGGTTACAGGGATATGCAGGCAGTATAGCGTTTTCAGCCGATGGGACGGCCATCGCCATCACCTGCCCGCGCGGCAACGCTTTGCACCGGTTCGATGTGCAGACCGCAACCTTCCTAGACGCCTTCGCCTTGAACGATGTCTGCGGTCTTGGGTCTGATCCGAACGGTTTGGTCTTCACTACAGGAACCGGCCTTGTCGGCACGCTGGACGGGCCGCGGACACAGATCCTGACCCGGTCTGATTGCCAATGGGACAACCATCTGATCCCGATCCGCAGTTTCGCATAAAATTCGGCAATCCCCGTCACATAGTTTACACTTGGAAGAATCAAACTGCTGCCGTATTGGCGGGCGCGAAACCGGCACCCTACGTTAAGGACTGACTTGATTGAAACACACGCCCGACGCACCGCATTCCATCTACGGGGTTGAGAAATGGGGCAAGGGCCTCATCGAGGTGACGGAGGCGGGCGAGATCGGTCTGCGCAATCCGATGGCCCCCGAGGCCGAGGCGATCAGCCTGCCCGGCATCCTGACCGATCTGGACGACCGCGGCATCAAGGCCCCGATGCTGCTGCGCGTGACATCCTATCTGGAACACGAGATCGCGCATCTGAACGAAAGCTTCCGCGATGCGATTGCCCGCACCGGCTACCAAGGGGCGTATCGCGGCGTGTTCCCGATCAAGGTGAACCAGCAGGCGCAGGTGGTCGACCGGATCGTCGAATTCGGCAAGACATACGACTACGGGCTCGAGGCCGGGTCGAAACCCGAACTGGTGATTGCCCTGGCGCATCGGCTGTCGCGCGACGCGCTGATCGTCTGCAACGGCGTCAAGGATGCCGAGTTCATCCAGCTTGCCATCCTCAGCCGCAAGATCGGCTTCAATACGGTGATCGTGCTGGAAAGCCCGAAAGAGGCCGATACCGTGATCGAGGTCTATAACGAGTTGGGCATCGAACCGCTGCTGGGCGCGCGGGTGAAATTGACCAACCAGATCAGCGGCAAATGGGAGGAAAGCTCGGGCGACCGATCCGCCTTTGGCATGAACACCGACCAGTTGGTGGCCACCGTGGACAAGCTGAAAGAGGCCGGGCTGCTGCATTGCCTGAAACTGCAGCACTCGCATCTGGGCTCTCAGGTGCAGGACGTCAACGACGTGCGCCGCGCCGTCGGCGAGGCCTGTCGTTATTATACCGAACTGACCCGCGAGGGCGTGCCGCTGACCCATCTGGACCTCGGCGGCGGCATGGGTGTGGATTATACAGGCGAGAAAAAGGCCGCCGAAAACTCGATCAACTACACGGTCGAGGAATATTGCGCCAACGTGGTCGAAACCGTCGCCTACGCGCTGGACGAGGCCGAGGTGCCCCACCCCACGCTGGTCACCGAAAGCGGTCGCGCGGTGGTGGCGACATCGTCGATGCTGGTGTTCAACGTGCTGGAAAGCACGCTTTATGACGCCCCCAACGGCCCCGAGGTTGAACCCGACGACCATCACATGGTCTCGGACCTTGCCGCCGTGCATGGCTACCTGTCCAGCGACCGGCTGCAGGAATGCTGGAATGACGCCAATTTCTATCGCAATGAACTGCGCGCGCTGTTCAGACGCGGCTATGTCGACCTGCGCCAGATGGCCCGCGCCGAACGCATCTATCTGTCGCTGATGGCCCGCCTCAAGGCGCTGGCGGCAAGCGACGAGCTGGACACGGATGTAGACGACCAGCTTGAGAAAGTGGCCGATATCTACCACTGCAACTTCTCGCTGTTTCAATCCCTGCCTGACGTCTGGGCCATCGATCAGCTGCACCCGATCGTGCCACTGCAAGGGCTGAACGACACCCCCGACCGCCGCGCGGTCCTGTCCGACATCACCTGCGACAGCGACGGCAAGATCGACCGTTTCATTCTGGCCGACGGTGTCTCGCCCAGCCTGCCGGTGCATTCCCTGCCCGAGGATGGCGAATATTGTATGGGCGTCTTCTTTGTCGGCGCCTATCAGGAAACACTGGGCGATCTGCACAACCTGTTCGGCGACACCAATGTCGTCACCATCGACCTGCGCGCCGATGGCGGTTTCGACCTGCTGCACGAACAAGAGGGCGACACCATCAGTCAAGTCCTGTCCTATGTCGAGTTCGACCCGCAGGACTGCGTCGCCGCCTTCCGCAAAATGGTGGACGAGGCGATCTCGACCGGTACTCTGATGGCCAAAGACCGCAAAACCCTGATGGCCGCCTACCGCGACAGCATCAACGGCTACACCTATTACGAATAACCCGAGAGGAGAGGACACCATGGGCAAAACACTGGTTGTCGGCGCAGGCGGCGTATCCCACGCTACCGTGCACAAGATGGCGATGAATTCGGACATCTTCACCGAAATCACTCTGGCCAGCCGGACGAAATCGAAATGCGACGCCATCGCCGCAGCCGTCAAGGATCGCGTCGGCGTGGAGATCAAAACCGCCGAGCTCGACGCCTACAAGGTCGAGGACACGGTCAAGCTCATCAAGGAAACCGGCGCGGAAATCCTCGTGAACCTCGCCCTGCCCTATCAGGATCTGGTGCTGATGGACGCGTGTCTTGAGGCAGGTATCCACTACCTCGACACAGCGAACTACGAGCCCGAGGATGAGGCCAAGTTTGAATACCACTGGCAATGGGCCTATCAGGAACGGTTCAAAGAGGCTGGCCTGACCGCCATCCTCGGTTCGGGCTTCGATCCGGGCGTGACCTCGGTCTTTGCCAAATGGCTGAAGAAACACAAGCTGGACACCATCCGCCAGATCGACGTTCTGGACGCCAATGGCGGCAGCAACGATCAGGAGTTTGCCACCAATTTCAACCCCGAGATCAACCTGCGCGAAGTGCTGGCCGAAGTGCGCCACTGGGAAAATGGCGCGTGGAAACACTCCCCCGCCATGACCCACAAGGTCGAATTCGACTTCCCCGCCATCGGCCCCAAGAATATGTACCTGATGTATCACGAGGAACTGGAATCGCTCAGCACCCACTTCCCCGAGATCGAGCGCGCCCGCTTCTGGATGACCTTCGGCGACGCCTATATCACCCATGCCAAGGTGCTGGAAAATGTCGGCATGACCCGCATCGACCCGGTGATGCATGACGGCAAGGAAATCATCCCGATCCAGTTCCTGAAAACCCTGCTGCCCGATCCCGGCGATCTGGGCGCGGAAACCAAGGGCAAGGCCTGCATCGGCGACATCGCCACAGGTCAGGCCAAGGACGGCTCGGGCGAGAAGACCTACTACATCTACAACATCTGCGACCACGAAGAATGCTATGCCGAGGTCGGCAGTCAGGCCGTCAGCTACACCACCGGCGTCCCCGCAATGATCGGTGCCGCTCAGGTGCTGAAAGGCAACTGGCGCGAACCCGGCGTGTGGAACATGGAACAGCTGGACCCGGACAACTTCATGGACATGCTGAACGAACACGGTCTGCCCTGGCAGGTCCACGAGCTTGACGGCCCGGTCGAATTTTAACTTCACCTTTTCCTAAATACTCCGGGGGGTCCGGGGGGCTGGCCCCCCGGCCTCTCCAATTCAGGAGACGCCGGTTATGTCCGACATGATGACCACGCAAGCCGGCGACGCCGGCGCCTTCCGCAATTTCGACCTCACCCGCGTTCCCACGCCCTGCTTCGTGGTCGATGAAAAAGCCGTCGAGCGCAACCTGACCATCCTCGCCGATATCGGCACACGCTCCGGCGCGCATGTCCTCAGCGCGCTCAAGGCGTTTTCGATGTTCTCGCTGGCCCCACTGGTGCGCCAGCACCTCGGCGGTACTTGCGCCAGCGGCATCTATGAGGCGCGTCTGGGCCGCGAAGAATATGGCGGTGAGGTCGCCACCTTCTGCGCCGGATACAAAGACACCGACATGGATGAAATCCTGTCGCTGTCCAACCACATCATCTTCAACAGCCCGGCACAGAAAGACCGCTTCCTTGCCAAAGCCCAGGCCGCCAATGTGCAGGTGGGTCTGCGCATCAACCCGGAACATTCCGAAGGCGAGATCCCCAAATACGACCCCTGCGCCCCCTGCTCGCGCCTTGGGACGCCAGTCAGCCAACTGACCGCGGCCACCCTGACCGGGGTCGATGGCCTGCACATGCACACGCTCTGCGAACAGGGGTTCGAACCGTTGCAGCGCACATGGGACGCCGTCGAACCCAAACTCGCCCCGTTCATGGACCAGCTCAAATGGTTGAACTTCGGCGGCGGGCATCACATCACCCGTGACGATTATGACCGCGACGGGCTGGTCGCTTTCATCCAGGCCATCCGCGAGAAATACGGCATCGACGTCTATCTCGAACCCGGTGAGGCCGTCGCGCTGGACGCGGGCATTCTGGTCGGCGAAATCCTCGACCTGCCCACCAATGGCATGAACCTTGCGATCACCGATATTTCGGCCACCTGCCATATGCCCGATGTGATCGAGGCCCCCTTTCGCCCTGCCCTCATGGACGAGGCCGAAACAGGCCACACTTACCGCCTCGGCGGTCCGTCCTGTCTGGCGGGCGACGTGATCGGCGATTACACATGGGACAAACCGCTGGAGATCGGCCAGCGTTTCGCCTTCCTCGATCAGGCGCATTACTCGATGGTCAAGACCAACACGTTCAACGGCGTGCCGCTGCCCACCATCGCGCTGTGGAACAGCGAAACGGACGCGCTGAAGATCATCAGACAGTTCGGCTATGACGACTTTAAGGACCGCCTCTCATGAGCATTTTCCTCGACAGTGAACTGACCGCATCCGAGCGCAGCGAAGACGCCCGGTTCCGCGTGATCCCGGTGCCGCTGGAACGCACCGTTTCCTACGGATCAGGCACCGCCAAAGGCCCCGAGGCGATCATCGAGGCCAGTAGCGAACTGGAACGCATCACCGGCTCCGCAGAACCCTGCGTCGAAGGCATCTTCACCGAAGAGCCCGTCGATTGCGATGCCGCCCTGTCCGAGATCATGGAACGCATCGCCCAACGCACCGACTCCGCCATTCGCGCGGGCAAAGTGCCGGTCACGCTGGGCGGCGAGCATTCGCTCAGCTACGGCGCGGTGATGGGGGTGGCGCGGGCGTTGGGTCAACCCGTCGGCATCGTCCAGATCGACGCCCATGCCGACCTGCGCAACGCCTATCAGGGGGAAAAACACTCTCACGCCTCGGTCATGCATCTGCTGGCCGAAGAAGGCATTCGGTTGGCCCAGTTCGGCGTGCGTGCCTTTTCCACCGAAGAGGCGCAAAGCCGCCTGAAGAACCACGTCTTCCACGTGGATGCCGAGGAACTGGTCACCGGCAACATCCACGCAGTTGACCTGCCCGAGGATTTCCCCGAGATGGTCTATGTCAGCTTTGATGTCGACGGTCTGGACCCGTCGCTGATGCCTGCGACCGGCACGCCCGTCCCCGGAGGTTTGGGCTATTATCAGGCGCTGCGACTGGTCGAACACGCGCTGAAAGGGCGCAAATGCGTGGGCTTCGACGTGGTCGAACTGGCACCGGACGGCAATGCCGCCTGGGATTTTACCGCCGCGCAGATCGTCTATCGCCTGATGGCCGCCTGTTAACCCTCAGCGGTTTCGTTCAGTTCCATGTGCCCTTCGCCCTTGTTCAGGACACGGCGCAGCATGGGCTCGAAGAACTCCAGCGGTTTGGTCGGGTAATCAGGGTCGAACGCCTTCTGATCGTATTCGTGACAGAAATAGCGGCAGTCCTCCCAATGGGGGCTGTCGCGATACTTGTCGCGCGCGTTGCGGTCGCCGCCAAGGTGATGGTTGTAATAGTACCCTTGGAACACGCAATGATGTTTGAGAATCCAATAGGTTTTCTCGCTGACATAGGGCTTCATCATCGCCGCTGACAGTTCACCGTGGTTGTACGGCGACAGAATATCGCCGGTGTCATGGATCAGTGCGGCGACCACCAGTTCTTCATCCGCCCCATCCTCATAAGCGCGCGTGGCGGCCTGAAGGCAGTGCTGATAACGGTTCACCGGATAGGGCGTCCAGTCCTCGTCCAGCGACCGGATTGCATCCAGGATCCGATCCGGCAGGGCCGCATTATACGCCTCTTCATACTCCATAACGGCGTCCCAGTCGGCTTTGGTCGCCTCTTCAAAACTGGTCCAGGTGGGTTTGTGGCTTTTGTCCAGCATGACATGTCCTTTGGCTTGGGTGTTGGCATCAGAATACTGCACGCTGAGCACCCAAAAAAATGAATTGATTTTATCAGATTGATCAAAAATTACTTTCGATATGCAAACCAAAGCTCTGGAAACTTTTCTATGTGTGGCAGAGACCGGCGGATTTCACGCCGCCGCCCGCAAGCTGAACGTCACACAAACCGCCGTCAGCGCCCGGATACGCGCGCTTGAAGAGGCGACGGGCAAGCCCCTGTTCTCGCGCGGGGCCGGAGGGACGGCTTTGACCGAGTATGGCCGTCAGTTCAAACCGTATGCCGAGCAGATGCTGTCCCTGTGGTCCTTTGCAGCCAATGATCTGCCCGATCAGGTTCACAACCGGCTGGCGCTGCGCCTGGGTGCCCAACTTAGCGTCTGGGACCCGTTGCTTGTTGATTTGGCCGTGCGCTTCGAACAGCGGTTCGGGCAATTGCTGCTGACCCTGAATTATGATCACGACCTGAATATGGTCGATGCGGTTGCAACCCATGTTCTGGATGCGGCTCTGACCCACGAAAGACCCGTGGACCGGCGCGTGATCTGTCACGAACTTCCGCCAGAACGCCTGTGTCTGGTTGAAAGCAAGGCGAACACGAAATCCGATCAGGTTTTCGTCAACATAGAACTGGGCGAGGCCTATCAGGATCACGTCAGATCCACCGCGCGCCGCGCATCCGGGCAGACGATTTTTCTGGGCAATTGCCTGATGGCCCTGCGCTATCTTCTACAGCGCGGCGGCTATGGATATTTCCCCGACTATGTCATCACGCAGCATTTGAACTCGGGCGAGTTATTGCGCGTGACGGGCGCGCGCGATTTGATGCTGCCGGTGTATCTGGTGGTGCGCGCGGACAATGAAGAGGTCGAGAACATCCTGCAATGCCTGTCTGACCTCCGCCAGTGATCTCAGGCTGGCGAGGGCAATGGCGTCCCGTCTCGGGTCCGTTTGCGCAACAAAGGCCTGCCCGCGATCAGCAGGAACAGCGCCGACACGATCACTCCGATAACAGCGGGAACGTAAAGCAGACCCCACAGCCTTGGATCATCGATGACAACTGGTGACACGAAACCTCGAACCCCTTCGAGCAGGACCAGGATAGTAAAGGCGCCCAGAATCTGGGGCCAAAGGCCAAAGCGGGAAAAGCTGCCCAGCATCAGGGTCGAATACCCTGCCAGCGACACCGCGATACAGATGGCAATCCATGAGAATCGCTGGTGCAACTCTTCGACCAAATGGCCCCGGCTGTGCCGTTCGGCCACTTCCACCGACTTCATGTCATAGATCAGCTCGGCGGTTGAAATCGCCTCGAGACTGCGGCGAGTCATGCCACCGGATCGCGTAAGGTCCGAGATGTCGTAGGACGCATCCTGAAACAGGGTCGACGACAGGGTCCGACCCTCTTGGTTCAGGCGCAGCGCGACCCCGTCCACCATGACCAGATGGATGCCCGCGCTATTGTTGACCAGATAGGCGGTCGCGCTGGAATAGCTCACCGCATTTTCCGGATCACGCCGGTCCGAGACAAAAACCTCTTTCAGCGTGCCGTCCAGATCGATGCGCCCGATATAGACGGTCACATTCTCGGCCGGATGCAGGAACTCGCCTTCATTCAGCAACTGAGCGGTCACATCGCCTGCAACCTCGGCTTGTCTGATCTCAAGCTGTTCGACCGAGGCCGGGCGCAGAAACACACTGATCACCGCCATCATCAAGCCTGTGATCAAGCCGAACAGAACCACCGCCCGCGCCAGCCGCCAGGGGCTGGACCCGGTCGCCAGCATCACCGTCAGCTCGCTTTCCCGGCTCAGACGGTTGGTGACGTACACCGCCGCCGCAAACACCGCCATTGGCATCACGGTGCGGATCAGAGTTGGCAAGGTCAGCGCAGTGAATTCCAGAAACACCATGGCCGACTGCCCGCCGCTGATCACGCTGTCAAACAGGCTGACAGACCGGGTAATCCAGAAGACCCCGACAAGGACCAGAGTGAAAAAGCCGAACAGAATCAGCAATTGCCGCAGGAAATATCCATCGAAACGCGACATGGGCCCTCTTTCCGGTTTCTGTTCTGCCGGGACATTAGGCCATTCATCCGCCAGAGGAAACCGGGTTCCGCGCGATGAACGCCCGCGCCCAAGATACCTGTTTAGGGGAAGTGACAGCGGCAGGCAGCCAATCTGCACGCTTCGGGCTTACCAATAGACTTGTAACATGTAGCAGTAGCCAAGTGGCCGATCTGAGGCTAGCCAACGGCGGCAGCCCTCACTGGCTTGGCTTTCCAACTGTGACGCTGTTTAAACAAAGTTGAATTCTTGGTCAGGTATCTGATTGTCGGCAATGCCATGAAAACGCGGTTCGGTCGCGCGATTGGTGGCAAAATAAGAAGCAGGGCCAAATTTCCACGTGGGAACAAGGTTCAACACATAGCAGAGGGCGACGTGGCAAATCAGGAAGAAGCTAATAAGAAGATAGTCTATTTGCACGTGGGGCACGCCAAAACAGGCACGTCCGCACTTCAGACGTTTTTTGCCCGACACACTGAAGAGCTATCTCAAGCGGGAATCTACTATCCACCTCTGGTCGATTTGACCGATGCTATCAAGGGAAAGGCCACAGGCGGCAACGGTACGCCCCTGGGTTCCGTCCTGGCAAAAGACATCGAAGAAACAAGTATCTTCAAAAGAAAAGAGGCTGTTCGAGAAACGGTAGGCGACTTTGTCGCTCGAAATTTGGCGGTGTTTCAAAGGAATGAGCCGCATGTCCTGATCTCAAGCGAATTCCTGCAGGCTTTTGACAGCAAGCGTTTGAAAGAATTTGCGTTGGAGTTGCAAAACTTGGGCTTTGCAACTCACATCGTGTTTTTTGCCAGAAACTACAGTGAGCTATTATTTTCAAGCTGGCAGCAAGGCATCAAACGCGGTCGATTTACCGGTGACTTTCGTCAGTTTATTGAAGCCGCAGAAGACACTATGGGCGCAACTATGGAAGAGATTTTAGCCGCCCAAAGATTGGGTTTGACCTTTGATGTCTTTAACTACGACGATGCCAAACGCGACATATGCAGCTTCTTCTTGGAAAAGGTTCTGAACCTACCACCTGGGAACTGGCCAACAGTGAGCCCTCTCAGGGTCAATCGATCGTTAACTGAACGCGAAAGTCAGTTTCTTCGAATGATAAACGGCGTATTTGATCATGCAACTTATCCGCTGATTGCGGATCGTCTGATCGAGGCTTCCCCGGAACTCGAATTTAGTCATGGTCCATCACCGGATGACATTGCTATCGTCAATCAGAAATTTGCAAAACAAACGGCACTTATTAATCAACAAATCAAGGGAAGCCCACTCACCGAGCCAACGGCAGAACAGGACAACCAAGAAGACGAAACTCAAACCCTAATGCGAATTATGGCCGTCTTCTTTAGATACGTTGAAAATGAAAAAAGACGTGATTTCCGGGGATTGAACCCAGCTGGCACCAAGCATGCAAGGTTGAGTCGCAAGGAGTTGGAAGAGCGCCTTGAGGTAGAAACAAGAAAGACAAATTTGTTGGAGACAAAGCTTGCCAACCTTCGGCGACATCCATTGAAAAAGTTGTACCACAGAGTCGTCAAACGGCTTTAGAGCGACTTTCTGCAACTCTACTCAGCGAAACCAGTGCCTTACGTGGTTGCAGGTGCTGTTCGCGAAGGTTAGGCCCCCGGCACATCTTGCCCCACCCTTCCCTCAATGCAGGAAAGCAACTCGCCCCATCCGGTGGCAGGCTGCTCGTGGCCTGCGTCCCAACAGCAAGGTTTAGGCAAGGGCTCACCCAGCCTCTCTAGCCTTCGTGTATTTCCTATGTGAATTGGTTCCTTTGTCGGAATGCGGACTCGAGTTAAGATTGTTTCAAATATGGCGCGCCTGAACGATACCCAGATATTTCAAGCCCTGGCGCCCACCTCAAATTTCATAGTCCGTTCAATGGAGTAACCCATGCCTAAACTTGATCCTCAAACGCAAAAGAAGGTCAACGCATTCTGAAAAAAGAAAAAGCCGGCAGCCGTGAAACACAGCGCGAAAAAAGCGAAGAAACGTGCCGAAACGGCCCTAGCAAAAGCGAAATGGTCCGTGAAACAAGCGCCAGCACCCGAGAAAAAAGCCTATGCCGAAGTAGAGCAAGCGGTCGTGGAAATGTGCGCTGAAGAAGGGCTGGAGGAAGTGCAAAAAGCAATGTCCGACGCAAAAGTGGAAAAGGCAAAAAAGGAAGTAAAGGCGCGGATCAAACAGAGGGTGGGTCAAATTCAGAAGGCCAAACAGCGTGTCAAAAAAGCCTTGGCCAAACTGCCACCGAAACCGGCGCAGGCCGTCGAAAAAGAACTGGAATCCACTTTCAAGTCCACGCTGAAATTCTGGAAAGACCTTGAGGCTGACGCCAAGAAAGAAGGTCTGGCCGATTAATTTGCTCGGCATTTCGCCGCACCGGCCCTAAATTCGCTCGTCAGACGCGTTAAGGCAGTTTCCTGTTTGCCGACCTATGGCCTATGTACTACGCCCACCGGGGTATCAGTATTTGCGACCCCAATTGCTGTCGCTGGGTTGGCAAAGTTTGCAACCCCTCTTTCGCTCTAATCAACAGGGACTAACAGCGAGAGCCCAGGATGTTACGCTGACCTACAGACCAAATGGTGATGGCAGTTTCTTTGTCCTTACCGTTGTTGTGGCCCAGCTCTTTCAGCAATGACGTGTACAAACCCCGCATTTTGCTGGGTCCTGCTCGCTGGCCGCAAAGGTTCTCCCTGAAACCTGGCCGACCACCTAATAAGGTGGAAACGATGCCGGGCTTGATTTGAACCCTGCTTCACACGCTCTTTCAAACGCACAAAAAACGCGCCGAGGTCAGTGACGAGCGCGGTGATACAGTTACGTGATTGGTTTGGAAATGGCAGGGGCAGCAGGGTTCGAACCCGCGACCTACGGTTTTGGAGACCGTCGCTCTACCAACTGAGCTATACCCCTATGGTGAGGCCCCAAATAGGCCAGCCGCGCGGCGGACTCAAGAGGCTTTTTTACAATCTCTCATACTTCGCAATCTGACAAACAAGTTGCGCGGGCCGTGCAGTTGGGTAAGACAAGGTCTGGTCAGCAAAAGGAACCCGGTGTGAGCCTCCGCAAGAAGATCGCAGACAGCGAAGCCGTACTGAACTGGACCGCGCGGCGGATTGCCAGCTATATCCGGATGGTCAACCGCAACACGCGCTGGCAGCGCATCGGGTATGAGGAGCTGGACCAGCTGGCCGAACAGGGTGAGCCGGTCATTGTCGTCCTCTGGCACCAGCGGCTGGCCCAATCCCCTTATTTCTTTCCGCTGGATAAAGGGCGCATCTGTTCAATTACGTCCTCGGCGCGGGCAGGCAGCATGGTAGGTCGGGTGCAGAAGCTGTTCGGCATGGACACGATCGCCATGACCAGCAAAAATTCCAACAATATTGCCGTGTCGCGCGAAGTGATCGGAAAGGTGAAGCAGGGCATTTCCATCGGAATCGCCGCGGACGGTCCGCGAGGGCCGGAACGGGTTCTGTCGACCGTGCCTCTGGTATGGGCGCGCACCTCGGGCAAGCGCGTGTTCGGCATCACTTTTTCCGCCAAACACGGGCGCGAGGCGGGAACCTGGGACCGGTTGCTGATGCCGCGCCCGTGGCGCAACGAAGGCGTGTTTCTGTGCCGTGAGTGGACGGAAACCGTACCGCGCAAGGCCAGCGAAGACACCCTTGAGACCCTTCGCCTCAGCCTTGAGGCGCATATGAACGACATCACAGCCGAGGCTGACCGTATGGTCGGGCGCGCGCCGTGGACGCCAAAGGGCTAGCCGCCCCGCAACCTCTGCATCAGATAGACTTCGCTGCCTTCCGGGATGGGTTCGGTCAGGCCGGTGGCAATGACGCGCCCGTCGATGGCGATGGACACCCCCGCGTCGATGGGGGCCTGCAATTGCGGGTAGGCGCGCACCAGGGCGCTCAACAGCTCTCCGGTGGTGGTGGCCTCGACCGTCACCACTTGCCTGCCCCCGGTCAGTGACCGGAGGCTAGACCAGAGGTGGACGTCAATCATTGTCCTTCAACGCAGCCAGAATGCGCGGCGGTGACATGGGCAGTTGTTTCATCCGAACCCCTGCCGCGTTCGACACCGCATTGGCGATGGCAGCGAGGGGCGGCACGATGCCTGTCTCGCCGACCCCACGCACACCAAACGGATGGCCGGGGTTCGGAACCTCGACGATCACTGTGTCAATCATCGGCAGGTCGCTGGCGACCGGGATGCGGTAGTCGAGGAAGACCGAGTTTTGCAACCGTCCATCCTCGCCATAGATGTATTCCTCGTTCAGCGCCCAGCCGATGCCTTGTGCAGCCCCGCCCTGATACTGGCCTTCGACATATGCCGGGTGGATCGCCTTGCCTGCGTCCTGAATGACCGTGTAGCGGGTGATCGAGGTTTTGCCGGTTTCCGGATCGACCTCGGCATCGACGATATGGGTGCCGAAGGACACGCCCGCGCCTTCGGGGGTGGCCTCGAAATGCCCCGAGATCGGACCGCCGGTGCGACCCATGTTCGCCGTGATATCGGCCAGCGGTAAGGGATCGAAATCGCCCGCATTGGGCCCGGAAGGAACCGCGCAGCCGTTTTCCCATTTCACCGCGTCCACAGGGATGCCCCATTTGGCCGCCGCGCGTTCGCACAGCTTTTCAACCGCGTGTTTCGCCGCCTTGATGGTCGCCAGACCGCTGGCATAGGTCACGCGACTTCCGTGCGAGACGTCGTTATAGCCCAGCGTTGCCGTGTCAGCGATGGTGACGCGGATGTTCTCGTACGGAATGCCCAGCACTTCGGCCGCCATCAACGCCATGGACGCGCGCGAGCCGCCAATATCGGGCGTTCCGACCATCAACTGGGCCGAGCCGTCCTCGGACAGCGCCAGCGATACCGAGGTTTCGCCGCCGTGGTTGAACCAGAACCCGCAAGAAATCCCACGCCCCTGCCCCGGTTTCAGCGGGGCCGCGTAGTGAGGATGCGCCTTGGCGGCTTCCAGCGTTTCAACCAGACCGATGCGTTCATAGGTTGGCCCGTAACTGGCCCTTGTGCCCTCATGCGCGGCGTTTTTCAGGCGCACTTCGACCGGGTCGAGGCCCAGCTTGTTGCACAGCTCATCGATCACCGATTCGACGGCAAAGGCCCCCATCGGAGCCCCCGGCGCGCGATAGGCCGCCTGCTTCGGGCGGTTGGCCATAACGTCGTAACCGATCTGCCTGACGTTGGTCAGGTTGTAGGGCGCAAAGGCGCACATGGCAGTCATGTCGCCCGGCGCACCGGGGAAGGCCCCGCCTTGCAAACGGAACACGCCCTGCGCCGCCGAAATGGTGCCGTCCTTCTTCATCCCGATTTTCACATCCATCGACGCGGATGAGGTCGGGCCGGTGGCCCGGAACACCTCGGACCGGGACATCACGATCTTGACCGGGCGGTTGGCCTTGCGGCTCAGCGCCAGCGCGACGGGCTCGATGAAAACGGTGGTTTTGCCGCCGAACCCTCCGCCGATTTCCGACGCGGTTACGCGCAATTGCGAGGTCTCTATGCCCAACAGCGCGGCGCAGGTTTTCTGTGCGATCCAGTGGCCTTGGGTGGTGCACCACAACTCACCCTTGCCGTCATTGCCCAACATACCCAGACAGGCATGTGGTTCGATATAGCCCTGATGCGTCGCCTCGGTCACAAAGCTGTCCTCGATGACCAGATCAGCCTCGGCAAAGCCAGCCTCGACATCGCCATGGCCGCTTTCGTGATAGCGGACAACGTTCGTATGCATGCCTTGCGGCACCGAGTAATCCGCAGCCCCTTCGCGGATCACCGGCGCGTCCGCTGCCATCGCTTTGTCTACATCGGTGACATGGGGCAGGACCTCGTATTCAACCTCGATCAGCTTGAGCGCATCGCGGGCCGCCAAAGCCGAACTTGCGGCGACTGCCGCCACGGCATGACCGTCATACAGCGCCTTTTCACCGGCCATGACGTTTTCCAGCACGTTCCAGAACTCGCCCGCCAGACCGGGGGCAAAGGGCACGTCGGCGAAATCGGCGCGTGTCACGACGGCTTTGACGTCCTTGTGCGCCTCGGCCTTTGAGGTGTCGATCTTCACGATCCGCGCATGGGCATGGGGCGAGCGCAGAACCGCGCCGTGCAACATGCCAGGTGCCGACATATCCGCGCCGAACTTGGCGCGGCCCGTGACCTTGTCCAAACCATCGGGGCGGTTCGGGCGGGTGCCAACAAAGGTGAAATCAGATTTGCGATCGTCCAGAGCCATTATGACGCCTCCCGCAGGTCTGCTGCCGTTTCCATCACGGCGCGAATGATCTTGTCGTACCCGGTGCAGCGGCAGAGGTTGCCTGCCAGCCAATACCGCGCCTCTTCCTCGGTCGGGTCCGGGTTCTTTTCCAGCAGCGATTTGGCCGCCACCAGAATGCCGGGCGTGCAGATGCCGCATTGCAGGGCAGCGTGCTCGATGAACTTCTGCTGCAATGGATGCAGTACGTCACCGTCTGCAATCCCCTCGACGGTTTCGATCTGTTTGCCGTCCGCTTCGACCCCCAGCACAAGGCAGGAACAGACCAGACGACCGTCAACGGTCACCGAACAGGCCCCGCAGTCTCCGGTGCCGCAGCCCTCTTTCGCGCCGGTCAGGTTCAGTTTGTCGCGCAGACAGTCCAGCAGTGTTTCGCGCGGGTCGCAAAGGTATTCGACCGTGTCCCCATTCACGGATGTGGATACGTGGAGCTTGCTCATACATTTTCTCCCTTCGCACGGGCATAGGCGATTTTCGCGGCGCGCTTGGCCAGAACGCCTGCGACCTCGGTGCGGAATTCAATTGTGCCGCGCTTGTCGTCAATCGGGTTGCAGGCGGCAGAGGCCGCAGCGGCCAGCGCGTCCAGCGCTGCATCGTCCAGCGTGCTGCCAATGATCGCCGTGGCGCAGTCTTCCACCAGCAGAACAGTCGGTGCCACAGCACCCAAAGACACACGCGCTTCGGTGATGGTATCGCCGTCCAGACGCAGACTGACACCGACGCCGACAACCGCAATATCCATCTCGGTCCGCGGAATGAACCGCAGATAGGCGTCGCCTGCGTTGTCACCACGGGCAGGGATGTTAACCGCTGAAACCAACTCTCCCTTCGCCAGCGAGGTTTTGCCCGGTCCGGTCGGAATATCCTCAACCGCGACCTCTCGGGTGCCATCCGGTCCGGTGACCGTGACCGTCACACCCGCAGCCACCATGGCAGGCACCGAGTCCGCCGCAGGCGACCCGTTGCACAGATTGCCGGTCAGCGTCGCGCGCCCCTGAACCTGAGTCGAGCCGATCAAATCCATCGCCTCGACCACGCCGGGCCAGTCGCGGCCGAGTTCGGCATGCTCGCTCATTTCCGCGCCGGTGGTTGCCACGCCCAGCGTCCAACTGCCATCCGCGTTGCGGGTGATGTCATGCACACCGTTGATTTTCTTGACATCGATCAGCGTGTCGGGCGTCACCAGCTCGGCGCGCAACTGCACCAAAACATCGGTGCCGCCTGCCAGAAATCGTGTTATGCCCGTTGCGTTTGCCGCCAGGGCCGATGCTTCGGCAAAGCTGGCAGGACTGTGATAATCCATGAATTTACCTCGCGCCTGTTTGTCAGGGTTCACTGGGGATCGGGGCGACGTTAGAGGAGCCTAATGCCCGCGTCTATGGCTGGAATGGTAAATTTTCGCGGTCCCATTTTGCACGGTCGGGGGAACAGCAAACGCTTGGTCCGCCGAGCGTGCTATGGGCGCTTAGACCTGTGACAGCAACCAACGCCGCATCGCGTCGACCAGTTTGGGCTGGCGCGGCTTCCTCGGGGTCACGATGTAAAACCCCGGATCACCGCTTAGCACCTGTTCGAAGGGTTTGACCAACTGGCCTAAGGTCAGTTCGGACCCGACAAGCGCCGCATCTGCCAGGGCAAACCCCTGCCCCGCCACAGCCGCGTCAATTGCAAGGCTGGTGTGGTTGAACGTCATCATGCGCGGCCTTCCGTCCACCCCGGCATGTTCCAGAAACAGCGGCCAAAGACCATGTGAATCGCTAAGCAACGTCTGCCCCATCAAATCCCGCACATCAGACACGCGCCCGGCCAGATCTGGCGCGCAGACGACAATAAGCTCGGTCGAAAACAAGGGCTCGGCCCGCAGATCGGATGTCAGATGCGATTGACCGTGGCGCACAGCGATGTCGGCACCGTCTTTTCCAAATTCGGCAAGATGTTCCTGCGCATCGATCTGAACCTGAATTTCCGGGTGCTTCGCCGTGAAATCCGACAGCCTGGGCACCAGCCATTTCGACGCAAAACTGGGTGTCACGGATATCGTGATCCGACGCTGGTCTGCCGCCTCTTCCACCGCGTTTTCGATCAGGCGAAACGCGCGTTTTAGAGGCGCGCTGAGTTTGCGGCCCTCTTCCGTCAGGTGCAGACCGCGCGGCATCCGATCGAACAGGGCAATGCCCAAGCGCGCCTCAAGCCCTCGAACCTGCTGCGCCACAGCCCCTTGCGTAACGCCCAGTTCTTCCGCCGCAAGGCGAAAATTCAGATGTCGGGCCGCAGCTTCAAAAGCACGCAAAGCGTTCAGAGGTGGAAGGGCTGGCATATCCGCACACAGTAGATTTTCTACAGGCTTAGAGCAGAAGAACTGATTGGTCAAACGCAGCGCCGCGGCTCATTCTCAGGAAAGATGCAAATTGGAGCGCGAAAATGACCGAAAAAGTTGCCCTGATCACAGCCGGCGGCAGCGGGATGGGCGCTGACGCGGCCCGTCGGCTGGCCGCTGACGGGTTCAAAACCGGTATCCTGTCCTCATCCGGCAAAGGCGAGGCATTGGCCCGGGAACTGGGTGGCGTCGGTATAACCGGGTCCAACCAATCCAACGACGATCTGCAACGGCTGGTGGATGCGGCCATGTCCCATTGGGGGCGGATCGACGTTCTGGTCAATTCAGCCGGGCATGGCCCAAAAGGCGCGGTGCTGGATCTGTCGGATGACGACTGGCATCTGGGGATGGAGGTGTATTTTCTAAACGCCGTCCGCCCGACCCGGCTGGTGACCCCGATCATGCAGGCCCAAGGCGGTGGATCGATCATCAATATCTCAACCTTCGCCGCATTCGAACCGGACCCGGCCTTTCCGACCTCGGGCGTATTTCGCTCTGGCCTCGCGGCTTTCACCAAGCTCTATGCCGACAAATACGCGGCAGACAACATCCGCATGAACAATGTGCTGCCCGGCTTCATCGACAGCCTGCCCGAGAAACAGGACTTCCGCGACAGGATTCCGATGGGCCGCTATGGGCGCAGTCGCGACGAAATCGCGCCGGTGATTTCTCTGCTGGCTTCTGAGGGAGGCGGATACATCACCGGACAAAACATCCGGGTCGATGGTGGTATCACCCGCTCGGTCTGACGTATCAGAGCCGCGCCTTGATCAGATGCGTCAGCGCCGCGCCGGTTTCGAAATAAGCACGGCGCAGGCGCGTCCAGCTTTCGCGGTGCTCGGATACGACTGGCACCGGCAGGCATGAGAAATCCCCTGTCAAAAGGCTTTCAGCCATCAACCGCCCGAACATCGTGCCGGGCCCGATGCCGCGCCCGGAAAACCCATGGGCGGACAGGGCGTTTGGGCCAAGCTGAGTGATCTTGGGAATATGATCCGACGTCATGGCTATCCGCCCGTGCCAGCCCTGAACCAATGGTTGATCCGATAGGTGCGGAAACAGTTCGGCCAATTTGCGACTGACCCATCCTGTATGGGCCGCGCGGCCAGCATGGCTTAGATCCCCCATCCCGCCAATGATCATGCGTCCGTCCTGATCCAGCCGGAACGATGTCATGATCAGGCCGGTATCCCAGCATCCTTCGCCCTGCGGCAGAATGCTGTTGCGCAGATTGTGGGACAAAGGCGCGGTCGCATATTGAAAGTAGTAGACCGGCACATAGGCGGGCGCGGTGTCCTCAATACCTTGATGATAGGCGTTTGTGGCTTGAATGACCGCCCTTGCGCGCACCGATCCGCCGGGGGTTTCCAGAACCCAAACCTCACCTTCCCGGCGCAGGTTGCGAACCGGACTGTTGGTGTAGATCTGCGTGCCGAACTCACGCGCCACTCGCGCCATACCCTGCACATAGGACAGTGGCTGGATAGTACCGGCCCGAGGATCAAACAGCGCCCCATGAAACGCCTCGCTACCGGTTCTTTGCGCTGCGGTCCGGGCCGACAACAGCTCGACCGGAGCGCCCGCCGTGCTAAGCTGCGCGTGGCGGGTTTGCAGATCGCGCAACCCGGCAGGTGAGTGCGCGCAGTGAAGTGTTCCGTTCCGCACCGGCTCGCAATCGATCTGGTGCTTTTCGATCAGGGCAAAGACCTCGGACGGAGCTTGGGACAGAAGGTCAATCAGGCGGTCACCAGTTGCCTGACCCAAGTGCTTGCGAATGTCGTCGGGGGGCAACCAAAGGCCCGCATTGACCAACCCGACATTCCGCCCCGAGCCGCCATGGCCGATGTCCTGCGCCTCCAACAGACAGACCGACGCGCCGGATTTCGCAGCGTAAAGCGCAGCGGAACACCCGGTGTATCCGCCACCGATAATGGCCAGATCCACCGTCACATCGGCTGAGAGGGGCTCGGCGTTCAGGTCTTCACGGCATGTCTCGCGCCACAGAGAGTGTTCGGGGTTGGTCACGGGTCACCTTTCATCCTTGTCCGCAGCATTAGCGCGCAAGGTGGCAGCAACTCAAGATGAGGAAAGAGGAACGGCCTGTCGGGGTCGTGTCGGCGCAAATTTCGGTGGCAGCGGTGAATATGACCCTTCGGGCCTGAACAAACGCCCTCTGCAAACTGCGCGGCCCAACCAGCACAGTCGTTTCGACAGAAACGACAAAGATGGGCGGGAGCCCCTTAGACGTCGAGTGACCGCGCGATCAGTTCTTTCATAACTTCGTTAGTGCCGCCATAGATCATCTGCACGCGTGCATCCGCGTAAAGACGGGCAATCGGGTATTCCATCATGAACCCATAGCCGCCAAACAGTTGCAGGCATTCGTGCATGATTTCGTTCTGCACCTCGGACCCCCAGTATTTGACCATCGAGGCTGTCGCGGCGTCCAGTTCTCCAGCCTCCAGCTTGGCGATACAGTCGTTCACAAAGCTGCGCAGCACTTCGGCCTTGGTCTTGCACTCGGCCAGTTTGAAACGCGTGTTCTGGAAGTCCATGACACGCTGACCGAAGGCCTTACGCTCTTGCACGTATTTCACCGTCTCGGCGATGGCGAAATCGATTGCCCCAAGGGCCATCAGACCGATGGTCAGACGTTCCCAGGGCAATTGCTTCATCAACTGATAAAACCCCTGCCCCTCATCCGGACCCAGCAGGTTCGTCAACGGCACTTTGACATCCTCAAAGAACAGCTCGGCGGTGTCGTTGCCCTTCATGCCCAGCTTCTTGAGGTTGCGACCCCGGCGAAACCCATCCGCGCCCTCGGTTTCGACCGCGATCAGGGAGACGCCTTTTGCCCCAAGGGACTTATCCGTTTTCGCCGCAACAACGATCAGGTCCGCCGACTGACCGTTGGTGATGAAAATCTTGGACCCGTTGAGCTTGTAAGAGTTGCCATCCTTCTCGGCCGTCGTCCGCACGGCCTGAACATCGGACCCGGTGCCCGGTTCAGTCATTGCAAGCGCGCCTACCATTTCGCCCGAGATCAGCTTGGGCAGCCATTTTTGCTTTTGGTCTTCGCTGCCATAGGTCGCGATGTAGTGGGTCACGATGGACTGAATCCCATACCCCCAACCCGCATCACCGCGCGCGGCCTGTTCATAGATCGTCACGGCATCAAAGCCCATGCCGCCACCAACGCCGCCATATTCTTCGGCGACCGAACCCGCCATCAGCCCTGCTTCGCCGACCTTGTGCCAAAACGCGCGGTCGACAACGCCGTTGTCGGCCCATGTTTCAACATTCGGGGAAAGTTCATCATCCATGAACCGGCCTGCCATATCGGCAAACATGCGGTGTTCATCTGTAACCCAGGCGGCGGACGAGGTGAAAAGCGACATCTTCAGATCTCCGGATAAGCGTTTGTTATAGGCTACCTAGCCCAGCGCTTCCCGCCAATCCATGTGACGTGGCGTTGGGCCCCTGAACAACGCAACGTTCTTTCCCGGCGGGTTAGGCCAAGGCGGTTTTCAGCAGTAATGCGGCAGCCTCTTTGGCGTCTTCGGCAGGGTCGCCGCTTTTCAACAGCACGGCAGAGACTATTGCACCTTCCTGCAGCAAGACAATCTGTCGTGCCAGCGTTTCAGGTGCAGGGGCGCCCGCCTTTTGTGCAAGGTGCGTGAAATGATCCAGCATCACCTGCTTGTGTCTGGCGGCCTGAACATGGATCGGATGATCGGCTTCCTGATACTCGGCCCCCGCCTTGATGAACATGCAGCCGCGAAACTCGTCCTGTTCGAACCATTCCTTGAGGGCGTCGAAACTGGCCAGGATTTGCCCCGCCGGCGTGTCGGCCCTGTCTGACATACGCCCCAGAACCCACTCGCGAAAGCTTTCGTCCCGCAGGCGCAGGACGGCCAGGATCAACTCTTCCTTGGTGCGGAAATGCTTGTACATCGAGGTTTTCGACACGCCCGTTTCCACCACCAGCTTGTCCATGCCAGTCGCGTGAAACCCGTCGCGATAGAACACCTGCATCGCCTTGCGTACAAGCTCATCTCGTTTGTTTGGGCGCATGATCCCGCTCCTGCATGTACTGACCTGTACATATTAAACTTGGCCGCGCGGTTCAATCCACCTTGCCTACCCCGTTGAAATACATAGCTTTTCGCCCCGTTTCTTAAGGAATTACATCAAGTCGCAAAATAATACTTGAGTTTATTGACAGATCGGTACACTTTAGAGGTATTCTTACCGATCAGTTCACCCAAGGATTTGACCGATGAAACGACACGCCAACCTTGTTCCGCCACAATATCTGCCGGTCCTGTTGACCCTGGCGATGATCGCCGCAGCACTCGTCTGAAAGAGCACCCGAAAATGTCCCGACCACCGCTGCCGCCCTTCACCGTCGAAACCGCCACGCAAAAGGTTCGTATGGCCGAAAACGCCTGGAATTCCCGTGACGCAGATGTCGTGACCCCGGCCTATACCGAACACAGCCAATGGCGGAACCGGGCCGAATTCCTGTCCGGCCACGCCGACATCCACGCTTTCCTGACCCGCAAGTGGCGCAAGGAACTGGACTATCGCCTGATCAAAGAGCTTTGGGCCTTTTCCGGCAATCGCATTGCGGTGCGCTATGCCTATGAATGGCACGATGACAGCGGTCAGTGGTTCCGGTCTTATGGCAATGAGAATTGGGAATTTGCCGAGGACGGGCGCATGTCGCATCGTCACGCCTCGTTAAACGATTTGCCGATCACAGAGGATGACCGCCTGTTTCACTGGCCGCAGGGTGAACGCCCAGAAGACCATCCGGGGCTGTCAGACTTGGGTTTGTGAAAGTACAAACCATGCCGCGCGCCTTTTCCGAACTGACCTTCACCCCAGCCGTTCGCGCTCATCAGGAACGGATGGGATCGGCAACAACCTATGCCAAGTTTACCGAAGGTGGCCCACAGCAAGGCCACCTGATCGGCGATGCGGAAAAAGCGTTTATCACAGCGCGGGACGGGTTCTATCAGGCCACCGTGTCCGAGACCGGATGGCCTTATGTTCAGTATCGCGGCGGCCCTGTCGGGTTCCTGAAGGTGCTGGGGGCTCAGACCATCGGCTACGCCGATTTTTCCGGCAACAAACAGTATATCTCGCGCGGGAATCTGGACGGGAACGACCGCATTGCGATGATCCTGATGGAATACGCCAATCAGCGCCGTCTTAAGATTCTGGGGCGTGTGGAGTTTACCGAAGGCGAGGCGGCCACAACCAGCCTGTATCCCGACGGGGCCACCACACGCGCCGAACGCGCCGTGATCATCCGGGTCGAGGCGCTGGACTGGAATTGCCCCAGCCATATCACGCCCCGTTATACCGAGGCTGAACTGCGCCCGCATCTGAACGCTTTGGGACAGCAACTGGCGCAGTTGCAGGCTGAAAATGAACGGCTGAAACAAGCACTGGCCCAATCGGATTAGGTCGCAGAAACCCTTCAAATCACCTTCGCTGACGGAGGACGGACTACCATGCTACGTTCAACGATGAATATCGCCTTGATCGCGCTTGCAGGTGTCGGCTGCGCCTTGCTTGTTGTCCTCTATGGTTTTTTTGCCTCCCCGAATGCGGTCCGGACACAGCCTGCGACGGGCGAACAGACATTGTTGCTGGACCGTTTGCTGGAAAACTGACGGTGCACCTCGTCAGACGCACTTCCGAATGCCCCAACTGCATTGACGCCTGATTTCCGCGAAAATCCATGGCGCGCCCCTTGACCTTCCAGTCACTGGAACCCTCATGTGGAGGGCAAAGATAGTTCCGAGACGAGTCGCATGGCACAGCCTGAACCAATACAGATCAAGATCACCGGACTGAACTGCGCCTCCTGCGTTGCGCGGGCCGAAGCTGCGTTGAACGGTGTTACAGGCGTCGAGTCCGCCTCGGTCAACTTTGCAACCCACACTGCGCAGGTCGTAACCACGGGTCCGGTTACGGCGCTGACCGCAGCGCTGGATGATGCCGGTTATCCTGCGGCGATCGAACAGACTGTCCTTGCGTTCACCGGGATGAACTGCGCCTCTTGCGTGGCAAAAATCGAACGTGCGCTTGCCGCGACCGCAGGTGTTTTGACTGCTGATGTCAATCTGGCGACCGCGGCGGCTCGGGTGACTTATCTTGAGGATGCCACCACGCCCGCGACACTGGCACGGGTCGCGGCCGATCTTGGTTATCCGGCCCGGATCGAGGGGCAGAATGGCACTGCCCCCGCGACGCAGGATGATGAGGCGCAGAAGCTGAAACAGACCACGCTGCTGGCCGCGCTGCTTGCGGCACCGGTGTTCATTCTTGAGATGGGCGGGCACATGATCCCCGCCTTCCACCACTGGGTGCACGGCACCATTGGCGCGCAAACCAGTCAGTTGATTCAATTCGCGCTGACAACGGTTTTGCTGATCGGTCCCGGGCGGGTGTTCTATCGAAAAGGCATCCCGTCCCTGCTGCGCGGAACGCCGGATATGAACGCGCTGGTCGCGTTGGGAACCGGTGCCGCCTACCTCTATTCGGTGACCGCGACCTTTACCCCAGGCGTGCTGCCGCAGGGCACAGCAAATGTGTATTTCGAAGCCGCCGCCGTCATCGTGGTTCTGATCCTTCTGGGCCGCTGGATGGAGGCGCGCGCCAAAGGCAAAACCGGCGCAGCCATTCGCAAGCTGATCGGGCTGCAGCCCAAAACCGCGCGAGTTGAACAGGGCGGCGCTGCTGTCGACCGCCCCATTGCCGAAATCACTGTGGGCGACATCCTGCAAATTCGACCCGGTGAACGCATCGCGGTCGATGGGCAGGTGTTGGAGGGCTCTACGTTTGTGGATGAAAGCATGATCACAGGCGAGCCCGTTCCGGTCGGCAAATCACCCGGCGATCCGGTTGTTGGGGGCACCGTGAACGGAACCGGTGCTCTGCGGGTGCAGGCCACGCGTGTCGGGGCCGATACAGTTCTGGCGCAGGTCATTCGTTTGGTGGAACAGGCGCAGGGGGCCAAACTGCCAATTCAGGGGCTGGTGGACCGGATCACCTATCGCTTTGTTCCGGCCGTCATTACTGTCGCTGTTCTGACCGTCCTTATGTGGTTGCTATTCGGGCCTGCGCCCTCTTTGCCGCTGGCGCTGGTGGCCGGGGTCTCGGTCCTGATCATCGCCTGCCCGTGCGCCATGGGTCTGGCAACACCGACCTCGATCATGGTCGGCACCGGCCGTGCAGCCGAGCTGGGCGTGCTGTTCCGCAAGGGCGATGCGTTGCAGCAATTGCAACAGGCAAAGGTGATCGCACTGGACAAGACCGGTACGTTGACACTGGGCCGTCCAGAATTCGACAACATTACAACGACAACCGGATTCGATCCGACCCAGGTGCTTCGTTTGGCTGCGGCGCTGGAAGCACGTTCAGAGCATCCGATCGCATCGGCAATCACGCGCGCCGGTCCCGCAGATTTGCCCGATGCCTCCGAGGTTCAATCCCTGACGGGCCTCGGGGTGCGGGGCGTGGTCGAAGGTCGGCGCGTTCTGATCGGATCCAAGACCCTGATGCAGCAGCAAGGCCTTGACCTTGACGACCTGCAAGCCGAGTCCGACGCCCGCGCCACCGAAGGCGCAACGCCGCTTTTCGTGGCGATTGAAGGGCGGCTGGCGGCAGCGCTGTATGTTTCCGACCCAATCAAACCCGGCACGCCCGAGGCTTTGGCGCGTCTGCGCGAGGCCGGTTTGACGTTGGCGATGGTCACCGGCGACAACACCCGTACGGCGAGGGCATTGGCGAACCGTTTGGGTATCGACCATGTCACGGCCGAAGTCCTGCCGGATGGGAAACGGGACGCGATACAATCATTGCAGGACCGGTTTGGCTCCCTGGCTTTCGTCGGCGACGGCATCAACGACGCCCCTGCCCTTGCTGCAGCCGACATAGGTGTCGCCATAGGCACCGGCACAGACGTAGCGATTGAGACTGCGGACGTCGTTCTGATGTCCGGCGATTTGCGCGGTGTTGCGAATGCCGTTGAAATCAGTCGCCGCACAATGCGTAACATCCGGCAGAATCTGGGCTGGGCCTTTGGATATAACATCCTTCTGATCCCGGTTGCAGCGGGGGTTCTCTATCCGTTTGGGGGTCACTTGCTGTCCCCGGCCTTGGCCGCAGGGGCGATGGCCTTGTCCAGTGTCTTTGTCGTCTCGAACGCGCTGCGCCTGCGGCGGGTGCGCGCGGATCTGCCTGATAACGCAAAGGCGACATCCAAGGAGGTCCGCGCATGAATATCGGAGATGTCGCTGCCCAAACCGGCCTGCCCGCCAAAACCATCCGCTACTACGAAGAGATTGCTCTGATCAAACCCCTGCGCGACGACAATGGGTACCGGGTCTTCCGCCCTCAGGACCTGCACAAGCTGACCTTTCTGGGCCGCGCCCGCGCTTTGGGGTTCACCATCGAAGACTGCCGCACCCTGCTGGCGCTTTACGAAGACGAAACGCGGGCCAGTGCGGATGTCAAACGGGTGGCCCGCGATCATCTGGCGCAGATCGATGCCAAGATCGCGGACCTGAAGGCCATGCGCGACACGCTGAGTCACCTGATCGACGCCTGTGCAGGGGATGATCGCCCCGACTGCCCGATCCTTCAGGATCTGGGCGGCAAGGCATGACGCGGGGTTGCCCTTTGGGCGCAGCTTTGCTTTGTCTCTGACCAACACTCCGGCCCGCTGAATGATACGGGGCCGGTCAGCAGAGAGGATCACCAAATGGCAAAAGTTGCGTTTCTGGGTTTGGGCGTCATGGGCTATCCAATGGCCGGACATTTGCAGGCGGCGGGTCATGAGGTGACCGTTTTCAATCGGACAGCCGCAAAGGCCGAAGCCTGGGTTGCCCAACATGGCGGCGCGATGGCGATCACCCCGCAAGACGCTGCTAAGGGCGCAGATTTCGTGATGGCCTGCGTCGGCAATGACGACGACCTGCGCATGGTCTGCACCGGCGAGGGCGGCGCCTTTCACGGCATGGCCGAAGGTGCAACATTCGTTGATCACACCACCGTGTCCGCCAAGGTCACACGCGAGCTGTATGCCGCGGCGCAAAGCAAGGGGATTGCCTTTGTGGACGCCCCGATCTCGGGCGGTCAGGCGGGTGCCGAGAATGGCGCATTGTCGATCATGTGTGGCGGCGATCAGGTGGCTTACGATGCGGCTGAACCAATCATGCAGGTCTATTCCAAGATCTGCCGCAGGATCGGTGACAGCGGCGCGGGGCAGATGACCAAGATGTGCAACCAGATTGCCATTGCCGGTCTGGTTCAGGGCCTGAGCGAAGCGTTGCATTTTGCCGAAAAGGCCGGCTTGGATGGGCGCTCGGTCGTTGAGGTGATCAGCCAGGGTGCTGCGGGCAGCTGGCAGATGGCGAACCGCTATGAAACCATGCTGGACGATCATTTCGATCATGGATTTGCGGTGGACTGGATGCGCAAGGATTTGGGGATCTGTCTGGAGACGGCGAATGAAACCGGGGCCTCCCTGCCGGTGACGGCTTTGGTCGACCAGTTCTACAAGGATGTGCAAAAGCTGGGCGGCGGTCGGTGGGACACGTCCTCGCTGTTCAAGCGTTTGCGCGCGCTGGACTGAGGTCAGGGGGGCTGTCTGCCCCCCGCCGCGCCTGAGGGCGCGTCTCCCCCCGAAGATATTTTCAGCCAGATGAAGGGGATCCTGGTGTCGGACGAACAGGGTATGAGCGATATGACTGTGTTCTGGGCAACTGCGTTGCGGCTGCACTGGGGGCTTGAGGCGCGTTTGACGCGGCTGGATGGTGAGTATGATCTGAACTTTCTGGTGCAGGCGAAAAACGGTCAGGATTACATTCTGAAGGTCATGCGCCCCGGCTGCGCTCGCGGTTTGGTGGATCTGCAGATCAAGGCGTTGGAGCATATTGCCGCGACGGCCCCGGGCCTGCCCTTCCCAAAGGTCTTTGCGGATTTGAATGGCGACGTTTTGCCGGAGATTCAGGACGAAACCGGTGCATCCCGTTTGGTCTGGCTGCTTGAGTGCTTGCCCGGCGAGTGTTACGCGCAAGCCGCGCCCAAAAGCGAGGAATTGATCCTGAGGTTGGGGCGCGTTCTTGGCGCGACGGATCGGGCGTTGGAAGGCTTCGCGCATGACGGGTTGGATCGGGCAGGGTTCAAGTGGGATCTGACGCAGACCGGTTGGATCGCGGATCAACTGGGCGTCATTCAGGATGAAGACCGGCGCAGATTGCTAGGCGAAATCGTCGCCGGGTTCGACGCCATTTCGGACACGCTTGCGAGCCTGCCGAGACAGGCCATTCACAACGACGCCAACGATTACAATGTTCTGGTCGATGGCGCGCTGGGTCAGGGCCAGACCGTCACGGGCCTGATCGATCTGGGTGATATGTGCGCAGCGCCCCGCGTGTGCGACCTGGCCATTGCCGGTGCCTATGTCGTGCTGGATCACCCGAAACCCGAACGCGCCCTGACAGCGTTGGTGCGCGGCTATCACGCCGCGAACCGTCTGAGCCCGCAGGAGCTTGATCTGATCTGGCCACTTCTGCGGATGCGGCTGGCTGTGTCCGTGGTGAACTCGACCCTGATGGCGGCGGAAAACCCGGATGATCCCTATGTGACGATTTCACAGGCTCCGGCGTGGCGGTTTCTGGAAAACGCTGCGGTCAATGGCGGCTTGATGCCAGCACGTCTGCGCGCCGCATGTCACGTGCCGGTCACCGACGGGGCCGAACGTGTTCACGCCTATCTGGCGGCACATCGCGGTCACTTTGCCCAGATGTTCGGACAGGACCTTGGCGAGGTTCCCATGGGCTCGCTGTCGGTGGAAAACTCGACCTGGCCGCAAAACCCGTTCCACATGCCTTTGGAAGAGGCAGCGCGGGTCGGGGAAGAGTTCGGAGACGGGTTCTGGCTCGGATATTACAACGAACCGCGGCTGATTTATGCGGAACCGGGGTTTCGCAAAGGCCCGTGGAAGGCGTCCGACCGGCGGACAGTGCATCTGGCGGTGGATGTCTTTGCCCCGGCAGGCACCGCATTGCACGCGCCTGTCAGTGGGCGGGTCGAAGTGGTCGAAAAGCGGGACAGCCATCTGGATTATGGCGGCGTGGTGATCCTGCGCCATGAAACGCCCCAAGGCGATCCGTTCTACACCCTCTACGGTCATCTGGACCCCGAGGTCTGTGATCGGCTGAAACCGGGCGATCCCGTGGCGCAGGGCGCGGCCTTCGCACAGCTTGGCGATGCCAGCCAGAATGGCGGCTGGGCCCCGCATGTGCATTTCCAATTGGCGCTGACAACGGTTGGGATGGAGGCCGACTGGCCCGGCGTGGGCGACCCGGACGAGATGTTCCTGTGGCACGCGGTCTGCCCGAACCCCGCCGCGTTGTTGAACTTGCCGGATGACAAGGTGCTTTATCAACCGACCGACAAGCAGGCCATTCTGCAAGGCCGCCATGATCATTTCGGCGGCAACCTGTCGCTGACCTATGATGATCCGGTCATGCTGGTGCGCGGGTGGAAGCACCATCTGTTCGACGAATGGGGTCGCCCCTATTTGGACGCGTATAACAACGTCCCCCATGTGGGCCATGCGCATCCTCGCATTCAGGCCGTTGCGGCGGATCAGTTGAAGCGCATGAACTCGAACACGCGGTATCTGCATCCGGCACAGACGGCGTTTGCCGATAAGGTCTTGTCGAAACTGCCCGATCACCTTGAGGTCTGTTTCTTCGTCAATTCCGGCACCGAGGCCAACGAACTGGCCCTGCGGCTGGCCCGCGCCCATACCGGGGCCAAGGGGATCGTGACGCCGGATCATGGTTATCACGGCAATACCAACGCGGCGGTGGCAATCTCGGCCTATAAGTTCAACAAACCCGGCGGGGTTGGTCAGGCGGATTGGGTTGAACTGGTCGAGGTCGCGGATGATTATCGCGGATCGTTCCGGCGCGATGATCCGGACCGCGCCCAGAAGTTCGCCGATTTCGTCGATCCGGCGATCACCGCGTTGCAAAGCAAAGGCCATGGGCTTGCCGGGTTCATCGCAGAAACCTTCCCCTCGGTCGGGGGGCAGATCATTCCGCCCAAGGGCTATCTGCCTGCCGTTTATGAGAAAATTCGCGCTGCTGGGGGTGTTTGCATCGCGGATGAGGTGCAAACCGGGCTGGGTCGTCTGGGTGACTACTATTTCGGTTTTGAGCATCAGGGCGCGTTGCCGGACATCGTGGTGATGGGCAAGCCCATCGGAAACGGCCACCCTCTGGGCGTTGTGGTCACCACCAAAGAGATCGCCCAAAGCTTTGACAACGGGATCGAGTTTTTCTCGACCTTTGGCGGCTCGACCCTGTCTTGCCGGATCGGCAAAGAGGTGCTGGATATCGTCGATGACGAAGGCCTGCAGGAGAATGCGCGCCTGATGGGTGCGCGGCTGATCGACGGGTTGCGCCAGATCGAATCTGATTTCGGATGTGTCGGAGATGTTCGCGGGATGGGGCTGTTTCTGGGGGTGGAGTTGATCAACCCCGACGGCTCGGAAGGCACTGAAATCTGCAAATACGTCAAGAACCGGATGCGTGACCACCGCATCCTGATTGGCAGTGAGGGGCCAAAGGACAATATCCTAAAAATCCGCCCGCCGCTGACCATCGAGGCCGAGGATGTGGATATGATTCTGTTCGCGCTGAGGGATGTGTTGTCAGAGATCGGTGATTTCACCCCGGCGCAGGTTTGCGATCACGACCACCATCACGCGGCATGTGGCAGCTGCTGACAAAGTAACCCCGGCCGTTAAGCCGGGGTTTACCGCGTCGCTTAATGCAACACGGTCGAGGGGGTCTGGTGGCCGGTGGTCTGCATCGGAATGGCCGTCATCATGCGCCGCAGGGTCAGGCCCAGTTCCTCGGACAGTGATGCCAGAGCCGGGGCAAAATCCGGACGCACGATCAGGGATGCCATCATCATCGCATCCTCGCGCGCGCCTTCGGCTGCCGCGCCGATCATTTGCGCGAAACAGTTTTCATCCGCGCCCAGGCATCCGCATCCCAACCCATGCCGCACCAGCGGTCGGCGACCGTGATGGGCACAAAGCGAGCACAGCCGATCCAGCGTCAGCATCGCCGCCCGGCCCTGATCCGCGCCCAGCGCAATGTCGAAATCACTTGCGGCATCGGCACGGCCCTTGGGGCCATCGCCCCAAAGCCGCAGATACATAACGGCACCTGCTTCGATCGGGTCGAGGTCGGACAACCGGCCAACGGACGCCCCACCCCGCGACGTCGGCGCGCTCATTTCGTGAGAATCAATTTGCCCGCGCGAGTGATGCGCAGGGTATACATTTGATCGCCCAGCTCGATATGGGCCAGGTTACCGCCCTTTGTCAGCTCTTCGGCTTTGTGCGAAGGCAGCATGGACACGGCATAGGACTGAGTAGGGTTCGGGGTCGGGGTCTGCGCGTTCATCGGTCAACTCCAGAAGTTTTCAGGCAAACGGCCTTGTTTGTTCGCGGTTTCTTACTCTGGCTGACCCGAGAATGGGCTGGCTCTCTGTTCCTGTGCTTAATCTGATTATTTTAGTAAGGTATGTCAAGTGCCCTGTTTGCACGCGCGAGCATTTGCCGGTTTGCGACCAGCGCCAAGCCACGATAAGTCTTTGACAAATTCAGCAATTAGGTAGGTATTCAGTGATGGCAGCGGTTGTATTTGACCTCGACGGAACTCTGGTCGACAGCCTCGGCGATATCGTGGCAGCAGCGAACCGGACGCTGGACGATGTCGGCCTGCCGCCCCTGCCCACAGAGGTCATCGGTCGATTCGTCGGAAACGGTCTGCCCAAGCTGGTCGAGCGCATGATCCGGCACTATAACCTGCCAATGGACCGCCATAGTGAACTGACCAAGGTGATGCTGGCCCATTACAATGCCGGGGCCAGCAAAACGACTGTGCCCTATGATGGCATTCCCGAGGCGTTGGACGACCTCAAACGCATGGGATGCACCCTTGGCGTCTGTACCAACAAGCCTGAGGTCCCGGCCCGTCACATTCTGGATGCGCTGAACCTGTCACCTTTCTTCGATGCGATCCTTGGTGGCGACACTCTGAACACACGAAAACCCGACCCCAGCCACCTGTTCGCCAGCTTTGACGCGCTAGGCGTCGCAGGGCCACGCCTGTTTGTCGGGGACAGCGAAGTGGATGCAGAAACCTCGGACCGGGCGGGGATTCCGTTTTTGCTGTTTACCCAAGGCTACCGAAAATCGCCGGTCGCGGAGATTCCGCACACCGTTGCCTATGACAGCGCAACAGAATTGCCGGCGCTGGTTACTCGGATGCTGGAAAAGGCACAGTAAACCCACGCCCAAAAATTATTGAGGGGCCGGCCGAGGGGGTAGTGACCAGCCCCTCATCGGGGAAAAACTGTTTGGTCGCGCGCGACCTGTGGTTGGGTTCGTTCTAACGAATCCCTTTTCGCGGCGAAATTGGGGGTTTCCCGTAGAGAAACAAAAAAGTTGAAAAAGGCTGCTTTGGATACCTGCGACGGTCCCGCAGTATCAATCAGGTCGAACCGGCGAACAGGATGCTGTTCACGCTCGTTCCGCGACTTCTGCGAGCCTTAGTCCGATTGCGCGGCAGAATTCACACCGCGTTGATCCTGATAGTGTTTTGCCTTCGACATTTTCCCGATACCCGGATTGAACGAGTTGGTCGGATCGCAGCATGTGTAATGTGCTGCCAGATCGGGCTTGGCCTTATACAGGTGACCAACATTGTGTTCTGCCGGGTATTCCGCCCCGCGCTGATCGAACAGCTCCAGCATCGCAGCCTTAAGCGCCTTGGGATCTGCCCCCTTCCGGACCACGTAATCCTGATGCATCACGTGGCACATGAAGTGGCCGTAATAGAGTTTGTGGACCAGTTGATCCTCGATCTCGGGGGGCAGTTTTTCCAACCATTCCCTATCGTTGCGGCGCAGGGCGACATCCAGCGCGATGATGTCTTCAACCTCATTGGCATGGATGGCCATATAGCGCACGGCGGCACCCGCGGCGGCAAACCGGTGCAGACCGGCAATCTTGGCCTCGCGCGCGTCGCATTCGAAGAAATCCGCATCACGGTCTTTCAGAAATTCCGGCAACCAACTGGCGGCCTCGGCGATGCCACCCTCTTTCATCTTCAGGATCAGGTGGTGTTCGTACTTGTCCCGGAATTGCGTCATTCGTTTGGGCAGGACGCGCGGCCAAATCGACACCGCCATTTGCATGAACCTGTCGGTAAAATTGCTGAGGAACGGAATGCGGCGTAAACGGGCATCCACGGCCCCCTTCATGGCAAAGAAGAATGGCAGCCGATCTGTGCCCAGCTTGTCGATCATCACCACCGTGTCCTTGCCGTATTTCGCGGTGATGTCGAATACCTCACGCTGCATGTATTCGGCGGATACCGGCAGAGACTGGAACTCGGACAGGATATGTCGACGCAAGTCTGCCAGATCCTCGGGGTCGTTGGTTCCGATATAGAAGACCTGTTCGGCCTTGTTCTTGGGGAAGGTATCAAGACGCACGGCAAACACCGCCAATTTTCCGGCGGATCCGGCGGATTCGAACAGTTTGGCCTTGTCGGCGTTGAACCGCGCAGGCGTTTCGGCATCGACGTCCCGCACGATCTGCGCATAGTCGCTGGCCGAGGCGCGCTTGTTCGTCGCCCCCGGATTGCGCTCGAACTGTCCTGCATCGAGATTGGCAAGGATTTCTTCGGGCGTTTCGCCCAGATCAATGCCCAGATGGTTGACCAGTTCCAACTCGCCCTGTTCGGTGATCCGGGCATAGACGGACAGTTCCGTATAAACCGGCCCGCGTTCAACCAGCGAACCGCCCGAGTTGTTGCAGACGCCACCCACAATCGACGCGCCGATACAGGATGATCCGATCACCGAATGCGGCTCGCGCCCAAGCGGGGCCAGCAGTTTCTCCAATGCAAATAGGGTGGCGCCCGGAAAGCTGACGATCTGCGCGCCATCATTCAGGGGTACCAGAGCATCCATCCGCCGCGTGTTGATCAGCACCACATCGCGATCATAACTGCCCGAAGGGGTCGACCCCTCGGTCAGTCCGGTATTGGCCGCCTGCATAATGACGATCTTGTCGGCGGCAACGCAGGCTTGCAGCACCTTCCACTGTTCCAACAAAGAACCGGGTTGAATGACGCACAGCGCCTCCCCCTCGCCCGAGCGGAAGCCGCGCCGGAACCGTTCGGTCGCGCGTTCGCCTGTCAGGACGTGGCGCGATCCGACGATGGAACGGAAATGTTTGATCAGCGCGTCATTGGTCATGGCAGCCTCCGGCCCGTTCTATACGTTGCGAAAACGGATGTTCTCGCGGCTCAGTTGATCGATGCTGGTGACGCCCATCAGTTTCATGTCGCGTTCAATCTCGGCCCGCATCAAGCCAAGGGAGCGTTCGACCCCCGCCTGCCCTGCAGCGGCCAGCGGGTACAGATAGTGCCGTCCGACGCCCACAGCTTTGGCCCCTATCGACAGTGCCTTCAGCACATGCGTGCCACGTTGGATGCCACTGTCCATCATCACGTCCAGCTTGTCACCCACCGCATCGACAATCTCGGCCAGTTGATCGAACGGCGTGCGCGACCCGTCCAGTTGCCGCCCGCCGTGATTCGACAGGATGATGCCGGTGCAGCCGATCTCGGCGGCGCGTTTGGCATCCTCGACGGTCATGACGCCCTTGAGGCAGAACTGACCGTCCCAGTCGCGCACCATCTGCGCCACGTCATCCCAGTTCATCGACGGGTCCAGCATGTCGGTGAAATAGCCGCCGATGGAACTGGCACCGCCGCCCATGTCGACGTGTTCTTCCAGTTGCGGCAGGCGGAATTTCTCATGCGTGACATAGTTGATCCCCCACATCGGCTTGATCGCAAACTGGATCATGCCACCCAGCGTCAGGCGGAACGGGATGGAAAACCCGGTGCGCAGGTCACGCTCACGATTGCCGCCGGTGATGCTGTCAACGGTCAGCATCATCACCTCGACACCGGCTTCTTTGGCGCGCTGCATCATGGCCGAGTTCAACCCGCGATCCTTGTGGAAGTAGAACTGATAGACCTGCGGGTTCTTGTGCTTTTGCCGCAACTCCTCAAGCGAGACCGTGCCCAGCGAGGACACCCCGAACATCGTCCCGTATTTCTCAGCCGCCGCTGCCACCGCGCGTTCGCCCTGATGGTGGAACAGGCGCTGCAGGGCGGTGGGCGAACAATAGACCGGCATGTCCAGCTTTTGCCCCATCACCGTGACCGACATATCCACGTCCTTCACCCCGCGCAGGACCGAGGGCAGCAGGTCGCAACGGTCGAACGCGTTGGTGTTTTCGCGATACGTCACCTCATCATCCGCGCCACCGTCGATGTAGTTGAAGATCGGCCCCGGCAGCCGCTGTTTGGCCAGCCGCCTGAAGTCGTGGAAGTTATGACATTGGGTCAGGCGCATCAGGCAGGCTCCTTAGTAAGCGACCGAAGGTAGCCAGGTGGCTAGGGTTGGCCACAGGAAGACTAATGCCAGGCCGGTCAGCTGCAACAGGACAAAGGGGATAATGCCTTTGTAGATGTGGGTCAGCTTGATCTCGGGCGGGCACACGCCTTTCAGGTAGAACAGGGCGAAGCCAACCGGCGGTGTCAGAAAGCTGGTTTGCAGCGTCACCGCGACAAGGATGACGAACCACACCAGCGCCGGTTCATCCAGAACGCCAAAACCGGGAATGTCGATGCCCAACCCGTTCACGATGGGGCGCATCAAGGGCAGCACGATCAGCGTGATCTCGATCCAGTCCAGCACAAAGCCCAGCAGGAAGACGATGAACAGGATGAAGAGGATGGTGCCGTTGGCTCCGAACCCGGTGGATTGCACGACGTGTTCGATCAACTCGTCGCCGCCCAATTCACGCAGGACGTAGGAGAATACAGTCGCCCCAAGGAAGATCGCGAAGATATAGGCGGTGGTGTTGAAGGTCGAGACCAGCACGTTCCACAGTTTCGCAAAGCTCAGCTTGCGATAGCCAAGCGCCAGCAGCGTCGCACCCAACGCACCGATACCTGAGGCCTCGGTTGGAGTGGTCAGACCAGCAAAGATCGACCCCAGAACCGCGAGGATCAGCATCAGCGTCGGGATGACCGCGATCAGCACGTCCTTGACGGCGGCCCAGTCGGGGGCCTTTGCGCCCTCGGGCACCGGGGCTGCGTCGCGCTTCACCAGCGCGAGGATGAAGATATAGGTCAGGTAGAGGCCACCGATGATCACGCCGGGGAAGACAGCGGCCATGAACAGGTCTCCGACAGACAAGGCCATCTGGTCAGCCATGATCACCAGCATGATCGACGGCGGGATCAGGATGCCCAGCGTGCCCGAGGCCGACACCACACCCGCCGCCAGCGTCGGCTGGTATTTCTGCTGCATCATCGACGGCAGCGACAGCACGCCCAGCAGCACAACAGACGCACCGATGATGCCCGTCGAGGCCGCAAGGATGATCCCGATCAGAGTCACGGTAATCGCAAGACCTCCGCGCACGGTGCCGAACAGGCGCTGCATCGAAGACATCAGACGCTCGGCCACACCGGATTCGTCCAGCATCAGGCCCATGAAGATGAACATCGGCAGCGCCACCAGAACCGCGTTGGACATGGTCGCGTAGACACGATTTACCACCGCGCCGAGGGTCAGGTAATCGAGCCCGGTAAACGTGCTTTCCAATCCGGTCCACAACATCAGATCATTGTCGAACAGGTAGGCCAAACCACAGTAGGCCACACCGACACCGGCCAGAACCCAAGCCACCGGATAGCCGGTAAACAGCAGCGCGATAAAGGTCAGGAACATCGCGATGACCAGCTTTTCCTCGGTCGTCTCAACAAGGAACGTCAGGCCCACGCAAACGGCGGCAAAGACAGCCAGCACCAGCAGAATACGGCGCAGCGGCGCGCCTTTGCGTTCCGAGGCCGGCCCATAAAGCAGCGCGTGTCCATCGTGGATCAACCGCGCCAGCGCGGCCAGCGCCAGCAGGATGAAACTGATCGGAATGACCGCCTTAAACGCCCAACGAGCAGGCAGACCGGTGGGGCTGTCAGACCGTTCATTGACGCGGAAGCTTTCGTAGAAATAGTCATAGCCCTGATCGATCATCAGATAGATGAACGGGGTCAGCAGGGTCAGGATGCCGATCACTTCGATGATCCGCTGCGCCCGGCGAGACAGCTGCATATGCAAGACGTCCACACGCACATGGCTGTCGGTGATCAGGGCGTAGGAAATGCCGATCATCGTGACGATGCCGTAAAAGTGCCACTGGATCTCATCCAGCTTGGGATAGTTCTGGCTGAACAGGTAACGCAGCGAGACCTGAGAGAAGATCGCCGCCATCAGCAGGACGTTCGCCCACATGACCACGTGACCTACGGCCTTGACGCTGGTGTCGATCGCCACGGCGATTTTCTGGCGGTCAGTCTCGGGATGTTCCAGGATGCCCTCATAGGCTTCGACCGGATCGTTGAGGTTCTTTTGCGTGGCCATGGTCATTCCTCGCTCAGCAGCCCGGCGCGCGGGCGGTGAAAGGTTAGAAAGTCCGAAATTCAGAAACAAAGAACCGGAGCCACGGTTGCCGCCGCCCCGGTTGCGTCAGTCAGGAAGGTTACTGACGCGGGAGGAAGGCGTTGGTCTTCCACAGGTCATAGCCATCACGGAATTCGTTCATGTCGGCCAGGACTTTGGCAAAGAAGGCGTCGTTTGCGGCTTCCTCAGCAGCAACCTCTTCCCAGGTCGCGCGGAAGGTATCCAGCATCTCGGGCGACCATTGCTTGATGGTGACACCGTTGTTTTCGACATTGTCGATCAACGCTGCGTGCTGAATGGCTTCGCCTTCGGCAAAGCTGTCCGCCATCGAGGCCTTACAGGCGTTTTCGATGATTGCCTTGTGCCGATCGCTGGTCTCGTTCCAGACGTCCTTATTGATCATCAACTCAAACACGGTCGCCTGCTGGTGCCAGCCGGGGAAATAGTTGAACTTGACCAGCTTGTGGAAGCCCAGACGCGCATCGATCGCGGGCATCGAGAATTCGGTCGCGTCGATGGCGCCTTTTTCCAGTGCTGGGAAAATCTCACCACCCGGTAGCAACGAGGTCGCAACGCCCAGTTTCTGCATGACTTTGCCGCCCAGACCGAAGAAACGCATCTTCAGACCGTTCAGGTCTTCGGGCGAGTTGATCTCGGTCGCAAACCAGCCCGAAGTTTCGGGGGCAATAACCGCGCAAGGGATGACGTGGACGTTGTAGCCGGCCTGATCGTACATCTCCTGATACAGGCTCATGCCGTTGCCGTAATACAGCCATGCCATATATTCGCCTGCCTCGGGACCGAAGGGCACAGCCGAGAACAGCGGCGCGGCGGGGATTTTACCTGCCCAATACCCAGCAGTGGTGTAGCCCGAGTTGATCTTGCCGGTGGACACAGCGTCCAGAATTTCGAACGGCGGAACCAGCTTGCCAGGCTCATACACCTTCATTTTCAGCGTACCGCCCGACATCAGCTCCAACTGCTCGGCCACGCGCGGAATCGGCGAGCCCAGGCCCGGCAATTCGGTCGAGAAGGCAATCGGGGTTTTCAGCAACAACTTGTCAGCGGCAATCGCTGGTGCGGCCAGAACGCTGGCAGCAACGGCCAGGCTCGTCAGGGTCTTCTTCATGAAATCTCCTCCAGGGTAGGTCGGGCAAGTGCCTCGATCAGCGGCGCAGGCTCTTCCAGCGCCTCTCCGGTGGTAAACTAACTTTACCATTACAAACCAGTCAACAATTTTGTTTACCAGTGGGTAAGATCATCAAGGCAATTACAGGAGCTTTCCCAATTTAATTTGATCGACGACGGGCGCTTCCTCAGCGTCCGCCACGCCGAAAATCGCATTTAAATGAATGAATTGCGCCCAAAAAATCAGGCACAGCGTGTTTTCTTGAGTTTTTCCAACAGATGGTTATATTTATTTACCAATAGACCCGTTCTTTACACCCAAAGCGAGGCGACACGCATGTCCACCAAAGCGATTTTCGAACCAGTCGGACACGAATCGCTGGCTGACGCAGTGGTTGCGCAGATCGAGGATCTGATTGCTTCGGGCATCCTGAAACAGGGGCGCAAACTGCCGTCGGAACGCGATCTGGCTGAGATGCTGCGCGTGTCACGCCCGAAGCTGCGCGAGGCATTGTCGGTTCTGGAAGAACGCGGCCTTGTGACCACGCAACACGGGGAAGGCACCTTTGTTGCCGCTTTGACCGGCCAAGCGATGCTGCCAGCCCTGTTGGCCCTTTATGAACGGCACGAGCCTGCGTTTTTCGACTATCTGGAATACCGGCGCGAGCAAGAAGGCTTTGCCGCCCGTCTCGCCGCGCGTCGTGCGACCAAGGCCGATAAGGAACGTATTGCCGAGATTCTGGCCGAAAACGAACGAGCCTGGCATGAGAATGACGCAAAGGCATCGCGCGAGGCTGATTTTGCGCTGCACGCCGCAATTGTCGATGCCAGCCAGAACGCCACGTTGATCCATATGATGGCCTCGATCTACGAGTTGACCAAACAGGGCGTTTTCTACAACCGCAGCTTTTTGAAATCGATTGATGGTTCGGGCAAGAAGCTGCTCGACCAACATCTGGAACTTGGTCAGTCCGTCATAGATGGGGACGAGCAGCGCGCTGAACAGGCCGCGTTCGATCATATCGATTTCGTGGAAGACTCGTTCCGGCTGGGCATCGAACAACAGCGGCGCGAGGTGATGGCTGAAAAGCGGCGGATACTCTCAACGTGACTGAGTGAGACCAAGATCGACTCAACGACCAAAAAATAAAAATATTTTCCACTATATGAAAAATACCGCCTGCCCCCTATGGTTTTGCCGAAACGCAATAAGGGGGCTGGATTGGACACACCGAAACGACCGCGCGGCAGGCCGAAATCCCTGTTCAAGGAAAGCTCGGCCGGGACGCTGCAATCTCTGGACCGCGCCCTTGGCACCCTCAGCGCCGTTGCCCGGCTGGAACGCTGCACTCTGACGGATCTGAGCCGCGAGACCGGCGTGCCGACCGCAACCACCCATCGCATACTGGCCACGCTCGCCAATCGCGGCTTTGTGCGCTTTGACGAAGACCGGCAGGAATGGATGGTCGGGATCGAGGCGTATCGCGCCGGGGCCGCCTTTCTGAAACGCAACAACGTGGTCGAAATCTCGCGACCCATCATGCACAGGCTGATGCAGGAGACCGGCGAGACCGCAAATCTGGCCGTACCAGACGCCGGAGACGTGGTCTTTGTCGGCCAGATCGAGACGAAGAACCCGATCCGCGCCTTTTTTCCGCCGGGTGCGCGGACGCCCATGTACGCCTCGGGCACGGGCAAGGCGATTCTGGCCGCGATGGAGCCCGATGGCGTGCGGAAACTGCTGTCTTCATCAACGCTCGAAGCCTTCACTGAACACACGCACAGCGATGTCGCCTCTCTTGAGGCGGATTTGCAGGTTATCCGGCAGCGCGGCTGGTCGTATGATGTCGAAGAACGCTATCTTGGGATGTCCTGTATCGGCGCGGTGATATTCAACGAACAAAACCTGCCCTGCGCCGGAGTGTCCGTGTCCGGGCCAACCGCGCGGTTTAATTCGGAAACGATTGATCGGTTCGGCGATCTGGTCTCAGCCGCTGCACGTGAAATCACGCGCGCCGTTGGTGGGCGGCCGATGCACCCTGATTAGATGTCCTGTCCGGGCGGGTCCAACGGTCCGCCGGGTGCCAGCAGGGCCCGTTCCGACAACCAGGGATTAAGGTCCAGCGCGTCTTTTAGCGCGGTTCTTGCCTCGTCCAGCCGGTTCAGGCCAAGCAGCGACAAGGCCCGCCCGCTGATCGCCGCAACATGGTTCGGAGACAGCTCAATCGCGATGTCGAGGTCGCGCAGCGCCGATCCGTAATCCTGCCGCAGGTAATTGACAAAGGCCCGCTGATTGTACCCTTCCGCATATTGCGGGCAGTAGTCGACTAGCGCGTTCAACTCGTCCAAAGCCCCGATCAGGTCCCAAGCCTCGCGCCGCGCCATGCCCCGATCCAGCATAGTCTGGGATTTGGCATCGGGCGCATCGGTCCAAAGCTCCCACATCTGGCTGGAGAATACGCGCGCCTCGGTCTCGGACCCGGCCTTTTGGGTCTGCGCAATCAGGTCACTGACGCCGTCGATATGATCTGGCGCGTCCGGGCAAGACTGTGCTGTCGCCGCAGACGCTACCGCACACCCAATGATCGCTGCCTGGAGTAGATGTCGCATAATCCAAGGATGGCGCGGGATGAGGTTCTGTCAAGTTGCGTCCAGTGCGCCCAGCATTCCGGTTTCCTTTACAGCCTCCATCGCGACAAAGGTCGATGTGCTGGCCACATGCGGCAGGGATGAGATCTTTTCGGCCAAAACAGCCCGGTATTCCGACATGGAACCGGTCCTGACCTTCAGCAGATAGTCGAAATTCGACGCGATCATATGGGCCTGTTCAATCTCGGCGATCTTACGAACCGCGGCGTTGAATTCGGCCAGCGCCTTTTCCCGCGTGTCCGTCATGCGTACCTCGACAAAGGCCACGTGATCCAGGCCCAGCCGGATCGGATCCAGCATCGCGCGGTAGCCTTTGATGACCCCATCCGCCTCAAGCCGTTTCAACCGCGCCTGTGTCGGAGATTTGGACAACCCGATCCGCCGGGCCAGATCCGCGACCGAGATACGCCCATCCTCGGCCAGTGCTTGCAGGATGGACCGGTCGAACCGATCCAGTTCGGGAAAGTGCATTTGCATCGTTCAAACCCCAATTTTCAGGCGAATGGCCCATGATATCTCAATCTTCAAGCGATTGTCCTGATTTTTTACGAATATACTACTAAAAACGCCCGGAGGATTCATGTCACACAGCCTGCGCACCCTAATCGACACTCAAACCTATGCGGACCAGTCATCTGTGCTGCAGTCCCTGATCGACACGGCAAACCTGACCGACGCAGATCGCACCGTCATTTGCGCCGCCGCCGCCCAGCTTGTCCGCGACATCCGGTCAAGCACCTCGCCGGGGATGATGGAGGTGTTTCTGGCCGAATACGGCCTGTCGACCGACGAAGGCGTGGCCCTGATGTGTCTGGCCGAGGCGCTGTTGCGCGTGCCGGATGCAGACACGATCGACGCGCTGATCGAAGACAAGATTGCGCCCTCGGACTGGGGCAAGCATCTGGGTCAGTCCTCATCCTCGCTGGTCAATGCCTCGACCTGGGCTTTGATGCTGACCGGCAAGGTGCTGGATGAGGGCAAGGCGTCCCCCGTCAGCGCCCTGCGCGGGGCGATCAAACGGCTGGGTGAGCCGGTCATTCGCACGGCCGTTGGCCGCGCCATGAAGGAAATGGGCCGGCAGTTCGTTCAGGGAGAGACCATTCAATCCGCCATGGGCCGCGCCAGCGGGATGGAGGCCAAGGGCTACACCTATTCCTATGACATGCTGGGCGAGGCAGCGCGCACCGAGGCAGATGCCGCCCGCTATCACCTATCCTATTCCCGCGCCATCGCCGCCATTGCCGAGGCGTGCACCCATGACGACATCCGCGCAAACCCCGGCATCTCGGTCAAGTTGTCCGCCCTGCACCCGCGCTATGAATTGGCACAGGAAGAGCGTGTCATGGATGAGCTGGTGCCGCGCCTGCGCGCATTGGCCCTTTTGGCCAAAGCCGCTGGCATGGGTTTGAACGTGGATGCCGAAGAGGCCGACCGACTGTCCTTGTCGTTGCAAGTGATCGAAGAGGTCATGGCTGAGCCTGCGCTGGCCGGATGGGATGGGTTCGGCATCGTTGTGCAGGCTTACGGGCCGCGTGCGGGGTTGGTGCTGGACACTCTCTATGACATGGCACAGCGCCATGACCGCAAGCTGATGGTCCGTCTGGTTAAAGGCGCCTATTGGGATACCGAGATCAAGCGTGCGCAGGTCGAAGGGGTCGATGGGTTCCCTGTCTTTACCCACAAGGCCGCAACCGATGTGTCCTATGTCGCCAATGCGCGCAAGTTGCTGGGCATGACCGACCGCATTTATCCGCAATTCGCGACCCACAACGCCCACACCGTCAGCGCCATTCTTCATATCGCCGAGGACCAGCCGTTCGAATTCCAACGCCTGCACGGCATGGGTGAGACACTGCATCAACTGGTCATGGAAAAGCACAAGACCCGCTGCCGCATCTATGCTCCCGTCGGGGCGCATCGTGACCTTCTGGCCTATCTGGTCCGGCGCTTGCTGGAAAACGGTGCGAACTCGTCCTTCGTGAACCAGATCGTGGATGAGGCCGTGCCGCCGGAAGAGGTTGCCGCCGACCCGTTCACCGCTGTTCAGGCGGCCTCGACACCGCTTCCGACCGGGCCGGAGCTGTTTCTGCCGGAACGCCCGAATTCCAAGGGGTTTGACCTGCGGCATACACCGACGCTCGACAAGATCGACGCGGCGCGGGACCGGTTCCGGGCGCATCACTGGTATGCGCAGCCCCTGCTGTCCGAACAGGCCAAACCCGCGGCGGATCAACCTGTGATCAATCCGGCGCACCCTCAGGACAAGCCCGGCGCGGTTGCCCCCGCCAGCACCGCAGATGTCGAACTGGCTTTGGCCTCGGCCAGCCCCTGGCAGGCCCCTGCCGCGCAACGCACTGAGGTTCTGAACAAGGCCGCTGATCTGTACGAGGCCCATTTCGGTGAGCTGTTCGCCCTTTTGGCCCGCGAGGCCGGGAAATCGCTGCTTGATGCGGTGGCTGAGCTACGCGAAGCGGTGGATTTCCTGCGCTACTATGCGGCCAACATCCCTGCGGCCAAACCTGCCGGGATTTTCACCTGCATCAGCCCGTGGAACTTCCCGCTGGCGATCTTCACCGGCCAGATTTCCGCAGCGCTGGCAACCGGAAACGCGGTTCTGGCAAAACCTGCGCCGCAAACCCCGCTGATCGCGCATCGCGCCATTCAACTGCTGCACGAGGCCGGGGTGCCCCGTGATGCGCTGCAACTGCTGCCCGGCGGGCCAGAGGTGGGCGCGGCGCTGACCTCAGATGCGCGCATCTCGGGCGTGGCCTTCACGGGATCGACGGCAACGGCGCTGAAAATCCGCTCGGCCATGGCGCAGAACATGCGACCCGGCACGCCGTTGATCGCCGAGACCGGCGGGCTGAATGCGATGATCGTCGACAGCACCGCGTTGCCGGAACAGGCGGTGCAATCGATCATCGAAAGCGCGTTTCAATCCGCAGGCCAGCGGTGTTCCGCCCTGCGTTGCCTGTATCTGCAAGAGGACATCGCCGACGACGTCTTGACGATGCTGAAAGGCGCGATGGACGCACTTCGCGTCGGCGACCCGTGGCTGATTTCAACCGATTGCGGCCCGGTGATCGACGAAACCGCGCGTCAGGGCATTGCGGATCACGTCGCCAAAGCGCGGGCCGAGGGGCGCGTTCTCAAGGAACTCGGTACCCCGCCCGAGGGGGTGTTTATTGCCCCGACCCTGATCGAAATCAGCGGCATCGCCGATCTTGAGCGTGAAATCTTTGGCCCGGTTCTGCACGTGGCCCGCTTTAAGGCGCAAGAGATCGATCAGGTGATCGCGGACATCAACGCCACAGGGTATGGCCTGACCTTCGGCCTGCACACCCGTATCGACGACCGCGTCCAGCACGTGACCGAGGCGATCCATGCGGGCAACGTCTATGTGAACCGCAACCAGATCGGGGCCATTGTCGGCTCTCAGCCCTTCGGTGGCGAGGGGCTGTCGGGCACCGGGCCCAAGGCGGGGGGTCCCAACTATATGGCCCGGTTCTGCGCACCGGATCGTCAGACGGCGTCCGAGGCTTGGAATGCACCGGCAGAGTTGCCCGCACCCAAAGGCAAACCCGCCCCGGTACAGACGCAATCCCTGCCCGGCCCGACAGGGGAATCGAACCGGTTGTCCGAGTTTGCACGACCGCCGGTCCTGTGCCTTGGCCCCGGTTCGACAGCATCACGCGCGCAGGCCGATGCGGTTCTGGCCTTGGGTGGAACCGCGATTGAGGCAACCGGTTCGCTTGACCTGCACCGGCTTGAGAACCTGACTGACATCTCAGGCGTCCTGTGGTGGGGCGATGAGGATACGGCACGTCAGGTCGAACAGCATCTGTCCCGCCGCGACGGTCCGATCCTGCCGCTGATCCCCGGCCTGCCGGACCGCGCCCGCGTGCTGGGCGAGCGTCACGTTTGCGTCGATACCACAGCCGCAGGCGGCAACGCCGCGTTGTTGGGCGGTGCGGCATAAGCTGACCTTGACGCTGGGCCCTGAAAAGCCCAGCGTCGCGCCATGTTTCCGATCCGCGACCATAACCCCTCGGGGCGCACGCCCTATGTCGTTTACACGCTGATGGCGGCGAATATCCTGATCTTCCTCAGCTATGTGGGGATCATGGATAACCCGCAACTGATCCAGCGGTTCTATTTCGACTACGCGATCATTCCCGCGCGCATCGCGGATGGCTACGCGTTCGAGACATTCGTGACATCCATGTTTCTGCATGGCGGCTGGATGCATCTGGCCGGGAACATGCTGTTTCTTTGGATCTTCGGGGACAATCTGGAAGATGAAATGGGCCACCTGCCCTTTTTGCTGTTCTATCTCGTTGCCGGTATCGGAGCCGGGCTGATCCACGTCATTACTGCGCCGGATTCGGTGGTGCCGACAATCGGAGCCTCGGGCGCGATTGCCGGGGTGATGGGCGGCTATCTTTTGCTGTTCCCAAAGGCCCGCGTCGATATTCTGCTGATCCTGATCGTCTATTTCAGGGTCTTTTCGATCCCGGCTTTTGTGATGCTGGGCGTCTGGCTGGTGATGCAGTTCTACGGCAGCCTGAACAGCAACCCCGACGAAGGCGGCGTGGCCTATTGGGCCCATACCGGAGGGTTCGTCGTCGGGCTGATCCTGTGTATCCCGCTATGGCTGAAACGCGGCGGCACAGCGTTCTGGGATCGCACCCATGGCCATCCGCCACACCCCGAGACGAAATACAAGCTATCGCAATCACGCATCCCGCGCGTGCCGCGCAAGTAGGCGTGTCTTAGCCCCGGATTACCTTGGCAAAACTGTCAAAGATCGGCTCGTTGGCGCAGATAACCTCGCCGTCTTCCAGCACGCTGCCTTCGGGGTTCAAAGGCTGCACAAAGCCACCCGCTTCTTTCACGATGATCATACCAGCGGCCAGATCCCATGCGTTCAAGCGACGTTCCCAGAACCCTTCGTAGCGGCCAGCCGCCACATAGGCCATGTCCAAGGCGGCAGCGCCCCAGCGACGCACACCGGCGCAGGCGGGCATCAGGCGCGCAAGGTCTTGCAGGGTTGCAGGTAGATCGGAACGGCCACCAAAGGGCAGACCGGTCGAGAAGATCGATTCAATCATGCGGTGACGACCGGACACGCGGATACGCATATCGTTCATCCATGCGCCTTCGCCCTTTTCGGCAAAGAACATCTCGTCCTTGGCAGGGTCGTAGATCACACCGGACACGATCTTACCCTTGTGTTCCAGTGCGATGGACACCGCCCAATGCGGCAAACCGTGCAGGAAGTTGGTGGTGCCGTCCAGCGGATCGACGATCCAGCGGCGGGTCGGGTCCTCGCCGTCAATCGAACCGCCCTCTTCGGCCAGCCAGCCATAGGTCGGGCGCGCACCCAGCAGTTCTTCTTTCAGGATGGCCTCGGCGGCGATATCGGCCTTGGACACAAAGTCGCCCGCGCCCTTCATCGACACCTGCAGGTTCTCGACTTCACGGAAATCCTTGACCAGAGACCGCCCCGCCTTGCGCGCGGCTTTGATCATGATGTTGAGATTTGCACTGCCAACCATTGTGAAAAGGCTCCTGTCCGGTCAAACCGCGCGTATACTGATGCAATGCGCCCTTGCCAAGAGGAATGATGCGCATAGCAGCCCCGCGCAAAACGCCGCTACTGGGCCTGCAGCTTGCGCGCCTCGTCGCGGGCCAGTTTGACCAGTTCCTGCACAAAGGGTTTTTCCAGATCTTCCGAGCGGACGGCGGCATATAGACGGCGCGTGATCCCCTCACTCGTCAGTGGCCGGGTGACGTAATCCGAGTTGTACTTGACCTCGCGCACGACCCAGTCGGGCAGGACCGAAATGCCCCGGTTCGACGCAACCAGCAGCAGGATCACCGCCGTCAGTTCGACCTGCCGGATGGCGGCCGGTTCGACCCGCGCCGGGATCAACAGCTGACTGAAGACATCCAGACGCGTGCGCTCAACCGGATAGGTGATCAGGGTCTGACCACGAAAATCCTCGGCCTCGATATAATCCTTCTCGGCCAGTGGATGGGATGAGGCGGCGACAAACACCGCGTTGTAGTCGAACAGTTCGACAAACTCGACACCCGGCAGATCTTCGGGGTCGGATGAGACGACCAGATCAACTTCTTCCTTCTGCAATGCGGGCAAAGCATCAAAAGCCAGACCGGGGCGAATGTCGACATCCACGTCACCCCAGGACTTCCGGAAGGATTCCAGCACCGGGAACAGCCATTCGAAACAGGCGTGACACTCGATGGCGATATGCATCCGGCCCGTGCGACCGTCACGCAGCGAAGTGAACTCCTGCTGGGCAGCTTCGACCTGCGGCAGAATCTGTTCCGCCAGACGCAACAGGCGCAGTCCGGCGGCGGACAGTTTCATCGGCTTCGACCGGCGCAGGAACAGTTCGACCCCAGCCTGATCCTCAAGCCCTTTGATCTGGTGGCTCAGCGCGGATTGCGTGATGTTCAGCTGATCCGCCGCACGCGCCAGCCCGCCGCATTCATGGATGGCCTTGATGGTTCGCAGGTGCCGGAACTCGATGTGCATATGTCGCGCACCTCATGTTGTTCTTGAAGAATATGAGTTTGTCTCACATCGCCCCACATGGCACAAGAGGCTCAATTGATCCTGTGAGGCCATGATGACCAAACCTGAAATTTCGTTCGAGTTCTTTCCGCCCAAAACGCTTGAGGCCTCATTCCGCCTTTGGGACACGGTGCAAACACTGGCCCCGCTAGAGCCCCGGTTTGTTTCGGTCACCTATGGCGCAGGCGGCACCACGCGCGAGTTGACGCGGGATGCGGTTGCGACGCTGCACAAGTCGTCTGGCCTGCCGGTTGCGGCGCATCTGACCTGCGTCGATGCCTCGCGTCAGGAAACGCTTGAGATCGCTGACAAGTTCGCCCGCGCCGGTGTCGAAAACATCGTTGCCCTGCGTGGCGATCCGCCAAAAGGACAGGACAAGTTCATCCCCCACCCCGACGGCTTTGCGCATTCTGTGGAACTGATCGAGGCACTGGCCGAGACCGAGATGTTCAGCATCCGCGTTGGAGCCTATCCAGACAAACATCCCGAAGCCCGCAATACGCAAGCGGATGTGGACTGGCTGAAAGCCAAGCTGGACGCGGGTGCCGATGAGGCGCTGACCCAGTTCTTCTTCGAGGCCGAGACCTTTTTCCGGTTCCGTGATGCCTGTGAGAAAGCGGGTATCGACAAGCCCATCGTCCCCGGCATTCTGCCGATCGAAAATTGGAAGGGCGCGCGCAGCTTTGCCCAGCGCTGCGGCACCCACGTTCCCGATTGGATCGATCAGGCGTTCGAGAAAGCCATTCGCGATGATCGTGAAGATCTTCTGGCCACGGCGCTGTGCACCGAGTTGTGCTCTGACCTGATCGAAGGCGGCGTGGACAAGCTGCATTTCTACACGCTGAACCGCCCGGAACTGACCCGTGACGTGTGTTTTGCGCTGGGCATCACACCCAAGGCCGAATTGCAGAACGTCGCCTAATTCAACCATTCATTGCACCTTGCCCGGGTCCAAAACTGGCCCGGGCTTTTTTGTGTTCGCAAACCGCCGGAAAGCTGGTGCTGACACTGCACCCAAAGGTTCGCCCGAAATCAGGAACAATCCGCATTCTGGCTTCGCATTGTCACCCCAGCCCAACTCAATACTCTGTAAAAATTGACAAAAACACGACACTCGGGAAACTGAGGATGTGTGGTTGTAAAGAGTGAAATGAGTATGGAGCACGTCGACGAGTTCAAGGCTCGCAAGGACGCTTTGGCGGATCTGGGACTGGACCCGGACGCCGATTCAGAAGACATCCGAGACGCATGGCGGCGGATCGCCTTTCATGCCCATCCTGATCACACAGGTGGGGATTCAACAAATTTCGCGCGGGCCAAGGCGGCCTATGATTATCTGCGCAAAAAGGGCTACACCGCGAAAGAGGCCGATACCGGACCGCGCAAGCCGAAACGGCCACGCCTGAGAAAGCGCATCATCGAGCTTGCGCCCGAAGATATCGCAACCTGTCAGGCGATGCTGGATCCCGGTCGCGCTCTGCCGCATATGTCGCAGCGGGATGAGTCCAACTATGTCGCGTCCGACCACGTTCCGGATGCGGTTGGATGTTATGGGCGTCATCTGACGTATTTCGTCACAACACCGGTCTGCCAGGGGGCCAATCGGGTCGCTCTGCCGACCTCTGTCCTCAGCGCTTCGCGCAATACCGAGACCGAAGTTCTGAGCTTCCAGTCAAATGACAAAGGGGCCGGAGAGGTCGTGATCCCGGACACAATCTGCGAACGCAAATTTCCGGGGGCGAAAAGTGTGCGCATCCGGTTTGAGGCCGATCAGGCCATTCGCAACGAATACTGGCTGGCGAGTTAACCGCGCGGAAAGCCCGGCTCTTGAGGGGGTGAGAGCCGGGCTGTGGGTCGTGAGTGGCCTTAGTTTGTGATCGGGCCTTCCGAAGTGAACTTCGGAATGACGCTGGTGGAGGCGTCACCCCCTTCGATACCCGGCCAGTTGCCTTCGGCGATGTTGATGTTGCCCGGAACATCTTCTTCCCAGAAACCGACAACAACATCGGTGATGTTCAGGTACAGCTTGTCATCGACGATGCGCCACAGGTTCGGGTTGGCCGGAACCTTACCGCCCTTGGATACGCCATACGCGCAGTGGCCGTCATATTGCGGCGCGTAATAGGCCGGGTTTTCCAGGAACTTGTCGCGGTTTTCTTCGGTCGCGAAGGCCCAGGTGGCACCGTTATATTCGGCGGTGATGTCTGCATTTCCGCGCACACCTTCGGGTTGCGACTGACCAACAGCAACCTGATCCAGGCTGCGATAGGCAACAACGTCATACCCAGAGACAGCAAAACCGGTGCCGTCGACATATTGCGGGCCAGCGAAAGCTGGAACTGCCAGGGCCATGGCCGCGGCAAAGGTCAAAGCAAAGCGTTTCATGTGGTCAATCCTTTTCAAGTCATCTGCCCAAGGGTGCCGTGTTGGCGGGACTGTCGAGACAATATGCTATTTTTTGGCGCTGCGTAGTCCCCCTCGCGCCGCTGTGACCAAGAACGAGAAAACGTGAGAGGTTTGTCTGAATTTATTACAACAACACGGGGTTGGACTCTGGATACTGCAACATTAGCTGTTAGACGATTGGGTGCGCGGACCCCCGGCATTGGACAGAAAGGCACGAGATGAGCGATCAATCCACTTACACCCCTCCGAAAGTCTGGACCTGGGACAGCGAAAGCGGCGGGCGGTTTGCCAATATCAACCGGCCGATTGCAGGTGCCACCCACGACAAGGATCTGCCCGTAGGTCGCCATCCCCTGCAACTGTATTCGCTGGCCACGCCCAATGGCGTCAAGGTCACGATCATGCTGGAAGAGCTGTTGGCCCTGGGCCATGAAGAGGCTGAGTACAATGCCTGGCTGGTCAATATCGGCGAAGGCGACCAGTTCAGTTCCGGCTTTGTCGGTGCCAATCCAAACTCGAAAATTCCTGCGCTGTGGGACCGGTCAGGTGATGAGCCTGTGCGCGTTTTTGAAAGCGCCTCGATCCTGTTCCATCTGGCCGAGAAATTTGACGCCTTCCTGCCCAAATCGGGGCCAGAGCGGACCGAGGTGATGAACTGGGTTTTCTGGCAGATGGGCAGCGCGCCCTATCTGGGCGGCGGGTTCGGTCATTTCTACGCCTATGCACCTGAAAAATGGGAATATCCGATCAATCGCTTTGCCATGGAGGCGAAGCGCCAGTTGGACGTTCTGGATCGGGAACTGGCCGGGAAAACCTTTATCGCGGGTGAGGATTATACGATTGCCGATATGGCGATCTGGCCCTGGTACGGTCAGCTTGTGCTGGGTCGTCTGTACGACGCCGCCGAGTTTCTGGATGTCGAATCCTATAAGAATGTCATGCGCTGGGCCAAGGCCATCGACGAACGCCCGGCTGTGCTGCGGGGACGCATGGTCAACCGCCCGTTTGGCGAGCCGCATATGCAGCTTCACGAACGGCACGAGGCCAGCGATTTCGAGACCCGCACGCAGGACAAGCTGGAACCAGCTGCCGAATAACCGGCGAAAAAGACGACGCGGCGCTGGTTTGCGCCGCGTTTTCCTTTTGGGCGGGGCCTATTTCAGGATCGGAGGTTTGGCCGGGTCGCTTCCCGGTATGGGCCGGACAGTTTCGGGCATCTCGGGCTGCGGCAGATCGAACCTCAGTCCGGTTTTGGCCAGCAATCCTGCCGCCACGTCGTCCGTGGCAAAAAAGCCCACATCCATCGCCCCGGCCTCGATCCCCGAAAAGGTCAGCGCCTCGGACGCGGCCTTGGCCAGCGCAGGTTCTGCGCCCTCAACCGCCCCGACAAATCCCAGCAAGTGACCCGACACACCGCTATGCGATTTGGTCGCCACCAGATAGGCCGCCTGTGCCAGCCCCCCGGCGGTGGCCAGCTTGGCGTCCAGCGCGGTCAACAGCATATCAGGCAGGCCCGCAGGTGGCAGAAACTCGGCCAGCTTCTCGTGTACTTCTTCGGGGGCGTGTTGAAGGGTTGACGCCAACCACCCCAGCGCCTCGAACGGGATCAGCATCGACGAAGGTGCAACTTCGAGGTTCAGACCCAAGCCAATCCCCTGCCCCGCAAGCATGGATGACAGCACCCGACCGGACAGCGCCACATAGGGCACCGGACGGCTCGCAAACTGCGCCAGCCGGTCCTCGCGATCAAAGGCCAGGACGAACTGCCCGTCTGCCACATCAAACACCTCGGGCGAGATGTTTTCGCCCCGTGCTTCTTCGGTCAGCATCAGGAACAGTTCACTATCCGCCAGACGTTCGAAAAACCTCAGCCGGGCGGTGTCGTCCTGCGGGGCGGCCTGCATTGCGGCATGGGCTGTATCCAGCGCGGTTGTCTCAGTCATTCAACACCTCTTGCACCCGCGCGCGCAGAACCGGCAGCAGATCGGCCTCGAACCACGGGTTTTTCTTCAACCATGCCGTATTCCGCCACGACGGATGAGGCAAGGCAAAGACGCGCGGGGCATGGGTTTTCCAGTCTTTGACCGTCTCGGTGACCGAACTGCGAACACCAAGGTGGAATTTATGCGCGTGACCGCCGACCAGAACGGTCAACGGTACCTGCCCCAGGGCCTGCATGACGCGATCATGCCAGGTCTTCCGGCAAAGGGCCGGCGGCGGCAGGTCCGCGTTCTTTTCGTCATAGCCCGGAAAGCAAAAGGCCATGGGCACGATGGACAGCCTGGCCCGGTCGTAGAACACAGTCTCATCAATCCCCAGCCAGTCACGCAGGCGATCCCCGGATGGATCGGTAAACGGCCGCCCCGAGGCATGAACCCGCGCCCCCGGTGCCTGCCCCGCGACCAGAATCGGTGTGCCCGGCTGAAACCAGACCACAGGGCGCGGCGCATGCGCTGTCGCCGTCTGTGCGAACTGATCGGCGCACAGGCGACAGGATCGAATATCCTCCATCAGGCTGGTCATGGAATGTTACGTAAGCCTTCCTGCCGCTGGCGCATATTGATGATTTGTTTCATAATTCGACATAATGTAGCCAACATGGGCCGATAGGGAACACCCTCCCTCATCGCCCGACAAGAGCGACACAAAAACTGGATTGAGCAGCAGGCCACCCATGCTTGAGTTCGAGAATGTCAGCAAATCCTTTTGGACCGGGACGCGCCGCAAGGTGATCCTGGACAGGGTCTCGTTCCGGGTCGAACTGGGTACATCCCTTGGCATTCTTGCGCCCAATGGCACAGGAAAAACCACGCTTATCAATATGATGGCCGGGCTGGAAAAGCCGGATGAAGGCGTCATTCGCCGCGATTGCCGGGTGTCTTTCCCGATGGGTTTCACAGGTGGCGTTTCCAGCAAGATGTCCGCGCTGGAAAACGCGCGCTATATCGCAAAAATCTACGGCATGGATCCTGACTATGTCGAGGCGTATTGCAGCTGGTTATGCAATCTGGGCGAATATTTCAACCAGCCCCTGTCGACCTATTCTTCCGGCATGCGCTCGCGTTTCACCTTCTCGCTGATGCTGGCGCTGGATTTCGACATGTACCTGATTGATGAGGGGATGCCCTCGTCCACGGATGTTGAATTCAACAAGAAGGCCGGTGACATCCTGCGGGAAAGGCTGCGCACGACAACCCTTGTGATCGTGTCACACAGCCCATCGACGCTGGAAAAATTTGCACAGCAAGCCGCGGTTCTTTTGGACGGGCAGCTTTACATGTTTGAAACCTTGGAAGAGGCAAAACAGTTATATGACTACGAAACCCAAGGTTAGAAAATACAACTTGCGCCGCAAGCAGCCGGTCGAAGGCTCGGCCGAGGCGCGCGCGGACGCGATCTCGCGCATTCGCAGCGCGACCGAAGGACCATCTGCCGCAAACGCCCCGCAGCCCGGAACCGAACTGGATGACATCAAGCGTGAGGGGCTGACCGGTCGGCAGCTACGCATTGCCCGTCGGCTGGCGCAGAAACACGGGCTTGCGGCCTCGTCCGATTACGATGCCGTTCGTCTGTTGCGGAAAAAGGGGATCGACCCGTTCGAGCGGACAAACCTGCTGGACCTTGCCGCCGCCAAAACCTCCCAAAGGGGCACAGCGTCGAAAAAGCCCAAGGACAAGGTCAGGATACAGCTGCCACAAACCGTCCAGCACAAGGAATTCAGCCCGCCAGGCCCCGAGATGAGCCCGGCAGAACGCCGAAACCTTGAAATCGGTCAAATCCAGAAGGACATCGCGCGCAGGCGGCGCGTCAAGCTGTTCACGCTGTTCGCCCGGCTGGCAGCGTTTGTACTGCTGCCCACCTTTGTTGTGGGGTTTTATTTCTATCGAATCGCGACCCCGATGTATGCCAGCAATTCGTCCTTCTCGATCCTGCAGGCAGATAGTGCGGGTGGGGCCGTCGGCGGCCTGCTCTCCGGTACGCAATTTGCCACGGCACAGGATTCGGTCTCGGTTCAGGATTTTCTGGAATCGAAAGAGGCGTTGCTGCTGCTGGACAATGACGCAAGCTTTACCGAAGTCTTTCAACAGGATTGGATTGATCCGATCCAAAGGCTGGCAGCCGACGCCACGCTTGAGGAAGCCTATAAGCTATACAGCCGCATCGTCACGATCGGCTATGACCCCACGGACGGGATCATCCGGATGGAGGTGATTGCCCCTGACCCGCAAACCTCGGCCGAGTTTTCCGATCGCTTGATCTCTTACGCAGAAGGTCGGGTGAACAAACTGTCGGGTGAAAAGCGCGACGACCAGATGCGTGACGCGCTGGAAAGCTTTGAATCCGCGCAACAGGCGCGCCGTCAGGCGCAGGAAGACCTGATCGAGTTGCAGCTTCAGGGCGCGATTCTGGACCCCGAAAATGTGATCGCCGGGCTACGCGGGCGGATCAACGAAATCGAAATTCTGTTGCAGGACAAAAACCTGGAGCTGGCGGCCCTTCTTGACAATCTTCGGCCCAACAAGGCCAAGGTCGACGGGGTCACAGCCGATATCGCACGGCTGGAAGTGGTTCTGGACAACCTGAATGCCGAGATGCTGGATGTTTCGGCAGGCGAAAACTCGCTGGCGCGGTTGAGTGTGAGGATTCAGATGGCGCAGGCCGATCTGGTCGCGCGGGACATGATGCTGCAAAACGCTATGCAATACATGGAAACCACGCGCACCGAGGCCAACAGGCAGGTGCGGTATCTGACCGTCTCGGTGAACCCGGTTCCCAGCCAGGATCCGTCCTATCCGCGCAAGTTCGAAAATACGATTTTGGCTTTCCTGTTGTTTGCTGGTATCTACCTGATGATCTCGCTTACCGCGTCGGTCCTTCGTGAACAGGTATCCTCATAAGACCCATGAAACATGTAAAAATCTCCGACGTTACCGTCGGCAACGATCTTCCGCTGACCATTATTGCCGGCCCCTGCCAGCTTGAGACAGCGGACCACGCCCAGATGATTGCGGGCACCATGAAAGAAGCCTGCGATGCTGCGGGCGCGCAGTATGTATTCAAAGCCTCGTATGACAAGGCCAACCGCACCTCTCTGTCCGGTAAACGCGGCATGGGAATCGATGCGGGGCTCAAGGTTCTGGACGACATTCGCAAGACCATCGGCGTTCCGGTTCTGACCGACGTGCATACCGAGGCCCAATGCGCCATTGCGGCTGAGGCTGTTGATATTTTGCAAATCCCGGCCTTCCTGTGCCGTCAGACGGATATGCTGCTGGCTGCCGGGGCGACCGGAAAGGCCGTTAACGTCAAGAAAGGTCAATTTCTCGCGCCGTGGGAAATGGGCAATATCGTCGACAAGGTTGAGAGCACCGGAAACCAGAACATCTTGCTGACAGAACGCGGGACGTCATTTGGATACAACACTTTGGTGGCGGATATGCGCGGCCTGCCGCAGATGGCCAAAACAGGCTACCCTGTCGTCATGGATGCGACGCATTCCGTGCAACAGCCCGGCGGCAAGGGCGGGTCTTCCGGCGGCCAACGTGAGTTCGCGCCTGTCATGGCCCGCGCCGCGGTCTCACTGGGGGTTGGAGCGGTTTTCATCGAGACACATCAGGATCCAGACACGGCCCCGTCCGATGGGCCCAATATGATTCCGCTGGACCAGATGCCCCAACTTGTTGACACATTGATGCGTTTTGATGCGCTTGCGAAAGCGAATCCTATTCAGATTTAACGATTGAGACTTGTTATGACCAAACCATTCCCCGAGGTGACGCCAAACACCTGGAGCTTTTTGCGTGACGCGATGATCAAGCCCACGGGCTTTCGCGAATATGATGCACGCTGGAAGTACCCCGACGAGATCAACCTGCCCGGCATGACCGCACTTGGTCTGGGTTTGGGCACTCAGATGCGGCGGCGCGGGATTGACCCGGTCATCGCAGTGGGCAACGACTATCGCGACTATTCCCTGTCGATCAAGAACGCCCTGATCCTGGGGCTGATGCAGGCCGGGATTCAGGTCAAGGATATCGGCCCCGCGCTTAGCCCGATGTCCTATTTCGCGCAGTTTCATCTGAACGTTCCCGCCGTGGCGATGGTGACGGCCAGCCATAATCCAAATGGCTGGACCGGAGTGAAAATGGGCTTTGAGCGTCCGCTGACTCACGGCCCGGACGAGATGTCCGAACTGCGCGATATCGTCCTGAACGGCGAAGGCCAGCCGCATCAAGGCGGGTCCTATGAATTCGTCGATGGCGTGAAAGAGGCCTATATCGACGATCTGGTCGGGGATTTCAAAATGTCCCGTCCGTTGAAAGTGGTCTGCGCCACGGGAAACGGCACCGCCTCGGCCTTTGCGCCCGAGATTTTCGAACGGATCGGGGTTGAAGTCGTACCCAGCCACAATCGTCTGGATTACACTTTCCCCAACTACAACCCCAACCCCGAAGCCATGGAAATGCTGCACGACATGTCGGACAGTGTGAAATCCAGCGGCGCGGATCTGGCGCTTGGGTTTGATGGGGATGGCGACCGCTGCGGTGTTGTCGATGATGAGGGCGAGGAGATTTTCGCCGACAAGGTTGGCGTTATCATGGCCCGCGATCTGGCCAAGCTGCACCCGGGCTCGACCTTTGTGGCAGACGTGAAATCAACCGGTCTGTTCGCCAGCGACCCTGAACTGCAAGCCCTCGGCGTCAAAGCCGACTACTGGAAAACCGGTCACAGCCACATGAAGCGGCGCGTGAAGGAAATCGGCGCGCTGGCCGGGTTCGAGAAATCCGGCCACTACTTCCTGGCCGAGCCGGTCGGGCGTGGCTATGACTGCGGGATGCGGGTCGCGGTTGAGATCTGCAAGCTGATGGACCGCAACCCCGGTCAAAGCATGTCCGATCTGCGCAAGGCCCTGCCCAAGACCTGGTCCACCCCGACCATGTCGCCCTACGCGGCTGATACCGAGAAATACGATATACTCCAGCGACTGGTCGACAAACTGGTGGCCAAGGCGGACGCAGGAGAAAGCTTTGCCGGTCGCGCCATCAAAGAGGTGGTCACTGTCAATGGCGCGCGGGTCATTCTGGACAATGGCAGCTGGGGTCTGGTGCGCGCCTCCTCGAACACGCCGAACCTTGTGGTGGTGTGCGAAAGCAGTGAAAGCGAGGCGGAAATGCGTGCGATCTTTGCCGATATCGACGCCGTTATCCGCACCGAACCGAGTGTTGGCGATTACGACCAGACGATTTGAACCAGGGGGCGTCGCTGGACGCCCCTTTCATCAATCGCCGCCAAACAGTTTCAGCAGACCCTTCTTCGCCTCATCCTCAAGCTTTTTCTTCAGCGCGTCTTCGATTTGATCGCTGTCGGTTATGGTCGTGTCCAACTCATTGCCGACCTTGTCCAGCACCTTCTGCTTGGCGTCATCCTCAAGCTCTTTGACTTTGCCTTCCGCCGCCGCCTCGATGACTTTGGTCAGGTCAGGCGTGATCGACGGGCTGCTCCACGGACCATGGATGCGCACGGGCACCGAAATTCCCTGCCCCGCATTCGCCCGTAGCGCGGTTGGCGTGAACAGATAGTCCAACGTACGCGCACCCAGATTGACCTTGCCCTCACCATCGGCGCGGAAGTTTTTCAGGGACATCAGCAGGTCAGAGTTGGTCAGCACGCCTTTGTCGATCGAGAAGCTTGCGGTCAGGCTGTCAAACACCGTCGTACCGCCCGACCCGGTTCCCCGGCCCATCAGCCGATCCAGATCGAAGCCCGAAATCACCCCGGACCCGACATCCACATTCCCCTTGCCGCTGAGCGAGCGCATGATCTGGTCTTCACTCTGCCCGACGCCAAGAAACTGAAACGCGCCGGATGCGGTGCCGGACAGACGGTCTACATCTGCAAGTGTCGATAACGCCTGCTTCAGGTTGATGCCGCTGGCTTTCAGATCGCCGCCCACCGACAATCCGTTGCGGTTATTCGCAACCACCTGACCGTTGAGCTGGCCGGAGAACAGCGTTGCCGGGTGCATTTCCAGCACCGCACGCGAACGATCCAGACCAAGCGTCAGGTCAGAGGCCCCGAATTGCATCCCCGGAACGGCAATAGACTTGGCCGTCAGGCGGATTTTGCCGTTGGCCAATGACAGCGGCGACGCATCAATCGGTGCCTTGGACCACCCGTCCGCCGCAGATGACGCGGCCCCTGTCCCGCCCCCCGATCCGGGCTCGGCATCGGTCACGCGCGACAGGTCCAGCGCATCGGTATTCAGGCGCGCCACGATCTGAGGGGGATCGGCGATGGTGATGTCGGCCTCTCCGGCCAGCCGATTGTCATCAAGCTGCGCCACCATTTTGCGCAGGGACACACGGCCATCCTTGGTATAGGTCATCTGCCCCGAGATATTTGCCGTCCGGCCCAAACCGTGGGGAACCGCCACACCGCCTTGCCCAAACGCGGTCAACATCATTTCCGTGCTTTGCGTGATGATCTGCATCTTGCCATCCATCTCGCCGGACAGATTGACATTGCCGTTGAACCCGATCTCTCCGCCCGGGGCGGTCAGCGCCACATCCAGCGGCGTCACAGCGCCCGACGAAAAGGCGGGCAAATCGGGCAGTTTCAGGTCCACCTGCATCGCACCGCCCGGCACTGCCATACTGGCCTGCATCACCATGGGCGCGGATACGTCCGGCCAACTGGCGGACAGGGTCACACCCGCAAAATCCATCTGCGTTACGCCGTTTTCGACGTAGATCAGCCGCGCATCCATCAGTTCCAACCGCTCCAGCGTCACGGCACCGGTTTCGCCCGAGGGCGCGCCGCCTGTAGCGCCCGCTGACGGCGTGGTCTCAGCCGCGCCCATGACCCAGTTTCCGCGACCCTCTGACAATTCCAACCGCAGAACCGGGTTTTGCGCAAAGACCCGCTTGATCTTCAGATCGCCCGCCAGCATTGCGGCAGCATCCACACCAACAGCCAGACTGTCCGCGCTTAGCATCGGATCAGGCCCGGCCCATGGTGCGTTGCCGAACGTCACGGGCCCGGTTTCCATGCCCAAAACCGGCCAGAAGGACAGGTTGACGTCCCCCGACAGCGTCAGCTCGCGCCCCGTGTTGGCCTTGACCTGCTCAGACAGGATCGCGGCCAGCTTGTCCCCGGGCATCAGCAGCAACGCCCCAATGACCAGCCCGACCACGGCCACCACAATGAACAGAATGCGTATCAGCCATTTCATCTATCTGCTCTCCGCCTTTTTGGCTTGATTGAAATCATCATCCAAACGCACCGTGACATTTGCAAGGGGAAGCGTTCCCCACTATATGCCGCGCCATGACCACGAACCCGCCAAATCTCCGCCCCGACCTGGCGCCCGCCGCCCGGATGCCCGAGACGTCCCGTGCAAACCAGCCGACCATCGGCATGGTCTCGCTGGGCTGCCCGAAAGCTTTGGTCGATAGTGAGCGTATCCTGACTCGCCTGCGGGCAGAAGGTTACGGCATTTCGCCCGACTATTCCGGGGCCGATGCCGTAATCGTGAACACCTGCGGGTTTCTGGACAGCGCCAAGGCCGAGTCGCTGGATGCAATTGGTGAAGCTCTGGTTGAAAACGGCAAGGTGATCGTGACCGGCTGTCTGGGGGCCGAGCCCGACTACATCCGTGAACACCACCCCCGCATCATGGCGGTGACCGGGCCACACCAATACGAACAGGTCTTGGATGCGGTGCACACAGCGGTGCCACCGGACCCGGACCCGTTTGTCGATCTGCTGCCCGCCAGCAGCGTTCAACTGACCCCGCGCCACTACAGCTACCTGAAAATCTCGGAAGGCTGTAACCACAAGTGCAAGTTCTGCATCATTCCCGATATGCGCGGGAAACTGGCCAGCCGTCCGGCCCATGCAGTTCTGCGCGAGGCCGAAAGGCTGGTCGATAACGGCGTGCGCGAGTTGCTGGTGATTTCGCAGGATACCTCGGCCTATGGGCTTGACCGGAAATACGATGTGAACCCGTGGAAAGACCGCAAGGTGCGCAGCCACATCACCGATCTGGCGCGCGAGTTGGGGCAGTTGGAGGCCTGGGTGCGCCTGCACTATGTCTACCCCTACCCGCATGTGCGCGATCTGATCCCGTTGATGGCGGATTCCGGGTGCAACATTCTGCCCTATCTCGACATCCCCTTCCAGCACGCGCACCCGGACGTTCTGAAACGCATGGCTCGGCCAGCCGCTGCCGCCAAAACATTGGATGAAATCCGCGCCTGGCGCGCGGTGTGCCCGGACATCACCCTGCGGTCGACCTTCATCGTGGGTTATCCGGGTGAGACCGAGGCCGAATTCCAGACCTTGCTGGACTGGATGGACGAGGCGCAACTGGATCGCGTCGGGTGTTTTCAGTACGAAAACGTCGATGGCGCACGCTCGAACGATCTGCCGGATCATGTGCCCGCCGAGGTCAAGCAAGAGCGTTGGGATCGCTTCATGGAAAAGGCGCAGGCAATTTCCGAGGCGAAGCTGCAGGCCAAAGTCGGACAGACGATTGACGTCATTGTTGACGAAATTGACGATGAGGCCGCCACCTGCCGCACCAAGGCAGACGCGCCCGAGATCGACGGAAACCTGTTCATTGACGAAGGATTCGAGGGGCTTAAACCCGGCGATATCGTCTCGGTCACCGTGGACGAGGCTGGTGATTACGACCTCTGGGGACAGCTTGCCTGACCGCTTCGGGCCGTGTCGGAACACGGCCCATCGGTAAAGCGTGACCCGAGTTTATTGGAGAACAGGCGCCCCCGCTCTCACCTTGAACATGAAGCCAAACGGAGGTTTTCATGTTTCGAGTAACTCATTTTGCCAAACGCAGCATGGTGGTCGCCCTGTCGGCCATGATGCTTTCGACCCCCGCTATCGCTGAGGGTTTTGGCCGGTCGTCGGCTGAAATCGTCTATGTCGGCGGCAAGAAATTCAATTTCCATGTCCGGGGTGTTCACCCGCATCACCGCCCCTATTTTGCGCCCAAATCCGGGCATCACATCAAGAAACACCGCAAAAGGGCGCACAAACCGCATGTCCACGCGGGTCACAAACGCAAGGTTTACAGGTACCAGCCGCATCGATCCTTCCGCGGGCACAGGCATCACGCCTTCAAATACAGGCACGGGTTTCGCTTTAGAAAACACTAAACGCCCGACCTATATGTAATGGTTCGCAGCAACGCGTCCGGCAATCAAAAAAAACCGCCCCTAGGGCGGCATCACATTCTCAAATCTTGGGCAGGCGGTCCCAAATCGGGACCGCCTGCAAAGGGTTTATCCCGCAACCGGGTTACAGACAGTCTCGCCTGCTTCGGTGGTCGCCAGTTCATACCCGGCGGCACAGCTTGGGGTACCGGCTTTGTCATAGCTGGGCGAAACATAAACAGGGGTGGGTTCCGGCTGCGCGCAGGCAGTCAGGATCAGCGCAAAGGCTCCAACAGCAGCGAGTTTGATTTTCATGTCCGTCAATCCTCTATTACTTTTCTGATATTGCCCAGTTTTTCGGGGCCGGGTTCAGGATACGGGTTGATCGGCAATCTGGCAACAGAATCGATCACATCCTTGTGAACGAAGGCGAAACCACGCTTGGGACGCCCTGGATCGCAGCACCGTCAGCGACGCGCGCTACCTTTTTTGGCGCATTGCCCTAAACTCGTGACCTGACATCAGCCAAGAACGGAGAAGCCACATGTCCGACGCCCCCATCATCGCCCAGAAAGAGCCCATGGCGGTCGAAGTTGTCGAAGGAAAGAGTTATTTCTGGTGCGCTTGCGGCCGATCCAAGAAGCAGCCGTTTTGTGATGGGTCGCACAAAGACACCGACTTTGAACCCTTAAAATACACGGCTGAAGCAAGTAAAAAAGTGTTCTTCTGCTGCTGCAAGCACACCGGCAAGGCGCCGTTATGCGACGGATCACACGCGCGAATTTGACGGGCGGCGAAGCCGGTTCAAGGCTTTGGCATTGGCGCAAAACTCGGGGGCAGCATCGGCAAGTTGTTGTTGCTGGGACAACCAGATCGCACATTGCCCACAGCAATTTGACGCCCGGCATCGGGTGACGAGTTCGGCATAGCCTTCGGCGGAAAGTTGCCCCTCGGCCATTGCCTCGGTCAGCGAAATACCCAGGCAACGGGCCACTGAACGCGTCAGCCAAAAGTATTTTTCGATCTCTCCAAGGGCGACCTGTGGCATCAACCGCCCCCGACCTGAGCGGATTTCAGGGCCGCGAATCGCGCCCGATTCGGGCAGGTTTCAGGCGCATTTGCGATAGCCTGATGCTGATCCAGCCATTCGGGACAGTCCTTTGCCCATGCGCAACCACGACAGAACTGCACCATCTCGGCCCAGTCTTCCTGGCTCAGTTGGCAAGCGTGATGTGCTGCAACGATATCCGCGCCCGTCGCCTGACCCATTCGCAGAACCAGACGCATATGGGTCATGATATCTCCGAGACGTGGCATAGGCCCCTCGCGTTTACGGTCTGAGTTTTTCCAGCAAAGTGTAGTTGCGGCAGTATTCCGGGGCGCGGCTAAGCGCAGACGCTTCTTTCAACAGGGATTGGCAATGTCCGGGGTTCGGGCAATCTGTGCACCGGACCACGGCGTCTGAAATCTGGTCGATTGATACGGCACCCTCGATGGCGGATTCCTGCAAATCGATATCCAGCATCCGCGCCATGTCATCGACCAAACCGGCGTGCAATCGCAAAGTCTCTCGGCTGGGCATGTCCTGTCCTTTCCCTGTCGCGCTTTGGTCAGAGCGTAGTTGGTGGACAGGGGGAATCCTTGATTCAGGTCAAGCAGAGGCCCCAATTTGGTCGAGATAAGCACGCGTTGCGTCCTGAACGCGGCGAAAACGGTCCCCGCCCAGCTTTTTGCCGCCATACCAGCGCGTAACGATGATGACGTGGTTCTCTAACCCCTCACGCTCCATCATGCGAAGGATGACCATGCCCGCCCCGCTTTCTCCATCGTCGGCCTTGAGCGCCCCGGTTGGCAACGTCGCCGCCCAGGTATTGTGCGTGGCCTTTGCATAGGCTTTATCCGTCTTCAGCTCGGCAAGCACCGCGTCAACCTGATCCCGCGATGTCACAGTTGCCCCAGACACCGCGTATTTCGATCCGCGATCGGTCAGAATCACGCCCAGCCGCACCAGTTCAGTCATTCTGTGACACCCAGCTTTCGCGCGGTTTGCTGTACAATTTCGACCCGCTGCGCGTTGGGTGGGTGCGATCCCAGGAACTGGTCACCCGGATCGGGAATGCGGGCAAAATACTTCGCACCGATCAGCGGGTTGTATCCGGCATTGTGTGTGATGAGGGTTCCCAACTGATCCGCCTCAAGCTCAAAGTCTTTCGCATAGGCTTGCACGGCCACCTTTGCCCCCAGTTTCTGCGCCTTTTCAACAGCGGCGTCGCTTTTGCCACGCTGCCGCTCGGCCTCTCCAAACTTGGCTGCGCCAACACGGGCGTTTTCGCTTTGCCGTCCGATGTGATCCAAAACGTGATGCGCAGCCTCGTGCCCCATCACAAAGGCCAATTCATCCGCATTCCGGGTCGAGCGGATCAAGGATCGCGTGAAGATGATCGCGGGCTGTTTCTTGTCATCCAGAGTCTGAAAGGCGTTTGCAGGCGCGGTCGGGTTCAGATCGACCAGAATTCTGAAATCGCAGCTTTGCGGTTTGGAAGACCTCAGACACTGGGCCCGCGCCTCGCGCCCGACCTCGCGGCTGACCTTGCGAAAAGCTGCGGCGCTGGCGGCTTCTTCTGCCGTGAGCCCACGCCAGTCTTCTGCAGGAATCACGCGCAATCTGTCTGTTGCACAGGCCGACAGAAGCAGGGGAAAAACCAGAAATAAGAGAAGGCGCATCAAAGGTCCTATTAGCCGATCAGGCGTTGATCCCAACATAGCCGGACCAACCGGGCAGTACCACTGCGGTTTCGGCCTGTGACGGGTTGCATTGGCGGGCGGTGGCCTGCACTCTGGCCCCATGTTTTCGATTGAGCATGAATTCGACTCGACAGTCATTACCCTCGTGGATGAAGGCCCCAAGCCTTTGCAAGAGGATGTGGTGATCAACAGCTTCGCCGAATGCGTGACGCTGGAACAAATGGACCCCCGCACGGATCAGATCCAGAAGATCACCCTGTCGCCCGAACAGGTCCGCGATCTGGCTGCGGCGCTGGATTTGCCAGAAGGTGTCTATCAGATTCGCGAAACGCAGGATCAGGGCTCGTAGGGTTCGAGCTGTGGCGGTTCTGGCCAAGCGACGCGGAGTCTAAAATCCGTGACCAATGGTTTATTGAATTTTCGTAAGTCGCCAAGCCCCCCATCCAGTGTCATTGCGCTTGCACCCGGCGTGCCGGAATGAAAATGATCCCCAAAAATCCAACGGCCCGCCCTTGAATCGCCAGCCGTACCGCCCAAGATACAGATGGCCGATGTAAAGGAAGTTAACATATGTCCCTGAAAAACCCTGCCGCCCTGGAGTTTTTACAGTCGCGCCGGTCCAGACCGGCCAAAACACTGATTGCTCCGGCCCCGACACGGGACGAGCTTTTGCCTTTGCTGACCGCCGCCGCCCGCAGCCCGGATCATGGCAAACTGGAACCCTGGCGGTTTATCGTGATCGAAAAGGGCGCGATGGCGCGTCTTGCTGACCTGACCGAAGTCTGTGGCAAGGCGCTGAACAAATCGCCGGAAGACATTGCCAAGGCCCGCAGCCAGTTCGACATGGGACATCTGGCTGTGGCCGTGATCGAGGTTCAGAAACCGTCGGAAAAGATCCCGGCGATTGAACAAACCTACTCTGCCGGTGCCGTCTGTCTGGCCCTGCTGAACGCGGCCCTCGCCGCCGGATGGGGCGCGAACTGGCTGTCTGGCTGGCAATCGCATGACCGGGATTTCTGCAAATCCGCTTTTGGGTTGGCCGAAAACGAACGACTGGCCGGCGTGATCCATATCGCAACCGAAGGGACCGCCCCGCCAGAACGCCCCCGGCCGGACGTTGCCGCCCTGACTGAATGGCTCACGGAATGATCATCCTGAACGCGTTCTTCGCGGCCCTTGGTCAGATCGGAGACCCCAAGTTCCGCTCAGTCCTGTTTCGCGGCATAGGTCTGACGATCCTGTTGCTGATCCTCGCCTGTGCTGCCGCGATCTGGTTCATCAATGCGCTGTCCGGTGACGAGATTTCACTGCCCTTTGTTGGCACCGTGTCGTGGCTGAACGATGTGCTGAACTATTCCGGCATCCTGCTGGTTCTGGTGTTGCCGGTGTTCCTGATGGTGCCCGTCGCCTCGGCCATCACGTCGATCTTTTTGGAAGAGGTCGCGCAGGCGGTCGAAGACAAAAACTACGCGCACCTGCCCCCGGCCCCAAAAATCCCGCTTGGCGAGTCCATTCAGGATGGTCTCAGCTTTATGGGCGTTCTGATCGTGGCAAACCTGCTGGCGCTGATCCTGTATGCGATCTTCACGCCCCTTGCTCTGTTTATATTCTGGGGCATGAACGGGTTTCTGCTGGGCCGGGAATATTTCACGCTGGCCGCGATGCGCAGGTTGGGGCGTGAGCGTGCGCGCCAGCTGCGTGCGAAACACACGGCAACTATCTGGCTTGCCGGGACGCTGATGGCGATCCCGCTTTCAGTTCCGCTGGTAAATCTGGTGATCCCGATTATCGGTGTCGCCACCTTCACCCATATCTATCACAATGTGTCAGGCCGCGCGGCCTGACACGGCTCAGCGCGGCTCAAGCTGGTTCAACCAGTCGAAATCCCGAACCGAGATCACCCCGGACAGGATAATCCCGGCGATGATGGCCCATAAAACGATCGAAATGCCCGTGGTGATCCACATCTTCTTCTTCATGTGATGCACCTCCGGCGCACCCGCATGGGTGCCCGGAACGATCTCGCCCAGATCGCCCTGCGTCTTGATGCGAATGGGCAGAACGATCAGCAGGGTCAGAAACCAGATGACTGCAAACAGCACCAATGCGGCAGTGATGGTCATTTCGGGCCCTCCGAGCTTGTGGCGTTACACCTGTTCCAGTTCGACGAGGCAGCCGTTGAAATCCTTGGGGTGCAGGAACAGAACGGGCTTGCCATGCGCGCCGATCTTGGGTTCTCCGCTACCCAGCACACGTGCACCACTTTCCTTCAGGTGGTCGCGGGCCGCGATGATGTCTTCGACTTCATAGCACACATGGTGGATGCCACCGGCCGGGTTTTTCTCAAGAAAGCCATTGATCGGGCTGTCATCGCCCAGCGGGTACAGAAGCTCGATCTTCGTGTTGGGCAGTTCGATGAACACCACCGTCACACCATGATCCGGTTCGTCCTGCGGCGCGCCCACTTTGGCGCCCAGCGCGCTGCGATACTGCTCGGATGCGGCCTTAAGATCCGGAACGGCGATGGCGACGTGGTTTAGTCGTCCGATCATAGTAAACTCCTCTGTCCTACGTTGAGTGGGTTATGGGGGCAGTTCCGGCAAAGGACAAGTGCGCCAAATCGCCCGTTAACCCTGTGTTAGCCAGAAGTTCCTAGCGTGAGGCATCTGCTGGATAGGAGATCTGACATGGACGATTCGGTTCCTTTCGCCACAACTATCGCTACGCCCACAGCGACGCGGCCTTTGCTGGGACAGACCATTCTGGTTGTCGAGGACAGCCGCTATGCCTGCGACGCGATCCGCCTGATGTGCCTGCACAGCGGGGCAAGGATCCGACGTGCCGATTGCCTGAAATCCGCGCGGCGTCACCTTCAGATCTATCGCCCCTCGGTCATTCTTGTGGATATGGGTCTGCCGGACGGGTCCGGGGCCGATCTGATTGCTGAGCTGACCCAGGCCTCGCCCCGGATCAGTGTCATTCTGGCGATGTCCGGTGATACATGCACCGAGTCTGCGGCCTTTGGGGCCGGGGCTGACGGTTTTTTGCCCAAACCCCTAAAATCCATGTCTTATTTTCAAAAAGCCATTATGGAACGACTCCCCGAGGACCGTCGGCCCAGCGGGTTGCACGCCGTTCGGGACGAAGTCATTCACCCCGATCTACTGGCCTATCAGGACGACATGGCCCATATCGCGGACGTTCTGGCAGGGCCGACCGATCCGCGCATGCTGGATTATGCTGCCCAGTTTCTTCACGGCGTTGCGCGTGAGGCCAACGATACGGTGTTGGCGGATGCGGCGCGGAAACTATCACTCTCCCGGGCGCAAGGCAGTCCGATCACCGCTCAGGCCGCGCAGGTTGCCGGGCTAGTTCAAAACCGGCTGGAACAGCGGGAGGCGATCTGACATGGCCACCGCCTATTTCATCACCGCATCCCTGGTGTTCGGGTGGATGTACCGGCAAACCCGGCAGAGCGCCCGATCCATTCGCGTGAACCGGCAGAAGCTGGGCAAAGGGATTGATTGAATCCCTTGACGTTGCGTTTGCCGGTCTGCCTTAGACACAGGTGACAAACGCAAACCGCCCGCGCGTAGCGGACGGTTCAGTCGTCATACGGTTTGCGCCGCGCAATACGTGCGCTCATCACCAGACAAACGGCAAGCCGCGACCGACGGGCTTAATCCTGCGGGATGATCCGCAGACCCAGTTCCATCAACTGATCCGAGGTCGGATCAGAGGGCGCGTCCATCATCAGGTCTTCGGCGCGCTGGTTCATCGGGAACATCATGACTTCGCGGATATTGGCCTCGTCCGCCAACAGCATCACGATCCGGTCGATGCCCGCAGCACAGCCCCCGTGCGGCGGCGCGCCGTAGTGGAACGCGTTGAACAGGGCGCCAAAGCGCGATTTGACCTCATCCGCGCCGTAGCCAGCCAGTTCGAAGGCTTTCAGCATGATTTCCGGCTTGTGGTTCCGGATCGCGCCCGAGACCAGCTCGTACCCGTTACAGGCCAGATCGTACTGATAGCCGCGCACGTCCAGCGGATTGCCCTGCAGCGCCTCCATACCGCCCTGCGGCATCGAAAACGGGTTGTGTTCGAAATCGATCGCGCCGGTTTCCTCGTCCTGTTCATAGATCGGGAAATCCACGATCCAGGCAAAGGCAAAGCGGTCTTTTTCGGTGAGGCCAAGGTCTTCGCCAATCACATCGCGGGCCTTGCCTGCGACCTTTTCAAAGGCTTTCGGCTTTCCGCCCAGGAAGAACGCCGCATCACCGACACCCAGACCCAGTTGCTGCCGGATTGCCTCGGTGCGTTCGGGGCCGATGTTTTTGGCCAGCGGACCGGCTGCCTCCATCCCCTGCCCCTGATCGCGCCAGAAGATATAGCCCATGCCGGGCAGACCCTCTTTCTGGGCGAATGCATTCATGCGGTCGCAGAACTTGCGGCTGCCGCCGGTCGGCGCAGGGATGGCGCGGATTTCGGTGCCGTCCTGCTCCAACAGCTTCGCGAAAATCGCAAAGCCACTATCGCGGAAGTGGTCGGAGACCACTTGCATTTTGATAGGATTGCGCAGGTCGGGCTTGTCGGTGCCATACCACAAGGCCGCGTCCTTGTAGGAAATCTGCGGCCACTCTTGGTCAACCTTCCGGCCACCTCCGAACTCTTCGAACACGCCGGTCAGAACGGGCTGGATGGTGTCGAACACGTCCTGCTGCTCGACAAACGACATCTCAAGGTCAAGCTGGTAGAAATCGGTGGGCGAGCGGTCGGCGCGCGGGTCTTCGTCGCGGAAGCAGGGCGCGATCTGGAAGTACTTGTCAAAGCCCGACACCATGATCAGCTGCTTGAACTGCTGCGGGGCCTGCGGCAGGGCGTAGAACTTGCCCGGATGCAGGCGCGAGGGCACCAGAAAGTCACGCGCGCCTTCGGGCGAGGATGCCGTGATGATCGGCGTCTGATACTCGCGAAAGCCCTGATCCCACATGCGCTTGCGCATCGAGGCCACAACGTCCGAGCGCAGCGTCATGTTGCGCTGCATCGCCTCACGGCGCAGGTCCAGATAGCGATAGCGCAGGCGGGTTTCCTCGGGGTATTCCTGATCGCCGAACACCATCAGCGGCAGTTCGTCGGCGGCACCCAGCACTTCCAATTCACGCACGTAAACCTCGATCTCACCGGTCGGCAACTTCGGGTTCACGAGATCCGCGTCACGCGCTTTGACGGTTCCGTCGATGCGGATGCACCATTCCGAACGCACCTTCTCGAGCTCGGCAAAGGCCGCGCTGTCGCCGTCGCACAATACCTGTGTTACTCCGAAATGGTCGCGCAGATCGATGAACAGCACGCCGCCGTGATCTCGGACCCGATGCACCCAACCGGACAGGCGAACGGTTTCACCGACATTGGCGGCGGTCAGAGCGGCGCAGGTGTGGCTGCGATAGGCGTGCATGGAATATCCCTTCGGGCGCAGAATTCGTCGCGCCGATACACCCTGTCAGGCCCGGAAAGTCAAGGCAGGTCGCGCCGTCAAAACGGCCTTTGCACATTGCCTGAATAGAAATAAACACCCAGCCCCACGGCAAAGATGATGTTCCCCGCAATCGCGTGCAGCAGAACGGCGTAAAAGAACGAGCCGCGCTTGCGATAGGCCCAGCTGAACAGCAACCCGCCAACAAAGGTCATGATGGCGACAATCCAGCTCCAATACATCAGATGCGCGAAGGCGAAGATGGCCGCGTTCAGCAGGTCGGCCCTGCGCCCGTCCGGCAGGATGGCGTGGTAGCGGCGGAAAAACAGCGGGCGGAATAATAGCTCTTGCGGCAGGGCGGACAGAAGCGGATAGCCGATCCAGATGAAGGCCAGCATCTCGGGTCGGTTTCTCAGCAGAAAAAAGGCCGCATCTGGCCGGGTCAGGTAGATCAGCACGGTACAGAATGCAGTGGTCACCAGTGTGATTACCGCCAGTTCACAAAATGACCAGTTTGCCCATTCGTATCGCAGTTCCGCCCACTGAAAGCCGGGCGTTGCGTGCAGCAGAACGATGCCCAAACCGGTAAAGGCAAACAGCGCCGGGAACATCCAGTTGGGCGGAAAAAGCACCGCGATCACCAGCGGGGCAATGATGAAAAACAGGCCAAACTCAATCCGTAATCGCGCTGCCGCCACCGGCGGGGCGACCATCGTGCTGTCTTTGCTCACAGGTTCACCAACTCCACCGGTATCAGGCCGCGTAACGAATTTCCCATGAAAACAGATTGGGCCTCTTTCAGATCATTCAAGGTCAGAGCCGCCTCGGCAAACTCTTCTTGTTCCAGCAATTCTTCGCGCAGGATACCCGGCAAAAGCCCGCTGGACAGGGGCGGAGTCAGCCGTTGCCCTTCGCGCGTTTCGATAAACAGGTTGGTGATGGAGCCCTCGCACAGCTCATCCCGTTCGTTCAGGAACAATAATTCATCGACACCCTTAGGCATCGCAGCGCGGGCGGTGTCATAGAGATCACGCCGGGTGGTTTTGTGGCGCAGCCATATGTCGTCAGAGGTTAACCGGGTCTCCGACACCCCCAACCGCCAGATCGGCGGGCTGTCGGCCAGTGCCGCACTGGTCAATTCGAACTGACCCGCAACATCCATGGTCAGACGACAGCGCAAGGGGGCCTCACTGGCCCCTTCGGACAACATCGCCACAGCGGCAGATCGGTCGAAGGGCAGGTCCAAGGTCTTGGCAGTGCGCGCCATTCGGTTCAGATGCCGGTCCTGTCGGACAAACCCCTGCCCGGGCCTGAAGCCCAGCGTTTCAATCAGGCGGAAATCAGGCTCAACTGGTGGGCAAAGCGGGCTTTCCATAGGGCTTCCTCGTATTCAGACGGGGCCGTGCTGTCCCAGACCACCCCACCGCCGACATTCAGCGTTGCAGCGGCACCGTCCACCATCAGCGTGCGGATGGCAACGTTGAACTCGGACCGCCCGTCCGGCGCAGCCCAGCCGATCGTGCCGCAATAGATGTCGCGGGGCCAGGGTTCGAGGTCGGACAGGATCTCCATCGCGCGGATCTTGGGTGCGCCGGTGATGGACCCGCAGGGGAACAAAGCGGTCAGGATATCGGACAACCCGGCCCCGATCTGCAACTGCGCCCGCACCAGCGACACCATCTGATGCACGGTGGCATAGGTTTCGACCTTGAACAGTTCGGGCACATGAACCGATCCGGGCAAGGCCACGCGGCTGATATCGTTGCGCAGCAGATCGACGATCATCAGATTCTCGGCCCGGTTCTTTTCGTCGCTGGACAGGAAGTTTCGGCGGCGGGCATCCTCGGCCATATCCTCACTGCGGGGCTGGGTGCCCTTCATCGGTCGGGTCTCGATGCGCCCGGATTCATCCGTGCGGAAGAACAGCTCGGGCGAGCGGCTGAGCAAATCGGGCAACCCCTCTTGCTGGATCAAAGCGCCGTGGCCCACGGGTTGACCGGAGGTCAGGGCCGCGTAAAGCGCCACGCTGTCCCCTTCGACCTTTAGATCGATTGGGAAGGTCAGATTGGCCTGATAAATGTCCCCGGCCCCGATGGCATCATGCACGGCCTGAAACGCCCGACTGTATCGGGTCTCATCCCAGCGCGGCTGGAACTGGGCAATGCCGCCCGACGCTTTGGGCAGATCGCTATGATCCGGTTGGTCATAGACCCCGAAACACAGCAACGGCAGTGTCCGGTCGCCCGGCAGACGGGACAACAGGCGCGGCTCCAATGCATAACCAAGCTCGTAACAGGCGTACCCCGCCAGCCAGCCACCCGCCGCGCGCGCCTCATCCAATGCCGCCAGCGCCTGGGGCACCTCGTCCGCCGTGTCCGCGCGGATGATGTGGGATGGCCGGTCGAACCGGGTTCCCGGACCGGCTGGCCCCTGATCGAAACGAATACGCAAGTGCATCCTCATAACCCGTGCTGCGCGATATAGAGAATACGCCGCCAAGGGAAAGAGGGGAAAGCGGCAATTTCGCACCTGTTTCCGATACCTCTTGCACCTTTTCGCGCGGTCCCTATAACGCAGGACAATTTGGGCGCTGGGGCGGTGCCCTGACTCGCGGACAATCGAAGGAACAAGGCCATGCCGAGAAGAACCGACATCCAGTCGATCATGATCATCGGGGCGGGCCCCATTGTCATCGGGCAGGCGTGTGAGTTCGACTATTCCGGCGCTCAGGCCTGCAAGGCGCTGCGCGAGGAAGGTTATCGGGTCATTCTGGTGAACTCGAACCCCGCGACGATCATGACCGACCCCGGTCTGGCGGATGCCACCTATATCGAGCCGATCACGCCCGAGGTTGTCGCCAAGATCATCGAGAAAGAACGCCCCGACGCGCTGCTGCCCACGATGGGCGGACAGACCGGCCTGAACACCTCGCTGGCGCTGGAAGAGATGGGCGTGCTTGAGAAGTTCGGCGTCGAGATGATCGGCGCCAAGCGCGACGCCATCGAAATGGCCGAGGACCGCGCCCTGTTCCGCGAGGCGATGGACCGGCTGGGCATCGAAAACCCCAAGGCCGAGATCGTGACCGCCCCCAAGGACGAAGACGGCAAGAAAGACCTGGATGCCGGTGTCGCCTTGGCGCTGGAAACCCTGAAAACGGTGGGTCTGCCCGCGATCATCCGCCCTGCCTTTACACTTGGCGGCACCGGCGGCGGCGTGGCCTATAACCGCGAGGATTATATCCATATTTGCCGCTCGGGCATGGATGCCAGCCCCGTGGGTCAGATCCTGATCGACGAAAGCCTGCTGGGCTGGAAAGAATACGAGATGGAGGTGGTGCGCGACACTGCCGACAACGCCATCATCGTCTGTTCCATCGAAAACGTCGATCCAATGGGCGTACATACGGGCGACTCGATCACCGTGGCCCCAGCCCTGACGCTGACCGACAAAGAATACCAGATCATGCGCAATCACTCGATTGCCGTGCTGCGCGAGATCGGCGTGGAAACTGGCGGCTCGAACGTGCAATGGGCGATCAACCCGGTCGATGGTCGCATGGTTGTGATCGAGATGAACCCCCGCGTGTCGCGCTCTTCGGCGCTGGCGTCCAAGGCGACCGGTTTCCCGATTGCCAAGATCGCGGCCAAGCTGGCAGTGGGCTACACGCTGGACGAGCTGGACAACGACATCACCAAGGTCACGCCCGCCTCGTTCGAGCCGACCATCGACTACGTCGTCACCAAGATCCCGAAATTCGCGTTCGAGAAATTCCCGGGCTCGGAACCTTACCTGACCACCGCGATGAAGTCGGTGGGTGAAGCCATGTCCATCGGCCGCACCATCCACGAATCGATGCAAAAGGCGCTGGCTTCGATGGAATCCGGGCTGACCGGTTTTGACGAGGTCGAAATCCCCGGCCTGAATGTCGGTGTCTGGGACGAGGCCACCGACAAGGCCGCCGTGATCAAGGCGATCAGCAAGCAGACGCCCGATCGCCTGCGCACCATCGCGCAAGCCATGCGCCACGGCCTGACCGACGACGAAATCTTTGGTGTCACCAAGTTCGACCCGTGGTTCCTGGCCCGCATCCGCGAGATCATCGACGCTGAACGTCAGGTCCGCAAAGACGGCCTGCCCATGACCGAGGATGGTATCCGCAAGCTGAAAATGCTGGGCTTCACCGATGCGCGTCTGGGCAATCTGACCGGCCGCGACGAAGACAACGTCCGCCGCGCCCGCCGCAATCTGGGCGTCAATGCTGTCTTCAAACGCATCGACACCTGCGCCGCCGAGTTCGAGGCGCAGACACCCTATATGTACTCGACCTACGAGGCCCCGATGATGGGCGAGGTCGAATGCGAAGCGCGTCCGAGCGACCGCAAAAAGGTCGTCATCCTTGGCGGTGGTCCGAACCGGATCGGTCAGGGGATCGAGTTCGACTATTGCTGCTGTCACGCCTGCTTCGCACTGACCGAGGCGGGGTATGAGACTATCATGGTCAACTGCAACCCCGAGACAGTCTCGACCGACTATGACACCTCGGACCGGCTGTATTTCGAGCCGCTGACCTTTGAGCACGTCATGGAAATCCTGACGAAAGAGCAGGAAAACGGCACGCTGCATGGTGTGATCGTGCAGTTCGGCGGTCAAACCCCACTGAAACTGGCCAACGCGCTGGAGGCCGAAGGCATCCCGATCCTCGGCACCACGCCCGACGCCATCGACCTGGCCGAAGACCGTGAGCGGTTCCAGGCGCTGGTCAATGATCTGGGTCTGAAACAGCCCAAAAACGGCATCGCCTCGACCGACGCGCAAGCGTTGGAGATTGCCGACGAGATCGGCTTCCCGCTGGTGATCCGCCCCTCTTACGTTCTGGGTGGCCGGGCGATGGAGATCGTGCGCGATATGGATCAGCTGCGGCGATATATCAACGAGGCCGTGGTGGTCTCGGGCGACAGCCCCGTTCTGCTGGACAGTTATCTGGCAGGCGCAGTGGAACTGGATGTGGATGCGCTGTGCGACGGCACCGATGTTCACGTCGCAGGCATCATGCAGCATATCGAAGAGGCAGGTGTGCATTCGGGCGACTCGGCCTGTTCGCTGCCGCCCTATTCGCTGTCGGATGAGATCCTCGAACAAATCAAGGATCAGGCGTTCAAACTTGCAAAGGCGCTGAACGTCGTCGGCCTGATGAACGTACAGTTCGCCATCAAGGATGATGAGATCTACCTGATCGAGGTGAACCCGCGCGCCAGCCGCACCGTGCCCTTCGTGGCCAAAGCGACCGACAGCGCGATTGCCTCCATCGCCGCGCGTGTCATGGCGGGTGAGAAGCTGTCGAACTTCCCGATGCGCCCGCCCTATCAGGAAGGTCAGGATACAAAAATTGCCGACCAGATGACGCTGGCCGACCCGAACATGCCGTGGTTCTCGGTGAAAGAGGCGGTCCTGCCCTTTGCCCGCTTCCCCGGCGTCGACACGATCCTGGGCCCGGAAATGCGTTCGACCGGCGAGGTCATGGGCTGGGACCGCGACTTCCCGCGCGCCTTCCTCAAGGCGCAGATGGGCGCGGGTATGGTCCTGCCGTCCTCGGGTCGTGCGTTCATCTCGATCAAAGATGCCGACAAGACCCCCGCGATGCTTGAGGCCGCACAGGTTCTGGCCGCGCAGGGCTTTGTCCTTGTGGCAACCCGTGGCACACAAAGCTGGCTGGCCGAACAAGGCGTTGCCTGCGATCTGGTCAACAAGGTCTACGAAGGCCGCCCGGATGTGGCCGACATGCTGAAAGACGGTCAGGTGCAGCTGGTGATGAACACCACCGAAGGCGCGCAGGCGGTCGAAGACAGCAAGGTCATCCGCTCCATCGCGCTCTATGACAAGATCCCCTACTTCACCACCGCCGCCGCCAGCCACGCCGCCGCGCTGGCCATCAAGGCGCAGGCCGAAGGGGATGTTGAGGTGATGTCGCTGCAGGGGTGATCCTTCACCCCAAAGGGAACAAAGCAAAACCCCCGGTCCGTGACCGGGGGTTTTTCAATTAAACAGCGGATTGCGCGGCCATTTGCCTTGCCTCCTCCCGCCTGAAGAACAGCAGGTAGAACACTGGCGCGGCGACCATGGTCAGGACTGTGGCAAAGGCCAGACCGCCCATGATCGTCACGGCCATCGAGACGAAGAACGCGTCTGTCAGCAGCGGGGCCATCCCAAGGATCGTGGTGATCGCGGCCAGCATGACCGGGCGCAGACGCGAGACCGAGGCTTCGATGATCGACTCTTGCAGGGGTTTACCGGTGGCCCGGACCAGATCGATTTCCTCGACTAGAACTATGCCGTTCTTGATCAACATCCCCGACAGGCTCAGCAGGCCCAGCAGGGCGGTGAAGGTGAACGGCAAGCCGGTTCCCAGCAGGCCAATCACCACACCGTTGACCGACATCGGCACCAGCAGCCAGATGATGATCGGCTGACGGATCGCATTGAACAGCAGGACCGAGATCAGCACCATGATCAGTAAGCTTAGCGGCAATTGCCTGCCCAGACTTTCCTGCGCGTCGCGCGAGTTTTCGAACTCGCCCCCCCACTCCATCTTGTAGCCGGGCGGCAGATCGATTGCCTCAATCGCGGCGCGCACCTCGGTATGGACCTGAGCGGCGGTAAAGCCCGCCGGGATGTCGGCTCCGACCGTGATGGTCAGAACCCGGTCGCGCCGGTGGACCAGCGTGTTCAGGGCCTGGTATTCAAACCCGTCCACCATCTGTTCGATGGGCACGAAACGTTGCGATTGATCCGAATAGACGACCTGATCGACGATTGAATAATCCCCGTCCGCCGGGCGGCGCAGGATGATCGGGATCAGGCGGTCACGCTCGCGCAGGACCCCGCCGGTGATCCCATCGGTCGAGAATTGCAGCGTGGCAGCAATATCTTCGCGGGACACGCCAGCGGTCTGGGCGCGTTCGGTCGCATAGATCGGCTGCACCGCCAGTTCCTTTTCACGCCAGTCGTGATGGACATGCAGCGCGTTGGGCGAGGCGGCGGCCATGCGCTGCACCGCTTCATCCGCCAGTCGCCGCAGAACTTCCGGATCGCTGCCCGAGAACCGCGCCTGGATCGGATCGCCGCCGCCGGGGCCAAAGACCAGCCGCCTGGTGCGAAACTCGCTTTCGGGAAACTGCACCGAGCCAAACGCCTCAAGATCCGCCTGCAAAGCAGGGATATCGTCCAGCGTTTCGGTGCGGATGATCATATGGCCGTAGCTGGGGTTCGGATCTTCGGCGGCATAGGTCAGCATGAAACGGGTGGCGCCCTGCCCCACGAAGGTGGTGACCGACACAACGTCGTCACGGTCATTCAGCCACTCCTCAAACACGGCCATATCTTGGGCGGTGCGGGCGATGGTGGTGCCCTGCGGCAGCTTGTAATGCACAAAGAACAGGGGCGTGTTCGAGTCCGGGAAGAACTGCTGCTTCATCAGCCCGAAGCCCGCGTAGCAAACCACCGTAACCGCAGCCAGCCCCACAACCACCAGCCAGCGAAACCGCAGCGCGCCGCGCAGAACCGAGCCGTAGATGCGGAACAGAATGCCGCTATAGGCGTCCACTTCGCCTTCCTTGCCCTGTTTGAAGAAGTAGTGCCCCAGCATCGGCGTGACCGTGATGGCCAACACCCAACTCAGCAGCAGCGAGATGCCGATCACCGCGAACAGCGAGAACAAAAACTCACCGGTTGCATCGGGGCTGAGACCGATGCCCGCAAAAGCCATGATACCGATCACCGTGGCCCCCAGCAGGGGAATTTGCGTTTTCGAAGCCACATCTTCCGCCGCATCGCGCGAGGATTTGCCGCACAGCATGGCGATCTGCATCCCCTCGGCCACGACGATGGCATTATCGACCAGCATCCCCATGGCGATGATCAGTGCACCAAGCGAAATCCGCTCCATCTCAATCGAAAACATCGCCATGAACAGCAGCGTTCCGACCACCGTCAACAGCAGCGTCGAACCCACGACAACCGCCGCACGCCAGCCCATGAAAAGGCCCAGAACCGCGACCACGATGGCCACGGACATGGCGAGGTTCACCAGAAAGTCGGTCGAGGCTTGTTCGACCACCACATGCTGCTGGTAGATCGGCAGGATTTCGACGCCAAAGGGGATCGCGGTGTCCAACTCGTCAAACTTGGCATCCACGCGCTTGCCGACTTCGACAATGTTCTCGCTCGACAATCCGGCGATGCCCAGGGTGAACGCCTCGACCCCGTCAAAGCGGATCATGATGTCCGGGTCGGTCTGGCGCGCGCGGTAGACGTTGGACATATCGAACAGGTTGATCACCTGCCCCTGAGAGCCGACCGAAAGCCCGGCAATGGCGGACACACTGTCCGAACCTTCGGCGGTCAGGATTGTGGTTCGATCATCAGCAGACCGCAGCGAGCCGGATGAATTCACCGAATCCGCGTTCGAGATCGCCTCGTTAATTGCCTGAATCGGCACGTTCTGATTCACCGAGATGGCAAGGTCGGGCTCGATAAAGATCGCCTCTTGCGGCAGGCCCTGAACCTCGACATCGGCGACGCCGCTGACGGTCAGCAGCTCACGCCGAAGAAACGTAGCCAGTTCGTGTTTTTCCGCGTCCGAATAACCCTCGGCCGTCACCGCGTAGAACAGGCCAAAGACGTCACCGAAGCCGTCATTCACGTAAGGCTGGCCGACGCCCGAGGGCAGGCCGCGCGCCGCATCGCGGATCTGGGCGCGCAAACGGGTCCAGATGGCGGGCAGTTCGTCACCGTCATAGGTGGACTTGATCTCGACCTCGATCAGCGACCGACCGGGTTGGTTGACCGAGGTGATCGTGTCCACCTCGCCCATTTGCTGGATGGCGGATTCAAGCGGTTCCGAGACCTCAAGCGCCACTTGTTCAGCTGTTGCGCCGGGATATTGGGTGATGATGACGGCGTTCTTGATGGTGAATGCCGGGTCTTCGAGACGACCCAGAGACAGAAAGCCCCAGATACCGCCAAACAGGGCAATCAGGATGATCAACCACGTATATAGTGGCCTGTCGATCGAGGCGCGCGCGATGTTCATATCTCAGCCCCTCAGTTCCCAAAGCCGGAAAACCGGCGCACGGTTTGACCGTCGGCCAAGGCGGCGCCACCTGCGACAACAATCTCTTCCCCGCCAGACAGGCCGGTCAACACCCGAACACCACCCAACTGGGTCGGCTCGATGGTCACGGGGACGCGGCGAACGGTGCCCTCTTCTGCACCAACCGGTGAATAGACCATGACGCCCAACTCTCCGCCCGCGTCTGCGACGATGGCGGTGGTGGGTACGATGATGCCAACGCGCTGGTCCTGAACCTGTACATTCACGGTGACGGATGATCCGGGCAGAATCTGCAGCCCTTCTGGCGGGGTCAGGCCGAACTGGATGCGGAAGGTCTGACCCACGCTGGAGGTTTCAGCATCGAATTCGCGGATTTCCAGCGGAAAGACCTCGTCACTGGCGGGAAACTTGGCAGTGATCGTGATGTCGTCCTGCTGGCCGGTGCGTTGGAACAAAATTTCAGGAACATCCACTTCGATCCGCAACTCGGACATATCGTGGATGCGCACGATTGGTGTGCCTGCAGAGACGGTCGTAAACGCCTCGACCGTACGGCTGGAGACCAGCGCATCGAACGGGGCGGTCAGCGTGGCGTGTTCCAGTTCGTATTCCGCATCGCGTACGGCGATTGCGGCCAGTTGCGCCTCGGTCTCGGCGTCATCCACGGCGACCTGGCTTGCCGTGGTTCCCCGCAGGCGCGACAATCGGGCCTCGGTCCGGTCTGCCTGTTCCTTTTGCAGGCGCGCCCGGTCCAGGCGCAGCTGGAACGGCTCGGAATCAAGCTGGGCGATCAGCCCGCCTTTGGGAATAACGAAGCCCTCGGTGACAGGCATTTCGATAATCTGGCCTGACACCTGAAACGCCAGATCAACTGTCTGTCGCGCCGCCACACGGCCAAAGAACTGGCGCGAAAACCCCGGCGTGGTTTCCTGCACAAGCATCAGTTTGACCGGTTTTGCAACCTCTTGCGCGGCCATCGGCGATGCCAGAACAGCCAAAGCAAGGCCCAGAGAAGTCAGCAGTTTCATTTCTTCAATCCCTCGGGAATTCCCGTTTTCAGAATGGTGTCACGTATCTTACACGCCAGATGCGCGAATTGAGCGGTTTCTTCTTCGTTCAGGCCAGACGCGCGATGAAACAGCGCCCCCGCTTCGGCCACAAGCATATTGCGGGCATCTTCGCCCTGTTGGGTCAGCACCAGCAACCAGGCCCGCCGATCCTGCGGGTCACGTTCGCGTGTCAGATACCCCGCCTTTTCCAGACCGTCCGCCGTCGCCGTAATGGTCGAGGGAACGGTCAGCATGTCCGTGGCCAGCACCCCCATGCGCTTGGGCCGATCCAGTTTGATCAGCATATGGCATTCCGGATGGCTCAGATCGGTCTCCATCGAATCGAAGACTTCTTCGAGTTTCCAGTACAGCGCATAGACGCCCATGATCGCCTGTATCTCGGGGCTAAGGCGGCCCAACCTTGTGCTAATGTCGTCCTGCACGGTGCGTCTCCTGCGTGATTTCTGGCCATATACTTCAAAATTTGAACTATTCAAGATATGAAGTTGAAATCGACCCCTCCGAGTGTATTCCCTTAGGTTAACAACTCTTGATCAAATGCCGCTGTGACTGCATTTTAGGCGGATTCGAAACCTTCAGGACCCGTCATGTATACGCCCGCCATCACCGGTACCGGTGTTTTCACGCCAGAAAACGTCATCACAAACGCTGAGCTTGTGGAAGCATTCAACGCCTATGCCGATAAGCAGAATGCCGAAAACGCCGAGGCCATCGCCGCCGGTCAGATGGAACCGATGCAGCATTCCTCGGAAGAGTTCATCGTCAAGGCCTCGGGCATTCAAAACCGCTATGTGATGGACAAGACCGGCGTTCTGGATCCGGACATGATGTTCCCTGCCCTGCGTCAGCGCAGCGATGACGAGCCGGGGATCATGACCGAGATGGCAGTGGACGCCTGCAACAAGGCGCTGGCGCAGGCCGGTCGTACGGCCGCGGATGTGGATCTGGTCATCTGTGCCGCGTCGAACCACGAACGCGCCTATCCGGCGATTGCGATCGAGATTCAGCAGGCCCTGGGCATTGACGGGTTCGGGTTTGACATGAATGTGGCCTGTTCCTCGGCCACTTTCGGCATTCAGGCGGCGGCGGACATGGTGCGGTCCGGCTCGGTCCGGGCGGCGCTGGTGGTCAACCCCGAGATCTGCTCGGGCCATTTGGAATGGCGCGACCGCGATTGCCACTTTATCTTCGGCGACGTTGCCACCGCCACGCTGATCGAACGGATCGAAGACGCCCAAGGCCCGCATTTCGAGGTCCTGTCGACCCGTTGCGCCACCGCCTTCTCGAACAATATCCGCAACAATAACGGCTTCCTGCGCCGGTCGCGCCCGGCAGGCATGGTGGACCGTCGCGATATGCAGTTCATGCAGAACGGTCGGAAAGTGTTCAAAGAAGTGCTGCCGATGGTCAGCAAGCATATCGGCGACCACATGGACGCCGAGGGCGTCAGCAGCGATGACCTGAAACGCCTTTGGCTGCATCAGGCCAACAAGACGATGAATGATTTCATTGGCAAGAAAGTGCTGGGCCGCGAGCCGGAAGCCGGTGAGCAGCCGAACATCCTGCAGGACTATGCCAACACCTCATCCGCCGGATCGATCATCGCGTTCTCCAAGTATTCGGATGACTTGCAGGACGGAGACGTCGGGCTGATCTGTTCCTTCGGGGCTGGCTATTCGGTCGGATCGGTGATCGTGAAGCGGCACGTTTGATTGGCCTGACAGCGCGCCGTGTGCCTTTTGCACTCCGGGATGATGCGCTGACGCCAAAGGATCGCTGCGCATCCTCAGGTCAACTTGGCCAACGGCAAGCGCGCGAGACAAGGCGCAGATGAACGCCCGATTGGTTGAGCCTTAGCTGACGCTTTCTTCCTCGAGATGCAGTTTCATCTCGATCAGAACCTGTTGCAGCAGGCTGGTCTCTTTCAGCAAACGCTTGGCTTCGTTCACCGTGATGATGCCGTCTTCAATCGCGGCCTGATATTCTGTCATCAGCATCGCAAAGCGCTGGCTCAGGGCAATGACATCCGAATTCACGCCGCCGGTTCGTGGCTTGTCTGTGTTGCGCCCGTCATAGGACAGGGTGATGTTCTTGAGATCGGCCAAAGCCGAGGTCACATGCGGATAGGCCGCCGCATTCTCTAGCCGGGCCACAGCGTCAACTGGCATGAACCTGTCGGCATGTTCCGCATTGTCAGAATAATACCGGCCCAGAGTCGCCTTTGATTTACCCGTAATCTCGCACGCCGCTTCGATCCCGACGTCTTTGACAAGCGCCTCGGTGTGTTTCTTCAGATAAGCCCCGATCTCTGCCATTGTTTTACCTTTGTTACCTGCACGCGCTGTTCCACCCCTGTTGTTGGGGGAAAGCCTCGGGAAATTTCCCATAACAGAGTCATAATTGAAATGTCATACATTGGCTATCCCTCAGATATGCGAGGGATTTTGTGAGTGAGTGGCGGCAGTTCCTGCCGGTAATGAGTGATCGTGGGGCAGGATTGTTTAGCCTCACACCGTTAAGGCCGCATGTTGGCCGACGGCGTCGCTGTTGTGAGAGTGGTGGTTCCATCCCCAAAGAGCATGTGCTCGGCCTTCGCAACTGCAATGGCGACGTCGATTCTTTTCAGGCATTTTGAACCCTTGTCCGTTTGGCGGATGCGTTTTAGACCCGGCGCATGGCAAAGCTGTATTTCAACTACTCTACTATGAACGCGGGCAAATCGACCGTGTTGCTGCAGGCCTCGCACAATTATCGCGAGCGCGGCATGGACACCTACCTGATGACTGCCGCTGTTGACGGGCGCGCGGGAACAGGTCGCATCGCGTCACGTATCGGCATTTCCGAACAGGCCGACACGTTCCGGCCTGATACAGATGTGTTTTCCATGATCGATACGCGGCTGAAACAAGGCTCTGTCGCCTGCGTTTTTGTCGATGAGGCGCAGTTTCTGTCGGACGATCAGGTCTGGCAATTGGCGCGCGCCGTTGACGACCTGCGCGTCCCGGTTCTGGCCTACGGGCTTCGGGTGGATTTTCAGGGCAAACTGTTCCCCGGATCCGCCGCTTTGCTGGCGCTGGCCGATGAGATGCGCGAAGTCCGCACCATCTGCAAATGCGGGCGCAAAGCCACGATGGTGATTCGTCAGGATGAGAACGGCAGGGCCATCACCGAAGGCGCACAAGTTCAGATCGGCGGGAACGAGACCTATGTTTCACTCTGCCGCAAACACTGGCGCGAAGCCGTCGGCGACTAGACGCGATTGGGCAGGTCCCGGCCCGCAACAAACGCCGCCACGTTATCCAGCGCCATGTGCCCCATGTTGGTCCGAACCTCTTCGGTCGCAGTGCCCAGATGGGGCAACAGGGTGACGTTCTCCATATCGCGCAAGGCCTGAGGGACCGCAGGTTCGAATTCGTAGACGTCCAGCCCCGCCCCGGCGATCTGACCCGCCTGAAGGGCAGCGATCAGGGCGGCTTCGTCCACCACCTCTCCGCGCGCGATGTTCACCAGAATGGCTGCCGGGTTCATGGTCTCGAGCACCGTCGCGTTGATCAGATGGCGGGTTTCGGCCCCACCTGGCACGGCCAGAACCAGAAAATCGACCGACGCGGCCAGCGCAGGCAAATCCGCAAAGTATTCTGCATCGAACTCCAACTGTTTGGCGCTGCGGGACTGGTAGGCAATCTGCATCGCGAACCCGAAATGACACCGTCGGGCAATGGCCTGACCGATGCGCCCCATACCCACGATACCGACGCGCTTGCCGGTGACGTGATGCCCCAGCATCTGAGTGGGATGCCAGCCCTGCCACGCGTCGGACCGGACCAGACGTTCCCCTTCACCCGCGCGGCGTGCGGTGGACAGCAGCAGAGTCATCGCGATGTCTGCGGTGGCATCGGTGACGGCGCCCGGCGTGTTCGTGACCGTGACCCCCGCCGCGTTCGCCGCTTCGACGTCGATATGGTTGTAGCCCACACCGAAATTGGCCAGTAGCTTGCAGCGAAGCGCAGGCACATCCGCAAACACGGCGGCAGAGAATTGGTCGCCCAAAGTTGGCACGACCACGTCGTACTGCTCTAGCGCTCGCCTCATCTCATCCTGTGACAGTGGCGAGGTGGAACTGCGGATGTCGACCTCAAACTCAGCTTTTGCCCGCGCTTCGACCGCTGGCGTCATGGGGCGGGTGATCCACAGTTTCATCAGTGCATCCGCCCGCCCAGCGGAACCTTTCCGTCTGGCCCGATCAAAACGATCTCGCCGTTTTCGTCGGGCAGGCCCAAGACCAGCACCTCGGACATGAACTTGCCAATCTGGCGCGGAGGGAAGTTGACCACAGCCATGACCTGCTTGCCGACCAGAGTTGCCGGATCGTAATGCGCAGTGATCTGGGCCGAGGTCTTACGCTCGCCAATCTCATCGCCGAAATCGATCCACATCTTGATCGCGGGCTTGCGGGCTTCGGGGTAGGGCTCGGCCCGGATGACCTCGCCAACGCGGATATCGACTTTCATGAAGTCGCCGAAGGAAATCTCACTCACCGGACAGTTCCTTGGATCGGTCGGTCGCGGCTTTGACCGCGCGTTGCAGCAGATCGGGGAACCCTTCCTTCTCGTGCATCAGAACCTCAAGCGCGGCCTGCGTGGTGCCGTTGGGCGATGTCACATTGACCCTCAGTTGCGAGGGGTCCTCTTCCGCCGCCATCGCCAAGGCCCCTGCCCCGGCCACGGTGGATTTGGCCAGTTTCATTGCCAGATCATGCGGCAGGCCCTGCGCCTGACCCGCGGCGGCCAGCGTTTCGATCAGGTGGAAGACATAAGCCGGGCCCGAGCCGCTGACGCCGGTCACCGCATCAATCTGCGCTTCGGCCGACAGGCGCACAGTCTCACCGATGGCCGAGAGCAGGTTTTCTGCCAGCGCCAGATCATCTTCGGATGCATGGGTGTTACCGATCATCGCCGTAATACCCTGACGGATCGCGGCAGGCGTGTTTGGCATCGCCCGCACAATCGGGGTGCCTGCACCCAGCACATCCTCGAACGTGGCAATCGATGTACCTGCCGCGACAGACACGAACAGGCTGCCGCCCCCGCCCAGCGCCTGTATGGCTGGCAGCGCGTCGCCCATCATCTGCGGCTTGACGGCCACCAGAACCACGGCGGGTGCTTCCGGCAATGTGGTATTGATATGGACGCCCTGCGCCTTCAGCCATTCTGACGGGTACGGATCGATCACCCAAACGGATGAGGCGGGCAGGCCGTGTTCCAGCCAACCCGCCAACATCGCGGACCCCATCTTTCCGCATCCCAACAGCACCAGGCCGTGTTCGGCCACGCGCGACATGTCCATGATTGCCCCTTCCCTGACGTAACGGTTCGGGGCAAAGCTTTACGCCCGGCCGTAAGCCTCTGCAATGGCAACCTGCATCGCATCTTCCGGGTCGCGATTGCCCCATGTCACCAGCTGGATCGCCGGGTAGTAGCGTTCGGCGCTCATGACGGCGGCGGTGATCATGGTATCGATCTGATCCGGGCTTGCCATCTGGCCACCGGCCAGCACCAATCCGTAGCGATAAACCATCAGCTTCTGGTTCGCCCAATATGTGAACGCCCCCGCCCAGCACTGATCGTTCATCCTGTTCAGCAACTCATAAAGCTCGCTCTCACGCTCGGACGGTGGCTCCATCTCGAACGAGCAGACCATGCGCAGCGTTTCATCATAGTTGGACCACGCCAGAGTAATGGAATACGTCCGCCACTGCCCCTCAACAGCCATGGCGATCTGATCGTCGCCGATGCGGTCAAAATCCCAGTCGTGATGTTCGGCCAGATGTTCAACAATATCGATCGGATGAAGGTCTTCTTCGAGAAACTGCTCAGAAAGGGCCATAATGCCACCTCACTAATCTCTAGCATTTCGGGGCTGGCAGCGCCCCAGCGCTAGTTGCCTGCTCTACAAGCCGGGCTTCCCCCATGGGCCTGTACTAAATATGGTGCGCCGCTGGATGGAATCTGGCAACCCTATTTCTTGGGGATAACAGCAATAAGTTGTGGACGGTCAGCAACGGCGAACAAAATATTGGCACTAGCGCCAGCTTTGTCTTGATTAATTCCTGCAAGACGGCAACATACACACCACCGCCCAATCCGGACATGGATTGCGCGGCGTTTGCTTTGTCTGAAAACTCCGATTTGGACGTTACTTGTCCAGTTTCGCCTCAAGCGCGGCGATGCGCGCCTCAAGTGCTGCGTTCTCTTCCCGGGCTTTCTGGGCCATGGCGCGCACGGCATCAAATTCTTCACGGGTAACAAAGTCGCGGTCGGCCAGCCAGCGGTCGATCATGGACTTCATCGCATTCTCGGCCTCTTCGCGCGCGCCCTGCGCCACACCCATGGCGTTGGTCATCAGCTGGGATACATCGTCGAGGATCTTGTTGCGGGTCTGCATGGTTATTCTCCGATTGCGGGCTTTTCCCTATATGGGGAATGATTGGCGCAGGCTCAAGGTTGACTTGCCCCGTAAACCCCGGGCAATGAGACGCACATGCAGGCTGTTCTGAATTTCCCCGATCTGTCACCCGAATTGTTCTCGATCTCACTCTTCGGGATAGAGTTCGCCTTAAGATGGTACGCGCTGGCCTATATCGCGGGTATTCTGATTGCCTGGCGGCTGGCCATTGTCGCGCTGCGCCGCCCTGCGCTGTGGCCCAATGACACGCCGCCGATGAAGCCCGAACAGCTGGACGACCTGCTGACATGGATCATTGTCGGTGTCATCCTTGGCGGTCGGCTTGGGTTTGTGCTGTTTTATCAACCGGCTTACTACCTGTCGCACCCGACCGAGATTCTGAAGGTCTGGCAAGGCGGAATGGCCTTCCATGGCGGTTTGCTGGGCGTCATCCTTGCGTCTTATCTATACGGTCGGCGTCACAAAATCCCGATCCTGTCGCTGGGCGATCTGGTCGCCTACACGGTTCCGCCCGGCCTGCTGCTGGGGCGGCTGGCCAATTTCGTCAATGCCGAGCTTTGGGGCCGACCCAGTGAGCTGCCATGGGCCGTGATCTTCCCCGGCATGGCCGCGCAGGATTGCCCCGGCGTTGCCGCGGGAATGTGCGCCCGCCACCCCTCGCAGCTTTATGAGGCCGCGCTTGAGGGCGTTTTGCTGGGCGCGGTCTTGCTGTGGCTGGTCTACCGTAGCGGGGCCTTTCACGCACCGGGCCGGATCATGGGGGTGTTTCTGGCCGGGTACGGCGCCTCTCGCTTTATCGTTGAGTTCTTTCGGCAACCGGATGCACAGTTCGTCTCGCCCGGCAATCCGCTGGGGCTGGCCTGGCATGTCGGCGGCTATGGCCTGACTATGGGGCAGTTGCTGTGCCTGCCCATGATCGCGCTGGGCCTTTGGTTCATCCTGCGCGCCCGGCGCGCGGCATGAACTTGTCGGACCACCTGATCGCGCGCATCCGTCAGGATGGCCCGATCAGTACGGCTGAATATATGACCGACTGCCTGTTGCATCCCAAGCTGGGCTATTACAGCACCCGCGACCCGCTTGGGGCGCAAGGGGATTTCATCACCGCCCCCGAGATCAGCCAGATGTTTGGCGAACTGATCGGGTTGTCGCTGGCCCAATGCTGGATCGATCAGGGACGCCCCGTGCCTTTTACCCTTGCCGAACTTGGCCCCGGACGCGGCACGCTGATGGCCGATGCGCTGCGCGCCACGCGGCAAGTCCCCGGATTCCATGCAGCGGCTAAGATATGTCTGCTAGAGGCATCGCCTGCATTGCGGCTGGTTCAGGCCGAAATGCTGAACCAGTACACGCCCGAATGGATTGAAAACACCGCCGACCTGCCTGAACAGCCCTTATTCCTGATCGCCAACGAGTTTTTCGACGCCCTTCCCGTTCGTCAGTTCATCCGTGACGGCGACGGCTGGCGCGAACGGCTGATCGGAGAGGCGGACGGCGCGCTTGCCTTTGGTCTGGGCCCGAATGCGCCTCAGGTCGCGTTAAAGGACAGGCTGGCAGACACCGAAGACGGCGATCTTGTCGAACTCTGCGCTGCTGCAATCCCGATCATGACAGTCCTCGCCAGTCGTATTGCAACCCATGGCGGGGCTGCGCTGATCATTGATTATGGCGACTGGCATTCACTGGGCGACACGTTGCAAGCGTTGAAAGCGCATGAACGGTCGGACCCGCTGGCCGATCCGGGGCAGTGCGATCTGACGACGCATGTCGATTTTGAGCCTCTGGCCATTGCGACCCGCGCGGCGGGTTGTGCGCACACGCGGCTGACGTCTCAGGGGGTCTTCCTCGAACGTTTGGGAATCACGGCCCGGGCGCAGGCCCTGACGAAAGCCGTGGACGGTTCAACGCAAGAACAGGTGATTGCTGCACATCGCCGGTTGACGCATCCCGATGAAATGGGAAACCTGTTCAAAGTACTGGGCCTGTATCCATCACATTCAGCGCCACCGCCGGGACTGGAGCCATGACACTGGAAATTCTGACCTCTGAAATGCTCGCCCCCGTGCGCCACGGCTTCTTTACCCGCCGGGGCGGTGCTTCATCCGGGATCTTTTCGGGGTTGAATTGCGGCCATGGGTCTTCGGACCAGACCGAGGTGGTCGCGCTGAATCGCAGACGTGTGGCCGAAGCCATGGAGGTGACGCCCGACGAACTGGTCGGCGTTCATCAGGTGCATTCCCCAACCGTTCTGACCATCGATGCCCCGATAAAAGGTGAGAAGCCCAAGGCCGATGCGGTCGTCACAGCAACGCCAAACCTTGCCCTGACGATTCTGACCGCAGACTGCCAACCGGTGCTGTTTGCCGATCCTGACGCCAATGTGATCGGGGCCGCCCATGCCGGGTGGCGCGGCGCGCTGGATGGTGTGCTCGAAGCCACTCTGGAAGCCATGGAATCACTCGGCGCGACACGCGAAAACACCCGTGCTGTCATCGGGCCGTCAATCTCGCAGCGCGCCTATGAAGTCGGGCCCGAGTTTCTGGACGACTTTCTGGCCGATTCCCCCGAAAACAGCCGGTTTTTCGCCAATGGTCACGAAGACAGGCTGCAGTTCGACCTGCCCGCGTTCGGCCTGCACCGGCTGCGACAGGCCGGTGTCGGGCACGCCGAATGGACCCGTCACTGCACCTATTCCGACCCGGATCGCTTTTATTCCTACCGCCGTGCGACGCATGCAAAAGAAGCCGATTACGGACGTCTGATTTCTGCGATCAGATTGTAGAATTGGCCTCGATTAAGGCAATTCCGCCACCTTTCCGCCACATTCATTGTGTTTACCTGAAGGCAGAATCGTAGCGTAATTTTTTGCCAGTACTCAGATGGTTATCTGACTTTCAGACATGTGAATTCTGGCACCTCAACACGGAGGAACTGTCAAACTTCACCTTCTGTCCTGATATTTTCCCGGATACGTCACATCACTGCCGCAAATCTGCGTCACATAAGGGTTACAAAAGGAAAAAGGGGCGTCAGACCCCGCATCAGAGCAGGATCAGAAATGAAATCGAAGTCTCGTTTTCTCAGCGCGGTTGTTGCGGCCGCGCAGGACCAGAAACTGGAAATGCCGTGGAAACGAGTTTCTAGCAATTCTGTCAGGGTCGCCCGCCGGTTGGCAGCGCGTCGCTGAAAAAGAAGCCCTCGGGACCAAGCTGCCGGTCCTTCTGGGAAACGCGTATCAGGGATGCTCCGACCTGATGTGCGTTCGGTCGCATAACGCTATGCGGCCTTTGGTTCAGGGGTGTGTGTGCGGGCAATTTCAGCCTGCAAAGTACGAGTTTGTCTGGGGGGTCAATGTGTTGACCAATGGAATGCGACGTTTTTCTCGCTGTGCACTGCGATTACGGGTGCCCAAAGGTCTCTCATTCATTTCAAGGCAAAGAACTGTTCCGTCAGGCGGGCCTGCACGGGGGTACGCCCCGTCTGTTCGGAGATTAGAGGGGAAGGAATATTAATGACTATTCCTAATTCACTGGCCCGCGCAGCCAGAAATGCCGTCGAAACGTCGGCTTTACTGCGCGAGGCTCCAAGACCAACCGCCAAACCCAAGGCGCAACTGCGCCGATACGAGGTTTGCACGCTGCTCGATAACGGGGATATCGCGCAGACACGCCACATCGCACCAGCTCTGCCCATGTTCGAAGACGCGTTTTGCGCCTTTTCGCGCGGCTCGCTGGTCGAGACAGAACAAGGACCGATGGCAATCGAAGATCTGTTGCCGGGGGATACGGTCCTGACGCAGGATGGCACATCGGAAACCATCGTTTGGAAAGGGTCTGTCACCCTGATCCCCGGACGCGAGGATTCGCGGGGGCGCACACGACCCCTGACGCGAATCATGGCCGACACGTTTGGAATGCAAAAGCCGATGTCAGGCGTTATCGCCGGTCCGGCGGCGCGTTTACTGGGGACACCTGCGCATTTGCGACACCTGCATGGCGACGCGCCGGTTTTGACGCCCGTTGCGGAATTTCAGGATGGGATGAGCGTGATTGAAACAATGCCGCCGACCCCGGTGGAACTGTTTCACATTTGCCTCAGAAAACATTCGGTCATTCGGGTTGATGGTTTACAGTTCGAAACCTATCACCCAGGAGTAAACGCGGTTCGGATGATCAGCCATTCCTTGCGGTCGATTTACCTGAACCTGTTCGCGCATATCGAATCGCTGAGCGATTTTGGCCCGCTGCTGATGCCGCGCGCCGGAGACGGAGAGGTGGACGCGATCACTGCGTAAACGTTAACGATTACTGCATCCTGGGGGCATTATGCAGATATTACTAAGTTGGATTGTATCCTTGGCGGTCGCAGCAATGCTGCCGCCCTGTCAAACACATCAGAATCAGATGCGGTTCATGCCGTCCGGTTCATGCGTTCTTCCAGAACGTCGAATGGCACGCCTGGTTCGTCTTTTGCGCCGCGGATAACAAGCGACGTTTTAACGCTGGCCACGTTCGGCGTGGTCAGCAACTCTCCGGTCAAGAACTGCTGAAAGTTGCTGAGATCGGGGGCCACGCATTTCAGAATGAAATCTACCTCGCCATTCAGCATGTGGCATTCACGGACCAATGGCCATTCACGGCACCGGTCTTCAAAAGCGCGCAGCTCGGCTTCGGCCTGACTGTCCAGACCGACCATTGCAAAAACCTGCACCTCAAACCCCAGTTCGCGCGCGCTGACTTCGGCGTGGTATCCGGTGATATAGCCGGATTCCTCCAGCGTGCGCACACGGCGCAAACAGGGCGGGGCCGAAATCCCGACGCGTTTGGCCAGTTCGACATTGGTCATGCGACCGTCTGCCTGCAACTCTGCCAGAATCTTACGATCAATCTCATCCAGCCGCGTCGTGACCATAAAATGCTCCTGATTTTTTCGGTTCTTATATCAGCACCCACCGAGTGCGCAATAATGTTTCGCAGGGGCGCAATATTATTCGGTGACGGGTCGCGAATTTGCCCGCGCCTGGGAAAATGAGCCCGGACAGGAAAGGGCTTTAAGCCCTGCCCCCGCGTCGCTATATCGGGGCGACGGGCAAACGGCCCAATTCAGGCAGTTCGAGCGGGGGTACAATGGCCGACACACGACACACCAAGGTTCTGATCATCGGATCTGGACCGGCAGGATATACCGCAGGCGTCTATGCCAGCCGGGCGATGCTGGAGCCCATTCTGGTGCAGGGAATCGAGCCCGGCGGGCAGTTGACCACCACGACCGAGGTTGAAAACTGGCCCGGCGATACCGAGGTTCAGGGCCCCGATCTGATGGTGCGCATGCAGGACCACGTCAAGGCGATGGGCTGCGAGGTGATCGGCGATATCATCAACGATCTGGATCTCAGCCAGCGCCCCTTCACCGCCAAGGGTGACAGCGGGACCACATACACGGCCGATGCCGTCATTCTGGCGACAGGCGCGCGCGCCAAGTGGCTGGGCCTGCCGTCGGAAGAGAAATTCAAAGGCTTCGGCGTTTCGGCCTGCGCCACCTGCGACGGGTTCTTCTATCGCGGGCAAGAGATCGTTGTGATCGGCGGCGGCAACACCGCCGTGGAAGAGGCGCTGTTCCTGACCAACTTCGCCAGCAAGGTGACGCTGATCCACCGCCGTGACGAATTGCGGGCCGAAAAGATCCTACAGGATCGCCTGTTAAAGAACGAAAAGATCGAGCCGCTGTGGTTTCACCAACTGGAAGAAGTGGTTGGCACCGATGCACCTTTAGGCGTCGAGGGTGTCCGCGTGAAAAACGTCAAGACCGGCGAGATCACCGAGATCCCCTGCAAAGGCGTCTTCGTCGCCATCGGCCACGCGCCCGCGAACGAGTTGGTCAAGGACACGTTGGACACCCATATGGGCGGCTATGTCGTGACCAAGCCGGGCTCGACCGAAACGTCCGTACCGGGCGTTTTTGCGGCGGGCGACCTGACCGACCACATCTATCGTCAGGCCGTGACCAGCGCCGGAATGGGCTGCATGGCCGCGCTGGATGCGGAACGTTTTCTGGCGGAACAGGAATAAGTCTGGGGCCAGGGGTGTGGCTGAACCCCACACCCTTGGCCGTTTTTCCCGCACCTATGCAGGTCGGCTTGACCCTTGCCGGGCGGCCCCGCACACTCGGCCCTGACGAAGCATTTGCGGGTACTGGCATTGGACAACGCACTCTGGCGCGGCGGGTGGGCAACCCGGCTCAGGATCGGCAGCGGTCTGGTTCTGTTCGTCTTTGCCTTCTTCCACTTCATCAATATCGGTCTGGGCCTGTTTCACACCGACTATCTGCACGGGATGCAGGATGGCCGAAAAGCGGTCACACGGCATGATGTCGTCAGCGTCTTGCTCTATGCGGCGCTGATCGTGCATGCGGGGTTGTCGCTGGCCTCGATCGCCCAGCGCAGAACGCTCAGGATGCCGCTCAGCACCGCGTTGCAGATCGTGCTGGGCCTGCTGATCCCGCTGCAACTGATTTCCCACATCATTCACACGCGCGTCGCCCACGAGATTTACGGCGTCAATGATGAGATGGGCTATATCATCATCCTGATGTGGCCCAGCTCGGCAGTCTGGATGCAAAGCCTGCTGCTGTTGATTGTATGGGTCCATGGCTGCATCGGGTTGCACATGTGGCTGCGCCTGACGTCGTGGTGGTCGAAAACCGTGCCCTACCTGATCGGCGTTGCGGTCTTTGTTCCGTCGTTCGCGCTGGCGGGCGTTCTGACCGAGGGCCGGCGCATCTGGGCCGATTTCGCGGATGAGTTTCTGCGACAACAATATATCGAGCATTACAACTGGCCCTCACCCGAAGCCTTCCAGACCATGTTCACGGTCAAGGATAACGCGGTTCTGGCCTTTCTGATCACTCTGGGCGCTTGCGGGGCCATCTTTGTCGGGCGCAAGCTTTGGCGTCGCAGGCACTCGGTTCGCATCAAATATGCACGTGGGCCCGAGGTCGTCGCAGAAAAGGGCATGACCTTGCTGGAAATCTCACAAGCCAATGGCATTCCCCACACTGCGCTGTGTGGCGGCAAGGGGCGGTGCACCACCTGTCGCGTCATTGTCGAAGAGGGCGGCGCCCAGCTTGAGGCCCCCAGCGATGTCGAGGCCCGCAGTCTGGCAGCGGTCGGGGCCTCTGCGCAAACACGGCTGGCGTGCCAGATTCACCCGACCGAGCCGCTGACCGTCTTTCGCGTGTTTCGCCCCGATGGCGGGCGCAATCGGGGCCATGCAAGCCAAGGGCAGGAACGGCAACTGGCCGTTCTGTTTTTGGACATGCGCGGGTTCACGGCCCGCACGACCGGCCAATTGCCCTATGACATCGTCTTTCTGTTGAACCGGTTTTTCGATGCAATCGTTCCAGCCATTACCGACGCAGGCGGCATTGTCGACAAATACATGGGCGATGGCCTGCTTGCGGTGTTCAACAAGCCCGACGCAACGGCGTCAGCGAAGGCCGGGTTGCGGGCGGCGATAGAGATCAGCCTGGCGCTGGACAGCTTCAATCAACGGCTAGAGGCTGAAGGCAGCCCCGGCATCCGCATCGGCATGGGCTTGCATCTGGGCGATCTGGTGTTGGGTGAGATCGGCGCGGCGGGCCATGCCTCGCAAACGATTATCGGCGATGCGGTCAACGTCGCCAGCCGCCTGGAAAGCGAAACCAAGGCGCTGGGCGTCGAGTTGTTGGTGTCGGACGAGTTGCTGCAAGCCGCTGACCTGACAATCAACCCCGACCGCATCCGCCTGTTCCAATTGCGCGGCGTCAGCCAACCCGTACCGGCGCTGCCGGTCACCCGTACCGCCGACCTGCGCGAGGCATCGGTGACACAAGAACAGGCATACTCTGGCTGACCCGAAATCGCATTCGGTCCGGAACTGCGGTCGCAATCCGACGTAGCATATGGAAAATCCTTCCATTTCGGAGGAAATCAGCGCATATCGTCCTTTGTTTCACAACCGCTTGTGGACTTCGGGCCAAAGTCGGGGCAAACGCCCCTCAAAAGACCGAGAATCACCGGCAATCCAACACTGCGACAAGAGTATTCTGATGACGATGTTAAGTAATCTGGCCCCGATCCCTGAATTGTATGTGTCCTACGAGTCGGCACAGAAACTGAAGGTCGACGCCGCCGATCTGACCAGCTGGGATCTGAGCCCGCGCCAAATCTGCGATCTGGAACTGCTGATGAATGGCGGGTTCAACCCGCTCAAAGGCTTCCTGTCCGAGGCCGATTACGACAACGTCGTCGAGAATATGCGTCTGGCCGATGGCACCCTGTGGCCGATGCCAATCACGCTGGACGTCAGCGAGGATTTTGCAGACAACATCGAGCTGGGTCAGGATATTGCCCTGCGCGATCAGGAAGGCGTTATTCTGGGCACCATGACCGTGACCGACCGCTGGACGCCGGACAAGGCACGCGAGGCTGAAAAGGTGTTTGGCGCCGATGACGACGCGCACCCTGCGGTGAACTATCTGCACAACGTCGCCGGTAAGGTCTATCTGGGTGGTCCCGTTGTCGGCATCCAGCAACCGGTGCACTATGATTTCCGCGCCCGCCGCGACACCCCGAACGAGCTGCGCGCCTATTTCCGCAAGCTGGGCTGGCGTCGCATCGTTGCGTTCCAAACCCGCAACCCGCTGCACCGTGCACATCAGGAACTGACCTTCCGCGCCGCCAAGGAAGCGCAGGCCAACCTGTTGATTCACCCGGTTGTCGGCATGACCAAACCGGGCGATGTGGACCACTTTACCCGCGTCCGCTGCTATGAGGCGGTGCTGGACAAATACCCCGCATCCACCACCTCGATGTCGCTGCTGAATCTGGCGATGCGCATGGCTGGCCCGCGCGAGGCGGTCTGGCACGGCCTGATCCGCGCCAACCACGGCTGCACCCATTTCATCGTCGGCCGCGACCATGCTGGCCCCGGCAAGAATTCCGCCGGTGAGGATTTCTATGGTCCCTATGATGCACAGGACCTGTTCCGTCAGTTCCAGGATGAAATCGGCGTCGAAATGGTCGACTTCAAACACATGGTCTATGTGCAGGAACGCGCCCAGTACGAACCGAATGACGAGATCGCCGACAAGGATAACGTCACGATCCTGAACATCTCGGGCACCGAACTGCGCCGCCGTCTGGCTGAAGGGCTGGAAATTCCGGAATGGTTCAGCTTCCCTGAGGTTGTGGCCGAGCTGCGCAAGACCAAGCCGCCGCGCAGCCAGCAGGGCTTTACCGTGTTCTTCACCGGCTTTTCGGGCTCGGGCAAATCCACCATCGCCAACGCGCTTATGGTCAAGCTGATGGAGATGGGTGGCCGCCCGGTCACGCTGCTGGATGGGGACATCGTTCGTAAGAACCTGTCATCCGAGCTTGGTTTCTCGAAAGAGCATCGCGACCTGAACATCCGCCGCATCGGCTATGTCGCGTCCGAGATCACCAAGAACGGTGGTATCGCCATTTGTGCTCCGATTGCGCCCTACGCCACCACCCGTCGCGCGGTGCGCGAAGATGTCGAGCAGTTTGGTGCTTTCTGCGAGGTTCACGTGGCCACCAGCATCGAGGAATGCGAACGGCGCGACCGCAAGGGCCTGTATAAACTGGCGCGTGAGGGCAAGATCAAGGAATTCACCGGCATTTCAGACCCCTACGACGTGCCCCAGAACCCCGAGCTGACGGTCGAGACCGAGAATGTGGATGTGGACAACTGCGCCCATCAGGTTTTGTTGAAGCTGGAAAGCATGGGTCTGATCGCCGCGACCTGATCTAAAGGCATACTGAATGAAAAGCCCCCGGTTCGCCGGGGGCTTTTTTGTTTCCAAACTGTCACCGAGCCAAGTTTCGTTGAGCCTTAGCCCAAATCGACCTGCCCGCGCATCAGGATATGGCCGCACCCTGCGACCTTAATCCCGGTCATGGCGTCAGGTGGTCCAACACAGGTTACAGTCGCCTGTCCGGGACGGCCCATATCGTGGCCTTGTTCGGCAATGAAACTGTCCTTGCCCATCAAGCCGTATTTCCAAATATAAGCCGCCATCGCGCCGGTTGCTGATCCGGTGAACGGATCCTCGGGCGGGCTGGGCGGTGCCAGCAACAGGCGCGAGAACGTGTCCCCCGCAGATGTCGCGCCTTGCAGCGTCACCAGAAACGGTTCCGCCATATCCGAGCCCGAATAGCCAGCGGCGGCGGCTACTTCTCGCAATGGCCCTTCATCCAGCCGTGCCGCGCGCAGGGCATCGTGATCGCGCAGGACCGTGATACAGAACGGCAACCCGGTGGAAACCAGTTGCGGCGGCGAGATAATGGCGCTTTCCGGCAGGCTGATGGCCGAGGCCACCAATTCCGCTGGAACATGTACGCCGAACTGCGGCGCGACTTGCGTCATTTCGATCTGGTCCCCGATCAACCGGATCGACACAATCCCGGCCCCGGTTTCCAGGGTCAGCGCATCGCCCGAAATCATCCCGCGCGACCGCATCGCGGCAACTGTCGCAATTGTCGGATGCCCGGCAAAGGGAATCTCACGGCTGGCCAGAAAGTACCGGACGCGAATATCGGCCACCTCGGACGGGCCGGTAAAGGTGCATTCTACCAGCGAGGTTTCCCGGACATAGGCCATGCACACATTCTCGGGCAGTTCCGCGCCTTCGTGCACCACGGCACAGCCGTTACCGCCAAAGGCCCGGGCGCTGAACGCGTCTACCCAATCGAAGTCAAACCAGCTCATGCGAAAACTCCCTGACACAGATGATGCGGCGGCATCCGCCTGTGGTCATGTGTCGCGCGTGTCGCTGGGAATGTCACGCCCAATCGGGCGTGACGGGGCCGTTCAGTGAACGGCCACCGGGGACAGGTCATGCTGTCGGGCCAGCACAAAGGCCAGCTTGCGGTCGGCCACCAGCGCCAATTGCTGGCCATCCGAGTCATGGACCGCATAAAGCTGATCCAGATCGCCTGCCTGATCGCGCAGATCACGCGGTAGATCGGCCACCTCAACCGTTTTGACATAAACGATACGGTCGCCTTCGGTGTTGATCTCAATCGGTGTATTCATTGCTCTTACCCCTTCCGTATGTTGATTGTCTGAACCACGGTTTCCGGCACGGCGCGGGTCAAATCCACATGCAGCAGACCGTTTTCCATGATCGCCTCACCGACCTCGACACCGTCTGCCAGCACGAACATGCGCTGAAACTGACGCGCCGCGATGCCACGGTGCAGGAATATGCGCCCCTCGCTGTCGTCGCGTTGACGGCCCCGGATCACCAGTTGGCGATCCTCGATCGTGATCGACAGATCCTCTTCCGCGAACCCGGCCACCGCCAGAGTGATGCGGTACGAAAAGTCCGAGGTCTGTTCGATGTTGTAGGGCGGATACCCTTCATTACCAGCCTTTGCAGACCGTTCCAGAAGGCGTTCCAACTGCTCGAACCCCAAAAGATGCGGGTAAGAGCCAAGAGTAAGTTTTGACACGTTTTCTCGTCCTTTATTGCCAAAGCGACGTGTTGTGCGGCCCCGTTCCGGCAACCGCGCATAATAGAATATGGGAAGAAACCAGGATGTCCACAAGGTCTGGCGCGATAACGTCTGACACACTATCTTGTTGATGACGCACCACAACCAGCCCGAGTCGCCAATGAACGCGCCCACCGACCTTTCGATGAAAACAGATGACGTTCTGCGGGTTGAGCTTGAGGTTTTCCGACGACAGCACCGCGATCTGGACGAAGCTATCGAGGCGCTGCAATCCACCGGAACGGCGGATCAACTGACGATCAAACGGTTGAAAAAGCAGAAATTGCGGCTGAAAGACATTATCCGTCTGATCGAGGATCGCCTGACCCCGGACATCATCGCCTAACGCATTGCCACGAAGGCGGATTTGGATATAGTGCGCGCTCTGCAAACGGGCGGGGATTTAGCGGATGGGTAACGTCAAGGTCGGGATCATCATGGGCAGCCAGTCGGACTGGCCCACGATGAAAGAAGCCGCAGATATTCTGGACGAGTTGGGTGTGGCTTATGAAAAGCGCATCGTGTCGGCCCATCGCACACCGGACCGTCTTTGGGACTATGGCAAAACCGCTGTTGAACGTGGTCTGAGCGTGATTATTGCCGGTGCAGGCGGTGCGGCACATCTGCCGGGCATGATGGCGTCGAAAACCCGCGTGCCGGTGATCGGTGTTCCGGTGCAGACGCGGGCCTTGTCCGGCGTCGATTCGCTTTATTCCATCGTGCAGATGCCCAAGGGGTTTCCTGTTGCCACCATGGCCATCGGGTCCGCTGGCGGCGCAAATGCGGGGCTGATGGCTGCCGGAATTCTGGCCCTGCAGGATGACGCTTTGGCTGAACGGCTGGATGCGTGGCGCGCGGCCCTGTCGGCCTCAATCGCTCAAGAGCCCGAGGGATGAGCCGCATCGGCTTTGTCGGAACCGGGCACATCGCAGCGCCGATGGTGCGTTTTCTGGCAGCCAAGGGGCATGACATCTGGGTCACCCAACGCAACGCTGAGGTCTCGGCGAAACTGAAATCGGAACTCGGCGTGACCGTCACGGACCCGCAAACCGTCATTGACGCTTCCGAGATCCTCTTTCTGTGCCTGCGCCCGCATGTGGCCGCCGACATTCTGACCCCGCTGACGTTCCGCGCCGATCAGCAAATCGTGTCGGTCATGGCTGCAGTCCCTTCGGATCAACTGGCCGAGCTTTGCGCGCCTGCGAAGGATTTTGTTCAAACCATTCCTCTGGGCTTTCTGGAAACCGGCGGGTGCCCTTTGGCTGCATTGGGCAATGATCGCCTGCTGGCCGATCTGTTCGAGCCGGAAAACCCCGTGATCAAGGTCGAGAGTGAGGCCGCCCTGAACGCCCATTTCGCGATTTGCGCCATGGTGCCGGGCCTGCTGGATCTGATGGCAACCGGTTCGGAATGGCTGGCCGGGCAGACAGGCGACGCAGACAGTGCGGAATTTTATACAACACAGCTGTTCTCGGGCTTTCTTTCCGCGATGGAAAAAGGCAAAGCGGGGCGACTGGCGGCCGAACGAGATGCGCTGGCCACCGATGGAACGCTGAGCCTGCAAATGACCGAGAGTTTACGTTCGGGCAAAGCACATGACGCGCTGAACGCGGCCCTGGCGGCGATTGGCAAACGGTTGGAGACCTGATGATGACAAAGATGCTCGCCCCCGGCGCAACGATTGGAATTCTGGGCGGTGGTCAATTGGGCCGGATGCTATCGGTTGCGGCGGCACGGCTGGGCTTTGTCAGCCATATCTATGAGCCCGGCGCAAACCCGCCTGCGGGACAGGTCGCAGATCGGGTGACAACGGCGGCCTATGACGATGCCGAGGCGCTGAAAGCCTTCGCGGAATCGGTCGATGTCATCACCTATGAATTCGAAAACATCCCCACCGAGGCGCTGGACATTCTGGAAGCCCACCGCCCCATTCGCCCCGGACGCGAGGCACTGCGGGTCAGTCAGGACCGCCTGACCGAAAAGACATTTCTTCAGGATCTGGGACTGAACACTGCGCCCTTTGCGGACATCACCGATATGGCCAGCCTTGAGGCCGCGATTGACCAGATCGGCGCGCCTGCCATCCTGAAAACCCGCCGCTTTGGCTATGACGGCAAAGGACAGGCGCGCCTGAGCACGCCCGAGGATGCCGAGACGGCTTTGGCCGACATGGCCGGAGCACCTGCGATTCTGGAAGGCTTCGTCAATTTCAGCCACGAGGTATCAATCATCGCGGCGCGCGGTCTGGACGGTCAGGTGGCCTGTTTCGATCCCGGCGAAAATGTCCATCGCGATGGCATTCTGCGTACAACGACCATCCCTGCCCGACTGCGGCCTGCGCAACGCAGCGACGCGATCCTGCTGGCGGCCAATATTCTGAACGCGTTGGACTATGTCGGCGTGATGGGTGTCGAGCTGTTTGTGACGCCAGAGGGCCTGATCGTGAATGAAATCGCCCCGCGCGTCCACAACTCGGGCCACTGGACGCAGAATGGCTGCGCCGTGGATCAGTTCGAACAGCATATCCGGGCAGTAGCTGGCTGGCCTCTGGGTGATGGCCAACGTCATTCGGACGTGGTGATGGAGAACCTGATTGGTGACGACATGGACCGCGTACCTGAATTGGCGCAGGAACGGGATGTCGCCCTGCATCTGTATGGCAAGGCCGAGGTCAAGCCGGGCCGCAAGATGGGTCATTTCAACCGGATCGTTCGGGGCTGAAAATCGCGCTGACGCGCGATGCCTCCGGCGGAGGTATTTTTGAACAGAAGAAGGCGGGCCGGGATCAGGTGATGAACCGGGCCGCGATATCTCCGGACATGTAGCTGACGCGCCCTGCCGCCAGCGTCGCGGCGACACGGTAGGTTTGCGCGTCCAGAATGACCAGATCGGCGCGTTTGCCCGGTTCAAGCGTGCCGCGATCCGTCAGGCCAAGAACACTTGCGGGACCGGACGAGATCAGGCCCCACGCGCCTGCCAAATCCAGAACGCCAGACTTGGCCAGCATCAGCGCGGCACGGCGGGGGCTGGGATAGTGGTAGTCCGACGCCAGAGCGTCGCAAAGGCCCATCGCGACAAGTTCGACCGCGCTTGCATTCCCTTTGTGTGACCCACCGCGCACAACGTTCGGCGACCCGAGTATGACGTGATCACCGGCCAGGCGCGCGGCCTCGGCCGCCTCCAGCGTTTCCGGAAACTCGGCGATCAGGGCACCCTGATCCCGCCACCAGGCACGGGTCTCGGCGGTTGCGTCGTCATGGCTGCCCAGACGAACACCCATTTCCGAGAGCTCGGCGCTGAGCGCCTCAACCGCTGCGGGAACGTCACCCCGGCGCGCGTGCATGTCGAGAAGCAGTTCGAAATGCGCGTCAGGATTGCGTCCGGCTTTCAACGCCTGCCCGGTCAGGCGCGGCGGCTTTTTGCCCTGGGCCAGCCGGTCATGTGGCAAGTGGTCGTTGAACACCACGTAAGGGACCTGCCAATCGGCGATGCGCCGGGCCATACCAGCGTAATCGTCGAGCATATTGGTCTCGAACCGCAATTGCGGGATCAGATCGGTGACCGTGTCGGTTTTGACGGCCCGGATCGCCTCAAACACCTGCCCCGCGAACTCCGGCCCCCGCACACCGCCTTCCCAGCTGTAGAACTGGGCCAGCACGGCGGTCGTGATCCCGTTTGCGGCCAGTTCGGCCTCGACGGACAGGATGCCTTCGTTCATCTGCTTCATCGCACCACGACGCGGGGCGATGTGGCGTTCGAATCCGTCGCCGTGAAGGTCGATGATCCCCGGCAAAACGACATAGCCGGACAGGTCAACTTCGCGCCCAACCTGCGTTTCCTGCACCTGCCCATCGGCGATCGAAAGCGGCGCGCGAGACAGGCTCTCTTGCGGCAACAGCACCTCTGCGCCGGTCAGCGTAAGGTTTAGTCGGGTCATCGTGTCGGTTCCGAGTCAGGCTCGGAACAGTCTTCGCCGATGCAGATTTCTTCGATGACGTCGAGCACGCTGTCGAGCCACGTGATTTGCGGATCAAACTGTCCGAATTCGATGAAATGCAGCGCCTGCGCCATGACGCGTGGGTTGTTCATCATGAAGGTATGCGTGACCGGCAAAACGATGTGATCTGCCATGCCATCGACCTTCGTTGTCTCAACCGACACTTTGCCATCATCGGGGCCGTCGATCAGTGATGAGAACAGAGGGTTCAGAGAATTCTCACCCGCGATCACGCCCAGATCGAAATCCACGGCAGGCAGCTTGCGCGGGATGCCTTCCGGCCCCGTTCCCAGTTGCAATCCGGCAGGGCCGTTCAGATAGCCGAACACTTCCCATGCACTGAGTTCATCGACCAGTTGGCTGCCCTGATTGGGCGGGCCCAGCATGACTGCGCGACCCATGTTTTCGGGATGGTTGTCCTGCAACCAATAGCGCAACAGGATGCCGCCCATCGAATGCGCCACAACGTTGGCCTCGTCCTCACCACAGGCCGCAAACGCGTCCGGCAGGGTTTGTTCGGCCAGTTCGGGTATGCCCATGTCGGTCGACGGGTATCCGGGCCGAACGACCGTATAATCATGGGCCTTGAACAGCTGCTCCATCACCGAAAATGACGCCTCGGTCCGTGCCAGCCCATGCAGCAGGATCACGCATTTCGCACTTGCCGCGGCAGGCAGACACAGGAAAATCAGGGCGCACAGAAGTCTCATACCCGCCCAATAGCGCCGATCTGAAGCTGTGGAAAGACCTACCCTCGGGTCCGGCGCAGAACGGCCAGGGCGATTCCGCCCAGAACCAAAGCTGTCCCTGCCACCAGGCGCGGGCCAGCAACCTCGCCCAACAAGACAACACCTCCGACGATGGCGATCACCGGCACGCTGAGTTGAACCACCGCCGCAACCGACGGGGAAAGCTGCGGCAGCACACGGTACCAAAGCGCATAGCCCAGGCCCGATGTCACGCCCCCAGACAACGCGGCCAGCAGATACCCCAAACCGGTCATTTGCCAATTGCCACCCATACCGACCAGCACCAGCCCTGTGATCGGCAAGGCAACCACAAAGTTCGCAGCCGTGCCTGCCAGCGCGTCCGGTTCGGACCGTCCTGCCAAGGAATACACCGCCCAGCCCAACCCGGCCGCAACCATCAGCCCCGCGCCCAGCGCATCGACGTGAACCGAACCGCTGGGCCACAGCACATAGGTCAGACCCGCCAACGCAATCCCGGCCCCTGCGACCTGCCGCATGGTCGGCGTCGCCCCCATGATCGCGCCGACGGCAAACATGGTAATCTGCACAACCGCAAACAGGATCAACGCGCCCAGACCCGCGTCGAGGGTCAAATAGGCCAGCGAAAACCCGATCATATAGAGGGACAACGATCCAGCCCCCACAATCCGCCTGCGCGAACGCAGCGGTAGTGCGACGCCGCGCAGCAGTACCAACGCCCACAGAACCGCCGCACCGGACATCACCCGAAACACTGCGAAGCTGGCCGGGTCACTGGCGCCGCTGTCAATCGCCAGCCGGTTCAGGATCGAGTTCGCCGCAAAGGCGCACATGGTCAGGGCGGTCAGCAGAAGCAATCTCATTCCAACCGCATAGCCGGTTCCGCTGGGTTTGCACACTCACATTGCCTCAGCCGACCCAAATCTTCTTCTGTTCAAAAATACCTCCGCCGGAGGCATAGCCGCGCAGCGGCTATTCAAAACGAAACGGGGCCGCCCGAAGGCGACCCCATAACTCAGTCTTCCAAAAAGACGACGTCTTACATCATGCCGCCCATGCCGCCCATGTCGGGCATGCCGCCACCGGGTGCTGCGCCTTCTTTGGCAGGCTTGTCGGCAACCATTGCTTCGGTGGTGACCAGCAGGCCAGCAACCGATGCCGCATCTTCCAGAGCGGTGCGGACAACTTTGGCCGGGTCGATCACGCCGAACGAGAACATGTCGCCATATTCTTCGGTCTGAGCGTTGAAGCCAAATGCAGCGTCCGACGATTCACGGACCTTGCCAGCAACAACCGCACCGTCAACACCTGCGTTTTCAGCGATCTGGCGCAGCGGCGCTTCGATGGCCTTGCGAACGATGTTGATACCCGCGTTCTGGTCAGCGTTTGCACCTTCCAAAGCTTCCAGTGCTTTACCGGCCTGAACCAGCGCAACACCACCGCCCACGACAACGCCTTCCTGCACAGCAGCGCGGGTCGCGTTCAGAGCATCGTCCACACGGTCCTTACGCTCTTTCACTTCGACTTCGGTCATGCCGCCGACGCGGATCACGGCAACACCGCCTGCCAGTTTGGCAACACGCTCTTGCAGCTTCTCACGATCGTAGTCGCTGGTGGTTTCTTCGATTTGAGTGCGGATCTGGCCAACGCGGGCTTCGATCTCGGCTTTCTCGCCTGCACCGTCAACGATGGTGGTTTCGTCTTTGGTGATTTCGATTTTCTTGGCGGTGCCCAGCATGTCCATGGTGACGGACTCAAGCTTCATGCCCAGATCTTCGCTGATGACCTGACCGCCGGTCAGGATCGCGATGTCCTGCAGCATGGCTTTGCGGCGATCGCCGAAGCCCGGTGCCTTGACAGCAGCAATTTTCAGGCCGCCGCGCAGTTTGTTGACAACCAGAGTTGCCAGCGCTTCGCCTTCAACGTCTTCTGCGATGATCAGCAGCGGCTTCTGCGACTGGATTACCTGCTCCAGCAACGGAACCATCGGCTGCAGCGAGGACAGTTTCTTTTCGTGCAGCAGGATCATGCAGTCGTCGAGCTCTGCGATCATCTTGTCTGCGTTGGTGACGAAGTAGGGCGACAGGTAGCCGCGGTCGAACTGCATACCTTCGACAACATCGGTCTCGGTTTCCAGGCCTTTGTTTTCTTCGACGGTGATAACGCCTTCGTTGCCAACCTTCTGCATCGCATCCGCGATCTGCTGGCCAATCTCGGCTTCGCCGTTGGCCGAGATGGTGCCAACCTGAGCAACTTCGGCCGAGTCTTTGACTTCACGCGATGCGTCTTTGATGCCCGCAACAACCTTGGCAGTTGCCAGGTCGATGCCGCGCTTCAGGTCCATCGGGTTCAGGCCAGCTGCAACCTGCTTGAGACCTTCGCGAACGATGGCCTGTGCCAGAACAGTTGCGGTGGTGGTGCCGTCGCCGGCTTCGTCATTGGTGCGGCTGGCGACTTCTTTCACCATCTGCGCGCCCATGTTTTCGAACTTGTCTTCCAGTTCGATTTCCTTGGCAACCGAAACACCGTCTTTGGTGATGCGCGGTGCGCCGAAGGATTTGTCCAGAACCACGTTGCGGCCTTTGGGGCCCAGGGTCACTTTGACAGCGTCGGCCAGGATGTTCACGCCTGCCAGCATGCGGTTACGGGCATCGGTGTCGAACTTGACGTCCTTTGCAGCCATGTCGTTTCTCCTTGAGAAATAAGTTGGAAATGAAGATCAGAGAAAGCGTTTGGGCTTACTCGATGATCCCCATGATGTCGCTTTCTTTCATCATCAGCAGCTCTTCGCCGTCGACCTGAACCTCGGTGCCCGACCATTTGCCGAACAGGATCTTGTCGCCAGCTTTCACAGCCATTGCGATCAGCTCGCCGCTGTCCTTGCGCGCGCCTTCGCCGGTTGCGACGACTTCGCCTTCGCTTGGCTTTTCTTTTGCGCTGTCAGGAATGATCAGGCCGCCTGCGGTTTTCTCTTCGCTTTCTGTACGGCGAACCAGCACACGGTCATGAAGCGGTTTCAATGCCATCTTTGCAGCTCCTTGGGCTCAAAGTTTATCTATCCTCCCCTCACCGGCTGGTGAGGCGCTAGCACTCGGGGTGTGTGAGTGATAACGACGCATAGCTAGGGGGTCTGAAACCCCGAGTCAACAAGCCGATACGGATTTTTTGCCACAAAGGATCAGTCGGCCTGTTCCCAACTGTAAGCCCAGTGTTTCAGGCCCTCGGACCCTGCATCCGACAATGCATAGATGCCTTTTTCGACCTTGTCGAACCAGCCGTAATGGTTTTCGCGCATCAAACGGGTGGCGGCGGGCACGCCGGTGGCCGATGCGACCGCAGCCCCCTTGGTGGCACCATGTTCAGCCAGATGGGCGGCGCATTTCAGCGCATCCTGCCGATAGGCCGTAACGATCCCATGACGGGTTGCGCCGCCCGCGTTTGGGTCCCCTTCCAACCGGTCAAATTCGCGCAACATCCGCGCGGCCTTGGCTTTGTTCTTGCGCGGCGCATACGGGCCGGGATCGCACTGAACCTCGACAACCCCATCCTTGCGAACAGTGATCAGGCCCAGCCCCAATCTGCGGCACAGGGCCAGATTGTCCCGCAAGGCACGCCGGGCCGTGCGTCCGGTCGGTTTGCTGACCCCCAGATACACCTGATCGCTAATCCGCAGCCGCGCGACAGCCTGATGGAACAAGGCCAGTGAGAACCGCAGTTTCAACTCGACGATCACCGGCTCGGACCCGTCGCGCATGGCGACAATATCGGCTGCGCCGACCTCACCTTTGACGGTATAGCCCTGCCCCTCCAACATTGCCTTGATCGGGGGGTAAAGATCCTGCTCGCGCTCCATGCGCCCATGCTATGCGTTTTGGGCTGAAATGCCAGACGGGTTGCCTTGAATATGCTGCATTTGCATGACTACATCCTTGGTCGTCCCGCCTGACAAATCTCTGAGGTTCATCCATGCGTCTGTTGGCCCTGTTCGGTTTTCTGCTACTCCCCATGACGGCCAACGCCGCGTGTGAGGGGCATGATCTGCGCCCGCTTATGTCCGAAGCGGACCGCTCGGAACTGCATCAGGCACTGGCTGACATCCCCTATCCGGAAGGAAACCACTGGATCGCCCGCAAGGGCGACACCACGCTGCATCTGATCGGCACATTGCACACAAACGACGCGCGCATGGATGCGGTGGTCGAACGGTTGGCGCCAACCTTGAGCCGGGCCGACGCCTTTTATTTCGAGGTCACTCAGGCCGAGATGAACACGTTTGAGCAGGGCTTGGCCAAGGACCTGAGCCCGGTAATGATCACTTCGGGGCCCACATTGATTGAGCTGATGAGTGCCGAGGATTGGGCCGCCCTGTCAGGGTCGCTGACGGAACGGGGCATTCCAAGCTGGATGGCCGCCAAGATGCGGCCCTGGTTTCTGAGCATGATGCTGGGCATTCCGCCCTGCCTGATGCAGAACCCCGACGCGAAATACGGCATGGACGCGCGTCTGACAGATCTGGCCGAGGCCAACGGCATCCCCCAGCACTCGCTGGAACGGATCGAAGACCTGATGACCATGTTCGACGATCTGCCGCTGGATCAGCAGGTGGACTCGTTGGTGCGACTGGCCGGGGCGATGCAAAGCGACGCCAATCATCTGACCACCATGGCCAATGCCTATCTGGAGGAACAGCACGCCCAGATCCTGCAACTGGCGCGGTTGCAGGGGCTTGAGGCCTCGGGCCTGTCCGAAACCGAATACAACGCGGAATGGGACCAGTTCGAACAGAAACTGCTGGTGACCCGCAACGCGAATTGGATGAGGCATATTCTCGCCATTCAGAATCAAACCGCCGTCATCGCCGTGGGTGCCGGGCATCTCAGCCATGATTTCGGTCTTCTCGCCTTGCTGGAACAGGAAGGGTATACGCTGACCCGCGCGCCGTTCTGACCCAGGCGCATAGCAGACCAACAGTCGCAGCAGGCCGCAACCGGGTGACAAGCGGTGCCTTGCACCCTATAAGGCGCGCAAATTTCCAATCCTCAGGATAGCTGACATGACAACCCTCGTATTTGGCCACAAATCTCCCGACACAGACTCGACCGGTTCTCCGATCCTGTGGTCGTGGTACCTGAACGAAGTGAAAGGCGAACAGGCCGAGCCCGTTCTGCTGGGCGAACCCAACACCGAAGCGGCCTTTATGCTGCAACGCTGGGACCTGCCCAAGCCGCGCATCATCGACGATGTCGAGGCCGACGCGCCGGTTGTAATCGTGGACACCAACAACCCGGCGGAACTGCCCGCGAGTGTCAACAGCGCCGATATCCGCGCGATCATCGACCACCACAAGCTGGTCGGCGGGCTGGAAACCAAGGGCCCGATCGACATCACCGTGCGCCCGCTGGCCTGCACGGCAACCATCATGGTTGACCTGATGGGCGACTATGCCGCCAAGATGCCCGAAGCCGTCAAAGGCGCGGCGCTGACCTGCATCTTGTCGGACACGCTGGAATTCCGCTCGCCCACCACCACCGCGCATGACCGCGCCGTGGCCGAGAAGCTGGCGGCTGAACTGGGTCTGGACGTCTCGGCCTATGCGGCTGACATGTTTGCAGCGAAGTCGGATGTGTCCTCGTTCTCGGACGCCGAACTGATCCGCATGGACAGCAAGGAATACGAGGTCGACGGCACCAAGTTCCGCGTTTCTGTTCTGGAAACCACCGCGCCGGGCGTTGTGCTGGACCGAAAAGACAGCTTGGCTGCATCCATGGTCGATGTGGCAAAGGAAGACAGCGTTGATCAGGTTCTGCTGTTCGTCGTGGACATCCTGAACGAAGAAGCCACCCTGCTGGTCCCGAACGATCTGGTCAAAACCGTTGCCGAGAAAAGCTTTGGCGCATCGGTCGAGGGCGACGCCGTTGTCCTGCCCGGCATCATGAGCCGCAAGAAACAGATCATCCCGAACCTGAAGGTCTGATCTTCTGTCATTCCCGTGTGAAAGGCGTCCGAACCGGGCGCCTTTTTCTTTTTGCGAGGCTCTGCCTCGCGCTCCGGGATATTTTTGGCCAGATGAAGAACGGATTCCTTGCTTCATCTGGCCCGAAATATCCCGGGGGAGACGCCCGGCACGGGCGGCGGGGGCAGAGCCCCCTCTGGCAAAACCCGTCAAGCTCTGCCATAGGCTTGGCAGCCGCAGTTCATCGCCGAAAGAGACCCAATGACCCAGATTATCTCCTCTCTGACCGAGATCTCCGACCGATATAAGGCGCTTTTTGTCGATCTCTGGGGCTGCGTTCACAACGGTATCACCGCCTATCCCGAAGCGGTGGCAGCGTTGCAGGCCTACCGCGCCGCTGGCGGGCTGGTCGTGCTGGTAACAAACTCTCCCAAACCGCGCGCCGGGGTTGCATCGCAGCTGACCCAGTTCAACGTACCCGCCGATGCCTATGACACGATCGCAACCAGCGGAGATTCAGCCCGGTCCGCCATGTTTCGCGGCGCGGTCGGGCACAAGGTGTATTTCATGGGAGAATGGCAGCGCGATGCGGGGTTCTTTGAGCCGCTGAAGCTGCTGCACCACCCCATCCACATCGAACGTGTCCCGTTAAAAGAGGCTGAGGGCATCGTCTGCTGTGGACCTTTCGATCCGATGGCGGACCCCGATGTGAACCGGCCCGATTTCCTGTACGCCAAGCAGATGGGCATGAAGCTGCTCTGTGCGAATCCCGACATCGTTGTTGACCGGGGCGAGGTGCGTGAGTGGTGCGCGGGGGCTCTGGCAAAGCTTTATACCGAGATGGGTGGCGAGAGCCTGTATTTCGGCAAGCCCCACCCGCCAATCTACGATCTGGCCCGCCGCCGCCTTCAGGAATTGGGCGCAGATATTGCAGACTCTGACATCCTTGCCATTGGCGATGGCCCCCATACCGACATCCTTGGCGGGATGGGAGAGGGAATCGATACCCTGTTCATCTCGGGCGGATTGGCGGCAGCGGAAACAAAAACGTCGCACCATCCGCACGCTGAATCCTTAACTGACTATATACAAAGGGAAAAGATCAGCCCGACATATACAATCGGTCGCTTGCGATAGTCATTTTTGACTTGATTTTCTGCAGTTGCGAAGTAATAAAGTTGCCAACCTAGGCCTGATGGTGGATTTTTCTTTCACGGCCAACTTCGAGTGAGGGCAACATGTTGGACAATCTTCCACGCGGAACGATCTGTATCGAAGACATCGAGATGGGCATGTCCCGCCACCTGCGCAAAGTGGTGACGGATGAGGATATCGAGATGTTCGCGCAGGTTTCGACCGACCGGAATCCGGTGCATCTGGATGACGATTATGCGCGTGACACGATCTTTGAAGGGCGCATCGCCCACGGGATGCTGACGGCGGGTCTGATCTCGGCCGTGATCGGAGAGCAGCTGCCTGGCCATGGCACCGTATACATGGGTCAGTCCCTGAAATTCCTGGCTCCCGTGCGCCCCGGCGACATGGTCTATGCCGAGGTGAAAGTCATCGACATCGACTTTGCCAAACGCCGCGTCAAGCTGGATTGCCATTGCTCGGTCGACGGCAAGAAGGTCCTGATTGGTGAGGCTATGGTTCTGGCCCCGTCGCGCAAGTTCGACTGAGCCTTGATCACATCACGTCACAGCAAAGGCGCCCGGAATGGCGCCTTTTTTGTTGTTGGCGCGCCAGAACACTGGATCATGGAGAGGTAACATTCCGTCAGGCCAACAGGTCGATCACTGCCTCGTTTCGATTCTTACGTCATCTGCACCAGCCCCCGCAGCGGCAGCACCCTGCTATGTCGATTGTTGCGTGCAACCGGGTGCGCGGGTCGGCCAGAATCCTGTTTTAACGCGCCATCCCTGTCGGATTGGTCGAGGTGCTGCAAACCCTGGGTCTCGATCCGGGTCTGGCGTAGGGCGTCGAAACGCCGACGGCCAAACTCTGGGACGCCACGAACAGGGACTGGGTTCGGCAATACGTGGCTGAAACGCTGCGCAAGCAAGACCAATCAGGTGCTTGAACCCGCCTTACAGTCCAGCTAGGCAAGCCATATGCACATCATCCGGGATTTTCAGTACATCGAGCCTCAGGACCGTGGCGCCAGTGTGGCGATCGGGAATTTTGATGGCGTTCATTTGGGGCACCAGTCGGTGATTGAACTGGCGCGCCGCGCCGCCCCTGATGCGCCTTTGGGTGTTTTGACGTTCGAGCCGCATCCGCGCGAGTATTTCGCCCCGGACGCGCCGCCCTTCCGGTTGATGCGGGGCAATGCACGTGCGCACCGGTTGGAAAGGTTGGGCGTAAAGATGCTGTACGAACTGCCGTTCAATGCGGCACTGGCCGGGTTGTCCCCGGAAGAGTTCGCCAGAAACGTCATTTGCGATGGGCTGGGCCTGTCCCATATCGTTGTGGGGGCCGATTTCTGTTTTGGCAAAGGTCGTGTCGGCACCGCGCAGGATATGGTCCGCTTTGGCGAGCAGATGGGATTTGGCGTCACCATTGCACCACTGATGGAGCGGTCGGAAAACGTTGTTTCCTCGACCGCCATTCGCACCGCGCTCAGCGACGGGCGTCCGCGCGATGCGGCCGCTATGCTGGGCCACTGGCACCGGATCGAAGGTGTGGTGATCGGGGGCGAACAGCGCGGGCGCGAGTTGGGCTTTCCAACCGCGAACATGTCCATCGAAGGTCTGCACCCGCCCAAATTCGGGGTGTATGCCGTGCTGGTCGACGTGTTGGACGGCCCGCATCAGGGCAGCTATCACGGGGCGGCCTCGATCGGTGTGCGCCCCATGTTCCATGGCGAAGCCCCCAATATCGAAACCTTCCTGTTCGATTTTTCCGGCGATCTTTACGGTTCGACCCTGTCCGTCGGTCTGATCGACTTCCTGCGACCAGAGCTGACATTCGATGGGCTGGACGGCCTGATCGCGCAGATGGATGCCGATTGCCAAAAGGCCCGTGGTATTCTGGCCGCTCTATGACCACCGATCCGATTGAACGCGCGGGCCTGCCTGCCCGGTTTTGGGAACGCAAGCCCTTGCGCAAGATGAACCAGCGCGAGTGGGAGGCCCTGTGCGACGGCTGCGGCAAATGTTGCCTGAACAAGCTGGAGGATGAGGACACAGGCGAGGTTGCCTTGACCTGCGTCGCCTGCCGCCTGCTGGACGATGAAAGCTGCCGCTGCACGCAATATGACATCCGGCACCAATTCGTACCCGAATGCATCGTCATGACTCCCGACAATATCGACGACCACGCCTATTGGCTGCCGCAAACCTGTGCGTATCGATTGCTGTGGGAAGGCAAACCTCTTTACGACTGGCATCCTTTGATATCTGGTACGCCGGACAGCGTGCACGCGGCGGGCGTCTCGGTTCAGGGGCGTACTGTGTCCGAGTTCGAAACCCCCATGGAAGAGTGGGAAGATTACATTATCGAGGAGCCAACCTGATGTATTTCGCGTCTGACAATTCCGGCCCGGTTCACCCGCAGGTCATGGCCAAGCTGGCCGAGGCCAATCAGGGGTACCAGATGGCCTATGGCGCGGACACGATGATGAACGAGGTGCGCGACCGTATCCGCAGCATCTTCGAGGCACCGGGCGCGGCGGTTTATCTGGTGGCGACGGGGACGGCGGCAAATTCGCTGGCCCTTGCGACGCTGTCCAACCCCTGGGAAACGGTCTTCTGTTCTCCGGTCGCGCATATCCACGAGGATGAGTGCAACGCGCCCGAGTTTTACAGCGGGGCGAAGCTGACACTGGTGCCGGGTGGTGACAAGATGACCCCGGATGCGTTGCGCGGCTCGATCCTTGGGGAAGAAACGCGCGGGGTGCACGGGCCACAGCGCGGGCCTGTGTCGATCACGCAGGTCACCGAGCGCGGGTCGGTTTATTCGTTGGAAGAGTTGCAGGCCCTGTGCCGCGTGGCCAAGGAATACGGCCTGCCCGTCCATCTGGACGGGGCGCGGTTCACCAACGCTCTGGTTGCGCTGAATTGTTCCCCGGCGGATATGACTTGGAAATCAGGTGTGGATGCGGTCAGCTTTGGTGGCACGAAGAACGGCCTGATGGGCGTCGAGGCCGTCGTGTTCTTTGACGAAAGCAAAGCCTGGGAATTCGAGCTGCGCCGCAAACGCGGGGCGCATCTGTTTTCCAAACATCGCTACCTGTCCGCCCAGATGGCGGCTTATCTGGAAGATGATCTTTGGTTGAAAATGGCCCGTCAGGCCAACGACAACTGCGCTCTGCTGGCCAACGGGTTGCGCGCCAAGGGGGCCACGTTCCTGCACGAGCCGCAGGCCAATATGATCTTTGCCTCATTCCCACGCGCCAAGCACAAGCAATTGCACGAGGCCGGGGCGGTCTATCACCTCTGGGGTGCCGAGCTTGAAGGGGACGATGACGACGAAAACCTCGCCTGCCGATTGGTTTGCGACTGGTCGATTGGGGCGGCTGAAATCGACCGGTTCCTCAGCCTGCTGTAACGCCTGTCGCGGGGTTGGCTTTCCAGAACTCCTGAAGCAGCGCGCCTGTCTCATGGGGGTGCGAGATGGGCAGCATATGCCCCGCGCCGCGCACCACCTTATGCCGCGCATTTGGCAGGCGGTGCTGCAATCCTTCGCAGATCACCGGCAGTGTCGGGTCGGTTTCAGACCCGCTCAGCAAAAGGGTCGGCATCGTGACGCGTTTGCAGTTCTCCGGGTCCAGCAACCCGGCACGGTCTTCGTACAGCACGGGATGGGAGGCAGGAACAACATGTATCCCCCGCACCATGCTGGCCCGAGTTCGCTCGGGCAGGTCAGGCCATTTCGGGCTGATGCCGGTGCTCCACATCCGGTTGAACAGCCGTGCGGCCAAAGCTGTATCGCCCGCCGCGAAGGCTGCATTGATCGGTTGGGACGCGTGGATGTGCTGGTCGAACAATTGGGGCGCATCCTGTTTTGCCACGGCAAAGAATACGGGTTCGATCAGGGTCAGGCTGCGCACGTATTGCGGGTTTACCATTGCCAGCCGCAGCGCGGCGATCGCCCCAAAGGAATGACCGATCAGATCCATGGGTTCGGTCAACTCCTGCGTCGCCTGCCCAGCCACCGCATCGAAGAAATCGCTCTGCCCGTCCCAATCCGGACTGCGCCCGTGCGACGGCATATCCGGGGCGATCAGAGACGCGCTGCCCTCCAGAACCTTGGCCAAACCGGACCACGCGCCGGAATGCGCAATGGTGCAGTGAAGGGCGAGCAATTTGCGCTCCCCCTTCCCCAAATGCCGGACGAAGGCCGCGTGTGACGCTGCAGCCAAGGCTGTCACCCGTTCATCCCTGCCAGATGCCGATCCAGATCGTCCAGCCGGTCCTGACCCCAGAACCGCTGGCCATCGGGCGTGAGGTAGAACGGCGCGCCAAACACGCCGCGATCCACGGCCTCTTCCAGATTGGCGGCATAGGTCTCGGCCCCGACCAGCAAGCCACTATTGGCCAGATCGGGGTCAAACCCGGCATTCGACAGACAGTCGCGGATCACATCATCCTGTGCCACATCCTTTTCCTCGGCCCAGCAGGCGCGCAGGATGGACTGGCACAGCTTGCCCACATCGCCCGAGCCATCCTTGATCGCGGCGATCACCGCATAGGACGACGGGGCCATATTGGTCGGCCAGTGTGTGGGCTGCAGATTGAACTCCATCCCCAGATCCCTGGATTGCCGCAGCAACTCCTGCGCGCGGTATTCGGTGCGCGAGATATGGCGGTCTTTTGGCGGCGTTCCCCCGGTGCGCGCGAACAAGGCCATGATATCCAGCGGTTTGTAATTGATCGTCGCGCCGTGCTTCGCCGCGATCTCTTCCAGCCGGGAACCGGCCAGATAGGTGTAGGGCGAAATTGTCGCAAAAAAGTAGTCAATCTGGGTCATGTGCACTTTCTCCGCAGCGTTATCTTTGCGGGACGGTAAGGCCATGCTAAGCGGTGTCAACATCACGAATCTGTCACATTGCCAACGCTGCCCGGGGATCTCAGCCAATGCCGACACTCCACGAACCCAAGCTTATTGCTGGGAACGCAAACCTTCCGCTTGCCGAAACCATCGCTCGCCGCATGAGCCTGTATCGCGGCGTTGACCAGGGTCTGGTCGATGCGCGGGTCGAGCGGTTCAATGACGGCGAGATCTTCGTCGAAGTCTTCGAGAACGTACGGGGCGAGGATATGTTCATCATCCAGCCGACCTCGAACCCGGCCAATGACAACCTGATGGAACTGCTGATCATCGCCGACGCGCTGCGCCGGTCGTCGGCCCAGCGGATCACCGCCGTGATCCCCTATTTCGGCTACGCCCGTCAGGACCGCCGCACCAAGGCCCGCACGCCAATCAGCGCCAAGCTTGTCGCAAACATGCTGACCGGTGCAGGGATCGAGCGGGTTCTGACCATGGACCTGCACGCAGCCCAGATTCAGGGGTTCTTTGATATCCCGGTAGACAACCTTTACGCCTCGCCGATCTTTGCGCTGGATGTGAAGCATCAGTTCAAGGACAATCTGGACGAAATCATGGTGGTCTCGCCCGATGTCGGCGGCGTGGCCCGCGCCCGCGAGTTGGCCAAGCGCATCAACGCCCCGCTGTCGATTGTCGATAAACGCCGGGAAAAAGCGGGTGAAGTGGCTGAAATGACCGTGATCGGTGACGTCAAAGACAAAATCTGCTTGATTGTGGACGATATGTGCGACACCGCCGGAACGCTGTGCAAGGCGGCTCAGGTCCTGCTGGATAACGGCGCGAAAGAGGTTCATTCCTACATCACCCATGGCGTCATGAGCGGCCCCGCGGTCGAGCGTGTGACCAATTCGGTCATGAAATCTCTGGTCCTGACGGATACGATCCAGCCAACCAAAGAGATCCTGAAGGCCAAGAATATCCGCATCGTGCCGACCGCACCGATCTTCACTCAGGCCATCCTGAACATCTGGAACGGCACCAGCGTTTCATCTCTGTTCGAAGACAAAACGCTGACACCGATCTACGAATCCATGTACCAGATGGACTGAATGTGATGACTGCCAACAAACGTATTGTCCTGTCCAGCGACCACGCAGCGATCGATCTGCGTCAGGCCGTGGCCAACCACATCGCCCAGCAAGGCTGGGAGGTGGTCGATATTGGCCCGACGACCCGGGAAAGCACGCATTACCCCAAACACGGCAAAGCCGCAGCGCAAGCTGTGGCGTCGGGTGACTGTCAGCTGGGCATCATCCTTTGCGGCACCGGGCAAGGGATCATGATGGCGGCGAACAAGGTCCCCGGCATCCGTTGCGGCGTGTGCTCTGACGCCTTCTCGGCCCGGATGATCCGCCAGCACAACAATGCCAACATGCTGTCCATCGGTGCGCGCGTCGTCGGCGAAGGTCAGGCTCTGGACATCGTGGACGCGTTTCTGTCCGCCGAGTTCGAAGGCGGCCGCCACGCGACACGGGTGGACATGATCGAGGCGCAGGACAGCTAATCCGCGCCCTGCTCCGATCAGGAGATATTCCAATCATCTGCGTGGGCGACTTCACCAATAGCCGTCCATGCAACCCGGATGCGGGCGATACGGGTATCCGACCAGGTGCGGAATACAGCCGTGAACCCCTGGGGCGTCACATCCTGCGCCTTCACCTCTGCCCGTAATGCCGAAGACGTGTCCACGTCCCACAGCGAAATGCCCACCTGTACAACCGGGATCGACCGAAAGGCTTCGCTGAATCGAATCTGAGCCCGACGTTCGCGCGGGCCTTCGCCGGTCCACATATCGCCGCCTTCGGCGAATTCGGAAAACAGCACCTCTTCGCCCTGATCGATGCCGATGGGATGGGTAAGAAATTTCTTCATTCTGTCATCATTATTCTTGAATTCCCGCAACTTATCCCGGCTTTTCGGCAAAAGCACGACAAAAAAACGGCCCCGCAGGTGCGAGGCCGTTCAAATTTTCAGCTGTGATGCCTGTTACAGGCTCATATGCGTTCCAAGCGCTTCCATGTCGGCCAGCAACTTGGCGGCATCATCGACGATGGTCTGGTCGTCACCACCCTTGGCCGCCTCGTGCGAGGCGCGGGCGTCTTCGATCAGCTCGTCCAGATGTGCGCGGGTCACTTCGGCCACCGGGATCGCTTTTTCGGCCAGAACCGAAAGGCTGTCGCCGTTGATCTGGGCAAACCCGCCGGTGACCAGGTATTCGCTGGACCCTTCGGGTGCCTCAACCTTCAGCAGACCGGGGCGCAGCGTGGTGATGGTGGGGGCATGATCGGGCATCGCCGTCATGTCCCCGTCCGCGCCGGGAATCTGGACCGCGGTAGCGCTGAGCGAAGCGAGGCTCCGCTCGGGGCTGACGAGGTCGAATTGCATCGTGTTTGCCATCAGGGATACTCCTTAGGCGGCTTCTGCTGCCATCTTCTCGGCTTTGGCGATCACTTCTTCGATGCCGCCAACCATCAGGAAGGCCGCTTCGGGCAGGTGATCGTATTCGCCAGCCACAACGGCCTTGAACGACGAGATGGTGACATCCAGAGGAACCTGAACGCCCGGCGAACCGGTGAAAACCTCGGCCACGTCGAACGGCTGCGACAGGAAGCGTTCGATCTTACGGGCACGGGCCACGGTCAGTTTATCCTCTTCCGACAGTTCGTCCATGCCGAGGATGGCGATGATGTCCTGCAGCGACTTGTAGCGCTGGAGGATCTGCTGAACGTCGGTCGCAACCTTGTAGTGCTCTTCACCAACAATCGCCGGGTCAAGCAGACGCGAGGTCGAGTCGAGCGGGTCAACCGCCGGGTAGATACCCTTTTCCGAGATCGCACGGTTCAGAACGGTGGTCGCGTCGAGGTGCGCAAACGAGGTCGCAGGCGCAGGGTCGGTAAGGTCGTCCGCAGGCACGTAAATGGCCTGCACCGAGGTGATCGAGCCCGACTTGGTCGAGGTGATGCGTTCCTGCAGCGCGCCCATGTCGGTGGCCAGTGTCGGCTGATAGCCCACAGCCGAAGGAATACGACCCAGCAGAGCCGAAACCTCGGAACCCGCCTGCGTGAAGCGGAAGATGTTGTCGACGAAGAACAGAACGTCGGTCCCGGACTGGTCGCGGAACTGCTCGGCCAGGGTCAGACCGGTCAGAGCAACACGCGCACGTGCTCCCGGAGGTTCGTTCATCTGACCGTATACCAGGGCAACCTGCGATTCCGACAGGTTGTCAGGTTTAATAACGTTCGATTCGATCATCTCGTGATACAGGTCGTTGCCTTCACGGGTCCGTTCACCAACACCCGCGAACACCGAAAAGCCCGAGTGCACTTTTGCGATGTTGTTGATCAGTTCCATGATCAGAACGGTTTTGCCAACGCCCGCGCCGCCGAACAGGCCGATTTTACCGCCTTTGGCGTAGGGGGCCAGCAGGTCAACAACCTTGATACCGGTGACCAGGATTTCCGACTCGGTCGACTGTTCGTCAAACTCGGGTGCGGGTTGGTGGATCGCGCGGGTCTCGGTTGCGACAACCTCGCCCTTTTCGTCGATCGGCTCGCCGACAACGTTCAGGATGCGGCCCAGGGTGGCGTTACCAACCGGAACCGAGATCGGCGCGCCGGTGTCGGTAACCGCTTCGCCGCGGACCAGACCTTCGGTCGCGTCCATCGCAATGGTGCGGACAGTGTTTTCACCCAGGTGCTGAGCAACTTCCAACACCAGGCGCTTGCCATTGTTGGTGGTTTCCAGCGCGTTCAGAATTTCAGGCAGCGCATCATCGAACTGCACGTCAACGACGGCCCCGATGATCTGTGTGACTTTGCCTTTTGCATTCGCCATGTTTCGTCTCCGGTTTTCTTACAGCGCTTCGGCGCCGGAAATAATTTCAATCAGCTCGTTGGTGATCACGGCCTGACGCGAGCGGTTGAACTGGATCGTCAGCTTGTCGATCATCTCACCCGCGTTGCGTGTCGCGTTGTCCATCGCGGACATCCGTGCACCCTGTTCAGACGCTCCGTTTTCGAGCAAGGCCGAGAAGATCGCGGTGGCAACCCCCTTGGGCAGCAGGTCGGCCAGAATGGCCTCTTCGCTGGGCTCGTAATCGAACACGGCACCGCTGTCGTCACCTGCCGCTTCGTCCTCGAACGAGGCGGGGATGATCTGCTGTGCCGACGGGATCTGCGTCACAACGTTGACGAACTTCGAGTAGAAGATCGTGGCAACATCGAACTCACCCCCGTCAAAGCGGGACAGGATATCCTTGGCGATGTCCTGCGCGTTGGTGTAACCCAGACGCTTGACCTCGCTCAGGTCGATATGTCCAACGAACAGATCGCCAAAATCACGCTTGAGCGCGTCGCGGCCTTTCTTGCCGACGGTCAGAACCTTGACCGTCTTGCCTTTGGCACGCAGCTCGTCCGCCTTTTGGCGGGCCAGCTTGGCGATGTTCGAGTTGAAGCCGCCGCACAGGCCGCGTTCAGCTGTCATGACAACCAGCAGATGGACATCATCGCTGCCCGTACCCCGGAGCAGCTTGGGGGCGCTGTCGCTGCCCCCGACCGACGCCGCCAGCCCCGCCATCACGGCATTGAACCGTTCGGCATAGGGGCGCGAGGCTTCGGCAGATTCCTGGGCGCGGCGCAGTTTTGCAGCCGCGACCATCTGCATGGCCTTGGTGATCTTGCGGGTCGATTTGACCGACTCGATCCTGTTTTTAAGGTCCTTAAGATTTGGCATATGCCCGCCTCTCCCTTAAGCGAAGGTTGCGGCGTATTCGTCCAGCGCAGCCTTGATCTTGTCGGAAGCGTCACCCTTGATCTTGGGATCTTCGTCCGTGATCCACTGAAGCAGATCCGCGTGCTTGCCACGCAGGTGCGCCAGCAGGCCAGCTTCGTAACGGCCAACATCGGACACGTCGATCTTGTCGAGGTAACCGTTGGTACCGGCGAAGATCACGCAGACGATTTCAGCGTTGGTCAGCGGCGAGTACTGCGGCTGTTTCATCAGCTCGGTCAGACGCGCACCACGGTTCAGCAGCTGCTGGGTCGCGGCGTCGAGGTCGGAACCAAACTGCGCAAACGCAGCCATTTCGCGGTACTGAGCCAGTTCCAGCTTAACCGGACCGGCGACCGACTTCATCGAGTTGGTCTGAGCCGACGAGCCCACACGCGAAACCGACAGACCGGTGTTCACGGCAGGACGGATGCCCTGGTAGAACAGTTCGGTTTCCAGGAAGATCTGACCGTCGGTGATCGAGATCACGTTGGTCGGAATAAAGGCTGATACGTCACCGCCCTGAGTTTCGATAACCGGCAGAGCGGTCAGCGAGCCTGCGCCGAAATCTTCGTTCAGCTTCGCCGAACGCTCCAGCAGGCGCGAGTGGAGGTAGAAAACGTCGCCCGGATAGGCTTCACGGCCCGGCGGGCGGCGCAGCAGCAGCGACATCTGACGATAGGACACAGCCTGCTTCGACAGGTCATCATAGATGATCAGCGCGTGGCGGCCGTTGTCACGGAAGTATTCGGCCATCGCGGTCGCGGCATATGGTGCCAGGAACTGCATCGGCGCCGGGTCGGACGCGGTTGCGGCCACAACGATCGAGTATTCAATCGCGCCGGATTCTTCCAGCTTCTTCACCAGCTGCGCAACGGTCGAACGCTTTTGACCGATGGCGACGTATACGCAGTACAGTTTCTTCGACTCGTCGTCGCCTGCTGCGTCGTTGTAGGTTTTCTGGTTCAGGATCGCGTCCAGAGCAACGGCGGTTTTGCCGGTCTGACGGTCACCAATGATCAGCTCACGCTGGCCACGGCCGATCGGGATCATCGCGTCAACCGATTTCAGGCCGGTTGCCATCGGCTCGTGCACCGATTTACGCGGGATGATGCCGGGGGCTTTGACGTCTGCAACGCCACGCTTGGTCGCGTTGATCGGGCCTTTGCCGTCCAGCGGGTTGCCCAGACCGTCAACAACACGGCCCAGCAGTTCGTCACCGATCGGAACGTCCACGATCGAGTTGGTGCGCTTGACGGTGTCACCTTCTTTGATGTCACGGTCGGACCCGAAGATAACGACACCCACGTTGTCGCTTTCCAGGTTCAGCGCCATGCCCATGATGCCACCGGGGAATTCGACCATCTCACCGGCTTGCACATTGTCCAGGCCGTATACACGGGCAATCCCGTCACCGACGCTCAGCACGCGGCCGATCTCGGCCACTTCGGCTTCCTGACCAAAATTCTTGATCTGGTCCTTCAGGATTGCAGAAATCTCTGCAGCTTGGATTCCCATTTATCCGACCTCTTTCATTGCATTCTGTAGGGAGTTCAGCTTCGAACGGATCGAACTGTCGATCATTTTCGAGCCCACTTTAACGACAAGACCGCCGATGAGGCTTTCATCCACGGTCGCATTGATTGTCACGGTCTTGCCCACACGCTCGGACAGCGTCTTGGACAGTTTTTCCAGTTGTGTCTTGGTCAGCGCCTTGGCCGAGGCGACATCGGCGGTCACTTCGCCACGCTCATCCGCCAGCATGTCGCGCAGAACCTGCACCAGCTGCGGCACCACGAACAGGCGGCGTTTCTGCGCCATCAGGCCCAGCGTGTTGCCCAGAATGGTGTTCAGACCCATTTTCGCGGCGATTGCGGTGATTGCGCCTTCTTGCTCGGCGCGGGAAACCAGAGGCGAGGCGATCAGGTCGCGCAATTCGGCGCTGTCGCCCAGTGCTGCTGCCAGATCATTGATGCCGGTTTCCAGACCTGCGAGGTCATTATTCTCTTTCGCGATCTCGAAAATCGCGGTGGCATAGCGCTCGGCGATGCCTGTGGAAATCGAAGCTGGTTCGGACACGTCCACCCTTCCGATATTTTGGGCCCCGAATTCGCGTTGCGGCAGCTACCCCGGGGGCGTGAAGAAACCCCGTCCATAAAGGGCGGGGATCAAAATCACCGGGGATGTAGCAGAGCCGAACCAAGCTAGCAATATATTATCACGGCTAGCGCCTTATCCACAAAACGTTGAATTTCATACACTTACGCAAAGTGCGACCCTTTTGACCGGCTGGCTTGAGATAAAAATGTTACCAAACTGTAGGTTTTTGCGATTCCTGTGGCCGATTTTCATCGATTTCGGGCGGCAAAAACGCCCCGCAGGTTTCGCGGTTACGCGGGCTTGAGCAGCCCGTCCAGCGCCTTGATCGGCCGTTTTGCGGTATCTTTCGTTACACTGCCGCTGGGTGGGCGGATACGTTTGCTGACCTCGACCATCAGAACGCCACCGGCCATGACTGTCGGGATCCGCTGGCCCGTCTTTTCGATCAGACTGCCGGATTTCAGCCAGAAGCGCCGGAATGACGGCGGCAGATAAAGCGCCGAGCAATGGTTTTCACGCTTGAAATGATGCGCCTTCAACTGGTTTTCCAACTGTGTCGCCGAATACGGACGCCCAAAGCCAAAAGGCGTGCGATCGGTTCGGGACCACAACCCGGCCCGGTTCGGTACGACGAACAGGGCCTTGCCACCCGGCCCCAGAACCCTCCAGCATTCGTCCAGCAACTGGCTCGGGCGTTCCGAGGTTTCCAGCCCGTGCATGACCACCAGTTTGTCGACATGACCGGTTTCGATGGGCCACAGCGTCTCTTCGGTCAGGACCGAAACATTGGGCATGCCGGCAGGCCAGGGCATCACGCCCTGCGGACCGGGCATAAGGCCGATCACGCGGCGCGCATCGGCCAGATAGGGGCGCAGCAAAGGCACCGCGAACCCAAAGCCCGCAACCGTTTGGCCCTTGGCTTCGGGCCACAGATCGACAAGCCGCCCACGGATCGCCGCCTGCGCCGCACGGCCCAGCGTGCTGCGGTAGTAAAAGTTCCTCAGATCCTGCACATCAAGATGCATTGCGGATACCCGGTCAATCGGCTTAGCTGGGCGCAGTCTAGCAATGAAAGGGCAAAAGGCCATGCCTCTTGAGATCGTAACCATCCCATGTCTCAGCGATAATTACGCATTTCTGGCGCATGATGCCGCAACCGGCCAGACGGCCCTGGTCGATGCGCCCGAACCGGGGCCGATTCTGGCCGAACTGGACCGCCGCGGCTGGAGCCTGAGCCATGTGTTGCTGACCCATCATCACTGGGATCACGTCGATGGCCTGCCCGGCATCCTGGAAAAGCATCCGGCCAAGGTGATCGGGGCCGCTGCAGACGCCCATCGCCTGCCCCCGCTGGACCTGCAAGTGTCCGAAGGCAACGGCTTTGAGATCGGAGGAGAGCCGGTCGAGGTGCTGGACGTTTCGGGCCATACGGTTGGTCATATCGCATTTTATCTGCCCCAAAGCGCCGTGGTCTTTACCGCAGACAGCCTGATGGCCCTGGGTTGTGGTCGCCTGTTCGAAGGCACGCCGGATCAGATGTGGGCCTCGCTCAGCAAGCTGGCGGCGCTGCCCGACGATACTCTGGTGTGTTCGGGCCATGAATATACCCTGTCGAACGCCAAGTTTGCCGTCACGGTCGATCCCGATAACGCCGCCTTGCAACAACGCGTTGCGGAGACCAAACGCGCCCGCACAGCCGGAGAACCGACAGTTCCGTCAACTTTGGCCCTTGAGAAAGCAACAAATCCATTCCTGCGGGCCTCTGATCCCGCGATTCAGGCGCATCTTGGCATGGTGGGGTCTGACCCAGCCGCTGTTTTTGCCGAGATCAGGGGTAGAAAAGACCGGTTTTGATGCCTATTTGCCCCTCTTCACGGACACGGTCACAACAAATGTGACTGTCAAGTGAAAGAAAACCCTTGAAGCCGGGCGTCGATCAACCAAACTCTAATAGTATGAGGACATGGTTGGGATGGGGTTCCGGCCGAAAGCCCGCCCCCTTCTGACCCAAGACAGAGGAGCACCCGCGTGCCTTCATTCTCGAGCACATTGGAACAAGCCATCCACGCGGCCCTTGCAGCTGCGAATGAACGGCGACACGAATTTGCAACGTTGGAGCATCTGCTGCTGGCGCTGCTGGAAGAACCCGATGCCATTCGGGTCATGAAGGCCTGCAGCGTCGATCTGGACGAATTGCGCAGCACCTTGGTCGAATTTATCGACGAAGACCTGTCTAATCTGGTCACTGACATCGATGGGTCCGAAGCAGTGCCCACTGCCGCCTTCCAACGTGTTATCCAGCGCGCCGCGATCCATGTTCAAAGCTCGGGCCGGACCGAGGTGACCGGGGCCAATGTGCTGGTCGCCATTTTTGCCGAACGCGAAAGCAATGCGGCCTATTTCCTGCAAGAACAGGACATGACCCGTTACGACGCGGTGAATTTCATCGCCCACGGCGTTGCCAAGGACCCTGCCTATGGCGAAAGCCGCTCGGTCTCGGGCGCGGATCAGGTCGAGGAAGAGGTGCAGTCCAGCGCTGGCGATGGTGAGCAGAAAGAAAGCGCTCTGGGCAAATACTGCGTCGATCTGAACGCGAAATCGCGGGCCGGAGACGTGGACCCGCTGATCGGCCGCGCGGATGAGGTCGAACGCTGCATTCAGGTGCTGTGCCGTCGCCGCAAAAACAACCCGCTGCTGGTGGGGGATCCGGGCGTCGGCAAAACCGCCATTGCCGAGGGTCTGGCCCACAAGATCGTGGGCGGCGAGGCCCCGGATGTGTTGTCCAACACCACCATCTACTCGCTGGATATGGGCGCGTTGCTGGCCGGAACCCGCTACCGTGGGGATTTCGAGGAACGGCTCAAGGCGGTTGTGACCGAATTGGAAGATCACCCCGACGCGGTTCTGTTCATCGACGAGATTCATACCGTAATCGGTGCCGGTGCCACATCAGGCGGGGCGATGGATGCCTCGAACCTGCTGAAACCTGCCTTGCAGGGCGGCAAGCTGCGCACCATGGGCTCGACCACTTACAAGGAATTCCGTCAACATTTCGAAAAGGACCGCGCGCTGAGCCGCCGGTTCCAGAAGATCGACGTGAATGAGCCTTCGGTAGAGGACAGCGTGAAGATTCTGCGCGGTCTGAAACCCTATTTCGAAGAACATCACGAGATCAAATATACCGCAGATGCCATCAAGACGGCCGTCGAACTGTCGGCGCGCTATATCAACGACCGCAAGTTGCCGGACAAGGCCATCGACGTGATCGACGAAGCCGGTGCCGCGCAGCATCTGGTCGCCGAAAGCAAGCGTCGCAAGACCATCGGTGTGAAAGAGATCGAAGCGGTCGTCGCCAAGATCGCCCGCATCCCGCCGAAGAATGTCACCAAGGATGATGCGGCGGTTCTGAAAGACCTCGAAGCCTCGTTGAAACGCGTGGTGTTCGGACAGGACCTGGCCATCGAGGCGCTTGCCAGCGCCATCAAACTGGCCCGTGCCGGTCTGCGTGAACCTGAAAAGCCAATCGGCAACTACCTGTTCGCCGGTCCGACCGGTGTGGGCAAGACCGAGGTGGCGAAACAGCTGGCCGACAATCTGGGCGTGGAATTGCTGCGCTTTGACATGTCGGAATACATGGAGAAACACGCGGTTTCCCGTCTGATCGGTGCCCCTCCGGGCTATGTCGGGTTCGATCAGGGCGGTCTGCTGACCGACGGTGTCGATCAGCATCCGCATTGCGTGCTGCTGCTGGACGAGATCGAAAAGGCCCACCCGGATGTGTTCAACATCTTGTTGCAGGTGATGGACCATGGCGAGTTGACCGACCATAACGGTCGTACGGTGAATTTCCGCAACGTGGTGCTGATCATGACCTCGAACGCGGGCGCGCAGGAACAGGCCAAGGCCGCCATCGGCTTTGCCCGCGACCGCCGCGAGGGCGAGGATACCGCCGCAATCGAACGCATGTTCACGCCGGAATTCCGCAACCGTCTGGACGCCGTGATTTCCTTCGCGCCGTTGCCGAAAGAGGTCATCCTGCAAGTGGTCGAGAAATTCGTCCTGCAGCTTGAGGCGCAATTGCTGGATCGCGGCGTGACCATCGACCTGACCCCCAAAGCCGCCGCGTGGCTGGCCGACAAGGGCTATGACGACAAGATGGGCGCGCGTCCGCTGGGCCGTGTCATTCAGGAGCACATCAAGAAACCTTTGGCCGAGGAATTGCTGTTCGGCAAACTGGCCAAGGGCGGCGTGGTGCGCGTCTCGGTCAAGAAGGGCGAGTTGGATCTTGAAATCCTAGGCCCCGATCAACGCCGCATTCCGGGTGATAAGCCGCCGTTGCTGACTGCCGACTGATCGGTGAAAATACGAATGAGAAAACCCGCCAGTCTTTGGCGGGTTTTTTCGTTTCATAGCATTCTCGCGATGAGAACATACTGGGCAGTACCCAACCAAGTCACCGGTTGCGTGAGCGGAAACTGGTCACGTGGCATGGCACGGGCAAAACCAGTGGCTCTCTGCCCCGCGCTTCCCGATATGCAAGCGCCAAACTGACCGCATAACGCGGCCCATCTACACCCTGAGAAAAGGCAGATAGGACAGCGATACTCAGATCGCGCGCCTTGCGCAGCCTGCCCGCTTTTGTGGGCACAAAATACTCAAAATCGATAAAACGAAGCTGACGACCGTCCCAGCACATATCCCGAAAAGCGGGACGTCCATGCGCCAATCCCATCGCGTGAAGACGCGCCAGCGCGCGCCCAGCAGCCCGGCACGCCCTGAGCTTTTCCGCAACCGTAATGGACCTTTCGGTGCAAAACTTGGTCAGGCTGCGACCCGCATCCTCAACCGCTATGTAACCGCATCCTTCGGCCAGGATTCTGGGGACAGGCGCACCAAGGTTCCAAAGATTGCGATGAGAAGACCGATCCCGTTCAAAAGCCTGTTCGGGATTTCCTTTGACAAGCCAGAGGTGGGGGGCAAACCGTTCGACACGTTTCAGCCAGAACTTGTCGCCTTGCCTGGTCTGACACAGGGCCACGCGCTGATGGGACGCAAGCAGAGCCTCATCGACCGCATTAGCCAGACTTGTCACCCTGCCTTTCAAACACATCCCCTCTCAACCTCTTGAAATAATATAGGAAGCGAAGTGCCGTGTTTCATCGGATCCAGAGGCGAAATTCCCGCCGGGCAGAACGATTTAATCCAAAGTTGACGCCTTACCGCTCGGTCAGTTTCAACTCGATCCGTCGGTTTTGCGCGCGGGCTTCGGGGGTGTCGGCTGGATTGACGGGCTGGAACTCACCAAACCCGTTGGCTGCCAGACGGTTCGGCGGGATGCCCAGCGCATCGACCATGTAGCGCACGACCGACAAGGCGCGACCCTGGCTCAGTTCCCAATTGTCGCGATACCGCCCGGACCCGGCCAGGGGCACATTGTCGGTATGGCCATCGACCCGGATCACCCAATTCAGGCCCTCGGGGATTTCGGCGGCAACGGTGCGCAGGATCGCGGCGACCTTTGCGACCTCCTGCCGGCCTTCGGCGGACAATTCTGCTGAACCTGTGTCAAACAGCACCTCGGATGAGAACACGAACCGGTCGCCCTCGATCCGGACACCTTCCTGATCGCCCAGAACATCGCGCAACCTGCCGAAAAACTCGGACCGATAGCGTTGCAGGTCCTCGGCCTGTGCAGTCAGTTCCTGATTCTGCCCGGCCAGAGCCTCGGCCTCGGCTTCAAGCCGCTGACGTTCGGCCTCTTCCAACAAGCGGCGGCGGCGTTCCTCGGACGCGGCCCGTGCAAGCGCTGCGTTCAGGTCCTGGCCCAAAGTCTGAATCTGGATATCAGCAGCGGCGTTGCGTTCTTCATAGTCATCCAGCAACGCCTGTAGGGACCCCAACTGCCCCCGCAGGGCCGCAATCTGCTGGTTCAGCAAAGCGGCCTCGCGCTGAGCCTTCGCCGAAATCGCCTGCTCTGCAGAGAGTGTTTCACGCGCGACATCCAATAGCGCCGCGCGCTGTTCCGCCAGCGTTCTTTGCGCATTGGCATCGGTTTCCGCCTGTGTCTGCGCATCCAGGGCGGCCTGCAACTGGGCTTGCAGGTCTTCGTTGTTCAATTCACCGAACTGGCGCTCCAACTCGGCACGGGCCGCTTGCGCGGCGGCCAACAAGGTAAGCGTGTCCTCGGCCTCTTTCCGCTGCGCCTCAAGCGCCAAAGTCATGGCGGTCAGTTCGGCATCGGCATTCTGTAAGCGGTTGCGCAGGTTTTCCGCTGCGGCGGCTTCGGCAAGCCGTGCGGCCTCTTCATCGCTAAGCTGCTCCTGCAATTCCGCGATCTGCGCCGCGCGCTCCTCGCCGCTTTGTTCCAGATCGGCCACCAGTGCTTCCAGCGCCTCGCGCCGGGCAGCGGCAAGGCGAGCGGCCTCGGCCTGCGCGTCGATTTCCGCGCGGCTTTGGGCCAATGCCTGATCCAAAGCGTCCCGTTCACCCAACAGGTCCGCACGCTGTGTTTCCAAAGCGGCAATGTCGTCCTGCGCGCGCGCCTGATCGGCCAGCAACGTTGCGACCTGAGCCTCAAAATCCGTAATGCGGGTCTGCGCCTGCGCCAGATCGTCCTCGGCCTGTGTCAGGGTGGCATTCAAGGCCCCCAGCCGGGCCTGCAAGCGGCTGTTTTCACGCTCTTCCAACCCCAGCGCACCGGCCAGCGCCGCGACCTCGTCCGACAGGGCGGTCAGTTCATCCTCCTGCCCCGAGATCGTCTCGCGCAGCACGAACTGCACCACCATGAAGATGGTCAGCACAAAGGTCAGCACCATCAGAAGACCCGTCATCGCATCCACGAATCCGGGCCAGACCGAGCCCTGGAACCGTTGACCGGTGCGACGGGACAGGGCCATGGGTTACTCTCCTTCGGGCGTCGTGCGCACGGCGCCGCGTGGCAGGGTCATGGCCTTGACCAGCAACTCGATGTCCTTGCGGAATTCGTTCATGCTTTCCTGACGGCCAGCCGAAATCTCTTCGAGGATGCGCAGCAGTTGCACGTCCATGGACCGCAGACGCATCCGGCTTTCGGCGTCGATGCCGTCGCCTGCGCCGTGATCGCGCATGTGATCCAGCAAGGCGTCCTGCCCCAAGGCCACACGTTCCAGCGCTGCTGTAATGCCTTCGTTATCCGCCTGACGCTGGTTCATTTGTCCGATGGCATCGACCAGTTGCCCCAGCTTGTTCGACACGTCGGCGCGGTCGGTTTCCTGCGCCACAAACAAGGTTTGCAGCGCGTCCATCTGTTCCGACATGGCATCCAGAACCGGGGTCAGCACGGCAATCTCTGCCCCGCCTTCCTCGCCCGAGGCAAAACCGACGCGGGTGATCGACGACAACCATTCCTCAAGTTCGCGGTAAAACCGATTCTGGCCGTGGCCCGCAAACACCTCTAGCAAGCCGACGATTAGCGATCCGGCCAGACCCAAAAGCGACGATCCAAAGGCCACGCCCATGCCCTGCAACTGCGCCTCAAGCCCGGTCATCAGGCGGTTGAAAACAGCAAGACCTTCCTCACCTTCTTGCGGGTTCAGGCTGCGGATGGTGTCGACGATGGCGGGGACCGTGGTGGCGAGGCCGAAGAACGTGCCCAACAGACCCAGATAGATCAGAACGTTGGTGATATAGCGCGTGATCTCACGCTCTTCTTCGACCCGCTCGGCCACCGAATCCAGAATGGACCGCGTCGAGGTCGAACTGATCTGCGACCGCGCGCCACGTTCCCGCAGCAGCGAGGCCAATGGGGCCAGCAACTGAGGGGTCCGGGCATCTTCGCGCACCACGCCGCCCACAAAGGCCTCGATCCACCGAACCGAGCCGATCAGTTGCAGAACCTGATAGAAACAGGCGAAAACGCCGATGATGAACACCAGCAGAATGAAGCCGTTCAGGTACGGGTTGGCGAAGAAGACCGGCAGAACGTAAGGCAGTGCCAGAAATACGCCCAGCCCCGACAGGCCAATCGCCAGCAACATCAAAAGGATTTGACGTGTCGGATGCGAGAAGTGGGGTCTCGCGCCCTGATGTGCCTGCGCCATGCGCGTGGTTCCCGGTTTTTATCTGCTCTGGCCCGAATCTAGCGAAATTACGCCGACGACGCCAAGGGTTTATGAGGTGATGCTGCGCACCCGTTGCGCCAACCACTCAAGATCGGGATCATGCAACCCGATCTCGGCCAGATGTTCGGCAGTGTTGTACAGATACTCGGTGTTCGGACCGCGCCCGCCAACCGCATGGGCGATGATCTGGGCCTGTTCTTCCAGCGGGATGCCCCCGCAATACTGCACGTGGCCTTCGTCAATCACATAGGTCACGGCAGTGACGACCTCGCCATTGTCCAGATGCACGTCCAGCATCCGTTCCACGTAAGCGGATGAGATCAGCTCACGCTCGCGCAATTCGTGCAGGGTGCGGTCCTCATGCCCGGCCTCAACGGCCAGCGCCAGCCCCTTGCAGTGGGCATCGGGTTGCTCGTCCAATGCCAGAACAAGGCCGGGTTTCTCTTCTGTGCCGCGATGGTGGATCGAGCTCATGCAGAAGGACCGCGCATATCCGTGCAGCGTCGCAAGCTCGCTTCGGGCCACGGGGAAACCGGGGTTCCACAGCAGCGATCCATATCCGAAAACCCACATTGTCATTGCACTGGTCCTTGCCTGTTTCGACCTATAAACATCAATTCCGAGGCAGGAAAAAGGGCCGAAGCTCATGCGCCGTCTGATACGAGTGTTCATTTTTGCAGCCATCGCATGGAGCGCCTATTGGTTCATCGCCGGATATGGCCTGCGCAATGCGATCACCAGCTGGTTTGACGCCCAGCAATCCCGCGGGTGGCAGGCCGAGTTTTCGGATGTCGAAACAGCGGGATTTCCTGCGCATCACATCACGCGGCTGAACAGCCCGGCCCTGGCCGATCCTGCCACCGGAACCGCGTGGAGCGCGGACTGGATCGAATTCCAAAGCCCCGCGATCTGGCCGGGGCGGCAGATTCTGCGCTTTGCCGACACACCCCAGCGCCTGTCCTATTTCGACCAGACCGCAACCATTGAGGCGCAGGAGCTTCAGGCCCAGTTACAACTGCAACCCGGTGTCGCGCTGGTGCTTGAGAAGATGGCGCTGACCGCCGGGCCCTGGCTGATCTCGGAAGACGGCGAGGCGCTGGCCGGCGGCGACACCCTTGGCCTTGTGATGGAGCAGACGGCGACCCCCGAAGCCTATGCAATCACGGCGCAGATCGAAGGGTTCGCCCCGGGGGACGATCTGCGGGCTCTGATGCAGTCCGCCACCTCGCTGCCGCAGCGGTTCGAAACGCTGGAACTGGACATGGTAACCACATTCGACAAGCCGTGGGACCGGACCGCGCTGGAAGAAAGCCGCCCTCAGCCCGTGGCCATTGACCTGAACCTGGCCGAGATCAAATGGGGAGAGCTTCGGTTATTTGCCGCAGGTGAGCTGGACGTGGATGCCCAAGGCATTCCAACCGGCGAAATCGCCATCAAGGCCGAGAACTGGCGCGACATGATTGCGATGGCAAACGCGGCGGGGGCCCTGCCCGATCAGGCGGTCGATCCGGTCACCCGTGCGCTCAACTTTCTGGCGGGGCTGGGCGGCAACCCGAATGCGCTGGATCTGCAACTGAATTTCCGCGACGGGTTTGTGGCGCTGGGGCCCCTGCCCTTGGGCCCGGCCCCACGCCTGATCCTGCGTTAACGGCAGAAGGGACCACGGCGATAGCGCGCCGTGTCCAGATGGAAGTGATCACGGTGGTACCGGTCAGAATTCGGCCCCAGAACCGTTCCAAAAGGCCCGCACGCCCCGCGCCAGACCTTTTTAAGTTGTTTCTGCGAAGGGTTCTTGCGCCAGCCATCATAGACGGTGACAACCTCACCATCCGCCATAACGAAACCCGAAATGTCGATGGCGCGGCCTTTGCCATGTTCAGAGATACGCGCGCCTTTGCGATTGTTCCGCGTCCGGCAGGCATAATGGGCAGCGACCTGCAACTGCACCACCGGTCCGCGCCGCTTGAACGTGGGCTTGACCGATTTATCCACCCACTTGTTCAACGCAATCGCCGTTCCGCAATCCATCGTTGATGGACGGCTGAGCGCAACGCCCGACACCGAGGTAATCTGCACCGCATCCTTGATCCCGCAGGCACTGACCTTGCTGCTCACGCGCCCGACGGGTTTGCCCTGAATCGCAATATCCCCACAAACCGAGCCTTTGCGCAGCTTACGTCGCTTGAACAGAATGGCTTGCTCCAGCGACTCGGGCCGCAGGTAAGGCATCAGGGATGTATCCGGGCCCAGCAACGGCAAATCCGACGGGCGCGCGGCGGCTGCAGTAACCTGCGGTGACACGGGGCGCAATTCGGGGCGCATTTTGGGGATGCTCAGCGGGGTTGCCGCGCGGCTGGAGGCCGCGACCAATTCGACGCTGTTCGAAGTGCTATTGGGACGCGCAACGGGAAACAATGACTGTTCCGGGGGCTTTGCCTGCGCGGCAACGGCCCAAAGCGCCGCCATACAGAACAGGATATGCCCCCGGACACGTGTCACGAACTGACCTTTCCCCGGCCAAAGTCCGGCGCGTCCGTGTCCTGACCCGCATCGATAATCCCGCGCCGGATCGCACGTGTGCGGGTGAAATAGTCGAACAGATGATCCCCGTCCCCGGTGCGGATGGCGCGTTGCAGGGCAAACAGTTCCTCGGTGAAGCGCCCAAGGATTTCCAGCGTTGCATCCTTGTTGGTTAGAAAAACATCACGCCACATGGTCGGGTCGGATGCGGCAATCCGGGTGAAATCCCGGAAACCCGCCGCCGAGTATTTGATAACCTCACTATCCGTCACCCGACGCAGATCATCTGCCACACCCACCATCGTATAAGCGATCAGATGTGGCGCATGGGACGTCACGGCCAGCACCAGATCGTGGTGATCAGCGTCCATCTCATCAACGTTGGACCCCATGCCTTCCCATAAGGCCCGCAAATGCGCGATGGCATCGGGGTCCGAGCCCTCGACCGGCACCAGCAAGCACCAACGGTTGTCGTAAAGCTCCGCAAACCCCGCTTCCGGGCCGGAATGCTCGGTCCCGGCCAGCGGGTGGGCGGGGATGAAATGCACGCCTTCGGGAATATGCGGCGACACCGCCTGAATGACGTGGCGCTTGACGGAGCCCACATCCGTCACCGTCGCGCCCGGCTTCAGAACCGGCGCGATATCTTGGGCAACTGCGCCCATAGCCCCAACCGGAACACACAGCACGACCAGATCGGCCCCTTCGACCGCCTCTTGCGCGGTGTCACACACGCGGTCGCACAACCCGATCCGGCGGGCCGTTTCCCGCGTGGCCTCCGAGCGCGCATAGCCCGTCACCTCACCCGCAAGCCCGGCGCGTTTGATCGCCCAGAACATGGATGAGGCGATCAGGCCCAACCCGATCAGCGCCACACGGTCGTATATCTGGCTCATGCAGCGCCCCCTTTGAACGCAGTGACGGCCGCAACCACGCGGCGGCAGGCCTCTTCATCGCCGACGGTGATCCGCAGCGCGTTGGGCAGGTTGTAGCCTGCAACGCGGCGTACAATCAAACCCTGCGTTTTGAGGTAGTCGTCACAAGCCTCGGCTTCGGCTTGATCCGCAAAGCGCGCAAGAATGAAATTGGTGCAGGACGGGTCCGAGGGTACGCCGACCTTGGCCAGTTCATCTGCCAGCCAAACCCGAAGCCGCGCATTCTCGGCCTGACAGAAGGTCAGGAACTCGACATCATTCACCGCCGCCTCTGCCGCAGCCAGAGCCGTCAGAGACAGGTTGAAGGGTTGGCGCACCCGGTTCAGCACATCGATGATCGGCTGATGAGCATAGCCCCACCCCACGCGCATGCCGCCAAGACCGTAAACCTTTGAAAAGGTCCGGGTCATGATCACATTCTCATGGGCGTCCACCAGCCCGGCGCCGCCATCGAACCCATCGACAAACTCGGCATAGGCCCCATCGATAACCATCAGACAGGTTTCGGGCAGTGCGCTGGCCAAACGCTCCAGCTCGGCCTCGGGGATCATGGTCGAGGTCGGATTGCCCGGGTTCGTCACAAACACAATCCGCGTCTGCCCGGTCACTGCGGCCAATATGTTATCGACATCCACATGGCGGTCGCGTTCCGGCACCATAACCGGCGTCGCCCCGGCCATACGCGCAATGATCGGGTACATCGAGAACCCGTGTTCGGTATAGATCACCTCATCCCCCGGCCCCGCATAGGCCTGAGCGATGAATTGCAGAACCTCATCACTCCCGACACCACAGATGATCCGCGCCGGGTCCAGCCCGTGCCGCGCGCCAATAGCAAAGCGCAGACTGGCATGATCGGTGCTGGGATAACGATGCAAGGTCGCGGAGCTATCGCGCACAGCTTCAATCGCCTTGGGGCTGGGTCCAAACGGGTTTTCGTTGGAACTCAGCTTGATCACATGCTCGACCCCGGCCACATGCGACTGGCCGCCCTGATACAGCGCGATGTCCATGATGCCGGGTTGCGGGGTGATCTTGGTCATTGAGAGGCTCCGTTGATTGGAGCCTCTCATACCTGTCTCAAGAGGTTGAGAAAAGCGGCAATTCCCTCATGCGGCTTTGAAGCGCGCGGTTGCCGGGTCGGCGTTGTAATAGGGCGCGAATTCCGCAGTCCGGCGGGACAGGTCATTGACGCTGTCGATGATGAACTGAACCGTTTCCTCGCTCATCAGATACGAGAAGTTCAGCCGCACCCAACCGGGTTTTTTCATTTCATCACCCGCAGACAGCGCTGCGTGCAATTCGTCTGACGTCGCCCGGTCGATGCCCAGCAGCCGGTGCGCATAGGGCCCTGCACAGGCGCAGCCGCCACGGGCCTGAATACCGTAAATGTCGCTCAGCATACGCGTGAACAGCTGCTGGTGCACCGGCCGCCCCGCATTATCCCGCACAAGGAACGAGTAGATCGGTAGACGATGCTCAGACCCCGTCCCAAGCAAAGTCAGATTTGGATTGTCCTGCCAGCCGTCCAGTGCCATACGGTTATACAACGCCTCGCGCCGCGCAATTTCATCGGTTCCCACCACGTCCTTGACGACAAAGGCCAGCGCGGCACGGATATCCCCGATCACATTCGGCGTTCCCGCCTCTTCGCGCGTGGCGAGATCGGCGCTGTAGTCATGCCGCCAGGGTGAGACGAAACTGACCGTCCCGCCACCGGGCCAGCTGGGGCTGGTGCGCTGCACCGCCTGCCCGTTCACGATCAGCACACCCGACGCGCCCGGCCCACCCGGAAACTTGTGCGGAGAGACCACGATCGCATCCTTGCGCGCATCCTCTGGCCCCATATCCATGGGCAGATACGGCCCGCCACCGGCATAATCCCAAACCGCCATCGCCCCGTGGCGCTTCAGCAACCGCGTGACCGGATCGGGATCCGTGATAATCCCCGTCACATTGGATGCCGCCGAGAACGATCCGATCACAAGATCCGCATCCGCATGGCGCAGCAAAGCGCTTTCCAGCGCACCCATATCAACCCCGCCATCCGCGGCTTCGGGAATCTCAACCACCAATGCCTTGCTTTCACGCCACGGCAGGATGTTCGAGTGATGCTCATACGGCCCGATTAAAACAACCGGCCGGTCGGCCTCCTCCACTCCAAGAAGGCTGACCAGCCGGTTCAAACCCGCAGTGGCTCCGGACCCGGCAAAGATCACCGCGTCGTCTCCCCTCGCACCAACAATGCGGGCAATTTCAGCACGCGCCTCATGGCGGAGCCGCGTCATGTAAGACCCACAGAAAGAGGCCTCGGTATGGCTGTTGGCATAGAACGGCAGAACATGCTCGGCCACAAAATCCTCAACCTGCCGCAATGCGCGGCCCGAGGCGACGTAATCCGCATAAACCAGCGGTACGTCCCCGTGCAGACCCGGAATCAGAACGTTCTCTCCGATCAGCCCATCGCGCAGCTTGGAATTGCGAGTGGTGGATTGGATTTCTGCGCGAAACTTGGACAAGGTCATTACACCGGCTCCTTACTGTGATACCAATGTGATTGAGCAAAAGCGAGTAAGCGTCACCAATCTTTGCATGGAAAACGCAAACTTTGTGTCATATGATCAGATATGACCGCAAAATTAGATCAAATTGACATGCGTATTCTGCAAGCGCTGCAAAAAGACGCCACCCTGTCCCAGCGAGAACTCGCAGATCAGGTCGGCCTCTCGCAAAACGCCTGCTGGCGGCGGCTGAAGGCGCTGAACGAAGACGGTGTTCTTCTGGGTTCCACCGCCCGGATCGCGCGCGAGAAACTGGGGCTCGACCTGGTGGTATTCGTCATGCTGCGCACGCGCCACCATTCGGCGGACTGGCTACAAGCCTTTCGCCGCCATGTGCTCACCATCCCCGAAGTGGTGGATTTTCACCGCATCGGCGGCGACTACGATTATCAGCTCAAAGTCGTCACTCAGGACATGGCATCCTACGACAAGGTCTACCAACGCCTGATTGAGAAGGTCGAGCTGGACAGCGTAACCTCATATTTCGCCATGGAGGCCATTGCCGAAGCCCGCCCCCTGCCACTCTGATCCGCCCTTCATCTGGCCAGAAATATCCCGGGGGAGTCGCGCAGCGACGGGGGCAGAGCCCCCTTCAAACAAAAAAGAACGCGCCAGATGGCGCGGCCCTTCGAATTTCGAATGTCATCGAAGATCAGTTCTTCGCGTAGAATTCAACAACCAGGTTCGGTTCCATGACAACCGGATAGGGCACATCACCCAGCCCCGGCGCGCGCACGAAGGTCGCGGTCATTTTCGAATGGTCGGCGTCGATGTAGTCAGGCACATCGCGCTCGGCCAAAGCAGCCGCTTCCAGAACAACGGCCAGTTGCTTGGATTTGTCGCGCACTTCGATCACATCGCCTTCCTTGACGCGGTAGCTGGGGATGTTGACCCGCTTGCCGTTCACTTTGACATGGCCGTGGTTCACGAACTGACGCGCGGCAAACACGGTCGGCACGAACTTGGCACGGTAGACAACAGCGTCCAGACGGCGCTCCAGCAGGCCGATCAGGTTTTCACCGGTGTCGCCTTTGACACGCTCGGCTTCGGCGTAGATGCGGCGGAACTGCTTCTCGGTCAGGTCGCCATAGTAGCCTTTCAGCTTCTGCTTGGCGCGCAGCTGCAGACCAAAGTCCGACAGTTTGCCCTTGCGGCGCTGGCCGTGCTGGCCGGGGCCGTATTCACGACGGTTGACCGGGGATTTCGGACGACCCCAGATGTTTTCGCCCATCCGGCGGTCGATTTTGTACTTGGCAGACGTGCGTTTGGTCACGGCTGATCTCCTTTACTGAGGCATATCGGCTTGATCCGAAAACCGGTTCCCATTTCTCGGGCCGAAATAGCGTCTCCGCTCGGACCGGGCAGTTCCAGTTCAGACCAGGCGTGGTGCCGGGTTATAAAGGGCGTTGTCCTCTTGAGGTTTCCCCCATGACAGGCATCCCCTTGCGGGGGCCACCAACACCAATGAAGCCGCGCTTATATCTGCAGATCAGTCAGAGTCAATAAGCTATTCGGCAAGAAATTCCCGGGAAAAGGGCGCAATTCGAATGGCCGCAGGTCGCTAAGCCTGGATTGCTACCGCGCTTAGGTCTTCCGCGTCACAGCGTGCAGTGGAAAGGTAACGACGGTTGCGTCCTGAGGTGGCTCGACAAACGCCTGACCGCCAAAATCCAAAACGTCGCAGATCCAGAATGACTGATCGCGCGGTGGGCATCCGTCCGAGAACACAAAGGTCGGGTCAATCTCGCCGTCCTGAACAACCAGATCCGCGCTGAACCGTTGCGCGCCATTGGTCAGAACGACCGAGCCAAAAACCTCACCGGAGATTTCCCGAACAATCGCAAATCGGTCACTGGTCCGAGAGGATACAGCGCCAACACTGCCCGCCCGTTCAACTGCCTGCTCGGCACCATCGCTCAGCAGAACAGCCTGCCCGCGCCAGGACCACGCAGCCCCAACGACCAAAAAAGCCAGAGGCGCCGCCTCAAGCTCGTCAAGCTCTGTCTGTTTCCACGATATGGCTATACGACCGCTTTGCCCTGGTCTCATCTGCCCGCTCAAACCTTTCAACATCCCACCACTTACTCACACGTCCATATCAACCCTGAATTCGGCGAAAAAGAGACCGAATTCAAGCAATCCGAAGATTGTTGCAAAACTGATTCAAATGGGCACCGATCAGTCCGCTACCCTTCACTGTTACAACCGGGTGTCAGACGTCAAATAACAGATAAGTTACCCGCACTTAGAGTGGCCGCAGCTGCGACAGGTCATGCAGCCTTCGATCATGACCATATCGAACTGCCCACAGGATGGGCACGCTTTGCCCCGCGGGGCGTCCATGTTCACCACCTGCGCCTGCGGGTCGGATTTCAGGCCCATCCCCTCGCCTTCCAGAAAGCCGATGCTGATCATGTGCTGTTCGATCACACCGCCGATCGCCGCCAGGATCGAGGGGATATACTTGCCCTTGACCCAGGCACCGCCGCGCGGGTCGAACACCGCCTTCAGTTCCTCGACCACAAAGGACACGTCTCCGCCACGCCGGAACACGGCCGAGATCATTCGGGTCAAGGCCAGCGTCCAGGCGTAATGCTCCATGTTCTTCGAGTTGATGAACACCTCGAACGGGCGGCGGCGGCCTCCGATGACGATATCGTTGATCGTCAGGTAGATGGCGTGTTCGCTGTCGGGCCATTTCAGCTTGTAGGTCGACCCCTCAAGAGCTTGCGGGCGATCCAGCGGTTCGGACATATACACGACCTCGCCACCATCGACCTCATGCGGCGCATCAGCGCTTTCGCCCGGAGCCTTGTCGTCGCTTTCCGATACCGTCAGGACCGAGCCCGTCACGTCGTTGGGGCGATAGGTGGTGCAACCCTTACAGCCCTGATCCCAGGCCTGCATATAGACATCCTTGAACGCGTCAAAGCTGATGTCTTCGGGGCAGTTGATCGTCTTCGAAATCGAACTGTCGATCCATTTCTGCGCTGCCGCCTGCATCTTGACGTGATCAGACGGGCTCAAAGTCTGCGCGTTGACGAAGTAGTCCGGCAGATCCGCGTCGCCGAACTTGTCGCGCCACATCTGCACGGCGTAATCCACGACCTCTTCTTCGGTGCGCGAGCCGTCCTTCTGCAACACTTTGCGCGTATAGGCATAGGCAAAGACCGGCTCGATCCCCGAAGATACGTTCCCGGCATAAAGCGATATGGTCCCCGTCGGCGCAATCGAGGTCAGCAAAGCGTTGCGGATACCATGTTCGCGGATCGCATCGCGCACGTCGTCGTCCATCTGCTGCATCGTGCCGCTGGCCAGATATTTCTCGGCATCGAACAGCGGGAACGCCCCTTTCTCCTTTGCCAAGTCCACCGACGCCAGATATGCGGCGCGGGCAATCGCGTGCAACCAGCGCTCGGTCTGACGCGCCGCCTCGTCGGACCCATAGCGCAGGCCCAGCATTAGCAGCGCATCGGCCAGACCGGTCACACCCAGCCCGATCCGGCGCTTGGCCTGTGCCTCGGCCGCCTGTTCGGGCAGCGGGAATTTCGAGGCATCCACCACGTTGTCCATCATCCGAACGGCAGTGGCGACCAGCTCCTGCATCGCGGCCTCGTCCAGATGCGCGGCATCTTCGAACGGCTCGGCCACCAGACGTGCCAGGTTGATCGAACCCAGCAGGCAGGCGCCATAAGGCGGCAGAGGTTGCTCTCCGCATGGGTTCGTCGCTGCGATGGTTTCAACATAGCTGAGGTTGTTGGCCTTGTTGATCCGGTCGATGAAAATCACACCCGGCTCGGCATAGTCATAGGTCGCCTGCATGATCTTGTTCCACAGATCGCGGGCCTGAACGGTGTGATAGACTTTGTCGCCGAACACCAGCTCCCACGGGCCGTCGGCCTTGACGGCCTCCATGAAGGCATCGGTCACCAGCACGGACATGTTGAACATGCGCAGGCGGGCCGGGTCGGATTTGGCTGTGATGAACTGTTCGATATCCGGGTGATCGCAGCGCATGGTCGCCATCATCGCCCCGCGACGCGAGCCTGCGGACATGATCGTCCGGCACATCGCGTCCCACACATCCATGAATGACAGCGGGCCAGAGGCATCCGCCGCCACCCCATGCACATCCGCGCCACGCGGGCGGATGGTTGAGAAATCGTAGCCGATGCCCCCGCCCTGTTGCATCGTCAGCGCCGCCTCTTTCAGCATGTCGAAAATACCGCCCATGCTGTCCGGTACGGTGCCCATGACGAAACAGTTGAACAATGTCACCTGACGCGCTGTGCCTGCGCCTGCGGTAATGCGCCCGGCGGGCAGGTATTTGAAATCCTCCAGCGCCGCAAAGAACTTATCCTCCCAATGCGCCGAGTCAGCCTCAACCCGCGCCAGGTCGCGGGCGATGCGCCGCCAGCTGTCCTCGACCGTCTGGTCGATGGGCGTGCCATCCGCCTGTTTGAAACGGTATTTCATGTCCCAGATCTGCTCGGCGATGGGGGCGGCGAAGCGGCTCATTGGTGATTCCCTGTTCTGAAAGAGGTATCCAGACTACCCTAATACACACACCTGCCACAACACCTTGATGACACCGGCCAGCGAGCTACAATATAAAGATGGGCCTCGGGACGACTCTGTGGGAAAGCTGTGGATAACTACGTAAACCTCATAAAACTCTCGGTCGGCTCGGAAAGCGTCGAGACACTGCAAGCGTGGCAGGACAGTCGCAAGCCTCTGTATGAGGACGGCTGCCCGCGCCATGTCACCCGCATGTGGCCCAAGCGCGAGGCCGAGATTCTGAATGGCGGGTCAATCTATTGGGTGATCAAGGGCGTCATCCAGTGCCGTCAGCGAATCCTGCGTCTGGACGAGGTCCGCGGCGACGACGGCATCCGCCGCTGCGCCATCGTGCTGGACCCCGAGGTGCATCGCACCCAGACCGCCCTGAAACGCCCGTTTCAAGGCTGGCGTTACCTTAAGCCCGAGGACACCCCTGCCGACCTGCCGAAAACCCGCGAACAGGACGACGCCCTGCCCGACGATCTGAACCGCGCGCTGGCGGAAATCGGGGTGCTGTAATCAGCCCAGCCGGTCCAGCAATTCGGTCAGAACCGCTTTCTCAGCCACGCCATATTTCGCCACCCGGCTGCGCCACAGGGTCGCCTGTGACTGCAACACAAGCCCGTCCGTCAGGATTTTCAGGTGATTGGCCCGCAGGGTTTCGCCGCTGGAAGTAATGTCCGCAATCGCCTCGGCGGTTTCATTCATCACCGTGCCCTCGGTCGCGCCCTGACTGTCGACAAGCGTATAATCGGCCACGCCGGCATCAGTCAGGAACTCGCGCACCAGACGGTGGTACTTGGTGGCAATCCGCAGCCGGTGGCCGTGGGCCTTGCGGAAGGCCGCCGCTGCCGCATCCAGATCGTCCAGCGTGTCCACATCGACCCAGCAGGCGGGCGTGGCGATGATCAGGTCGGCCTTGCCGAACCCAAGCCGCGAGACTTCTTCGACCTGCTGTTCCCAACGTGGCAGTTTTTCCTGCACCAGATCGATGCCGGTGACGCCCAAATGGATCCGCCCCGCCGCCAGTTCACGCGGGATTTCACCGGCGGATAGCAGGATCAGGGAAACGCCGTCGATGCCTTCGACCTTGCCGGCATATTCCCGGTCCGAGCCGCTGCGCGACAGGGTGATGCCGCGCTTTTCGAACCACGAAAAGGTCTTGTCCATCAACCGGCCCTTCGAGGGCACGCCCAGTTTCAGGCTCATTGCGCGTCCTCCTCAACCTCAAGCATCAGGTCCGGGCGCAGCACGCCGCCCACGGCGGGGATTTCCGCGCCATTGCCCAATTGCCGCGTCAGCGCGTCGTAGCGCCCGCCGGTGGCAATCGGTGGCAGGTCGGGGCGGCCCTCGGCGTAGAAGCCAAAGACAAACCCGTCATAATATTCCATCGACGTGCGGCCATAGGCGGCCTCGAAATCCAGCCGTTCGACATCGACGCCACGCGCCTGAAGCGAGGCCACCCGCGCCTCGAGCCGGTCCAGCGCCGGGGTGATCTGCGGCAGGTCAACTGCCACGTCACGCAGCTGCTCCAACGCAAAGGGCATGGTTTCACGCACGTTCAGCAGCGTTTCCAACCCGACCAGCTCATTGTCGGAAATCGGTGGCGTGTCACGATCCTCGCGCAGCGCAGCGATCCGCGCCTCGATCTCGGATGCGCGGCGTTTGCCGATCATGGGCACGTCGATGGCCAGAGGGTCGGCAGCATCCAACAGCGTATCGCGCCCTTCGGGGCCAGACTTACGCCCGGCGAACCGGTCAAGCAGAGTGCGGAACCGGCGCGGGCGCCACAGATGCCGCATCAGCGCATTCTTGCGTCTGTCGGTCGTACGCAGGCCCTGCACGGCGGCCGTCAGAATACCGATATCCCCGGTTGCCGCACGCAGGGGCAACCCGCGCAATTGCAACGCGAACAGCGAGAACACCTCGGCATCCGCGCCGGAGGGATCATTGCGGTCAAAGACCTCATACCCCACCTGAATGTACTCGTTGGACCGGTCAGGGTCATGTTCCTGCCGCCGGAATACGTCGCCGGAATAGGTATAGCGCGCGGGCTCGGCCCCATCGTTCATGTGCATCTGCACCACGGGCAGCGTGAAATCCGGGCGCAGCATCTGTTCGCCGCGCAGCGCGTCCGAGGTCACATAGGCACGGGCGCGGATGTCTTCGCCATAGAGGTCCAGCAGCGTGTCCGCCGGTTGCAGCAGGGGCGTGTCCACCACTTGCGCCCCGGCGGCCTCGAACCGCACCCGCATCATCGCGGCGCGGGCCTGTATCTGGGAACGGTTGGGCATGGCTCAGTCCTGACTGTCCAGAATTTCGCGGACCTTGGCGACCAGATCGCCGCGCGGCACTTCGAACTGGCTGGGGCGTTCTTTCCATTCCTCCAGCGTGGCGCTTTCGGCAATCTTGGCACCAAGGATCAGGTCCTTGATCTGCACGATCCCGTTTGCCTTTTCATCGCCCCCTTCGATCACCGCAATCGGAGAGTTTCGCTTGTCCGCATATTTCAGCTGATTGCCAAAGTTCTTGGGGTTGCCCAGATAAACCTCGGCCCGGATGCCCGCATTGCGCAGTTCGGCCACCATCGCCTGATAGTCGGCCATGCGGTCACGGTCCATCACGGTGACGACCACCGGGCCGGTGGCCTGCGCGGCGATGCGGCCCTTTTCGCGCAGGGCGGCCAGCAGGCGATCAACGCCGATGGACACGCCGGTTGCGGGAACCTCCTGCCCGGTGAAGCGCTTGACCAGATCGTCGTAACGCCCACCGCCCGAGACCGAGCCGAACTGCCGCTTGCGGCCTTTCTCATCGAAAATCTCAAAGGTTAGCTCGGCCTCATAGACCGGCCCGGTGTAGTAGCCGAGGCCACGCACGACCGAGGGGTCAATCTCGATCCGGTCCGCGCCGTATCCGCCTGCATCCAGCAGCGCGCCAATCTGTTCCAATTCGGCAATGCCGTCTGCACCGATCTTGCTGTCACCCACGGCGGCGCGCAGGTTGGCCAAAGTTCCGGCGGTATCAGCGGCCTTTGACGTCAGGAAGGCAATCACCAGCTCGGCCTGATCGTCGCTGAGACCCACACCGTCGATGAACGCGCCCGAGGCATCCAAGCGACCCTTGGTCAGCAATTCACGCACCCCGGCCTCACCCACCTTATCGAACTTGTCGATGGTGCGCAGGACGTCGTCGCGGGCGCTGGCGTCCTCGCCCAAACCCATCGCCTCGAGCACGCCATTCAGAACCTTGCGGTTATTCACCCGCACCAGATAGTCGCCGCGCGGGATACCGACGGTCTCCAGCGTATCTGACAGCATCGCGCAAATTTCGGCATCCGCGGCCATCGAGGCCGTCCCCACCGTATCCGCATCACATTGATAAAACTGACGATAGCGTCCCGGCCCCGGCTTCTCATTCCGCCAGACCGGACCCATCGCATAGCGGCGATAGGGCGTCGGCAGATCGTTGCGGTGCTGCGCATAGACACGGGCCAAAGGCGCGGTCAGGTCATAGCGCAGCGCCATCCAGTCGCCTTTATCGCTTTCGTCCACTTCCTGCCACGCAAAGACGCCTTCGTTCGGGCGGTCCACATCGGGCAGAAACTTGCCCAGCGCCTCGACGGTCTCGACCGCACTGCTTTCCAAAGCATCGAACCCGTACCGATGGTAGACATCCGCAATAGCCCGCAGCATCTCGGTGCGCTGCGTGACTTCCTGGCCGAAATAGTCGCGGAACCCTTTCGGCGTGATGGCCTTGGGGCGGGGCTGTTTCTTGGGCTTGGCCATGTGGGGCGTCCTTGGGCGTTTAGTGTTCCGCGCGCGGTCTATCCCATGGCCCGCATCGGGGCAAGGCGCGCTTTGGCTGGCCTTGGCCCCAAAGGCCCGCTATGACCGTCGCGGAAGGAGCCCGCAATGCAGCATTTGGAAGAACAGATCGCCCATCTGACCCGCACGGTGGAAGAACTGAACACGATCGTCACCGCGCAACAGGACGAAATCGACCGCCTGACCCGCCGAGTCGCGATGCTGTATCAACGCGAGGCCGAACGGGCGCAGGAAGGATCAGGCGGCATCGTCTATGGCGACGAACGCCCGCCGCATTACTGAGGGATCACAACCCCAGCGTGGATTTCACCGCGTTATCGACCACACCACCCAGAAGGGCATTCTTGTCCGCCGCGCAGCCCTCGGACAGCGCCGCGATGAAGGCTTCGCGCAGTTGGGCTTTTTCCGCGTCGGTGGTCGCGTGATCTTCGATATTGATCTGACGATTATAAAGCGACAGGGCCGTCATCTTTCCGACAACCGCCACAACAAAGGCTTCGTCGCCATCCGCCTCTTCGGCGATCGAGGCGCAGGTATAATGCATCACGGGCAATGCATCCTGCACCATCTGCTCTGCTGCGTCGTCAGCGAACGCGCCACCCGGCAGTGACAGGCAAAGCCCGGCAGCAGCGATTTTGGACAGGGTCATACGCATCGCGTTCATTTCCAGTTATGTCCGATAATCGCCCCGGCCACACCGCCGATTGCCGCGCCCTTGCCGTCGCCGATCAAAGCGCCGACACCCGCACCGATCAATGCGCCTTCGATTGTCTTTTTCTTCTTTTTGTCATCCGCAAAACCCGCAGTCGCCACCGAAAGCGAGATCGCCCCGGCCAACATCAGCGCCTTGGACCCAATTCCTGAAAGTGCCAAACCAATGCCCTCCTGTTTCACAGGTCAATGAGAGTATGGGTTCAGCTTAGCTAGGCAAAAAGGCTGTGGCAACAAATCCGAGGGTCAGACCTCTTCGACCGACAGAACGCCATCCAGCGATTTGATCGCACCCTTGATCTGCGGGTTGATCGGAAACTCCTGCCCCAGGTCCATCTCAACGTCGCCGGGCAGGGTCGGATCCATCAAGCACACCTGTATCGGCCCCCTGGATGCCCCCTTGGCGACGCTCGCCGCGTCCGCCAGCACCGTGGCGACGGTGGACAGGACCTGCGGTTGCTCCACAAAAATACGCAGACCGGTTGACCCGGCCTCGGCAACAACCGAATCCGCTGGACCAACCGAGCGGCCCAGCAGTTTCAGTTGATCGGCCTCCATGGTTGCCTCAGCCGTCAGCACCACCTGCGCTCCGGTTTCCAGAAACTCGCGGCATTTCTCCAACGTGTCCGAGAACAGCGTGACCTCATAAGCCCCCGTCGGGTCCGAGAGCTGAGCAAAGGCAAACCGGTTGCCGCGCGCGGATTTCCGTTCCTGCCGCCCGGCCACGACACCGGCCATTTTGGCGATCAACGGACCAAAGCGCGCCTTTTCTGTCACCTCATCCAGCGTCAGCACCTGCTTGCGCTTCAGCGCGGGCATGTAGTCGTCCAGCGGGTGGCCAGACAGGTAAAAGCCAATGGCCTTGAACTCTTCGCTTAGCCGTTCCGCAGGCAGCCAATCGGGCGTGGGCGACAGGCGGGGTTCGGGCAGGTCGTCCCCTGCCTCACCAAACAGCGACACCTGGTTCGAGTTCTTCTGTTCATGGATCGCCGCCGAATACTGCACCAGCGGATCAAGGCTTTCGAACACCCGGCGGCGGTTCTTGTCGAGCTGATCAAAGGCCCCGGCCCGCGCCATCATTTCCAGCGGGCGCTTGCCGACCTTTTTCAGGTCAACACGGCGGGCAAAGTCGAACAGGTTGACAAACGGTTTGTCGGCATTTTCGTCCTGCGCGCCTGCGGCGCGACGCCCCTCGACCACCAGATTCATCGCCTCGACGCCCACGTTTTTCAACGCGCCCAGCGCATAGACCAGATGCCCTTCGACCACATCGAACGTCGCAAGTGAGCGGTTCACGCAAGGCGGCACATAGGGCAGTTCCAGCCCCTTGCGGACCTCTTCGAAATAAACAGCCAGCTTGTCGGTCAGATGGATATCGCAGTTCATGACGCCAGCCATGAACTCGACCGGATGGTTCGCCTTCAGCCAGCCGGTCTGATAGCTGACCACCGCATAGGCCGCAGCGTGGGATTTGTTGAAACCGTAGTTGGCGAATTTCTCGAGCAGGTCGAAAACCTCGGACGCTTTCTTGGCATCCACCCCATTCTCGCCCGCGCCCTTTTCGAACTTGGGCCGCTCGGCATCCATCGCCTCTTTGATCTTTTTACCCATCGCGCGGCGCAGCAGGTCGGCACCGCCAAGGCTGTACCCGGCCATCACCTGCGCGATCTGCATCACCTGTTCCTGATAGACGATGATGCCCTGCGTTTCCTCAAGGATATGGTCGATCAGAGGGTGAACGGATTCGATCTTGCGCAGCCCGTTCTTGACCTCGCAATAGGTCGGGATGTTCTCCATAGGGCCGGGACGATACAGCGCCACGAGGGCCACGATATCCTCGATACAGGTGGGTTTCATACGCTTGAGCGCATCCATCATCCCGGTGGATTCCACCTGGAACACCGCCACCGTCTTGGCCGCTGAATAAAGCTTGTATGTCGCCTCATCATCCAGAGGGATGGCGTTGATCTGGTTCTCGGCCCCGTCGGCGGGTTCATAGAGTTGAGTACCGTCCGCCGCCACGTGCAAGGGCCGCCCGGATTTGAAGATCAGGTCCATCGCGTTCTGGATCACGGTCAGCGTTTTCAGACCCAGAAAGTCGAACTTTACCAACCCGGCCTGTTCCACCCATTTCATGTTGAACTGGGTCGCGGGCATGTCGGATCGCGGGTCCTGATAGAGCGGCACCAGCGCATCCAGTGGCCGGTCACCGATCACCACCCCGGCGGCGTGGGTCGAGGCATTTCGCAGCAACCCTTCGACCTGCTGGCCATAGTTCAGGAGGCGGTCCACAACCTCTTCGTTGCGTGCCTCTTCCCGCAGGCGCGGTTCGTCTTTCAGTGCCTTTTCGATGGAAACGGGTTTCACCCCCTCAACCGGAATCATCTTGGACAGACGATCCACCTGCCCATAGGGCATCTGCAGCACTCGCCCGATATCGCGCACGGCGGCCTTGGACAGCAAAGCACCAAAGGTGATGATCTGCCCCACCTTGTCGCGCCCGTATTTCTGCTGCACGTAACGGATCACCTCTTCGCGGCGGTCCATGCAAAAGTCGATGTCGAAGTCGGGCATCGACACCCGCTCGGGGTTCAAAAACCGTTCAAACAGCAGCGAATAGCGCAGCGGGTCAAGGTCGGTGATCGTCAGCGCATAGGCCACAAGCGACCCCGCGCCCGAGCCCCGCCCCGGCCCCACCGGAATGTCGTGATCCTTGGCCCATTGGATAAAATCCGCAACGATCAGGAAGTAACCGGGAAAGCCCATGCCTTCGATGATGCCAAGCTCGAAATCCAGCCGCTCCTGATATTCCTCCGCGCTCACCGCATGGGGGATCACCGCCAGACGTTTCTGCAAGCCTTCGTTGGCGATGCGGCGCAGTTCCGCAACTTCGTCATCGGCAAATTTCGGCAGGATGGGATCGCGGCGATATGCCATGAAAGCGCAACGCCGCGCGATCTCAACCGTGTTTTCTATCGCCTCGGGCAGATCAGCGAACAGCGTCACCATCTCCTGCTGTGACTTGAAATAATGCTGCGCGGTCAGGCGACGGCGGCCCTCCTGCTGGTCGACATAGGCCCCTTCCGAGATACAGATCAGCGCATCATGCGCCTCATACATATCCGAGGTCGGGAAATAGACGTCATTGGTGGCCACCAGCGGCAGGTTCTTGGCATAGGCCATCTCGACATGGCCCCGCTCGGTCAGACGCTCGGCCTCGGGCTGGCCACCTTCACCGGGATGACGCTGCAACTCGATATACAGCCGATCCGGGAACATCCCCGCCAGCCGGTCTACCAGAGCCTCAGCCGCCGGGCGCTGCCCCTGCTGCAACAGCATTCCCACCGGTCCGTCCGGCCCGCCGGACAGGCAGATCAGACCGTCCGACCATTCCGCCAACTCGTCCAGCGTGACCTGCGGCAACTGCCCGCCCTTGTCCACATAAAGGCAGGAACTCAGTTTCATCAGGTTCTCATACCCCACCTCGGACTGCGCCAGCAGCACCAGCGGCGCGGGCGCTTTGGGCTTTTCACCGGGCTGCGCCTGCACATAGGTCAGATCGACCTGACACCCCATGATCGGCTGCACCCCGGCCCCGCTGGCAGTGACGGAAAATTCCAGTGCCGAGAACATCGAATTGGTGTCGGTCACCGCAACGGCGGGCATCTCGGCCTTCTCACAAAGCGCGGGCAGCTTTTTCAGCCGCACAGCGCCTTCCAGCAGGGAATATTCGGTGTGAACGCGGAGGTGAATGAATCGTGGGGAACTGCTCATGACCCCTACGCTATCCCAGCCAGAGGCGCTGCAAAAGCGGGAACCGACGCTTTGGGATGCCTAAAAAATCGGCGCTGATTATTCGGCTTTTTCAGAAGGTGCTTCGGGGGCCGCGGCTAGGCCGCTGCAGAAAACGCTTTAATTTCAATCGCCTGAATATTACTGAAAACCCGCACCTTCGCGCCGTTTGGGGGTAATGGTACATCACATAGGCAGTTTTTCTTGCCAGAGAACCTGCCCTGTTTCTAACATCACACGGCAAGCACTCCGCCCGCCACTCTTTCTACGTCGCATCGAAGGAGGGCACCCAAGGGCGCAACCGGGTAACGCGACGGGTTTCTCGTATGACGATCACGTTTCTTCTGAACGGAGAGACAGTGGAACTGGCGGATGTCGATCCGACAGCCACCCTGCTGGACTGGCTGCGCGAGGATCGCGGCCTGACCGGCACCAAGGAAGGTTGCAACGAAGGCGACTGCGGCGCCTGCACCGTCATGGTGACGGATGCGGATGGCCACAAGGCGCTCAATTCCTGCATTCTGTTCCTGCCACAGTTACACGGCAAAGCGGTCCGCACCGTCGAAGGGGCCAGCGGTCCGAACGGCGAAGCCCACCCGGTGCAACAGGCCATGGTCGACCTGCATGGCTCGCAATGCGGCTTCTGCACCCCGGGCTTCGTGATGTCGATGGTCGCAAGCCACGCCACTGGTGCTAAGGACCACGACACGCAACTGGCCGGAAACCTCTGCCGCTGCACCGGCTACGCCCCGATCATCCGCGCCGCCAAGGCCGCCGAACCCCAACCGACCCCGGAATGGATCACTGACGACCAATCCTTCTCTTGTTCACAAATACCTCGGGGGGAGGCCGAAGGCCGGGGGGCAGAGCCCCCCTACCTGCCCAACGACGCCGACGAGTTGGCGGCTCTTTACGCCGACCATCCAAACGCCACCCTGATTGCAGGGGCCACCGATGTCGGCCTCTGGGTCACCAAGCAGTTGCGCGATCTGGACCCGGTGATTTTCCTCAGCCGCTGCGACGACCTGAAACAGATCACCATCACCGATGACGAAATCCGCTTTGGGGCCATGGTCGACATGAATCGCATGGGCGAGGCGCTGACCGATCCGCACCCTTCCTACGCCGAAATGATCCGCCGTTACGCCAGCGTGCAGGTGCGCCACGCGGCCACCGTGGGCGGCAACATCGCCAACGGTTCGCCCATCGGGGACAACCCGCCTGCCCTGATCGCGCTGAACGCCACGCTGCACCTGCGCAAGGGCGACACCCGCCGGTCCCTGCCGCTGGAGCAGTTCTTCATCGACTATGGCAAACAGGACCGCACCCCCGGTGAGTTCGTCGAGGCCGTCAGCTTTCCGCGTCAACCCGACCGGCTGAAGGCGTATAAGCTCAGCAAACGATTCGATCAGGATATCTCGGCCGTCTGCGGCTGTTTCAACATCACCGTCTCGGACGGCACCGTCACCCGGGCGCGCATCGCGTTTGGGGGCATGGCGGCCATCCCGAAACGGGCAACCCATGTCGAGGCCGCGTTGATCGGCAACCCTTGGACGCGCGACACCATTCAGGCCGCGCTGCCCGCCTTTGCCGGCGATTTCACACCACTCACGGACATGCGCGCCTCGGCCACCTATCGACTGGAAACCGCCAAAGCGATGCTGGAAAGGTACTTCCTCGAAGATCAGGGCGAGGTGACAAACGTGCTGGAGGTATCGGCATGAGCGTGACCAAACCCCTGCCGCATGACGCGGCCCCGCTGCATGTCTCGGGCACCGCGCGCTATGTGGATGACATCCCGACCCCCAAAGGATCGCTGCATCTGGCCTTTGGTCTCAGCCCGATTGCCAAGGGCAGGATCACCGCGATGGACCTGTCTGCGGTGAAAGCTGCCGACGGAGTCGTCGCGGCCCTGACCGCAGACGACCTGCCCTTTGCCAACGACGTCTCGCCCTCGATCCACGATGAGCCGCTACTGTCGGACGGCACCGTTCACTATATCGGCCAACCGGTTTTCCTTGTGGTTGCGACCAGCCATCTGGCCGCCCGCAAAGCCGCGCGTCTGGGGCAGATCGACTATGCCGAAGACGCCCCGATCCTGACGGTCGAAGAGGCTCTGGCCGCCGACAGCCGGTTCGAAGACGGCCCGCGCATCTACGCCAAAGGCGACGCCGACGCGGCCATCGCGGGTGCGGCCCATGTGATCGAAGGCACGTTCGAGATCGGCGGGCAGGAGCATTTCTACCTCGAAGGGCAGGCCGCGCTGGCCCTACCAAACGAGGGCGGCGACATGCTGGTCCACAGCTCGACCCAGCACCCGACCGAGATTCAGCACAAGGTGGCGGACGCCCTGGGCGTTCCCATGCACGCGGTGCGCGTTGAGACCCGGCGGATGGGCGGAGGCTTCGGCGGCAAGGAAAGTCAGGGCAACGCTCTGGCCGTTGCCTGCGCCGTGGCGGCGCGGGCAACCGGCAAAGCCTGCAAGATGCGCTATGACCGCGACGATGACATGACCATCACCGGCAAGCGCCACGCGTTCCGGATTTCTTACAAGGCCGGGTTCGATGACAATGGTCACATTCAGGGCGTCTCGTTCCTGCAATATGCGATCTGTGGCTGGGCGCAGGACCTGTCCCTGCCTGTCGCCGACCGCGCCATGCTGCATTCGGACAATGCCTATCTGCTGCCCAACGCGCGCATCGAAAGCCACCGGCTGAAAACCAACACCCAATCCGCCACCGCCTATCGCGGGTTCGGAGGTCCTCAGGGCATGGTCGGGATCGAGCGCGTGATGGATCACGCCGCGCATGAACTGGGACTGGACCCGGTCGAACTGCGGCGGCGGAACTACTACGAGCCTGCGCATGTTGTTGCTGACCCTGTTCTCACGGAAAAACCGCTCGGTCACCCCGACCCGCACGAAGACCTGACCAGCCGCGGCGCGGTTGAGACCGGCAACGCCCCAGTGCGCCCCCTGCCCGCAGGCGGCAACACCACCCCCTACGGCATGGAGGTCAGCGATTTCGAACTGCACGGCATGACCGAGGCGTTGCTGAAATCCAGCGACTATACCGCGCGCAAGGCCGCTATCGAGAAATGGAACGCCGAAAACGCTGTTATCAAGAAGGGCATCGCCTTCTCTCCGGTCAAGTTCGGTATCTCCTTCACGCTGACCCACCTGAATCAGGCGGGGGCGCTGGTGCATGTCTATCAGGACGGCTCGGTCCACCTGAACCATGGCGGCACGGAAATGGGTCAGGGCCTGTTCCAGAAGGTGGCGCAGGTCGCAGCCTCGCGCTTTGATATCCCGCTTGAGATGGTGAAGATCACCGCCACCGATACCGCCAAGGTGCCCAATACCTCGGCCACGGCGGCATCCTCGGGCAGTGACCTGAACGGCATGGCGGTCAAGGCCGCCTGCGACACGATCCGCGACCGGATGGCTGACTATCTGGCCGAACGGCATCAGGCCGATCCGTCGACCGTGACCTTCTCGGACGGGCATGTGTCGGTCGGTGAGGAACGCTATACCTTCGCCGAGGCTGCTGCGCTGGTCTATCAGGGCCGGGTCAGCCTGTCGGCGACCGGTTTCTACAAGACGCCCAAGATCGAATGGGATCGGATCAAGGGCCGGGGTCGCCCGTTCTTCTACTTCGCCTATGGGGCCTCGGTGACCGAAGTTGCCGTAGATACTCTGACCGGCGAAAACCGCATTCTGCGCACGGATATTCTGCATGACGCAGGGGCCTCGCTGAACCCCGCGCTGGATATCGGACAGGTCGAAGGTGGCTATGTGCAAGGCGCGGGCTGGCTAACGACCGAGGAACTGGTCTGGGACCACAAGGGCAATCTGCGCACCCATGCGCCCTCGACCTATAAAATCCCCGCCTGTTCCGACCGGCCCGACATCTTCAACGTCGCGTTGTGGGACGGTGAAAACCGCGAGGATACGATCTATCGCTCGAAAGCGGTGGGAGAGCCGCCCTTCATGCTGGGCATCTCGGCCTGGCTGGCGCTGTCGAATGCAGTGACGGCCTGCGGGGATGGATACCCGGCATTGGATGCCCCCGCCACGGCCGAGGAAGTCTGGCGAGGTGTCCAAAGGATGAAGGGAGGCATCTGATGGGATTTGATCTGGAGGCTTTGAGGGAGGCGGTCAAAACCCACGGAAAAGTGGTCCGGTTGGTCATAGCCGGGATTAAAGGGTCGTCCCCGCGCGAGGTCGGTGCCGCGATGCTGGTCTGGGAGGGCGGGCAATCGGGCACCATCGGCGGCGGTACGTTGGAGTATCAGGCGGCGCAAGCCGCGCGCCATCAGACCGATCGGGTACGGCTGAGCCAACACGCGCTTGGCCCGGATATGGGCCAGTGCTGCGGCGGGGCGGTATCGCTGCTGAGCGAGGTTTATGACCTTGATGCGGTCAACACTCTGGATGACAAGTTCATCGCTCGCCCGGTTTCGGGTGGCGAAATGCCCCTGTCCGTCAAACGGCTGCTGGCGCGGGCGCGGGGTCAGGGCATCGAGCCAGACCCGCAACTGATTGACGGATGGATGATCGAACCGGTTCACCAACCGGCTCGCAATCTCTGGATATGGGGCGCTGGCCATGTGGGCCGGGCGTTGGTTGATGTCCTGTCACCCCTGCCCGATCTGGCGATCACATGGGTTGATACCGGGCCAGAGCGCTTCCCCGAAACCGTGCCGCGCGGCGTTACCGTCGTCCCGGCGGCAAAACCGGCGGAACTGGTGCGCCATGCGCCCCGTGATGCCGAACACCTTGTGCTGACATATTCACACACTCTGGACTTGGAACTGTGCAACCGGCTGCTTTTGCACGATTTCCGCTTTGCTGGGCTGATTGGCTCGGCTACGAAATGGGCGCGATTCCGGTCGCGGTTGGCGGCCCTTGGGCATTCGCCCGAGCGGATCAGCCGGATCACCTGTCCAATCGGGGACCCCGGCCTGGGCAAACACCCGCAGATGATCGCCGTTGGCGTCGCGGCACAGCTGCTGCGCCCGGCCCGGCGGAACGAATTGAAGAAGGACCTGAGCGCGTGACCACTCCACTTCTAAGCTTGCAAGGGCTGACCAAAGCCTATCCCGGCGTCGTGGCCAATGATCAGGTGTCTTTTGACATTGGCGAAGGCGAGGTTCACGCCCTGCTGGGCGAAAACGGCGCGGGGAAATCCACGCTGGTCAAGATGATCTACGGGCTGGTGAAGCCTGACAGCGGCACAATGCTGCTGCGCGGCCAACCCTTTGCCCCACCTGAGCCCCGCGCGGCGCGGGCAGACGGCATTGCGATGGTGTTCCAGCATTTCTCGCTGTTTGACGCGCTGAATGTGGCCGAGAACATCGCTTTGGGGATGGAGAACCCGCCCCCGATGGGCGATCTGGCCTCGCGTATTCGGCAAGTGTCCGAGACCTATGGCCTGCCGCTGGACCCGTACCGCACAGTCGGTGATCTGTCTGCGGGTGAACGCCAGCGGGTCGAGATCATTCGGTGTCTGCTGCAAGATCCCAAGCTGTTGATCATGGACGAACCGACCAGCGTGCTGACCCCGCAGGAGGTCGAAATCCTGTTCGAGACGCTGAACAAGCTGCGGTCCGAGGGCACCTCGATCCTGTATATCTCTCACAAGCTGGAGGAAATCCGCACGCTGTGTGACCACGCCACGATCCTGCGTCTGGGCAAAAATGTGGGTGAATGCGTGCCGTCCGAGACCTCGGCGCGGGATATGGCCGAAATGATGGTGGGCTCGACCCTGCAGACGCCGGAACGGTCCGGTCGCGCGTTCGGCGAGGTTGCGCTGGATGTCAGCGGCTTGTCGGTGCCGTCGCCATCGGAATTCGGGACGGCGTTGAAGAACGTACATATGACCGTCCGCAAGGGTGAGGTTCTGGGCATTGGTGGCGTTGCCGGGAACGGACAAGATGAATTGCTGGGGGTTCTGTCGGGTGAAATCACGACAGCCGCTGATGCAATCAAGTTCAACGGACAGCCGGTTGGCAAACTTGGACCGAGCGCGCGCCGGAAGCTGGGCGTGCTGACAGCACCCGAGGAACGGCTGGGCCATGCGGCGGCACCGGACATGAGCCTGACTGAGAATGCCCTGCTGACCGGATCTGTCCGCGAAGGGCTGGAGAGCAACGGTTTTCTGAAATGGGCAGAGACCAAGGGTTTCGCCGAGAAGATCATCAAGGCGTTCGACGTGCGCACGCCGGGGCCGGAAAATGCGGCGCGGTCGCTGTCAGGCGGCAATCTGCAGAAATTCGTGATCGGACGCGAAGTGCTGCAGGACCCGGACGTTCTGGTGGTGAACCAGCCGACCTGGGGTGTGGACGCGGCGGCTGCGGCCTCGATCCGTCAGGCGATTCTGGATTTGGCGGCCAAGGGGACAGCGGTTGTCTGTATCTCGCAGGATCTGGATGAGTTGATGGAAATCTCGGACAGCTTTGCCGCCTTGAACGAAGGACGACTGAGCGCGCCACGCCCGACGACGGGTCTGACCGTGGACGAGATCGGCCTGATGATGGGCGGCGCGCATGGCATGGAGGTGGCGCATGTGTGATCTGTTGAGCCGCCTCCGGCGGGAGTATTTACAAAAAGATGAAGAACTTGGGGGGATGAGCAGGTGATTGTGTTGGAGAAGCGGCCGCAGCCGTCGAAGGCGTGGTCTTATGCGACCCCCTTGGTGGCGGTGCTGGCGACCATGGTGTTTGGTGGCATTCTATTCGCCATTTTGGGCAAGAACCCGGTCGAGGCCATTGGCACCATTTTCTGGGATCCTCTGTTCGGTGAGTTCGCCTTTTACTATCGCCCGCAATTGCTGGTGAAAGGCGCGCCGTTGGTTCTGATCGCCATTGGTCTGTCGCTTGGCTTTCGCGCGGGCATCTGGAATATCGGGGCCGAGGGGCAGTATATCATGGGCGCCATTTTCGGCGCGGGCGCTGGTCTGGCGTTTTATCCGCTAGAGGCGTTCTATATCTTTCCGATCATGGTGGTTGCCGGGGCCTTTGGCGGTTGGCTCTGGGCGATGATCCCGGCCTTTTTGAAAGTGCGGTTCGGCACCAACGAAATCCTTGTGTCGCTGATGCTGGTCTATGTGGCCGAGCAGATGCTGGCCTCGGTCTCGCTGGGGCTGTTGAAAAACCCCGAAGGGTTCGGCTTTCCTGGCTCGCGCAACCTGCAATCTTATGACAGCGCGCATAATGCTGAGCTGATCGCAGGTTCGGGGATGCATTGGGGCGTCGTGACCGCGCTGATCGCGGTGATCTTTGCCTATGTGCTGTTGAACCGGCACATGCTGGGCTTCCACATCCGCCTGACCGGCGAGGCCCCAAGGGCCGCGAAATTCGCAGGCGTGAACCCGGCGCGGCTGATCCTGTTCTGTCTGGGCCTGTCCGGCGCGCTGGCAGGGCTTGCCGGGATGTTCGAAGTGTCCGGTCCCTCGGGCGTGGTCAGCATCGACTTTAACGTGGGCTATGGCTTTACCGCGATCATCGTGGCCTTTCTGGGCCGGTTGCATCCGGTGGGTATCCTGCTGGCCGGTGGCCTGATGGCGCTGACCTATATCGGCGGCGAGATTGCGCAATCCCAACTGGGCCTGCCCGCCGCCGCCATTCAGGTATTCCAGGGGATGCTGCTGTTCTTCCTGCTGGCTTTCGATCTTTTGACCAACTACCGCATCCGTGCGGCCCGTAGCGAGGTAGCGTAATGGACCTTGGTGAAATCAACCCCGTCCTTCTGGTCGCCTCGCTGATGGTGGCCGCAACCCCCCTGCTGCTGGCCGCGATCGGAGAGCTGGTCGTCGAAAAGGCAGGTGTTCTGAACCTTGGCGTCGAGGGCATGATGATCGTGGGTGCCATCAGCGGCTTTGCGATCTCGGTCGAGACCGGCTCGCCCTGGCTGGGCTTTATTGCGGCGGCGATTGGCGGCGCGGTTTTGTCGCTGCTGTTTGTGCTGCTGACGCAGGTGGCACTGGCCAATCAGGTGGCGAGTGGTTTGGCGTTGACGCTGTTTGGACTGGGGTTCAGTGCGCTGATGGGTCAAAGCTATGTCGGGGTCAAACCCCCCAGCATGGGCGACATCCATATTCCGTTGATCAGTGATATCCCGGTGATTGGGCCGATCCTGTTCCAGCATGATCCGATCCTGTATGTCGGCATTGCGTTGACCGCCGCTGTTTGGGCCACGCTGAAATACACGCGCGTCGGCCTGATCCTGCGTGCAGTGGGCGAAAACCACGATGCCGCGCACGCGCTTGGCTACAAGGTCATCAAGATCCGCATCCTGGCGATCCTGTTCGGCGGGGCCTGTGCGGGCCTCGGCGGCGCTTACATCAGCCTGATCCGCGTGCCGCAATGGACCGAGGGCATGACGGCTGGCGTGGGATGGATCGCCTTGGCGCTGGTGGTGTTTGCCAGCTGGAAACCCTGGCGGGCGTTGCTGGGTGCCTATTTGTTCGGCGGAATCACAGTCTTGCAGCTTAATTTGCAGGCAGCGGGCGTTGCCATCCCTGTCGAGTATCTGGCAATGTCGCCCTATATCATCACGATCCTTGTGCTTGTGATCCTTTCGGCCGACAAGAGCAGCGCACCTGCCTCACTGGGCCGGATCTTCCATGCCTCACACTAGGGGCCAACTGAACCAACTTGGGGAGTAACTAAATGAAATTTAAATCACTTCTGACGACGGCTGCGATAGCGCTGGGTCTGGCGACCGGTGCTGTGGCTCAGGACAAAACGAAGGTTGGGTTCGTCTATGTCGGCCCCGTGGGCGATGGCGGCTGGACCTATGAGCACAACAAGGGCCGTCTGGCGGTCGAGGAGCATTTTGGCGACAAGGTCGAGACTGTCTTTGTTGAATCCGTTCCCGAAGGCCCCGACGCCGAGCGTGTGATGACCCAGATGGCGCTGGAAGGCGCGGATCTGATCTTTACCACCTCGTTCGGTTATATGGACCCGACCATCAACGTGGCCAAGAAGTTTCCGGATGTAAAATTCGAACACGCCACCGGGTATAAGACTGCCGACAACGTTTCCGTGTACTCGGCCCGGTTTTACGAAGGTCGCGCGGTTCAGGGCCATATCGCCGGAAACATGACGGAATCGAACATCATCGGTTATATCGGCTCGTACCCGATCCCCGAAGTGATCCGTGGCATCAACTCGGCCTATATCCACGCCAAGAAGGTGAACCCGGATGTCGAGTTCAAGATCGTCTGGGCCTACACTTGGTTCGACCCGGCGAAAGAAGCTGACGCCGCCACCGTTCTGATCGAACAGGGCGCGGACGTGATCCTGCAACACACCGACTCGACCGCGCCACAAGCGGCAGCGCAAGAGGCAGGCAACGTGGTCACCTTTGGTCAGGCCTCGGACATGAGCGAATACGCGCCATTCCCGCGCGTGTCGTCGATCATCGATGATTGGGCACCATATTACATTGCACGGACCCAGGCCGTCATGGATGGCACATGGGAAAGCGCCAACACCTGGGATGGTATCCGCGAAGGCATGGTCGCAATCGGTGAAATCACTGACGCCGTTCCGGCTGATGTCAAAGAAGAGGCGCTGGCGCTGAAAGCCGCCATGGCTGCGGGTGAATACCACCCCTTCACCGGCCCGCTGAAGAAGCAGGACGGCAGTGACTGGCTGGCCGAGGGCGAAACCGCTGATGACGGCACGCTGGCTGGCATGAATTTCTATGTCGAGGGGCTGGAAGGCGAAATTCCGCAGTAAGCTCTAAGTCAAGCAAACAGAGAAAGCCCGCACCGATGTGCGGGCTTTTTTTGTTTCGGTCTAAACCCGCTTAGAACAGGCCAAGGAACTTTGATTTCTTTCGGGTGCTTCCGTCTTCAAAGGAATAGCCAAACAGCTCGATGTCACGCGCATAGGCCTGCGCAACCACATCCCGGCTGTCGTCATCGAAATAGTCACGGTAGTCCGAACGGGCCGTCTTTTTCCTGTGGCGTACCGTCGACCTTCGAAGGCCAAGCTGTTTCATCACCACTTTGAGATCGTCATCAAAGCGTTCGAACCGGCCGATGAAATCAATCGGCATTTCGCCCGAGCGTGTCGTCAGAAAGTAGCTCTGCGGTATGAAATACCGGATCTTGAGGAAGCGGTCCGGGTCACGCGCAAATGTCGCCATGAACTCGTCAAACGACCCGCAATCGCTGACTTCTGTCAAATCCGGGCGCCGCTGGCACACATAGTGATAGGCCGAGACAAAGCGATCCCACGGGTTTCTGACGAACGCGAACTTGTAGTAGTCATCGGCCTCATCCCCCACCAGTTTCAGCAGCCCGGAAATGGTCGCGCGGTCTTCATCCTGTGGATGGCGTTCGTTCACACGACGACTCAACAGATGGTCGCGCTTCAGCAAAGTGGTCACAGTCGACCCGCCGGTTTTCGGGATATGCACAAAAACAGTGCGAAGATTTGTGTATACAGGCATCCGGCGTCCTTAACAGTGCCACGTGTCGGCGTGGTACGGCTTTGGTGATCGGTTGGTTCAGCGGTCAAAAGCGTGTACCGCCACTTCGGCGCGGTCGCAATCAGAACCGATATGCGACACGCGCGGTTATGGTGCTCAGATCAAAGTCACTGTCGTTGGAAGCTTCATCAAACTGGCCCGAGACGTCGCGATAGGTGTAATCAGCGGCAACGAACCAGCGATCCGTGACGTTGTATTCGACGCCCACGCCGATATTGAAACCATCCAGCGTCGTTTGACTTTCCCGAGACTCAAAAGCTGCGCTTGGATGAACACGCAGGCGCGACCAGGACCAGCCCACGGCACCGTAAAGCAAAAAATCACCGCGGATATAGCCCACGCGCCCGCGCACGTCTGCGAAATCCATGACTTCACGGTTTTCCGGTGCGGGTGCTCCGCGTTCAAGCACGTAAGACAGGTTCGAATACCGGGCTTCGGCGCCGTACAAGATATTGCCGCGTTGCAGGTTGTAGCCAACCAAGACACCGAAACTGCGTCCGTTATCCGGATCGAAAGAGGCATCTAAGGTTCCACCGGACAAGACAGGGTAATCCGTGTCACCGCTTGCCGTGGCAGCGCCAATTTCCAACCCGGCATAGAGGCCATGAAAGGCCCCGTCAGCCCCTGTCAGCCCATCTTGCGCCTGCGCGGTTTCTGGAATGAACAGCGCAAGCTGTGCTAGCACAATACCTGCTACCGCATTTCGCATCTTCGACATACGTAACACCTCAATCGTTCCTTTTTTCGCCGCCTTACAGCGCCCGATGCACAAAATCTAGCAGCACCTTCTGAAAAGCCAAAAACGACTTATTCTTTTCGCGCGCCTGCGGGACATACCCGCAACAGTCGCTAAAATAATGGGCATCTTCCAAGTTGTGCCTGATCAAATCGGCCCGTTCGTAACTCACTGTCTCATCTTGAGAATACCACGGGCAAGCGCATTCCTAAATCCCTTATCGTCCTGAACACTCGGGACATGTTCGCCGCATGGCGCTAAAGCCACATTGCACCCGTTGAGTGATCGGATGCTCTGACCAAATCATCGCAACGATCTGCGCGTGTTCTCAAAATCCAGCAAGAAATTGCCTAAACCCCAAAAGGAAGGGAACTTTCGGGGCACTGGCAGAACGCGTCAAGCCCGCCCAAACCGGTCCAGAACATTGCGGGTGATCTGCTCGACCTGCCAATCGCGGCGTGTCAGGCCCATGACCCACTCGCAGGTGGCGGCGGTAAAGACTTCGCCTTGCCCACGCTCCCAATGCACAATAACTCCGTTTCCGCGCGTGCTGCGGTCAAGCGTTTCCTGGGTCAGTTCGCCGAACAGTGTCTGTGCTTTGAAAGCAGCGTCGGCGCTGCCGATATACATCGTCTCACCCCAAATTCCGTGATCCGGCTCTAGGTTTGTTGCCAGACCTATGGCCAGAATAGTGATTTTGGGGTCGGCTCCATCGGTCCCCGTCGGAAACGGCAGGCCATCCTCCATTCTGTAATCCAGCCCGTCGACCTCATACCCGTAAATGCGCGAGCTGCTTCCCAGTTGGTCGCCATAGCCCAATTGCGTTCTGGCAAGCGCCCAGTGATCGGGGCGGTAGACCGTGAAACCGCTGTTCTGCCCCGCGCACCTGCCCAAGCCCGCGTAGATACCCTTAAGCCCGTTCACCCCGAATGTCTGGGCACCCGGCCAGTTTACCGGATCAACCTCCCACGCTGCTGTCACCAGATGCTGCTGATCCGTTCCGGCCAGCGGATCGAGCTCTGCCGTGTATTTGTAGCAGATCTGGGTCTGCCCTTCGTCTTCGATCCGGGTCTGCCACAGAAAATTCCCTGCAAACCGGGCGACCCGACCGCCGTTGGTGACAAAGCGATTCACGGCCTTGCGCATATTCGCCGACCAATACTCGTCATGCCCGACAAAAACCGCGCATCTGTGGCGTTCCAACAGGTCGGGATCAGCCTCCAGATCATGTTGGGTGGCAAAGTCGAATTCATAACCCTGCTCTTCGGCCCACCTTGCAAAATGCCGTTCATAGCTGGCCCACCCGGCCGAGGCATATTTCTTCGAATACCCATAGGCGTAGGCCCATTCCATATAGGGGTAACGTACCATCTCACCAGCAGTATGAGCCCTGTCAGGCACCGCCCGAGGGGCCCCGGCTGGCAGTTTGCAAAACCCCCGCGTCCAGGGGCGTTGGGTTGAAACAACAGGTGAAAAGGCATTCTGGTCCGGGCCGGTGATACCCTCATAATGGTTGGACCCGCCCCAGCAATTATACGCCAGCCATGTGCCCGTGGCGCAAACCAACAGATAGGGCGCAGCCGGTTTGTCCTTTGCGCGGCGCAGCAGAAACAGATGGTGTTCTTCGACGCGATCCCCGTCTCGCTCGGCCCTGAACGTCACCAGATACCCGCCTGCGGGCCAGTCGGCAGGAATGGTGAATTCGTAAGACACCTCCCAACCGCACCCGGAAACCGAACAGTCGAAGGGCGTATCCTGATGCACCCCCTTCAACCCGCTTTCCCGAAGCACGGGCTGGTAGGAGACCCCATCCCGGCCAATCTCCAGATCCCATTTCTGCGCGGTTGTCGAAACGCGCAGCGCCACGCGTTCACCCGGGGCGTAGGTCATGCGGTCGGTGTAACCCCAGATCTCCAGCACATCGGCGTCACGGGACGGGCCAATGTAATAGTTGTCCAGAATATGCCGCGCCTTGGCGCGGGTTCGTGGCGTGATGGCCGGTTCGCTGGATTCTGAACGTGTCATTGGCGGATCGGCTTCGATGGGTCGAGTTCAGTCTTTGGTCGCATCTTCAGGCTGGCTTGGCTCATAAGCGGCAAGAAACGCCTTAAGCCGCGTGTTGTGGGTTTTGACCGCAACTGCGGCTGTTTGCGAAAACTGTGCCCAAGGCCATTGAGTGCCGTCAACCAGCGAGGACAAACGGTCGAACAAGGGGTTATCGGCACCTTCCGGCCCCGCCTTATGCAACGCCACGCGGTAATCACCTGGGGCATCCGCTTCGTTATAAAAGCGCAGCGAGGCAAGGTTCAGGTCGGCATCCATAAGAACCGCCGCCCCTCCGATCAGGGGTTGCGGGTCGGGGCTGTCGACCACCCAGCCGCCGCTGTTGACGGCGGTGAAACGGGGGGCAGTGAAATCTTCGATCTCCATCACTTTCTCAAATGGCTTGTGCGTGTGGCCGAAAACCACGGAAATGTCGGCGGGCACCGGCTTGTCGCCATAGGCGGCCCTGATCTGACCCTGAACCGGAACCTGCAAAAACCGACGCAGACCTGCACCACCATCGCTGAGCAGATGCTGCGCCGAGCCTCGCTCGAACGCTTTTCCGACCAGATCGCCCACCAGTTCTCCGGCCCCCTCGCCCAGCGATTTGCCCAGTGACCCGGCCTTGGCCTCCAGAAAACGCCGGACCGCCGCGCCTGCCAGCGCCCCCAGTTCCTTGGGGCTGTTGCCGAGGTTATAGATGATCTCTTCATCCGGCCCGATCCGGCCTGAACGACCGATCAGGGACCAGACAAAATCGATCCAGGCAAAGTTCTGCGCCTCCCATTCCTCCATCGTGACAGGGGGCTTGGTGTCGGGGAACAGAGTATCGGCAAAGGTGCTGGCCAGCAGATAGACATCTTCGATGAAGTGACCGTGGGTATAGATCACCAGCTTTTGGCCCGAGGCAAAGGCCAGGTTGGGATAGACCGTTTCGACCGTAAGATCGGACAGCCACGGCAAGCGTCGGCCAATCGATTGCAACAGGCAATCAGGCAGCGGATCGGGGTCCATCAGCGGCGTGGTATGCGGCACGGTTGGCGCGCTGTCCTGCCAGTCGGACCCTGCCAGATGATCGGCAAACCGGCGCTCCCGGCAGGTTTGCCACAGATGGTGATCATGGTTGCCCGGCAGATAGATCATCTTGGTCGAGAACAACCGGCTATCGGGATCCTCGGGCATGGCCAGTTCCAGAAACTGCTGAAACGCCATGGCCGAAACGGTCTTGGTGCTGAAGGCCAGATCCAGAATATCGCCATTCAGGATCAGGGTCGGAAGGGGCGCATCCCCGTTCGCGTTGATCAGATGACGCAGGCAGCCCACCAGTTGCACCAGCAGATCGCTTGGATGGTTCGGGTCCACTTTACCATCGGCCCAAGTCAGCCGCGTCAGGATGCTGTTATCGGCCCCGAAATGCATGTCGGACAGGCTGATGTACCGGATATCGCTCATGATTGTGCTTTCTCCTGCGGCCCGTTTTTCGAGGCGATCGCCGGGGATATGACCCGGGTCAGAGGCGCCAACTCTTACTTGACGCAGGGGAACTCATGCGGTCAAGCTGAAAGAGTTAACGCGTTAAACCTTATTTTGGGGCGTTTCAGGGGGCAGAGATGGTTCATTCCGACGAAGACCTCTCGAACCGGCACAATGTCGTCGGCGAACGCCGGCAGCTTGTTGTGGTCTTCGTCGATCTGGCCGGATCGACCGATCTGAGCGGCCGGATCGACACCGAGGATTACGCCGCGCTGATCCTTGCCTATCAGGAAACCGGACGGCGCATTTTCACCGACTATGGCGGGCGGGTCGCCAAATATCTGGGCGATGGCCTGCTGCTGTATTTCGGCTATCCGCAGGCGCGGGAAAACGACGCTGAGCGCGCTGTGCGGGCCGCGTTGGACCTGTTGAACGCGATGAAACAACCCCTGCCCGGTACGGACCCGGACGCACCACGCCTGCAGGCCCGCATCGGGGTGCATACCGGCGAGGTGGTGGTGGGTGAAAGCGAACAGGGCGGGCGCGATGTTTTGTTTGGTGAAACAGTGAACATTGCCGCCCGGATCGAGGCGCAGGCCCGTCCCGGAACAGTATTGGTCAGCGATCCGGTGATGTCGCTGTTCAAACAGAAATTCGTATCGCAACCTCTGGGACCGGTTGACCTGAAAGGCGTTGCCCGCCCATTGCCTCTGCACCGCGTATTGCGCCCTGCCGCTGCCAATGCCAGGTCGGGAAACGTCACAGGCTCGACCCTGCTGCTGGGGCGCGAGGCGGTGCTGGGCCAATTGCGCGATCTTTGGCAAAAGGCAACCGAACACGGGCCGGTCGCCGCAACGGTGAAAGGCGATCCGGGGATTGGCAAAACCAGCCTGCTGCGTGCCTTCCGGGCCCAATTGGCCGAAACACCCCATATCTGGCTTGGGGTACAGTGTGACGCGTTGTCGTCAGGCGCACCGCTCGCACCCTTCATCGGGCTGATCCAGCAAAGTCTTGGTATCACTCCGGGCATGGAGGACGAAGAGGCGCTCAACCGTCTCAGACAGGGTGTGACGCAACAAGACAATGCACCGGACGAGACCGTGCCGCTGATTGCCCGGTTGCTTGCCATCCATACCTCCGAAACCACCACATTGGAAAATTCCAGCCCGGAAACTCTGCGCCACCGGACCCTTCTGACCCTCGGTCACTGGCTTGCACGACTTGCGGTTGATCGTCCTGTCGTGCTGGTCTGCGAAGACCTTCACTGGTGTGACGCCACCAGCCTGGAACTTCTGGAGATGCTGCTCGACTGGCCTCAGCCGCTGCCGGTTTTCTGCCTTGTGGCGCAGCGCGATGATGGCAGTCCGGGGCTGCCCGCAAAACGGTCCGAAGTGATCGCGCTTGCAGCGTTGGATCACGACCAGGCGACGCAGTTGGCGCAACGGGCCGCAGCCCCCGCGGACCTGTCGGATGCGGTACTGGAAGATATCCTGACACGCGGCGCAGGCAACCCCCTGTATATCGAAGAACTGGCCCGCTTTGCCGGGGAAAACCAGACCGGACACCGCCAAAGCCGCGCGGTTCCGCCAACCCTGAACAGCCTGATCATGGAGCGGCTGGACGCCCTGTCGCCCGAGTCGAAAAAGACCGCTCAGGTCGCCGCCGTTCTGGGCGAGGATCTGGATATGTCGATCCTGTCCCAGGTCGCCCAGCGCGATGAGGTCGAGATATCCGGAACGGTCGGGGATTTGCTGGAGGCCGATATTCTACGCCCGCGTTCGGGCACCAATGACGGCTACATGTTCCGCCACGCGCTGACGCAGGACGCGGTCTATGCCACGCTTCTGCGGGCCGAGCGGACCGATCTGCATGCCCGCGCCGCTGCGTGCCTTCAGGACGGGACGGCGGAACAGCCCGACAAGATCGCCCATCACCTTCATGCTGCCCGGCATTTTACCGATGCCGCCATCTGGTACCGCGACGCCGGGCTGCGCGCGGTCAAGCAAGCTGCGGTCGAGGATGCAACGGTGCTGTATCGCCGTGCTTTGGCCTCGCTGGAGCAGACCGAGGAAAACCGCCAGCGGGACGAGATCGAGCTGTCCATCCAGATCCCGCTGGAAAACGCGATCATGGGCGTGCGGGGCTTTGCCTCACCCGAAATCAAACCGGTGCTGGATCGCGCGTTGGAACTGGCCGAACGTCTTGGTGACGCGGATGAGACCTCATCGGCGCTGAACGGGCTGGCTGCGCATTTTCTGGACAAGGGCGACTGCGCTAGGGGCATAGAATATGCCGACCGCATTCTGGATATGCCCGGCGCGGGCGCGAACCGGATCGGCATGTTGCGCGCCCATACCACGCTCGCCTTTCTGCGGTTTCAACTGGGCGAAGGTGAGATTGCCGTTGAACATGCGGAAGAGGCGATCCGTCTCTACCGCCCCGAGGATTACGCCGAAGTTACCTATGGCATTGGCACCGATCAGGGCGTTCTGGCCTATGGGGTCAGCGCGGTGGCCCATTGGTGGTGCGGCGCGCCCGATACGGCGCTGGAACGTGCCGAGGCGGGGTTGGCGCTGGCCGAGGGGTTGAACTCGGCGCTCAGCCTGGCCGCCGCACGGGCCTTTCTGATCATCACCCTGCATTGCCGCCGGGACAGTGACCGCGCCTATGCTCTGGCCACCGAGACCTATGAGACATGCACCCAGCTTGGCATCCCGCTTTGGGGCGGGCTAAGCCAGTTGTTCCGGGCCGGACAACCCATCGACCCGCCGGACAAGCGGTGTCAGGAAGTTGATGCCGGTCTGGCCCTGTTGGCGAAAACCGGCAGCCAGACAGGCTCGGGCATGGGGTTTGCGATCATGGCTGACACGCGGCTGGCCAATGACGATCCGGATACAGCGCTGGCGATTGTTGACACCGGGCTGCAAATGTCGGGGATGTTGAACCAGCCGGTCTGGAACCCGGACCTGATGCGGCTGAAAGCACAGGTGCTGGCTGTTCTGGACCGACAAGACGAGGCCGAGGCGCTGCTGCGCACCGCAATTGACGAAGCCGGGGCTGCCGGATCGGTTTCGCTGGCCCTGCGCTGTGCGCGGGTGCTGTCTGATATGCTAACCGGCACCGCGCGCGAAGCCGAAGGCGCGCAGTTGGTTACCGATTGGACCGGTCGGCTAGAGCCCGGCGCAGCCGCTTCAGACCCGGCCTGACGACACTGAATTTTAACCAGAGGACCATTTCATGACAGACCATATCGTTTTCTGCTCGGGCCCGATGTTCAGCGTCGGTGATCTATGGGAGCAATATAACATCGCCGCCGTGCTCGAGGCCGGAGGGTTCGGCACCTATCTCGCCCCGCGCGACGGCGTCGAGATCGCCAAGATGATGGATATGTTGCAGGACCCTCAGGTCTGGTCACAAAAGGGCCAGGAGATGCTGTATATCATCCTCAAGGTCGGCTACGCGCAGGATATCTACCAATTGCTCGGGCGCTGTTCGAGCCTTGTGTTCAACATGGATGGCCGGGTGCCCGATGGCGGCAGTATTGTCGAGGTGACAACAGCCTACGCCGCTGGAATGCCCCTTGTGATCTACAAGACGACACCGGTGACGCTGTTTGGTGGGGTCGATAACCCGATGATTCAGGGGCTTTCGACCAATTGGGACTATGTGCATGACACCGCATCCATCGTGCCCGCCCTGCTCAAACGGATCGAAGCTCAGTCGCAGAACGGCTATGTCTACACCCCGCCCCCGAATGTCAGCCTTGTGATGGAGGTTGGGGCGATGACGGCAGACCCCAGTTCGGACCTTCACAAGCGGCTCGACGCGATTTCGAATGCGCCAAACGAGAAGGCCGCGCTGGAAGCGGGTGAGGAACTGATCGAATGGGCGAAAAGCAACAAGGCTTATCAGGCGGCGTTTGGCGGGTCGGCACCCACATAAGCCCTGTTGGATTGGTGGGGTTGAAGCGAATTCAGTGACACTCGCATTGATTTCGAGACCTCGTTCCTGGATCTCATCCAACACACGCTGATCGCGCCAAGCTGCATCACGGGCCGCTCTTCACTCGGGCATGCCGAATGGTCGGTGCGCGTGGTCTTGCAAACCGCGCCCAATTGCATACCATGGAATACAATTGATCCCATGACATCGGGCCTGAAATTTGTCCGTCCAAGCCTCATCCCCAAGCCGCCCCGTAAGGCGGGCCATTACCTTCGGCCTTGCCGGGCTGGGAACGGTCGTATTCTGGATGCTGGGCCTGCCCCTGCCCTTTCTATTCGGCCCCATGACCGCTTGCCTGATTGCGGCACTGGCGCATGCGCCGATGGAGGGGTTCGGGCAGATCTCGGTCGCGGCGCGCACTATCCTGGGCGTGGCGGTGGGGGCTTCGATCACGCCTGATCTGTTTGGCCAACTGCCGAAAATGGCAGCGTCAATTGCTCTGATCCCGCCCTTCATCCTATTGATCGCTTTGGTCGGGGTGCCGTTCTTTCGCAAGGTCTGGGGCTTTGACGACAAAACGGCCTTTTACGCCGCGATGCCCGGCGGGTTGCAGGACATGATCATCTTCGGCACCGAGGCCGGTGCCAATCCGCGCGCCCTGTCCCTGATCCATGGCACGCGCGTGCTGATCATCGTGACGCTCGCCCCGTTGTTCCTGACCCTGTTCTACGACGCTGACCTGACCAACCCCATTGGCGAACCCGCCCGCGACCTGCCCTTGCACGAACTGGCACTGATGGTCGTCGCCGCCATTGTCGGCTGGAAAGGCAGTGAGCGGATCGGCCTGTTCGGAGCGTCCATTCTGGGCCCGATGATCCTGACTGCGGCCTTGTCACTGGGCGATTTCATCCACACCCGCCCACCGCGCGAGGCGATCCTTGTCGCGCAATTCTTTATCGGCTGCACCATCGGCGTAAAATTTATCGGCGTCACATGGGTCGAGCTGCGCAAAGTTGTGGCGGCGGGCTGCGCCTATGTTGTTGTGCTGGCCGTACTTGCAGCAGCCTTCACGGCCCTTGTGACCACGTTGGGTTTTGGACAACCGATCGAGGCCTTCCTCGCCTATGCCCCCGGCGGGCAGGCTGAAATGACGGTCTTGGCCATCGTCTCGGGCGCGGATCTCGGGTTTGTCATTACCCACCACCTGACACGGATCGTTCTGGTGATCATCGGCGCGCCCATCGCGGCCAGTCTTCTGGTGCGCTGGTCCCGCTCTCGGGATTAGAGGGGTTTCGCAGTTTGATTTGGGTTCAATTCCTGCCGGGTTGCAATCCGACGCTGCGTGCTTTGCTGGCACCGGTAGACAGGGCTTTGGCCTTATGAGACTGTGCAGCCGATGGTGTCCGACGCTCTGAGTCGGCTGAAAAGGGAATGCGGTGCGGGCAAACGCCCAAGGCCGCAACTGCCCCCGCAACTGTAAGCGGCGAGCGACCCCGACAGACCACTGGATGACCCCGCATGGGTTGTCCGGGAAGGACGGGGACAGCGATGAACCGCAAGTCAGGAGACCTGCCATCTCCGGCGCATATGTGCCGCAGTCACCTTAACTCGGGCGGGGTGCCCGTGGACGGAGCGACAAGAGATGGACCGCACTGGCCAGACATCACTGTTGATGCCCCCACAGGCCGCCCAAAAGCGCGGAGGGCGTCGTTATGCTTGACCTGACCATTTCCCAACTGGATACCGGCCACGTGCCACCGCAGCGCGCGCAAGAACTGGGGCAGATGGGCTATATGCAATGGCTGGGCGGCCTGCCCGGTTCGGCAAACTACCATGCGCAGGCACGGATTGCTTTGGCCAAGGCCAAACCGTTTGCCGAGACTTCACCCGCCATCGCTGTGTTCTGCGACTTGCTGGCCCGATCCATGCAGATGCCCCTGGAACCATTGTTCCTGGCCCTGCCCGCAAAACAGCGCCGAGGGGGCCATCGCGCGCGCCGCGCCGCCTTGTGACCTAATGCTGGCAATTCAGCTTGTGCCATCGCCCGCATTTTGGACGATTTTGGCCGGGCAATGCTTTGAGTGTTTATTGATGATTTCGTTGAATCTGCGCACCGAGCACACCGCGTTATGACGAAATCTCATAATCTAATCGAATAACAATCATTTCACCTCATAATGCCAACGCGCTATACCTGCGGCCCACACAGCCGATTGGATACCGCGAATGCTCGACTTCACCCTGCCCGACACACCCGCGCTCGCGACCCTGCGCGCGCTGGCTGCCCAGCGCATCCTGATCCTTGACGGGGCGATGGGCACAATGATCCAGACGCTGAACATGACCGAAGAGGATTTTATCGCCAACGGTCACATCCATGGCCCCGGCTGTCGGCATCACTATCACCCGGACCATCCGCAACAGGGCAACAACGATCTGCTTGTTCTGACCCAGCCGCAGGCGGTTGAGGATATACAGTACGAATTCGCAATGGCCGGGGCGGATATCCTTGAAACCAACACTTTTTCCTCAACCACCATCGCGCAGGCCGATTACGGGCTGGAGGCTGCGGTGCATGATCTGAACGTCGCAGGCGCGCAGGTGGCGCGGCGCGCGGCGGACCGGGCCACGGCTGAGGACGGCAAACCCCGGTTTGTGGCCGGGGCTGTGGGCCCGACGAACCGGACGGCCTCGATCAGCCCGGATGTGAACGATCCCGGATACCGCGCCGTCAGTTTCGATGATCTGCGCATAGCCTATGGCCAGCAGATCGACGGGCTGATCGAAGGAGGCTCTGACCTGATCCTGATCGAGACGATCTTTGACACGCTGAACGCCAAGGCGGCGATTTTCGCGGCCTTCGAGAGCTTCGCCAAGGCCGGACGCTGCCTGCCGCTGATGATCTCGGGCACGATCACCGATGCCTCGGGCCGGACGCTTTCTGGCCAGACACCCACCGCCTTCTGGCACTCGGTCGCCCATGCGCGCCCTTTCACCGTCGGGCTGAACTGCGCCCTTGGCGCTGCATCCATGCGCCCGCATATGGCCGAGATTTCGGGCGTGGCGACCGCCCTGACCTGCGCCTACCCCAACGCGGGCCTGCCGAATGAGTTCGGCCAGTATGACGAAACACCAAACCAGACCGCCGCTCAGGTCGAAGAGTTTGCCCGCGATGGCATCGTCAACGTGGTCGGCGGTTGCTGCGGCACCACGCCCGACCATATCCGCGCGATCGCCGAAGCGGTTGCGCCCTTTGCCCCCAGAAAGGTACCCGCATGACCCGTCATCTGCGCCTCTCGGGGCTGGAGCCTTTTGTCCTGACGCCAGACATCCCCTTTGTGAATGTGGGTGAGCGGACCAACGTCACCGGCTCGGCCCGGTTTCGCAAATTGATCGTGAACCGCGACTATGCCGCCGCGCTGGACGTTGCGCGGGATCAAGTGGAAAACGGCGCTCAGATCATCGACATCAACATGGATGAAGGGCTGATCGACAGCAAACAGGCGATGGTCGAATACCTGAACCTTGTCGCGTCCGAGCCCGATATCGCCCGCGTGCCAATCATGATCGACAGCTCGAAATGGGAGGTGATCGAGGCCGGGCTGCAGTGCGTGCAGGGCAAGCCGGTGGTGAACTCGATCAGCCTGAAAGAGGGAGAAGAGGCGTTTCGCCATCACGCGGGTCTGTGTCTGGCCTATGGTGCCGCCGTGGTGGTCATGGCCTTTGACGAGGCCGGTCAGGCCGATACGTTCGAACGCAAGACCGAGATTTGCGCCCGCGCTTATCGCATTCTGGTCGAGGATATGGGGTTCCCACCCGAAGACATCATCTTTGACCCCAACATCTTTGCCGTCGCCACCGGGATCGAAGACCACGACAATTACGGCGTGGATTTCATCGAGGCGACCCGCTGGATAAGGCAGAACCTGCCCCATGCACATGTGTCGGGCGGCGTGTCGAACCTGTCTTTCAGCTTTCGCGGCAACGAGCCGGTGCGCGAGGCGATGCATGCGGTGTTCCTGTATCATGCCATTCAGGCCGGGATGGATATGGGCATCGTCAACGCGGGCCAGTTGGCCGTTTATGACCAGATCGACCCAGACCTGCGCGAAGCGTGCGAGGATGTGGTCCTGAACCGCCAACCGAAATCCGGCGGCAGCGCGACCGAGAACCTGCTGGACATCGCCGAACGTTTCCGTGGTGACAAGCGCGAGGAGAAAACCCGCGACCTGGCCTGGCGCGACTGGCCGGTCGAGAAACGGCTGGAGCATGCGCTGGTCAACGGTATCACCGAGTTCATCGAAGAAGACACCGAGGCCGCGCGCGCCGATGCGGAACGCCCCTTGCATGTCATCGAGGGGCCTCTGATGGCCGGGATGAACGTGGTCGGTGATCTGTTTGGCGCGGGCAAGATGTTCCTGCCGCAGGTGGTGAAATCAGCTCGTGTGATGAAGCAGGCCGTGGCCGTGTTGCTGCCCTACATGGAGGAAGAAAAGCGCCGGAATGGCGGTGAGGGCCGGCAATCTGCGGGCAAGGTGCTGATGGCGACCGTGAAGGGGGACGTGCACGATATCGGCAAGAATATCGTCGGCGTGGTTCTGGCTTGCAACAACTACGAGATTTTGGATTTGGGCGTCATGGTCCCGCCGCAGAAGATCCTGCAAGTCGCACGTGAGGAAAACGTGGACATTATCGGCCTGTCCGGGCTGATCACGCCGTCGCTGGACGAGATGGTGCATCTGGCATCGGAGATGGAGCGCGAAGCGTTCGATATTCCGCTGCTGATCGGCGGCGCAACCACGTCGCGGGTGCACACAGCGGTCAAGATCGCGCCGCGTTACACGCACGGGCAGGCGGTCTATGTCACCGATGCCAGCCGCGCGGTCGGGGTTGTCGGCGCGTTGCTGAGCCCGACGCAGAAACCCGACTATGTCGCCGGGATTCAGGCCGAATATGCCGATGTGGCCGACAAGCACGAGCGCGGCGAACGCGCCAAGAACCGCCTGCCTTTGGCCAAGGCGCGGGCCAATGCGCTGAAACTGGATTGGGATGCTTACGAGCCCGTTGCACCGTCCTTCACCGGCGCGCGCGTGCTGCCCGACTGGGATCTGGCCGAAATCGCCCGCTATATCGACTGGACGCCGTTCTTCCAGACCTGGGAAATGCGCGGTGTCTATCCCGGAATTCTTGAGGATGAAAAACAGGGCGCGGCGGCGCGGGCGCTTTTTGCCGATGCGCAGGCAATGCTGGATCAGATTATCGCAGAGCGCTGGTTCACACCCCGCGCGGTTGTTGGATTCTGGCCCGCCAACGCGGTCGGCGAAGACATCCGGCTGTATACCGGCCCGGACCGCGCTGAAACTCTGGCCAACCTGCACACGCTGCGCCAGCAGACCGTGAAACGCGGTGATCGACCGAATGTCGCGTTGTCGGATTTTGTCGCCCCGGAAGGCCATAGTGCGGACCATGTCGGCGGGTTTGTCGTCACGGCGGGACCGGAGGACTCTGACATTGCCGAGCGGCTGGACAAGGCTAACGACAATTACGGCGCGATCCTCGTCAAGGCTCTGGCCGATCGGATCGCCGAAGCCATGGCCGAGATGCTGCATGAAAGGGTCCGGCGTGAATTTTGGGGTTACGCAAAGGGTGAAGACTTCGACCCACAGGCCCTGATCAGCGAACCTTATGCCGGTATCCGCCCCGCGCCGGGCTATCCGGCCCAGCCCGATCACACCGAAAAACGCACGCTGTTCAGCCTGCTAGACGCCGAGGCCGCGACCGGAGTGGCGCTGACCGAAAGCATGGCGATGTGGCCCGGTTCATCTGTCTCCGGGCTCTATGTCGGGCACCCGGACAGCTATTATTTTGGTGTTGGCAAAGTGGAACGCGATCAGGTCGAGGACTACGCCCAGAGAAAACGGATGACCGTGGAAGAGGCCGAACGCTGGCTGGCCCCGGTGCTCAACTACGTCCCGGCCAAGGCATCGCGCAAGGCAGCCGCGTAAGGTGATATGTTGTCAGTCAATCGCCGGGCTAAGAAGTCAGCAAACCCGACAGTTTGCGCGCACCGTCCTGTAGCAAGGCAAGAAATTGTTTCAAACTGTTCAGATCATGGCGCTGCGTCGGCGCATGAACGGACAGAGTGGCGGCCAGCCTGTTGTTCTTGTCTATGACCGGGACCGCAATGGCCGTCATACCGGGCATGAACTCCTCATCATCTGTCGAATACCCGTTCTGTGCGACGCGGGTTATTTCGGCCCGCAAGGCCTGGGGCTTCGTTATCGTGCGGTCGGTATTCGGGCTGAGGTTACCTGCGGAAAGAAACCCATCCAAAGTGCTCGGGCGCAGGGTCGACAAATACATCTTGCCACTGGCGGTGCAGTGAAACGGGACTTGTGTTCCGATCGGCAACTGAATTCTCAGCGGCCATTTCGTCTCGACCCGGTCCAGATAGATCATACCCTCGCGATCCGGGATCGCCAGATTGCAGGTTTCGCCGATTTCATCCGCGACGCCGCGAATAATGGCCAAACGGGCCGTGCGAAGATGTTCGGACGACACTGTATTCAGCGACAGCTGCCGCAAGCGCGGACCGGGACCATAAGACCGACCATCCAGATCACGCTGAAGAAATCCTTCGGCCTCGGCTGTTTGCAGCAGGCGATGTATCGTGGGCTTTGCCAGACCCAATGCGTCGATCAGGTCCAAGGGTTTGACGGCGACGCCGCGCCGTGCCACCTCTTCCAGGATCAGCAGCAGGCGCAGGTTCGTGGGAATCTGGGTGTCTTTGTCTTTTGTGTCCGCTTCGGTCATCCCGCAACAGTCTAGTTATTTGGCAGCAGGATCAAGGCCAGATCGGGCACCAGCGAAACCAGAATCCAGACCGACAGCAGTGCCACCAGATAGGGAACCGTATAGCGCAGAAGCCGGAAATAGGGCACGCCGGTCACGCCCGACGCCACATACAGGTTCAACCCATACGGAGGCGTAATGAACCCGATGGACGCGCCGACTAGAAAGATCACCGAGAAGTGGATCGGATCGATACCCACCGATGCCGCAATCGGCGCAAGGATTGGCGCAAGGATGATGGTCACCGGCAGGCTTTCCAGCACCATGCCCGAGAAGAAGACAATCACCATCGAGGTAAACAGAACTGCATGGTAGCCACCCATCGAGGTCACGAAGTTCCCGATGGTTTCCTGTGCCCCCAGCAGAGACAGGATTTGCTGCATCACCACTGAAATTGCGATCAACGGCGCAAGGATACCTGTGATCTGGGCCGAGCGGATCACAATTGACGGGATTTCCGGGATCGTGAAGCCTTCGACCACGAACATTTCGGCAAAAGTCTTCTCGGTGGGTGGAATGTCATTCCGCGCGCCCATGATCCGGTTGATTGGATAGCTGACCAGCCCGGCAATGACACAAAAGCCCACGGTCACGCCCGCCGCCTCGGTCGGAGAGAATTTGCCCGTATAGATGCCCCACAACACAAGCCCGATGGCGAAGAAGCCGAGCCATGCACCAAACGCGGTTTTCAGCACGCGGTTCAGTTGCAGCGGGATCAGGTGGCCCCAGCCATTCATGCGGCAGATGATCCAGCAGGCAAACTGCATGCCAAAGACCATCAGCGCGCCGGGCAGGATACCGGCCACGAACAGCTCAGAGATCGGCAGGTTCATCAGGAACCCGTAGACGATGAAGATAATCGACGGAGGGATGATGATCCCCACCGTCCCGCCCGCCGCAGCGGTTGCCGCGCTGAACCGTTCGTCATAGCCGCCCTTGACCATCTCGGGGTGCAGCATCGAGCCGATGGTTGCTGTCGTCGCCGAGTTCGACCCCGAGATCGCCGCGAACAGCCCGCAAGCCCCCAGCGAGGCCATCGCCAGCCCGCCGCGTATCCAGCCCAGACAGGCATAGGCAAAATCGCTGAGCCTGCGCGCAATGCCTGACTTGTTGATCAGGTCTCCGGTCAGGATAAACAGAGGCATTGCCAGAAGGGCGAACCCCTTGTTGAAGACGTTCAGCAGTTCGGCCCCCATATTGTCCAGCGTCAGGCCAAGGACAAATGAACAGCCGATGACCCAATAGCCGATGACCAGCAGCACCGGCACACCCAGCATGAACAGGAAGGTGACCCCAAGCGAGATCAGTGTGACCATGGTTCCATCTGTCATCAGTCTGCTCCGATCACGGCCTGCTTGATCAGCGGCTCGCCTGTTTTCCAGTTGCGCAGATCGTCGGCGAGGTTCTGAAACACCCGCCCGACCATCAGAAAGAACGACAGCGGCGCGGCCAGAAGGAACCACCACTGCATGATGTTGTCGGTGCCCAACACGATCTGGAAATTCGAGGCTGACAGGGCCACCAACCGCGTTGTGGTCACGATGACGATCACCGCAAAGATGAACCACAGGACTGCATCCAGGATCAGACAGGCCAGTTGCCCTCCGCGCGGCATGGCCGTGCGAAACTCGCTAAAGCTCAGATGCGTGCGCAGGCGGACGTTGTAGGAGGCTCCGAACCAGGCCATCACCATAAACAGCAGCGGAGGGATCGTGGTCGACCACGGCTCTTGATCGTTGAACACGAACCTGTCGATCACACCCCAAAAGATGATCAGGGCAATCGCGAGGTAGGAATAGACCATCACAGACCGTTCGAAATGACGTTCGACAAAGGGAACTGCCCGATAGATCAGCATGATCACGAACCCGCCGATGGCCGAGGCGACCGCACCCAAAACCCAAGCCGCGTCGGATTCCAGTGCGGATTGAATCTCGAACGAATCTTGGCTGAGAAAAGCGCTGAAAATCGCGCCGATATCTGCCCAAAACGACATGTACCCCGTCCTCCCAGTCGGTGTGTTTTTTGGAACCGGCCCGCGTGGGGCCGGTTCGCATCAGCTTATCAGGCCTGGCCCATCCACCAGCGGCGCGGCTCGACATTCTCGGGCAGCATATCTGCCGGGATCTCGCGCGCGATGTCATAGATCTCCTGATAGGTGTCGATACCACCCGCCCATTTGTTCAGACGCTCACGCCACTGCGCCCACGGCTCGGGGTTGAAGTTGGGGGCGCACATCTCTTCGGCCAGTTTGATCTGATCATCCGGCAGGAAGGCCGCGCGCACGCCGTTTTCGGCAAAGATCGTGCCCGGCAGTTGCGGGTCCGAGAAGCCAACGGTGTTCAACAGCGCCGCCTCGTTTGCGCCCTGAATCAGTGCCTGAGTGAAGTATGAGGACTCCATCACGGCATCCTGCAACTCACCGCCAAGGCTATCGAAGACCTTGGCCGACATCGAGGTATGCTCGGTCCCGCAGAAGAACTTCAGGTTCACCGACTGCGATACCACTGGTGCCATGTTGGCATAAGCCACAGCCGAGGCCCATGTTTCGGCCCCATCGATCAGACCGGTTTTCAGCGCGTCCAGCGTTTCTTCCCACGCCACCGGAACCGGGTTCAGATTCAAAAGCTGCATGGCGATCCGGCCCAGCTGAGTGCCCGTCACGCGGTTCTTGGTGCCGAACAGTTCCTCCAACTTGGTGACAGTTGGCTTGTCGGCAAAGGTTGATCCCATTTGCAGACCGCGCAACTCGCAATGGGTGAACAGGAACTTCAGCCCGTGCCGTTTTTCCAGCGGGTCGCGCAGGATGCGCTGACTGGCGGGGCTATAGAAGAAGTGATACTGCGCCGCGCGGCTGGGGAACATATAGGCATAGTCCAGCACGTTCAGATAAGGCGCGCCACCGGCCGAGTTCTGGGTCGAAGCCGCATAGATATCGACAATGCCCTGCTGGGTTTTCTCGACACAGCTTAGCTGACCGCAGATCTGGTTGTCGCCGATGAACTCGATGCGAATCTCACCATCTGTGCGTTCTTCAAGGTCACGGGCGAATTCGATGGCCCCGGCGCGCTCGATCAGAAGGTTGCGGGTATTGAAGCCCGACGCACCAAATTTCAGCGTATGCTTCGGCTCTTTCGAGAAGCGTTTTTCGTAATTCGATTCAGCGGCCTGCGCCAAATTCGCCAGACTCATCGCGCCGCCGAACCCGCCTGCCGCAAGCAGCGTCGAGCTCATGCCATAGCGTCCGGCCACGCGGAAGAAATCCCGCCGTGAAATCCCGCTTAGTTTCTTACCGATCTCCATTGCTTACCTCCCTGATCGCAATTATTGAGACGTTTTGTATCAAAAAATGCTAGTATAATTCCTGCATCTTGCATAGAGTTTTTTTCAACGACGTTTGAAGGAGGCGATCATGGAAGTGGATTATGCGATTGTCGGAGCAGGGTCTTCGGGCTGTGTCATCGCCAATCGGCTCAGCGCCGATCCCAATACCAAGGTCGCCCTTTTGGAAGCCGGTGGGCCGGATACCAACCCGTGGATTCACATCCCGGTCGGCTATTTCAAAACCATGCACAACCCGTCGGTCGATTGGTGCTATCGAACCGAACCCGACCCCGGGCTGAACGGTAGAAGCATTGATTGGCCGCGCGGGAAAGTGCTGGGCGGATCATCCTCGCTAAACGGGCTATTGTATGTGCGCGGACAGAAAGAGGATTATGACCGCTGGCGCCAGATGGGGAATATCGGCTGGGGCTGGGACGACGTGCTGCCCCTGTTCAAACGTTGCGAGGATCAGGAACGGGGCGAGGATGAATTCCACGGTGTCGGCGGGCCCTTGTCCGTGTCGAACATGCGCATCCAACGCCCGATCTGCGACGCCTGGGTCGCGGCGGCGCAGGCTGCGGGCTATCCGTTCAACGCCGATTACAATGGGGCCGAACAAGAAGGGGTCGGCTATTTCCAACTGACAACACGCAATGGCCGACGGTGCAGCGCGGCTGTGGCCTACCTCAAACCTATCCGCAATCGCGACAACCTGAACATCATCACCCATGCCCTGGTGACAAAGATCGAACTGGACGGGAAACAGGCGACCGGAGTGGTCTATCAGGACCGGTCCGGCGAAACCAAGACGTTGAAGGTACGTCGCGAGATCATTCTGTCCGGCGGCGCGATCAACTCGCCACAAATCCTGATGTTGTCCGGGATCGGAGACCCTGATCACCTGAAAGCCAATGGCATTGAACCGACCCACGCCTTACCTGCTGTCGGCAAAGGGCTACAGGATCACCTGCAGGCCCGTCTGGTGTTCAAATGCAACGAACCCACGTTGAATGATGAGGTGCGCAGCCTGTTCAATCAGGCGCGCATCGCGCTGAAATATGCGCTGTTCCGCGCAGGTCCAATGACAATGGCGGCCAGCCTGGCGACCGGCTTCCTGAAAACCCGCCCGAATGTACAGACGCCGGATATTCAATTCCATGTTCAGCCATGGTCCGCCGACAGCCCCGGCGAAGGCGTACATCCGTTTTCCGCCTTCACCATGTCGGTCTGCCAGCTTCGCCCCGAAAGCCGGGGAGAGCTGCAATTGGATGGTCCCGACCCGTCCAAATACGTGAAGATCATCCCCAACTACCTTTCAACGGAAACCGATTGCCGAACCATCGTCGCCGGCGTGAACATCGCGCGCAAGATCGCCACCCACAACCCGCTGGCCTCGAAAATCTCCGAGGAATTCCGGCCAACATCGGACCTGTCTTGCGACGACTATGAAGGCACGTTGGATTGGGCACGGTCGAACTCGGTTTCGATCTATCACCCCACTGGAACCTGCGCGATGGGCACCTCGGAAAACGCGGTTGTGGATCCGGAACTGAAGGTGAAGGGGATCGATAACCTGCGCGTTGCCGATTGCTCGATCATGCCGGAAATCGTCAGCGGGAACACCAATGCGCCCGCGATCATGATTGGCGAGAAGGCAAGTGATCTGCTGACCGAGCGCAGTTGAACCAAGCGACAGTGCCAATCCGCGCCATTCACCTCGCTTGCCCTGATGCACCACCTGATGCAAACTGATCTGCGGAGGAGGGATGTGCCATGACATCCAAAACCGCAGGATCCACACCACCGGACAATCTGGCGCCGCAGCAGCCAGCCGCGCCCAAGATCAACAAGGTGACAGCAGATGACATCACCGCATCTCTGAAAGCCGGGTTTTCCGACTTTCTGGCGCGCCCTTTCATGAGCGGTTTTTTCGGCCTGTTCTATGCAGTCTTCGGCATCCTGCTGGTTTGGTGCCTGATCTGGCTGGGAAAAATCTGGATGATCATCCCCGCCATTGTCGGCTTTCCGCTTGTTGCGCCGTTTGCTGCCGCGGGCCTGTATGAAATGTCCCGTCGCTTGCAAAAGGGCCAGAGTTTCGGCTGGTCAGACATCCTGACTGTCATGGCCAATCAGCGCAAACGCGAGATGGGCTGGATGGCCTTTGTCACCCTGTTCATCTTCTGGGTCTGGATTTACCAGGTTCGGCTTTGGCTTGCGATCATACTGCAGAATGCGTCTTTCTCGGATTTCGACGGGTTTTTGAACACCGTTTTCTTCACGCCGCAGGGCTGGACCTTCCTTGCTGTCGGCACCTGCATAGGCGCGTTGCTGTCAGCTGTGCTGTTTGCGGTGACTGTCGTTGCCATGCCCATGCTGCTGGACCGGGAAATCAATTTCGTGTCGGCGATGCTCACGTCCATTCGGGTCGTCAACGAAAGCCCGGTGGTCATGCTGGGCTGGGCGGCGATCATCTCGGTCACGATGTTGCTGTCGATGGCTCCGGCGTTTCTGGGCCTGATCTTCACCCTGCCGATCCTTGGGCACACCACATGGCACCTGTATCAGCGGGCGGTGACACCGGCGGAGGGGTGATCCATCCCAACCCGGATCAGCAAGATCACCTCTATTCCCGGCGCTGCGGTGCTTTGAACAAATCCTTGCGAAGGGTCATCAACGCGCCGGGGTCGATTTTGGCCTGAATAACAGTTGTTTCCCCCGAGGCTATTGCCTGTTGTAACGCAGGCCCCATGCCACCGGGGCCATCGACCCAGATGCCTTTGCCGCCGCAAAGTTCCGCGAATTTGTCAAAGCGGGGCGACTGGATTTCGGCCCCCAACAGACGTCCGCCATAGAACTCCTGCTGATAGGCTTTCTCGGCCCCCCATGCCTCATTATCCAGAACCACGATCACGATGGGCAGATGGTGTGAGATGGCGGTCTGGATTTCGATCATCGTATACCCCACCGCACCGTCGCCCATGACGGCAACAACGGGCCGGTCGGGGGCTGCGGCCTTGGCCCCGATGGCGGCGGGCAGGCCAAAGCCAACCAATCCGAAATCCAAAGGGGTGATCAGCGACAAAGGCTCATAATGCGCCAGACGGTCCGCGGCTTGAAGGCAGGTGTTACCGGTGTCCAGCGTGACGATGGCGTTTTCGGGCAGCGCGTCGCGCAGCTCGCCCAAGGCACGGCGGGGATGCATGGGCAGGGTCTCGATTGCTGCTTCCTCGGCGCGCTCGGCCCGAAGGGTCTCCATGTCGGCACGAAACGCATCACGCCATGGATCGCAATCAGGTTTAGCGGCCGCATCGGTCAGCACCTCGGCAGTCAGGCGCGCATCCCCCTGGGCCGCAATTTCAGCCGGGAAATAGCGCCCCACCGCAGATCCGTCGATATCCACATGGGCGATCCGCGTCTCGGCCCCCACATAATCGTTTGAATGAAAGGTCGAGTTGAACCCCAGCCGTGCCCCAAGCACGACCATCACATCCGCCTCTTTCGTCAACCGGCTGGCCACCCGGTTGCCACGCGGCCCGGCCTGCCCCGCAAACCACGGGTGTCCGTGGCGCATCACGTCGGCATGGCCGGTTGATGCAACCACCGGCACCTCAAGTGTCTCGGCCAAAGCGGTCAGCGCGTCTCGCCCGGCGCTCCATTTGAAGCCACCGCCGGCAAAAATCACCGGGCGTTTGGCTTCACCCAGAAGCGCGGCGATGGCGGCAACATCTTCGGAGGCCGCAGGACCGGGCCGGGCGATGTTAACTGACACCGGGTCAACCGCAAGCACCTCAGCCGCAAACAGGTCGCGCGGCACATGCAGCACGACCGGCCCACGACGGCCCGAATTTGCCAGCCGTATTGCATCTTCCAGCATCGGGACCAGACGCGACCGGTCCGTGACCATGACCGAGCGTTTGCAGATCGGGGCAAACAGCGCCACCTGATCAACCTCCTGAAACGTGTCTTTGGCTTGATCGGCCCGCGTGATCGCGCCTGCGATGACCACCAGCGGGGAATAGGCCAGATGCGCCTCGGCCACGGCGGTGACGATATTGACCACACCCGGCCCGGCCTGCGCGCCTAGAACAACACCGGGCTTGCCGGTCATCCGCGCCCAGGCATCGGCCATATGCCCCGCCGCCCGTTCATCGCGCGCACCGACATACGCGACCTCGCCCCCCTGATACATCGCGTCATACAGTTCGAGCATCGAGCCGCCCAGCAGGCCGAACACGGTGTCGATCCCATTGGCCTTGAGCACGCGATAGACGGCCTCGCCGCCGGTGATTTTGGTCATGGTCTAGTCCTCGGATCGGGGTCTCAGGTTTTGTGGGTCAAACAGGGCGTCGTCATGAACGGTCACGGGGATGGCACGGTTCAGGATTTGCACGCTGAGGCCATCGCGCGGGGTGCCTTTGCGCACGAACAGCCAGCCCAGCGACTTGCCCACCGTATAGCCATACCCGCCCGAGGTGGTCAGACCAACGGGCATGCCATTCAGCAACACGGGCTCGCCGCCGTGAATGTCGATGCCGTCGGCACGGAGTTCCGCATAGAAGAGCTGCCAATCCGGGTCGCGGGCCAAAAGGGCATCCTTGCCGATGAAATCGCGACCTTCGGCGCGGACAAAGCGGTCAAGGCCAACGTCGAACGGACCAACATCCGTGGTCAGCTCGCCACTTGCGCGATAGGCTTTCTCCATCCGCATCCCGTTGAACGCGTAAGAACCCAGATCGACCAGCCCGTGCGTGGCACCAGCCTCAAACAGCGCATCATAGAGCGCACCGATCCGGTCCAGCGGCACGTGCAACTCCCACCCGAGCTCACCCACAAAAGACACCCGCAGCGCATAGCAGGGGATGCCTGCAACGGTGATCTCTTGCCCCGACAGCCAGGGAAAGGCAGCGTTGCCGAGGTCAGCCTCGGTCAGTTCCGACATGATCCGGCGTGACGCCGGGCCGGACAGGGACAGCATCCCCCAATCGGCGCTGCGATTGACCATCTGCACGTCTTCACCGGGTCGGATATGGGATTTGATCCAGTCAAAATCCGGGTTCGCCCGCGCGATGGCGGAACCGGTGAAATAGCGACCATTGGCGATGCGCCAGATGGTGATTTCGGTCTCGAACCTGCCCTTCGGAGTCAACAGGTGGTTCAGGCTCATCCGCCCGTCTGTGGCGGGGATTTTGTTGGCCGACAGCCGGTCGAGCAAGGCGCCCGCATCCTTGCCGGTGATCTCGAACTGGGCAAAGGCGCAGAGGTCGATCACGCCAGCGGCGGCGCGTGTGGCTTTGGCCTCGGCCATGGCGTTTTGATGCCAGGTCTGGTGGCCCCAGCCGATCTGCTCGACCTCACCCACCGCACCGAAATAGCGCGGGCGCTCCCAGCCAGCGACCTCACCAAACACCGCGCCCTTGGCGGCCAGCCGGTCATAAAGCGGATGGCGGTTCAGCGGGCGCAGGCTGTCGAACTGCTTGCCGGGGCAGGGCGTGTCATGGCGGCGCATGAACTCGTCCTTGGTGCGCTCGACGATGAAATTGTCGGTGCTGAAGTCGCCATAGCGGCGCGGGTCCATCCCACGGGTGTTGATCTGGGTTTCGCCATGCACCATCCAGTCGGCCAGCACCTTGCCAGCCCCACCGCCCCATGCGAGCCCGATGGAAGACCCGCAGGACAGCCAGACATTTGGCGCACCCGACGGCCCCACCAGCATCCCGCCATCCGGCGTATGGGTGATCGCCCCGCGCACCACGCGCCTGATCCCCAGTTCGGCCAGCACGGGCATCTTATCGAGCGCCACCATCAGAAAATCGCCAATCGAGTCGTAATCGACCTCGAACAGCTCATTCTCCGCTGCCCATGGCGCGCCTTGCGGCATTTCCCAGACCGTAGGGCAGACATGGCCTTCGTAAATCCCGATCAGGCCCGATTTCTGCTCCTGCCGGATATAACCGCCAAAGGCATTGTCGCGCATGACGGGCAGTTCGGAACGGTCCTGAAATTCGGGCACCGTATCCGTGACCAGATAATGATGCAGGCAAGACACCGACGGGATTTTCAGCCCGAACCATTCCCCCACCTGATTGGCGTACGAGCCTGCGGCGATCACCACATGCTGGGCGAGAACATCACCCTTTTCCGTCGCCAGACGCCACATATCACCCTTGCGCGATGCGCCGGTGACGCGGGTATGCCGCTCGATCCTGGCCCCACGCGCGCGGGAGGCGGCGGCCAGCGCCATGGTGACACCGGATGGGTCGATATGGCCGTCTTCAAAGGTCTGCACGGCGGCCTTGATGTCAGAGGTCCGGTAGAAGGGGTTGCCTTTGGCCACTTCCTCGGGCCCGACCAGTTCCATCGGCAGGTCCAGCAGCCTGCCGACCCCCATAATCGACTTCATCCAGTCGACCTCATCATCGGTGGTGGCGATCCGGAAGCCGCCGACCTGATGCCAGCCGATGCTCTGGCCGGTCTCTGCCTCGACGCGCTTGTAGGTCTCGATCGAGGTCTTGTTGATCCAGCCCGCGATCCGACTGCCGACCGCATGGGCGATCTGGCCCGCCGCATGCCATGTGGAACCGGAAGTCAGTTCTGCCTTTTCGAACAGGATCGTGTCGGTCCAGCCGTTTTCGGCCAGTTGAAACTGGGCGGCGACGCCCATGATCCCGCCGCCGATGATCGCGACCTGAGTGGTGCGGGTCGTATCACTCATTGGAATGCCTCTTTGGCGGGTTTCGGGGCGGCGCGGGCGGTAAAGCGGGTGCAGGCGATTTCCACCTCTACCGCCCATGTGCCATCTGCGGAGGAAGATTTTTCGTCGAAAAATCTCGGCGCGCCCGAGATCATTGCCAGCGCAACAGATCGGCCGAACCGGTAACTCCACGCGGCAGAGGTGATCTGGCCCGCGACCTTCCCTTCGAAATAGACAGGCTCGTCATGGATCGGGATCGCATCCGGGTCATCGAATAACAGCGAAACGATCCGGCGTGCGGGCGTGTGATCCCGCAACGCCTCTTCGCCCACAAACCCGGTGCCCATGGCGCAGAATGCGTCCAGACCGGCCTCGTGCGGGGTGGTGCCGGGGGTCAGCTCGTGCCCGAAAGCGCGGAACCCGCTTTCGATGCGAAGGCTGCCGCTGGCGTAAAGACCCGCATGGCTGGCCCCGGCAGCTACCAGCGCCTCATACGCGGCCATGGCCATGTCGGCCTGGATATAAAGCTCGTACCCCTCTTCGCCGGTAAAGCTCAGCCGCCCCGCCCAACCGCGTGCAAGGCCGATTTCGACCGGCGCGAAGTGAAAGCGCTTCAGATCAGGGACCAGCATGTTCGAGGTTGCTTGCAACACGGAGCGCGCCCGTGCCCCGGCCAGTCCCAAAATGGCATACCCGCTGGTCACATCGATGAATTCCACCCGGAAATCGCCCCGTGTCTCGCGCATACGCTTGAGGACGCGCACGACCTCGCCCGTGCCGGTGATCAGCAGATAGGTCTCGGGGCCGTGGCGCTGAACGGTCAGATCGCTTTCCACCCCGCCGCGTGCGTTCAGGATTTGGCTGTAGGCGATGCGCCCGTCGGGCATATCCATCTGCGCCGCGCAGAGACGGTTCAGAAAGGCGTAAGCGTCCGGCCCCTGTACCATGATCTTGCCAAAGGCGGATTGATCCAGAATGGCGGCACCGTTGCGGCAGGCCTCGACCTCGGCCCCGACCTGATCGCGCCACGCGGGCACACCGAATGTCAAAGGCAGATGCGCGGCCTTGCCGCCGAAATGCACGGCGCGTTCCCAGCCGCCGCGCGATTCAAACTGTGCCCCCGCAGCCACCAGACCGGCGTGAATGGGTGAGCGTCGCTGACCGCCGGCGCTGTCCATGGCCCGACCCGGATAGGGGTTGTCGTAATGGCGGCCCAGCACTTCGGGGATGCGGGCCTCCAACGCGCCCAGCACGTTCATCTCGGGGCTGAACCGGCGAATATCGGCCTCGTTCAACTCCATGGTCGGCTCGCCTGCGATGATCCATTCGGCCATCGCCTTGCCCGCGCCGCCAGCCAGCGCAATGCCGGTTGAGTTCATGCCCCCCATCAGGAACAGGCCCGGCACCTCGGGGCTTTCGCCCAGCATGAACTGACTGTCGAGGGTAAAGCTCTCGGGTCCGTTCAGCAGCATCCGCACTTCGGCCCGCTCCAGCGCGGGAATCCGACGCAGGGCGTTCTCCATCATCGGCATGAAATGATCCCAATCCTCATCCAGCAGGTCAAAGCTGAAACCCTCGGGCAAACGGTTCAGAGGCAGACCCTTGGCGTTGGGTTCAAAGCAGCCCACCAAAAGCCCCTCGACATCGTCGCGGGCATACAGGAACGCGTCCTGATCGTTCAGCGTCGGCAGATGTGCCCCTTTGCCAAGCGCCTGCACCTCGGGCAGGGGTTTGGTCAGGATGTAGAAATGCTCGCAGGCATAAAGCGGCATATGGGCACCGGCCATCGCCGCCACCTCGCGGGACCAGAGGCCACAGGCGATCACCACCTCGTCGGCCTCGATCAAATGATCCCCCACCGCTACACCCGAGATACGCCCGGCCTTTTTCCGCAAGCCGGTGACGGCGGTATCCTCGAAAATCCGCACCCCTCGTGCCCGCGCCCCTTTTGACAGCGCCAGTGCCACGTCCGAGGGGTTCACCCGCCCATCCGCCGGGGACCAGACCGCGCCGATCACGTCATCGGTTTCGATCAGCGGCCATAGTTCTTTCGCGCGGGCGGCATCGATCACCTCGGCCTCAAGGCCAAAGGCACGGCCCAGCGAGACCTGCCGTTTGATATTGGTCAGCCGGTCCGGGTTGGTGGCCAACGTCAGCGACCCGGTCTGGGTCCAGCCGGTGGCTTGGCCCGTCTCGCGCTCCAACGCGCCATAGAGGTCGATCGAATAGTTGATCAGCTTGGTCAGAGTTGCAGAGGGCCGCAGGCGACGCACCAGACCGGCGGCGTGCCACGACGTGCCGCTGGTCAGTTTCGAGCGTTCGAGCACCACGATATCCGTGCGCCCTTCGCGCGCCAGATGATAGGCGATGGAACAGCCGATGACGCCGCCGCCGATGATGACCGTGCGGGCATGGGATGGCAGCGTCATGGCAGTACCCCGTCGCGGATCATGTCGGACAGCGTGGCGCGAAACGCCTCCAGCGCCTCATAAATCATGTCCGGCTCATGCGCCGCCGAGGTGACACCGGACGTGTAGGACATCATATCCACCCCGCGTGCCAGCAATCCGTCGCGATAGGCTTTGACCGTGGTTTTGGGCAAGCCACGTATCTGAGCCGGGCCAAGACCGTCCAGAGAGTGTCGACCAAAGAACACATGAAAGACCGAGCTGTCGCCATAGGCCACACCGGCAACGCCCAGATCGGCCAGAGCGGCATTCATGCCGTCCCGCATCCGCGCCGCCATCGCATCGGCCTTGGCCTGAGCCTCGCCACTGGCCAGCAACGGCATTGCGGCGCAGGCTGCGGCGGCCACCAGCGGTGAGGCATTGAACGTGCCCTTATGACTGACCGCCGGTGCGATGCCGTCGCGCATGGTCGCGTTGTTCATCAACTCCATGATCTCGACCCGGCCGCAGACCGCACCGCCCGGCAGACCGCCGGTGACGATCTTGGCCAGCGTTGTCAGGTCGGGCACGATGGCGTCTCGGGCCTGTCGCCCGCCGGGGGACCAGCGGAACCCGGTGATGATCTCATCAAAGATCAGCACCACACCCGCCGCCCGCGCCACGTCGTGCAGTGCCCGCAATGTCGCGGTCGACAATGGAACCGATCCATAGTTCGCCCCGGACGCCTCGATGATGACCGTTCCGATACGATCATCCTGCAGCGCGTCTGCCATCGCGCCGGGGTTTGCCGCGCAGACATGGATCAACTCATTCACCGCCTCTGGTACGCCCAGCGACGCGGCTTGATTTGTTCCCGGTTTCGCACCTTTGAGCGCGTGGTCGTGCCAGCCGTGGTAATGCCCATCCACACGCAGCACGTGATCCTTGCCGGAATACGCGCGGCCCAGACGCAAGGCGAGCATTGTCGCCTCGCTGCCAGACGCGGTGAACCTCGTACGCTCGGCGCAGGGGTATAACTGATTGACCCAATCGGCCCAGAGGATTTCAGCCTCGTGACAATCGGCACTGAAGATCGACTGTCCGGCCTGCTGTCTGATCGCCTCGATGATCGCAGGATGACCATGGCCCAGCAGTTGGCTGGCGCTGCCCATCTTGAAATCGATATAGCGGCGGCCTTCACTGTCCCACTTCTCGGCCCCCTGCGCACGCTCGATGTAGACGGGATGCGGGTCGCGATAGCGCAATTCGTGGCTGACACCGCCCGGAAGGGCCGCACGGGCGCGCTGGCTGAGGTCAGAATTCTTCATTCAGGTCGTCCGATTTGGGTCCGTGTCAGACGGATGTCAAAACTGCCTCGCAAGCTGCGGTCGATGTGATCGGGGATATGCGCCGGGAAGTGGCTGTTCAGGATCTCGCGCGCCCGTTCGCGGGCGACGTCGCCGATCCTTTGTCCGCCGTGTTCCTCCCAGTCACGCGGGGCCCGACGGTCGCCGATTTCGGGGTAGAAATAGTCCGACTTCATCCGGCTGAACGTGTGCATTTCGCCCAGATAATGACCCTCGCCCCGGCACACATCCGCAATGACATCTGCAGCGATGTTTTCCGGCGTGGCCTCGATCCCGCGAATGGTGCGCAGGATGTTGCCCAGCAGATCGTTGTCGCTGACATATGCGGCGTGGCTGACACCCAGAAGGCTCGACATCATGCCCGCCGCCTGCGTGACGATGTTCGACCCCGCATGGGCGGCCATGGTCACGGCCAGAGATTTCTCGGCACCGTATTGGGCGTCCAGCCGCTTGGCATCGGTGATCCCGGCGATCGAGCTGGTAGGCAAATCCCAGTGCCGCCCCATCTGCGCCGCCCCCGCCATCAGGATCGCCTGCTCGCCGCCGCCGCCACTCATGGATCCGGTGCGCAGATCAGCCACAAGCGGTTTGGGCGCAAAGATCGCCTTGACCTCGGGATCGACCAACCGCGCGAAAACCAGCCCGGCCAGAGTTTCCGCGACCGCCTGCACCAGCGACCCAGCAATCGTCGCCGGGCTGGTCGCCCCGGCCTGACCGGCGCTGATCAGTTGAACGGGAAAACCTGCCCTGATCGCAAGGTCCAACACCTGGCAGGCCTCTTCGGCGAAGCGCATCGGCGGGACCACGTGGCAGACCATGACGGTAAGAAACGGGCGGGCGCGAAATGCGGCCTCACTGCCTGCGATGCTGTAGCAAAGCTGGGCGATCTGGGCGACGTTCTGCGGTTCAGTGATCGAGATCGACACATGCTTGGACGTGCCCGCCAGACAGGCATAAGCGGTATTAAGGTCCATCACAGCGGGGTCCTCGATATCCCGCGCCACAACCGACCGGCTGAAATGATGGATATTGTCCATCTGATCCACGATCCGGGCCGCATCATAGAGGTCCTGCAACGTGGAATCGCGATACTCGTGCGTGTTAAGGTCGAACACCCCCGGAGCAGCCCCGCCGGTTGACATATGCACCCGCGATCCTTCGTTTTTAAGGTCGCGGTCGGGGTGCTGGCCACACAGCGAGAACCCGCGTTGCGCCCCATCAATCGCCCAACACACCAGATCGGGCGGAAACAGCAACCGCCCGTCACCCGTCCGCACACCGCCCGCCGCAACAACCTTGTCGATCATCGACGGGGTGGCCTGACTTAGACCAAGCGTTTCCAGCAATGCAAAGGCAGAGCTTTCGACCAACGCCACCTCATCCGGGGAAAGCGGTTTGAGACGACCGCCCATGACCCCCGGCCAGACAGGCAGAGAGCCTTCGCTTTGCAGGGTGTCCTTCAGCCGGTCTTTGCGACCTCGGCGGCGGCTGGGTTTGACCATCGACTCATGAAGTTTGCTTTTCGTCGAGATCAGGCTTTCATATCCGGAACACGTTTACAAAGGCAGCTTACTCAGCAATAGATGAGTAAAACTACTCTATAGGCCTGACATGAAACCGTCCCTTCCCGCCCTGCGCGCCTTTGAGGCCGCCGCCCGGCTGGGCAGTTTTCGCGCCGCGTCCGAAGCCTTGTCAGTCACCCCGACGGCGATCAGCCACCATATTCGCGGACTGGAAGATCAGCTTGGCACCAAGCTGTTCACGCGCAGCGGTCGGGATGTCACACTGACCGAAGACGGCGAACGGCTTGCAAACGCCGCCGCACAGGCCTTCGGGATATTGGACGAAGCGGTGCGCACGCTCCACCGCCGGTCCCGCAAAGTGGTCCGGCTGGCGGCCGGCCCGATTTTCACCGCGCGCTGGCTGATGCCAAAGATCAGCGATTTCTGGGCCTCTCACGCGGATATCGAGCTTGAGGTTCTGCCCACTTTCGAACCCGGAACAAGCGTGCGGGAAAACCTCGACATCGTGATCCGCTGGGACCGCATGGCCGAGACATCGGGTGACGCGATCAAGTTACTTGAGCTCAGCCCCGTCGCCATTGCGTCCAAGTCATTTCTTGACACCCACGGACCCATTGAGAACCCGAAAGACCTGCTGAATTTACCCCTGCTGCACCAAAGGAACCACTGGGGATGGCTGGATTGGTTCGCAGCCATGAACGTGCCCGTCCCAAACCGGCTGCGCGGTTCGATTTTCCAGGACGCAAACGCCCTGCTGCGCGGTGCTGCCGAGGGGCAAGGGATCGTGATCGGCTGGCTGCCGCTGATTGATCAGGACCTTGCCGAGGCACGGGTCGTTCGCCTTTTCGATGAAAGCATCCCCCCCACACATGCCTATTTCGTCGAGGTGCGCGGCAGCCGCCCCGTGAGGCGGGAGGTGCAGAAAGTCGTGGACTGGCTTGCGGGCTGATGTTTGCGGCTCGTAGCGCGTGCAATTGTGGTCGTCACACAAACCTGTTCACATAATTCTCCAGCATCTCCTGACGCCCTGAATGTGGTTCTGGGTTGATCCCATCCCGCAAGACTCGGGCGGCAATGTCATCGAGGCTGCTGTTCAACATAGCTTGCGCTGCGGGTGAACTCCAATTGGAATACCTGTCAGAAAGCGCAGCCTCCAAGCCCCCGTCTTCGATCATTACTGCAGCGGCCCTGAGACCTCGGGCGCAAATATCCATGCCACCGACATGCGCGGCGACAAGGTCTTCTGCATCAATCGACTGACGGCGGATTTTGGCGTCGAAATTCGTGCCGCCGGTTGTAAAGCCGCCCGCTTTCAGAATGTAGTAGTAGGCCAAGGCCACCTCGGGCGCGTTATTGGGGAATTGATCCGTGTCCCAACCCGACTGATAGTCGTTTCGGTTCATGTCGATGGACCCCAGCATACCCTCGGCCGCTGCAACTGCGATCTCGTGTTCAAAGCTATGACCGGCAAGGATTGCGTGTCCCTGTTCGAGGTTCAGCTTCACCTCGTCCTCCAACCCGTATTTCCGCAGAAACCCGATGCAGGTTGCAGCGTCATAGTCGTACTGGTGCTTGGACGGCTCCTGCGGTTTGGGTTCGACAAGAATGGCACCCTTGAAGCCGATCTTGTGTTTGTATTCCACGACCATGTTCAGAAACCGGCCCATATGGTCCAGTTCAGTCTTCAGGTCGGTATTCAGCAGGGTCTCATAGCCTTCGCGGCCACCCCAGAGGACATAGTTTTCGCCGCCCAGCTTGTGGGTTGCGTCCATGCACGATTTCACTGTTGCAGCCGCAAACGCGAACACGTCGGGATCGGGATTGGTGCTGGCCCCGGCCATCCAGCGTCGGTGGCTGAACATATTGGCCGTCCCCCACAGCAGTCGGGTGCCGGACGCCTGCATCTTTTCACCGATATAGTCGGTGATGTCTTCCAGCGTTCTCAGATTGTCGGCAAAATTGCCCTGTTCGGGCCGGATATCGGCGTCGTGCCAGCAAAAGAAGGGCTGGCCCAAAAGCTCGAACAATTCGAATGCGATATCCGCCTTCATACGGGCCCGGCCCATATCGTCCTGCGGATGCCAAGGGCGTTCGAACGTGGGACCACCAAAGGGGTCTCCGCCCTCCCACGCGAAAGAATGCCACCAGGCGACCGCAAATCGCAGATGATCTTCCATGCGTTTGCCCATGACAATCTCATCCGGGTCGTAGTGGCGGAAGGCCAAGGGGTTTTTGCTGTCCGTACCCTCGAACTTGATCTGTTCGATCCCGTCGAAAAATCCGCTTTTCATTCCTGCCCCCTAGTCCGCCTTCTGACCGGGCTGTTTGCCCAGAATGATCATCGACAAAAGATCGTCATCGGTGACGTCTGCGATATCGACAGTTCCCACCAGTTTCCCGTTTTTCATCACCGAGGCGCGGTCGCACAGATCCATAACCGCGTGCACGTCGTGATCAATCAGGAATATCCCGATGCCCTGCGCCTTCAACTGGTGGATCAGGTCCGCGACCATCTGCGTTTCATGCGGGCCAAGCGCCGCTGTGGGTTCATCCATGATCAGGATGCGGGCATTGAAATAGACGGCCCGTGCAATCGCCACAGACTGCCTTTGACCGCCCGACAGCGCGGACACCGGATCGCTGAACTTCTGAAAATTCGGGTTAAGCTGCGCCATGATCTTTCGGCATTCAGCCTCCATGGCGGCGTCGTTGACCAGCCCGAAGGGCGTCGTCATCTCGCGCCCCAGAAACAGGTTCGACGTTGCATCCAGATTATCGGCCAGCGCGAGGGTCTGGTAGATGGTCTCGATATTATTCGCCCGCGCATCACGTGGGTTGTTGATCTCAACCGGATTGCCATCAATCAGGATCTCGCCATGATCCATTTGATAGGCACCCGAAAGCACCTTGATCAGCGTCGATTTCCCGGCCCCGTTATGGCCAAGCAAGCCAACGACTTCGCCGGGGTAAAGATCGACCGATACATGATCGACCGCCTTGATCCCCCCGAAGGAAATCGAAATGTCGCGCATTTCGACCAAGGGCGGCGCACCGGTTCCGCGAGCGGATGTTGAGGGCGTTTTCTGCGTGTCCTGAGCTTGCATCACTTTGCCCCCAGTCGCTTGCGGTAGACGATGTCGATATAGACGGCCAGCACAAGAACGCTGCCGACCACGATGTTCTGGAACGGCGCGTCAACGCCAACCATGGCCATGCCGGACTGAAGCGCCTGCATGATCAATGCGCCAAGGATCGCGCCGTATATGGTACCGATGCCACCGGACAAGGCGGTCCCGCCGATCACCGCCGCCGCGATAACTCTCAGTTCATCCAGCGTGCCGATGTCGTTCGAATGGTTCGCCAGCCGCGCCGAGGCGACCACGGCGGATACGGCGCACAGGAAACCCATCAGCGCGAAAATCTTCACGGTCAGCAGGCGTGTGTTGATACCTGAAAGCTCTGCCGCGTCCGGGTTGCCTCCAGTGGCAAAGATATAGCGGCCGAACCGGGTTTTCCGGGCCACAACTGTTAGGATGACCGCAACGATGATCAGGATGAGGACCGAGATCGGGATACCGTAGCCAACAACCAACCCTTCGGGCATCGTCTCTCCGCGTGCTTCGAACATGCGTTCCAGGCGGCGCGTGGGAATGGCGTAGCTGTTGACAATGTATACATAGCCAAGGATCGCGACAGCGATGATCCCGGCCAGTGTGCTTTCAGCCCAGACGGGTTTGACAGGAAACCCGTGCGCGGATTTTGCGCGCCGTCCGCTCCACAAGGCCCAGATGGCGATTGCGGTGGCGAACAGCCCGAACAGCCAGCTTACCGTTGTGCCCAGGGTTCCATTTGTGCCGCCGAACATAAGGAAGGTGCTGTCCAGCGGGCCAATGGTCTGACCGCTGGTCAGGTACCAGGCCACGTTTCGCCAGACCAGAAAACCACCAAGGGTGACAATAAAGGCCGGGATCGTGAGATAGCCGACCAACCAGCCGTGAAATGCACCGATCAGCGTGCCCGCGAACAGACCGATCACTATGGTAATCGCCCATGTTGCCGGATTGTTCAAACCCATCCCCAGCATGTGCGGCAGCAGTTCGGTCTGTGTCATTGCCATAACCGCCGAGGTTGTCGCCAGCAACGCCCCGACTGACAGGTCGATATGCCGCGTGACGATGATGAACACCATCCCGCAGGCCATGATCGCCACTGAAACCGTCTGGATGGACAGGTTGAACAGGTTGCGCGGGGTCAGGAACCGTCCGTCGGTGACGATGTTGAACCCGATGCACAGGATGACAAACGCGCCGATCATGCCCAAAAGCCGCATATCCAGTTCCAGTTGCTGGAACAGGCTGGGTTTTGCCTTTTCAGGTATCGGCTGAGACGAAGTTTCGGTCATTTCCGATCTTTCATTTTCAGCAAGTACCCCCGGCCCAAACAGGGCCAGGGGCTGAGTGGTTTAGTTACAGGGGGCAGGTCCGTTTTCGACGCCCTGACACAGCGCTTCCTGCGAAATCCAGCCCGCATCCACGACAACGGACAGGTTATCCTTGGTAATCGGGACCGGAGCAAGGAAGACCGAGTTCATCTCGGTGCCGCCCGGCGATGTCCAGCTGACCACACCATCCACGTCTGCAGGGCTTGTGCCACTGCTCAGCGCAACTGCAATTTCACCGGCGGCTTTGCCCAGTTCACGGGCATCCTTCCAGACCGAGACAGTCTGTGTTCCAAGTGCAACCCGGTTCAGCGCTGCATGATCGCCGTCCTGCCCGGATACCGGAATACCCTCCATGCCCTGCGCCGTCAGCGCGGCAACAACACCGCCTGCTGTGCCGTCATTCGACGCAACAACCGCGTCCACGTTGTTTTCATTGGCCGTCAGGATCTGTTCCATGTTGCGCTGCGCATTCGCAGGTAACCAGCCGTCGGTATAGGCCTCACCAACGATGACGATGTCACCGCTGTCCACCGCCGCACCTATGATCTCTTGCTGACCGCCCCGCAGGAAATCGGCGTTTGGATCGGTGGGGGACCCCTTGATCATCACGTAATTGCCCTTGGGCATGGCATCAAAGACGGCGCGGGCCTGCATGCGGCCGACCTCGACATTGTCGAAGGTCAGGTAAAAGGCCCGGTCATCCTCGATCAGACGGTCATAGGCAATCACCGGGATACCTTCGTCAGCCGCAGCCTGAACCGCCGGCCCGATGGCCTGCGCGTCTTGCGCCAGAATGATCAACGCGTCCACGCCCTGTGCGATCAGGCTTTCAATATCCGAAAGCTGCTTGGCGGATGACGACTGCGCATCAGATGAGATGTATTCAGCACCACCCGCTTCCAGCGCTGATTTGATGGCTGCTTCGTCCGTCTTCCATCGCTCTTCCTGAAAGTTGGACCAGCTTACGCCGACCACCGGCTCTGCGAAGGCAGCAGAAGCCAACAAGGTGGCCGCAGCCGAGAAGCTGAGAATTCTTTTCATGATTTCCTCCCATTTGCCGAGCCATCGAATCTCGATTCGCGGCTCTCACAATTTTGAATACCATATTTATTTCAGTGGGTAAAATATTTACTCTACAAGAAAGCGGCAATTTCAAATAGATTGGGCCAACGGCAAGATTCGCGAGGATAAGATGCTGAAAAGCAAAGCCTCTCTGGTTTCATTGGAGCAAAGAAACACAACCCGTCTGCGGGTGTTGGAGCATATTCGAGCGCAAGGATCCGTCTCGCGGATCGATATAGCATCCGCTTTGCAAACCAGCCCGGCCACCGTCACCGCAGCAACAGCCGATCTTATTTCCGCCGGGTTGATCAAGGAAACCGAAGGCGAGGCGCAGCCCGGTTCCGGCAAAAGAGGCAGGCCCAGGGTTTTGCTGCAACTGGACGGGCAATCCCACCTTGTGGCGGGTCTGAAAGTCGCGCGGCAAGTGATTTCAGTTATTCTGGTCGACTTTGAAGGCAACGAAGTAACATCGCACAAACAGCCGCTGGAACACGCCCGAATGACACCGGCGGAATTCGTAGAGGCAGTGTGCAAAGCCCTTCGGGAAACCTGCAGGCAGATTGGAGGCACGCTCGACAATCTGGCCGGTGTTTCCATTGGCGTGGCAGGTCTTGTCGATGCAAAACGGAACTTTGTGCACTGGTCGTCTTCGATCACCGACCGGAACATTGATTTCAATCTATTGCTGTCGAAGGAAATCCCCTGCCCGGTCTTTGTGGACAACGACGCCAATCTTGTCGCCAAAGCCGAACAGCTGTTTGGGCTGGGCAAGGGGCTGAAAAACTTTCTGGTTGTGACGATCGAGCATGGTGTCGGTCTGGGAATTGTTCTGGACGGAAAACTCTACCGCGGAGAACGCGGCTGCGGTGCGGAATTCGGTCACACCAAGGTTCACCTCGACGGGGCGCTGTGCCAATGCGGCCAACGTGGATGTCTTGAGGCTTATGTCGGGGATTATGCCCTGATACGCGAAATGACCGTGACAGGCCACGACAGTGAGATGGAGAGCGTGTCCGACATCTATGATCGCGCCAGTTCCGGGGATGAAAGGGCTGCGTCGGTGCTTGCCCGCGCTGGTCAGATGTTCGGCCTTGGGGTGTCAAATCTGATCAACCTGTATGACCCTGAATGTATCATCGTGTCCGGCACCCAAATGAGCTTTGAACATCTCTGCTCAGACCAGGTGATGAACCGCATCCGAAACGGCGTTGTCAGTGTCGATGCCCCCCTGCCGGAACTCAAAGTCCACGATTGGGGCGATCTGATGTGGGCCAAGGGCGCAGCCGCCTATGGGATCGAACAAATCTCAATCCTCAAAGTGCAGGAGCTTACGGCCCATGCGTCCTGAACCGCTGGTCTTTTTGGTTCTGGCCAGTGGGGCTTACGCCGAGGTGCCTTCCCCTGAATTCCAGCGCATCGACGTCCCGGCCCATGTCTACGAGGGCGGATGGGAGCATTTTGTCGGCGGCGGCGTCGCGGTTTTCGATTGCAACGGTGACACGCTGCCCGAGTTGTTTGTTGCAGGTGGATCAAATCGATCCCAAATGTTCAAGAATACCTCAGGCGACACGATTTCCTTTCGGGCCGAAACACCCGATCAGTTGTCGCTGACCGGGGTTTCCGGTGCTTATCCCTTGGACGTTGACAGCGACGGCTTGATGGATCTGGCAATTCTGCGCGTTGGCGCAGACCTGCTTTTGCAAGGCCTGCCAGATTGCCAGTTCAAGCCCTTTGACAACCTTGGTTTTTTGTCCGCCGACCACTGGACCACCGGCTTCTCAGCCACTTGGGAAGACGGGCAAGACTTGCCCACTTTGGCCTTTGGAACCTATGTTGATCGATCCGATCCGGACGGTCCGTTCGAGGCCTGCGGGCCGACCCTGCTCTATCGACCCGAAGGGCACAGCTACGGGCAACCGCAACATCTTGAACCCGGCTATTGTTCCCTGTCCATACTGTTCTCGGATTGGGCACGAACGGGGCGTGCGGATCTTCGTGTCAGCAATGACCGCCACTATTATGTGCGCAACGGGCAAGAGCAGCTTTGGGCCATGGAACCGGTGCCCCGCCTGTACACGCCCGAGGACGGTTGGATGCCCTATTCGATCTGGGGCATGGGGATCGCCTCGCGCGATCTGACGGGGGACGGCTTTCCCGAGGTTTACCTGACCTCCATGGGCGATCAGAAGCTGCAGGTGTTTGACCCAACCGCCCAAGGCCCAACGTGGCGCGATGCCACTTATGACAAGGGAACGACGGCCCACAGACCTCATGTCGGCGATGATGGCAGGCCGTCGACCGGGTGGCACGCGCAGTTTGGCGATGTCAACAACGACGGCCGCGACGACATCTTCGTCGCCAAGGGCAATGTAGAACAAATGCCGGATGCCGCTTTGAACGATCCCAACAACCTGCTTGTGCAGACACCCCATGGGCAATTCGCTGAGACCTCGGCTGAGGCGGGCGTTGCTTCAATGGCAAAGTCCCGCGGTGCGGCAGTTGCCGATCTGAACAATGACGGGCGGCTTGATCTGGTGGTCGTCAATCGAGGCTCGGAACTGGAAGTCAGCCAGAACATTTCGCGCGCTGGCCACTGGCTGTTGCTTGGCGTTTCTCAGGATATATCCAACCGCTTTGCAGTTGGTGGATTTGTCGAAATAAAAACTCCGGCAGGGGTTCAAACCCGCGAAATAACGATTGGTGGCGGTCATGCAGGGGGCATCGCCGTGTTTCATCATTTTGGTCTGGGCAATGAAAGCGACGCGCAAGTTCGAGTCATTTGGCCGGACGGAGAAACGGGCGAATGGCAGAGGGTCAGCGCCAACCAAATCGTCCGGATTTCCCGTTGATCATTGATCCACTGGCAGGCCACTTGGAACTTGAGAGGGCACCCCCAACCGCTTTGCCGGGTCTTCAAGACTTGCCAGAAAACTGAGAAGAGCGTCGATCTCCTGATCTGTCAGAGATTGCGGCGACAGGCTGTTGCTTTCCGCGATCTCGCCTATGTGTTGCCGATCCAATAGCGGGCTCTGATCATCAGCACCGGGGAATTCCGGCAACAGGGCCATTTCAATCGTGTAGTTCTGCAAAGATGCAACCGGGTCCAAATGGTGGCGCACCATATCCTCGAGCCGGGCGAAGGCACCGTTATGTCCGTAGGGCGCGGTCAATGTCACGTTGCGCAGCGATGGCGTGCGAAACGCAAATGCATCTTCCGGGTTACCTGTGACGCGAAAACGCCCATCATCGCGCACATGTCTTTCAAACCGCGCGGATTTTCCCGGCCCGATCTGCGGCACTGCAATCGAATGGAAGCCGTGATCTGTCTGGAACCAACCTGAATGGCAGGTACTGCACCCGGCCTTGCCATAGAACAGGCCCATGCCGATTTCGGCGTCTTCCGGCAATTCACCTTCGCCTCTCATCGCACGGTCAAAGGGGCTGTTATCCGCGCGCCACTCGAACGCGATGAAATCTGCAATCGCGTTGGCAATGGCAGTAAACGTAATCTCGGCATCCGGGGCGATGTCGCCAAACCTCTGCCGGTATTCCGGAATGGCCGCAACACGGGCGGCTATCAAATCCCACGCGCCGTCTTGCTGGGTCAAAAGACCCAGTCGAACCGCCTTGCTGACATCATTTTCCGAGTAGTGACCCGCCATTTCATCCGGCGAAAGCACCGGGAACATGGCTTGCGCCGCCAAGGCGGATTGAAAGCCGGGCCGCATATGCGTGCCCAGCGGCGTTCTGATCCCGTTCGGTTGCGTGGGGTCCGCCTCAAGCCGCCCATCGTGGAAAAACGTTGTAAACTCCGTCGCGCCGAGGTTCCAAAGCCCCGGTGAGTTTCTGGGAATACGTTGCTCAGGCGTGTTCTCGGGATCCAGCCTGCGTTCGGGACCCAGACCAAGCCCCCCTTCCCCGGTGCCAAGGGACAGGCCGTCTGATGTACCAAGATCGGGATGGTGACAGGTTGCGCAGCTGATGTTCTTGTTGCCGGACAAAATCGGGTCGTAGAAAAGCAGCTGCCCCAGTTCGACGCTGTTTAAATCAGGCTCGAGGAATTCGGGCCGATCACCAAGGTTCTGGGCACTTGTGCTGCCTGCGCTTGAGATCAATACGCAAAGAACCGGAAAGAGCCACCTAACCTTCATCACGACCCTCTGAGATCTCAAGGGTAAGCACCTGGCGGTACGGGCTTTCGGGCGTATGGATAATCGAAGGAAAGGACGGGATGTTCAGGGCGTTTGGGTATCCCGAAGGTTCGATGCACAGACCGGGCGATGCATATGGCGGCTTTGCCAGATTGGCACCTGAATAGACCTGCGCACCGGGCTGGTCGGAATAGGCTGTCAGCGTCAGGGCGGACGGCGCGGTAAATACAGCCACCGGCGCGTTCGGGTCACGATCCTGATCGAAGCAGAAATAATGGTCGATCCCCTTTGACGCCTGTCTGATCGGACTTGGTGCCGAAAAATCCAGTTCGCTGCCAACGGTCGAACACAGTCGACCAGTAGGAATTCCCTGCTCATCGATGTCGAGATATCGGCTTGAAGCAAGTTCCAATCGATGTGCGGCAACGCCTTCGAAGCCACCTAAAGAGTAGTAGTTGTGTTGTGTGACACTGATGGGCGTCGGACGGTCAGGATGTGCCGTGATTGTATAGATCAATCGCGGGAACCGCAGGGTGACGCGGACCTCGAACCTGACAACGCCGGGGAACCCGCCTTCCCCATCACGCGACTGATGGCTCAGCACGGCCTCGTTCGGGGCGGTCTGCGCAAGGGCCCAGAACTGTCGGGACAGGCCCTGCGCGCCGCCATGCAGAGTGTTGGTGCCTTCATTTGCGCTCAGGTCATGCCTACGACCCGCCAAGTCAAATTGGGCACCGCCGATCCGGTTCGCGACGCGCCCAATAATTGCGCCCATGAACCTTGTATCCGAGAAATACGCGGCCGGGTCATCAAACCCAAGCACAAGTGACGTGTCCTTGTACCACCACCCTTGCGTGATTGCCCCGTAGTTCAGAACCGTGACCCGCATGTCGCCATCCGACAACATTGCCGTTTCGATCCGAGAGGGCATTCTCGCATCAGGTGTCATCTTGCAGCCAACGGCGCCAACGCCTTGTAGAATTGCCGGTATCGCCCGTATTCGCGTTCATACATGTCGATCAGGTCGCTGCGCGGATCGATACGATCCTCGATTTCAGGCGGCGTCATAACCTCGGCTGGCGTCGCGCTATTTACGGCGCAGATGGCAAGGCGCGCGGCCCCCATTGCGGCACCGAACTCGCTGCCTTTGGGCAGGTCCAGCGGCACTTGCAAGACGGTGGCCAATGTCTCCAACCAGAAACGGGATCGCGCGCCTCCGCCCACTGCCATCAGACTGCTTGGTCTTGTCCCCGTGCGTTTCAGGGCCTCAAGGCAATCCCTCATCGCAAAGGCAACGCCTTCCATGACGGATTGCGTCAGATCAACGGGCTCCGAGGCGACATCCACGCCCAAGAACGCGCCCCGGATGTGGCTATCGTTATGCGGTGTCCGTTCGCCCGACAAATAGGGCAGGAACGTAACCGATGACGGGCCCGACACCCTGCGAGGCAAGGCTGCAACCAGTTTTTCAACCGGCTGGCCCAGGTTCCGCGACAACCAGTTCATGCTGTTTGTGGCAGACAGGATGACCCCCATTTGTATCCACTTGTCAGGTACGGCGTGACAAAAGCAATGCACCGCCGTTTCCGGCGCAGGGGCGTAACTATCCCTTGCAACAAGCAATACGCCCGACGTTCCCAGCGAGACAAACCCCGTGCCGTCCCGAATACTGCCAATGCCACACGCCGCAGCCGCGTTATCCCCTGCCCCTCCGGCCACGATCACATCGCCGGAAAGCCCCCATTCCTGTTGCAATGCAGCCTTCAACGCGCCGCCCGGATCGCTGCCTTCAACCAATCGAGGCATCTGATCGGCGCGCATATGACCCAAAGCAAGCGCGGTTTCCGACCACTGCCGGGTTCCAACATCCAGCCAGGATGTTCCGGCACTGTCTGACACGTCCGAAATGTATTCGCCCGTCAGCCAATACCGCAAATAGTCTTTCGGAAGCAAAACCTTGGCTGTCTTCGCAAACACATCGGGCTCGTGCGAACGCACCCACTCCAGCTTTGGCGCGGTAAAGCCCGGGAAGACAATGTTACCCGAGATCGCGCGCATGTCCTGTGCCTGATCCAGCACTGCCGCCTCTTCGGCTGATCGCGTGTCGTTCCAGAGGATACAGGGCCGCAACACGCGACCGTCCGCATCCAGAAGTGTCGCGCCGTGCATATGTCCGCTCAGGCCAATTCCACGCAATTTGGAAAACGCCTGTGCATCACGCGCGCGGAGTTCGGTGACTACCTTTTTGCATGCATCAATCCAATCTGACGGAGTCTGCTCGGACCACCCGGGTTTGGGCGTTGCGGTCGAAATGCTGACTTCGGCGGCACATAAGACGAGACCGGCGTCATCCACCAGAATCCCTCTGAGACCGGACGTTCCCAAATCCAACCCAAGGTACATTCGGCATTATCCCGTGCTATTATTTTAGTTGATAAAATTAATTGTAGCAGAATTCTTGTCAAGGTGCCTTGAAACATACGCCTTTCCCAACCTGAAAAGGCCGCTATGAGCGAACACCTCTCACGTGCCCAGCGGAAAGTCGAAGTTTCAATTGCCATGACGCGGACGAGAACAGACTGTTTTCAGTATGGTTAGGCTGCCTTCACAAATTGAGCTGTCATTTTGTAATTTAACCCGGCCTTCCGGTTTCAGTTAAGTGTGAGTTGGGGCAGACCTAAATCTCCCATTGGTTGTGCATTTCCGCCACAGCGCCTCCGTCCAAAAAGCTTAACGTCGCGATCAGATTGACCAATTAGATCAATGAACTAATGCTGCCCTCATATTTACGTGATTTGAGGCTATTGCTATAAATGAACCCTGCTTCTTCGCCATTAGGCATACATCTTATAGCGGATTTCTTTGATTCAACTGCGCTTTATGATCCTACCCCTGCTCAAGACGCTTTGACGCGCGCGGCACTGGCTGCCAAGGCCCAAGTTCTTAGCGTCGAGACCCATGATTTCGGACAGCGTGCCGGCTTTACCGGCGTGGCGTTGCTGGCCGAGTCCCATATCTCGGTCCACACCTGGCCCGAGCATGGCTATGCCGCCATCGACATCTTCATGTGCGGCGAGGCCGAGCCACAGCGCAGCCTGGACGTGCTGAAGTCCTTTTTCCGCCCGCAACGCGTCGAAGTGCAGTCTATCCAGCGCGGTCTGATCGGCCAAACCGTACCGCGGCTGGCGGTGGCGGGTTGCTGAAGGGCGAATGAAAGAACTGCGCAGATGCCCGGTCACGATCTCTCTTATCCTGTGCGCGATCTGCGTCTACTTGCTGTTCGGTCCGGTGCGCTATTCGGGGCCGGTCCTGAGCTTGCCCGACCATCTGGTGTTCGTGATCCGGCATGGGGATCTGAACCATCTGACGCTCAATTGCCTGATGATCCTTGTGGGCGGTTCCCTGACCGAACCCCGGTTAGGCAGCATCGCAACCGCAGGTCTGGCGGTTCTGAGCACGCTTGCCGGAACGGTGGCAGAGTTCGCACTGGCCGGGCCGGGATTTGTTGGGTTGTCGAGCGTTTCCTACGCCCTCGTCGCCTATGGCGTGGTTGCATCGCGCCCGGCAGCGCAGCGTGTCTGGGCGCTGGCGCTGATCTGCGGGCTGCTGACGGCCGAGTTTCTGTATCTGCGGTCTCAGATCGCGGTTTTCACCCATATTGCATCCGCGTTGATCGGAGGAGGTCTTGCCATGTTTAACGCCCTGTTCGGCTCGAAAGGTCCGACGCTCAAACCTATGGAATGGCGGCATGTTTCGCCCGCCGTTCAGATCATCGCCCAGACCGACGAGGATGATGCGCTTGAAGCTGAAAGCACGTTTGTCAACGAAGGCACCGACAACATGTTTGTGCTGCTGGACCGGGGCGACGTGCTGGGGCTGATCGGCTACAGCGTCGACGAAGACGTCCCCGATGTTGCCTGGCTGTCCTGGACCTATCTGGATCAGGCCCATACCGGCAAAGGTCTGGGCGGGCAGATGCTGAACGACTTGCTCGGCAAGCTGGCGCAGCTGCACATCCGCAAGATTTTTATTGAAACCAGCGATTATGAAGAGTTCGGCAAAAAGATCTATGCCGCCGCGCACAAGCTGTATGAAGAATTCGGCGCTTCGGTCGAGCTGACTGTGCCCGGATATCACAGCCCCAAAGAGGCGAAAATCATCTATGGGCTGGACAATCCCGATGCGCCCGACCTGCCGCCCGCGCCTCTGGCCTCGACCACGGGCCTGTCTGTCATTGACCTGCATAAAGCTGCCGAAACCGATGATGTCGCGGGTCTGCGCTGGCGTGAAGCCGGGACCGGGCTGGCCGGGCTGGATCAGCAGCTTTCGCTTGCGCGCACGCAGAAATACCGCATGGCGGTTCTGGCTGTCCCCTCTGACCTGTCCGATGCCCACGCGGATGAATTGCAGGCGCATGGGATGACGAAATGCGGCGAACTGAATGAGTTCTACGGCAAGGACCTGCACCAGGTGTGGTGGTCCTGCCCCCTGGGTGAAACCTGAAAACACTGACTAAACTCGATAGGAGATTTCATGTTTGGAAAACTAAAACTGATTGCCATTTTGGGCTTTCTCGGCTTCGTCGGCTACACGATGTTCCTGGCCCCCAAATCCGAACAAACCGCCGATCTTGGGCAGGTTCTGGACCGGACCGAATTTGCGATCAATCAGTATCAGGAATACCTGACAGCCAACAGCATCGCCGAAGCCTCGGACGAGCAAGTGGATGAATTCACAATATATCTGACGCAGGTCATGAACTCGGAACCGCGCTTTTATGACAAACCGCTGGGTCTGGAGATTCTGTCCGACGCCAAATTCTCGGGCTATGCGGATCCGAACAGCAACGGTATTCGCGACTCGGACGAGGGTGAGGTTTTCACCATCGAGATCGACGAGGCCAACAACCGTCTGATCGCCACCGACACCGCCGGTGAGTCCGCGGGCCTGCGTTTCTCGGGCGCTGGCTTTCTGGCGGGTGCGCTGATTGGCAACCTGATCAGCCGTCAGCGTTCGGCCGGGATCAGCGCGTCCAGCTTCAACAATCGCAGCGTGACACCGCGCACCAGCTATTCGGCCCCGCGCAGCGCCCGCGCCGGTGGTTTGCGCGCCGGTAAATAAGCGCCGCGCCTACCCGAACCCCAACTTTGGCCCGGCGCGCTGATCGCGCCGGGCTTTCCAGTTTTCCGGATTTCACTATGACCGACACACTGACACCGCGTTACACCGACCTGCCGCGCCGGCAGGCGATGGTTCTGCTTGGCGCGATCCTTGTTGTTGCCCTGTGCGGCATCGTCTACGAACTGATCATTGGGACGGTGTCCAGCTACCTGCTGGGCAACTCGGTCTATCAGTTTTCGCTGACCATCGGCTTTTTCATGTTTGCCATGGGGGTCGGGTCGTATGTCTCGCGCTTTTTCCACGGCAACCTGATCCAGACCTTTATCTGGGTCGAACTGATCCTGGCCCTGATCGGCGGCCTTTGCGGCGTGTCGCTGTTCATGCTCTTTCCATATGCGCCGTGGTTTTACACGGTCGGCATGTTCACCTTTATCTCATCCATCGGGTTTCTGGTCGGGCTGGAGATTCCGCTGCTGATGCGTGTCCTGTCCGAAAGCAGCACGACGCGGGAATCCATCGCCGACGTGCTGTCGCTGGACTATGTCGGCGCGCTGTGCGGGTCGGTTCTGTTTCCGATCCTGCTGCTGCCGTCGCTTGGGCTGATCTCGTCCTCGTTTGCCATTGGCCTGACCAATGCCATGGTCGCGTTGTTAAGCGTGCTGTGCCTGCGCGATCAACTGGACACGCCCAAACGGATGCTGGGCTGCGCCATCGGGACCATTGTCCTGCTGTTCGCGCTGACCCTGCTGGCCGGACGGATCACAGCGTTCGCGCAGGATCACCTGTATTTTGACCGCATCGTCTGGCGCAAGCAGTCGCAATATCAGTCGCTGGTGGTCACCAACACCTGGCAGAAAAACGATGTCCGCCTTTATATCGACGGCCATCTGCAATTCGCCGAAACGGATGAGTATCGCTATCACGAAGCCCTGGTCCATCCCGCCCTGTCCTGGGGTGAGACCGCCCCCAAATCCGTGCTGGTTCTGGGCGGAGGCGACGGGCTCGCCGTGCGTGAGATCCTGAAATACCCAACCGTGTCGCGCATCGATCTGGTGGACCTCGACCCGGCGATGACCGATCTGGGGCGCAATCTGGCCCCCATCGCGCGTCTGAACGAAAACAGCATGGAGGCGTCGGCCCTGCACGTGCACAACACCGACGCGTTCAACTATGTCAAATCCACCGACCAGACCTATGACCGGATCATAATCGATTTCCCCGATCCCCATAACGAGGCGCTGTCCAAGCTTTACTCGGTCGAGTTCTACGCCATGGTCCAGAGCATCCTGACCGAGAACGGCGTACTGGTCACCCAAAGCAGCTCGCCGTTCTTTTCGCCTCATACCTACTGGACGATTTCCAGAACCTTGTCCGAGATTTTCCCGCAGGTCGTGACGTACCAGATGTCGATCCCATCCTTTGGCGTCTGGGGATACAACCTTGCCGCCAATGACCCGAACTCGACGCTGGGCCAGCTTCCGGACGGTCTGCGCTTTGTCACGCCTGATGTTTTTGCCGCCGCGCGGGTGTTTTCCGAGGACCTTCTTCCCAAGCGCGAACTGGCGGTCAATTCCATCTTTGATCCGGGCATCTATCACGAATATTCGCGCGACGTTTCGGGGTACTGAGCACTCCGTGACACCGGGTGGAGGGCCGGCTTTTGCTGGGGTCGTTTCGGATCTGAACGTTCTGGACCGAGTTGTCTGTAAAATATGATGTTAGAAGTCTTACGGATAAGCGGACCGAATGGGTTCAATTTCGTTGGGTCGTGACGTGTAACTATCCGGTACAATGGCTGTCCTACGCCCGCTTAGCAGAGCAAACCCAAATCCCGAAACATTGTACCGGCGAATTAACGATATTCCGATCACTGAATATATTTGCTACCTTAGCGCTATTGGTGACGCCGCCAACCTAGGTGATCAGTTCCGTGGGGCCAGCAATGCGAAGAATTCTTGCAGTCGTGATATGCGTCCTTGGGCTGGCCATACCGCGTGCATCATACGCCTGCGCGGTGTGTATTGAGCTGCCGGACGCATCCTTGGCCGATCACATTCTATCCGCGGAAGTCATCGTGCTGGCGGGCCCAGCATCAGACAATCCTTTCAGGTTCGAGGCGCAAAAAGTTCTCAAAGGGGATAACGAAAAGCTTAAATCCGCACCGGACATTCCGTTTTTGATCGACAGCGTTACACGACGGTCGTTCCGCTCGGATCCAACGCGAACCGTTTTGCTGACCTATGGACCGACCTACAAGGATAGTACCGGTCGCAGTTTTTCGCGGCATTGGAGGCGTTTGTTTATTTTGAATCCCGAAAGACACGACTTTCTGGAACACCTTCGCACCTTCGGTCGGCTTTGGGCCTACGGAGAAACTGATAATCCCGACAGGGTTTTGTTCTTTGCCCGGTATTTAGGGCACTCTGATCATGTGCTGCACAACATGGCCCTGGTTGAAATCGGTCGCGCACCCTACGCGCTCGTGCGCCCGTTGAGCGACAGAGTTCCTGCAGGCTTAATTCTACAGGAATTCAGCGACATAAACCGCTTCGCATACAGATCCGCCGCCATTCGTTTGCTCGGGTTGCAATCCGATCCCCAGGCGCGCTCGTTTGTACGCGCGCGATATGTTCGTTCGCTGGAATCGGGAGGGCTGAATTCTTTCGAGTGGGCTCTTGCTGGAATAGAAGCGGACCAATCGACTGCAATCAGCGCCATTGGCGCGGCCCTTCAAGATCCTGGCAAGACAAAAGAACACAAAAAGGCGTTGATCCGGGCTTTGGCCGAAGCGGGCACCTTACACTCGGAGTTCAAGCCAAAAATCGTTCAGATTTTTTCCGCTACTCTGGAAAATGACCCCGAGCTTTTGGTTCAAATCGCTGTCGCAACGCGAAATTGGGGTGAAACTGCGCTGCATCAACAGTTTGAAGCTTTAGCCGCTTTGGAAGAAACGGACCTCGCAACGCAGTTTGTTCTCAATATGGTTTTGGGAGCCGATTTACCGGCAGATTGATTTGGGTCTGTTCATGCCTCGCCGGCGCTGCACGTCAACGCTCGGGCCTTGGCGCTTGAGCCGACCAAGTAGTCAGCACTTGGCGCACGAGGGAACACGCCTGCATTGCTCAGGCCAGCGTTCTGACCAGCTTCAAGTACGCCGGAAAGAAAAACCTCACAGAAACCAAAACAGCATGATATAAACAAAATCGAATATAAACAGATTGCGAAAACTCTTCTTCTTCGCAGGAATTTTCGATGTGGGAGGTCCCAATGCTTCGGTTATCCGTTTGTTTTGTCGCTTTGATGTTGGCACCGGCAAGTGTTCTTTCTGACGCCGTGCCCAGCGAACAGGCGGCAGAAAGTTTATTTCAGGATCAGCCATATTCCCCATATGCCGAACGCTCGTTCCCTGAACGTCCGCTTTGGGGGGACACCCATCTTCACACCGGGCTTTCGCTGGACGCCGGGGCCTTTGGGAACACTCTGCTACCAGATGAAGCCTGGCGTTTCGCAAAGGGCGAGCAGGTCATTTCATCGACCGGTCAAGCTGTCAGATTGGCACGACCTCTGGATTGGATGGTTCTTACGGATCACACGGACCTGATGGGATTTGCGCCGGATCTTCAAGCCGGAAAACCGGGCGTTATTGCTGATCCAAAAGGGCTGCAGTGGTACGAAGGCTATAAAGCTGGCGGGGAAGAGGCCGGGAAAACGGCCTTCGATATTATCACCAAATTCTCGCAAATGACTTTGCCGGAAATTCTTCTGGAATCCTACAGCCCCGGCGCAGACGCTTTTGCGTTCACTTGGGAACATATCGTTCTGGCGGCCGAGCGGCACAATGATCCCGGCAACTTTACCGCCTTCATCGGGTTCGAATGGACCTCGGTTCCCAAGGGTTTCAATCTGCACCGGAACGTCATGCTGCGTGACGGCCCGATCCGGGCCTTGCAGATGGTTCCCCCGGTCACGCAGCCCCCTTACGGCGATACGGACCCTAAATCGCTCTATGCCTGGCTTGAAGAGTATCAGGAAAAAACCGGGGGCCGCGCAGTTGCCTTTGCGCATAACGGCAACCTGTCGAACGGATGGATGTTCCCGACCGAGGATACGTATCACGGCGGCAAGGTTGACGAGGAATACGTCTCAGCCCGCGCCAAATGGGAACCTCACTATGAAGTTACGCAGATCAAAGGTGACGGCGAAGCCCACCCCTTCCTGAGCCCGGATGACGAATTTGCGGATTACGAGAACTGGGACGTCGGCAACCTCGACATAACCGAATTGAAAACCGATGACATGTTGGCCGGGGAATATGCCCGGGAAGCATTGAAACGCGGTTTGATGCTGGAGGAGAAATTCGGCGTTAACCCCTATAAGTTCGGCATGGGCGGTGCGACGGACAGCCATACCTCTCTGGCCACGGCGGAAGAAGACAACTTCTTTGGCAAATCCGTCAGCGTTGAGCCCTCGGCCTCGCGTATCAAGCACCCGTTTATCGCCAATGATCTGGGTGAGATTCCCGGTGATCTGCTTGTAGCGTCCGGCTATACGGCTGTTTGGGCGACCGAAAATACACGTGCTGCGATTTTTGACGCATTCAAGCGGCGTGAAACCTACGCGACCACGGGCCCCCGGATCGGCCTGCGGTTCTTTGGTGGGTGGGATTTCAGTGATGCTGATGTCGAAACCCGCTTTCTGGCAGATATTGGCTATACCAAAGGTGTTCCGATGGGGTCGGACCTGCGCCCCCGCGAAGGGGACGGCGCGCCATCCTTCCTGATCGCCGCTTTGCGAGACCCGGTCGGGGCAAATCTGGATCGTGTGCAAGTCATTAAAGGCTGGCTTGATGCCGAAGGTGCCTTGCAGGAAAAGGTCTATGATGTTGCGTGGTCAGACAACCGTGTTGCAGATGATAGCGGCAAGATCCCCGCGGTGGGGAACACGGTGGATGTGGATACCGCCAGCTGGACCAACACAATCGGAACCGCCGAACTGGTCACTGTTTGGTCCGACCCTGATTTCGACCCGAACGCGCGGGCCTTCTACTACGTTCGGGCTATCGAAATCCCGACCCCGCGTTGGGTGCTTTACGACAAGCTAAGGTTCGGCTCCGAGCTGCCCGAGGATGCAGTGCTCACGCATCAGGAACGCGCGTATTCGTCCCCGATTTGGTATACGCCGGCCGAGTGATCCGCTGCGTATACAGATCTGCGAACCGAGGTCGTGAACGCGCCCTCGGTGGGCACGGCCAGCCCCTGAATTGGCAGCCGCCCATCACCTTGCAAAATCCAACCCTCTGATGCCAGCATCGAGACGTAGAACCAGATCACGTTTTACGAGGAGCCTTCATGCGAATACTGAAAGAACCTCTGTTCCACTTCTTCCTGGTTGGAGCGGCCATTTTCGGTTGGTTCCATATTGTTGCGCCAGAGTACCAGACGGCGGAAACCTCCGAGACGATTGCAATCGACGAAGAAGATGTCGCGACTTTGTCCTCTCGGTTCAAAGCCCGATGGAAACGCCCGCCAAACGATACAGAGCTTCAGTCTTTGGTCGATGCATCCATCCGCGAAGAGGTTCTGGTCAGGGAGGCAAGGAAACTGGGTCTGGATCGCGGAGATACCGTGATCAGGTCTCGGCTAAGCCAAAAGATGGATTTTCTGACCGAAGCAATCGCCATGTCGGTTGTTCCGAAAGATGAAGATTTACAGGCATTTGTCGATCAAAACCTGGACCGCTATGCAACGCCTGACAAGGTTGCCTTCACCCACGTCTTTTTGGGGGAAAGGCCAAGCGAGGCAGAAATTGAATCAGCTTTGGCCGCGCTGCCTGAGACCGACGACATCTCGGCTTTCGGGACCTCAACGCTGCTGCCCGCTTCGATGCCGTTGACCGCGACAAAGGTCATCGACTCGGTCTTTGGGACAGGGTTTTCTACGGGGCTAATACTGGCCGAAACAGGCCGCTGGACGGGGCCTGTCCAATCCGGATACGGGACGCATCTTGTGCAGGTAATTGCCGTTGAACCGAGCCAGACACCGCCGCTGGCTGACATTCGCGATGCGGTACTTCAGGACTGGCGTCGCGCCACAAGCGAAGACATGGCTCGGGCGCAATACGAGACGCTTGCCGCCAGCTACGAGATTGTAATCCCCGATCTTTCAGGCTTGGCGAAATGAGACCCCTGATCTGCCTATTGTTTGCGATGTCGCTGTCCTGGCTGGGTGGCAACGCCACAGCCCATGCCCTTGACCCGGGATACTTGGAAATGCGGCAGATCGCGCCGGACACCTGGGCTGTTCATTGGCGAAAACCCGATGTGAATGGTCAACCGATGGCGATTGAGCCCGTATTGCCGGAAACCTGTGTTCCGGCCCGTGGTCCAGATCCCGTTTTCGACAGCCGGGCCTGGGTTTCATCCTGGGTCACGGAATGCCCCAAGGGCATGGCAGGTGAATTCATCGCCATTGAGGGTCTGAAAAGGCAGTTGAATGACGTATTGGTACGTTTGCACCCGACGGTATCCGAACCTGTGACGCTTCGACTAACCCCTGACGCGCCCGTTCAGGGAATTCCTTCCGATCAAACGACGTGGTCGGTGTTCGTGGCATATTTCCAGTTGGGATTTGAACATATTCTGGAAGGCTGGGATCACCTGCTGTTTGTTTTGGCGCTGTTCATTCTGGTTCGCGATCCTTGGCGGTTGGTCGGCGCCGTGACAGCTTTCACCCTTGCGCATTCCATAACTCTGGCGCTGGCGACTTTTGGTGTGCTGAGCATTCCCGGCCCTCCGGTTGAAGCCGTTATTGCGCTGTCTATCGTCTTTCTGGCTATGGAGATCGTAAAAGGCAGCGAAGGTGGATTCCGGCTTTCGAACCAAAAGCCCTGGATTGTCTGCTTCGGGTTCGGGCTTTTGCATGGGCTAGGCTTTGCAGGGGCTTTGGCCGACATTGGGCTGCCCGCGAACGATATTCCCGCGGCGTTGTTCGCGTTCAACCTGGGTGTTGAAGCCGGTCAGCTGAGTTTCGTCGGCGCTCTGGCTTTTATGGTTGCTTTCTGGCGGCTGATCGCGCGCCCGGTTGGCCAGAGGGCCACAGTGATTGCCGCCTATTGTATCGGCTCGGTGTCGATGTATTGGCTCATTGAACGAACCAGCGGGTTTTGACTGATCCCCGGCGTTGCTCTTCCAGAGAGTGCCGCAGTAAATGAACGCGCAACACGGCAATCATTCAGGTCAAATACAGCCCGAAGGCGATCAATCGGCGGGTCGGTCCGGCAATCCGGCAGTCCGCAAATCGTCGATAAAGCGATCCGGAATGCCCTGATCCCGGAACTTGCCCTTAAGACTGTGTCGTTGATCCTCAATCGTATAGCCAGGTTGATTTTCCAACAGCTTGTCTATTGAGGCTTTGGCCTCCTCCAACCGCCCCAACCGGACATACAGCGCCGCCTGTGTACGGCGCGCCAGATTAGGAATGTTTGTCATCCGATCAATCGCGTCTAACCCGGCTTCATACTCACCGGTGAAATACTGCGCCCAGGCGAGGCTCCACAGATACCAGTCCGGATGGTGCGGATTCAGCCGGATCGCGGTTTGAAGCCTTTCGACGGCCTCGGTCGCGCGGCCAAGATATACCAGCGTTTCGACCGAGCCCGCCAGCACACCCGCCGAGTTCGGATTTAGCGCAATGGCGCGGTCGTACTCTCTTTCGGATTGCTCAAGATCGTTGGCCTGCATAAACGCGTGCGCAAGAACCCAGTGCGCCAGAGAACTGTCGGGATCAAGTTCAACAGCTTTGCGAGCCGCCGCAAAGGCGAGGTCCAGAGCTTGGTCTCGTGGCCGGTCAGCACACCGTCCCCACCGATCACAATTGATATGCACCCAGGCAAGGCTGAAATATGCAACGGAATAGTCGGGGTCCAGTTTGATAGCCTCTTCAGCCAACCGCTTGGCTTCTTGATTACCCGCCGGCGTGAATTTGAAACGTTCGGCACGGCTTAGATAAACAAGTTCGTACGCTCCGTGGCTTTGAGTGGACTGGCGCAGCAATCGGTCGAATTCGGCAAGATCAAGGTTCTGTTCCAGTGTCGCAACAATTGTTCGGGTAATTTCATCCTGCAACGCAAAGATATCCGTCAAATCGCGATCATAGGTTTCAGTCCAAATTGCATTCCCGGCCGCCGCGTCAATAAGGGTTGCATTCACGCGAAGCTTGTCGCCGAACTTTTGCTGGCTGCCTTCCAGTACGTACCGCACGCCAAGTTCTTTAGCGATTTCACGAATATCTGCCGATTTGTCTCGGTAAAAGAAGCTCGAGTTTCGGGCGATGACGAAAAACTCGGGGAACCGGGAAAGCTTGGCAATGATCTCTTCACTGATTGCGTCGCTAAGGTAGCCCTTGTCGGCACCCTGACTTACGTCGCTGAACGGCAGCACGGCAATCGAAGGCTTGTCCGGCAGTGGATGTTCCATTTCTGCCGTTCCTATCGGCTGAAAATCCGGTGTAACGAAACGCCAAGCGACGAATCCGACAACAAGAGCCAAAGCCAAAAAGGCAGTTGCAGCCGTCCGCATGGCAAAGGGTTTTCGGTCAGGTTTTGCGGGTTTAACCGAAGATACAAGCTTTGCCGCTTTCTCGTTCAGGTTCAGGCGGAACACCGGAACAGGCTGTTCGATATTCTTGACCGTGATCCGGCCCAGATCCTCGAAATCCAGATCAAGTTTTCCGCGGACCTGACTGAAGACGTTGCGGTGAACGCAGACTCCGCCGGCTTGGGCGAGGCTCTCGATCCTTGCCGCCAGGTTTACACCGTCGCCGAAAATGTCCCCGCTCTCATCAATCACGTCACCGACGTTGATGCCGATACGAAATTCTATTCGGTCGCCAACGGGAACGTCCGAATTCCTATCGGACATGGCGCACTGTATTTCGACGGCAAATCGGACCGCATCGACAACGCTGGCAAATTCCATCAACGCGCCGTCGCCCATCAGCTTGATCGTTCGCCCGCCATACTGAACGGCCTTTGGATCAATTAATTCCGAGCGATGCGCTTTGAGCGCGTTTAGTGTTCCCGTCTCGTTTTTCCCATGAGGCGGGAATAGCCCACTACATCGATTGCAAGTATGACCGTGAGTCGACGTTTCACCATGGGCCTCCCTTAGTGCAGGTTAAGGAAGAACGATAAGGAATTCCACTTTGCCCCACGGTCTTCGAAATGCAGGGCTTCATAGCGCAGTTGTTTCGGGGTCACGCGGCCTTGGCGATTGCCTGCAACTCATGGCCGAGGTCAGCAACTGACGGTTCCTATCAGCAATCAGCTGTCAGGTTCGGGCGGATTCGAATTCAGACCACGCGGTTTCGAAAGCTTCAAAATCAAATCCAGGCTGGCTGGCCGCGTCCAGGACAATGCGCTCGGTCGTCAGCAGCTTTTGGATCGCGGCCTCTAGTTGGCCCGCGACGTCTTCGGGCACCACCAGCGCGCCGTGACGGTCAGCATGGATCAGATCGCCGGGATTGACCGTCAGGCCAAAGACCGAGACCGGAGTGTCGAGCTCGCGCACATGGACAAAGCCGTGGCTTGGGCCGACCGACCCGGCAACCACCGGGAAGCCTTCCGGAAGATCGCCGAGGTCACGCATCACCCCGTTAGTAAGCGCACCCGACAGGCCGAAACCTTTGTGGACCGTCGTGTTGATCTCGCCCCAATAGGCTCCGATGCAATCGGGGTAATCCAGATCTTCGATCACCGCGACGGACGGTGACGGTGCTTCGGCCATGTATCTGTAATAGGCCATGCGCCGCGCCCTGATGATCTCGGGCGGTTCGGCGGGCGGATTGACGGCGGCGATTTTGGCAGTCCGTGCATACCCCACTATGGGCGGTTCTTCGGGGGCCGAGCAGTGCATGGTGCCGCGCGTGAAACGGTCGAAGCCGCGCTGGCCCTGTGCCACTTCGATGGCATTGCAGACCGTGGGGGTATCAACCTTGCGAAGCAAAGACAAAAGGGACGGTTTCATAGGTCCTCCAACCAGCGCGAGATCGCGGCTGTGGTTTCATCGGGTTTTTCGAGGGTGGGCAGATGGCCTGCGCCGGAAATGATTTCGAGCGTGCTGTTGGCCAGAAGGCGGTGCATCAGTTCATGGCGTTCGACGGGGCAAAGCCCGTCATCCTGACCGCACAGGACCAGAGTTTTGCCTGCATAGGCAGACAGGGTATCGCATTGATCAGGGCGATCCATCAGGGCCCGCGATTGACGCAGAAATACGTCCGGCCCCAGATCGGTCGCCATCACCATGCACAGGTCAAGAACGGCCCCCTGCCTTGGTCCGTCTGCCAGATAGTTGGGCTTCATTTCGTCCCGCATGACGTGCCACAAGCGCCCTTCGCGCACAGCAGTCATCTGGGGTGCGCGGCGGGCCTTTACCTCGGGGGTTTCAGCAAGCGGGTTGGTATCGAGCAGCGCAAGGTGCGACACGCGTTCAGGGGCCTGACGCACCACCTCCATCGCGACAATCCCACCCATCGAAAGGCCCAAAAGCGCAAAAACAGGCGGCGCGTTTCTCAGAATGTCTGCCGCCAGAACTTGGACGCTGTCATGCTGGCCAAGTGGAAAGGTCATTACCGGCATTCGACCCGACAGCGCCTGAATCTGCGGGCCGAAAAGGCGCGCATCGCACATCATGCCGGGCAACAGGATCAACGGAGTCATGATGCGGTCAACTTGGCCCCGTCTGACAACGCCGCCAGCTTGGCATAAGCGATCTGAGGATCAACCGCGCCAAAGCCCGCAAATGTGCCAAAGCCGCAATCGCTGCCGGCGATGACACGATCCACGCCCACGATCCCGGTGAACCGTTCGATCCGTTGCGCCACAAGTTCGGGATGTTCAACGAAATTGGTGGTGGTATCGACCACGCCCGGCACCAGAATCTTGTCATCTGGAATCTCGACCTTGCGATCCCGAAACACCGTCCACTCATGCGCGTGGCGGGGGTTTGACGTTTCGAACAGGACATAGCGCGATTTGGTCGCCATCAGGGTGCTGAACACCTTGTCCATCGCAATATCGCAGCAATGCGGGCCTTCGTAATTACCCCAACAGATATGCACGCGAACTTTCTCGGCACGCACGTTCTGCAGCGCGTGGTTCAGGGCCTCGACATGCATGTTGGCGATCATGACGAACTCGTCATCAGACAGATCGGTGAACAGCATATGCCGGGACAGTGCCAGATCCGGGCAATCCAGCTGAAGGTCCAGACCTGCCGCCACGATGGTTTCGTATTCTTCCTTCATGGCATCGGCCAACGCGGCCAGATACGCCTCGTGCGTGGGATAGAAATCATTCTGCAGGAACAGCGAAATGACACCGGGCGAGGCCGCATTCATAAAACCCCGTTCGGCCCCGTGCTGCGTCATGGCGGCTTTGAGGTTGGCGATGTCCTTCTCCAGCTCACCCTGCCCTTTTGAGCGCACCTCATCCGTGCACATGGGCCGCGCATATTGGGGCGTGCCACCATCATCTGCCAAGCGTTGCAAGAAACCCGGAAACATCTTCAGATCCGCAGGCGCATTGCGCGGGCTGTCACCCGAAAAGCCGGTGTAGCGGTCTTTGACATAAGTTGCGTAGGAGATTTTCGAGGTCTCCCCATCGCTGACAATATCGACCCCGGCTTCAACCTGTTTGCGCACCGTCTCGGACACGGCATCCGCCATACAGGCGTCAAAGGCCCCCGCGTCGTAGGGTTCATTGTTTTCACGGGCGAAGATGAAATCCACGACCTCCTGCGTGCGGGGCAGAGACCCGACATGGGTGGTTTTTACGGTCATTGGGGCCTCTCCTTACAGTTTTCGTGCCATCAGGACTGTGTGGCTTTGGGTTTCGGGGTCTTCGGCCAGAAATCCGGTCAGGTGCAGCCTGTTTTCTTCCAGACACACGGCATAGCCTGCCGGGGACAGCGAGGCGTGATATACGCGCTCGGCTCCTACCGTGCCGCTGACCTCACCCGCACTTGGACCGACGGTCAGCATCAGCATTCCACCGGGCCGCAAATGGCGCGCCATACGCGCGATGCAACCCTTCTGCTCATCTGCTGTCAGATGAAAAAAACTGTTCCACGCGATGATGCCGTCAAACTGCTGGTCCAGCTCGAAATCCCGCATGTCGGCTTTGCGCCAATCGCCATCGGGCCAGCGGTCCCGCGCCAAGGCCAGCATCGCCACGGAAAAATCGACGCCGGTGACGGCGAAACCTTCGGCCATGAACCAGCGCGCTATAGGGTCGCCGGTGCCGCAGCCCAAATCCAACACATGATCGCCGGGCTTCAGGCTGGCCGTAAAGCGCGCCAGCCAGCGCGCCTCGAACAAAGCCTTCGAGCGGCGCTTGTCGTATTCGCTCGCCTGCCGCTCGTAAACGTCGTGTGTGTCATTGGGATCTGCTTTCATCCTGTCCAGGTCGCTCCTGCCGGGTCATCGGTTGCGGTGATCCGGTACAGGCCCGCCTGCCCGGTCATCGATGGAACAACGCGATAGGATTCACCGGGCAGAACCAAAGCGGTGTCTCCAACGGACAAAGTGGTTTCGTAGCCGTCGACAGTGACACGCCAATGGCCGCTGGCTGGCATTAACACCACGGGTTTCTCAGTTTCGGTCGCGTCTGCTACGCAAGAGCCCCGCCCAAGGAAATCGACCTCAAAACCCGGTCTGTCCTTGATCAAGCCATCCTCGCCAATAACCACGGCTGGCTTATTGGACGACAATGCCATCAGATCCCAGTACCGGGCCACGTATTTGCCAACCACATCCTCAACCGGAACCTCGGGATACGTCTTCAGTTGGTCTTCGGTCAGCAAAGGCATCGGGCGCACATTGTGCGGCAGCTCCTGCCCTTTCTTGGAATCATAAAGAACGCCGTTGTCGCCCAGCATCAGACCATGCGCCTGCGCGTCTTCGATCACCTGCGGTGCCCATGTGACGCCGCCGCCCGCATCATCGCCGCCGAGGATCGACATGATCATGCCGTAGTCCTGACCGACATTTTCAAAGCCACGAAAGATACCGGTGGGGATGTTGAAGATGTCACCTTCTTCGGCAATGAACTCACCAGCCGTGCCATAGCGGCCCCAGAAGAACCGCCAGCGGCCTTTGGCGACAAAGAACACCTCGGCCGTGGTGTGGCTGTGCAAAGAGTTTCGGCATTTCGGAGGTTGCCCGGCAGCGCCGATATTGAACCCGATCTTGTCGGTGATGTGCACATGCTGATCCGGAGATTCGGACACCCCACCGCCGATGATGGTAAAGTTCTCTTTCTGATCGCTGCCCGGTGTGTGGGCGTCGATAAACGCGGTTTTGCAGGGTTTCAGTTCGCCGTAGCGGACGATGCGTTGTTGAATGGTGCTCATGTCAATTTTCCTTGTGTTTGGGGTACAACGATCTCAACCCCAAAGCCCGGAGGACGGTTGTTCAGCCGCCGGGCGCGCAGGCTGGCCCGATGGGCGTGGAACCGCCGCATCGCCTGCCCGGCATCCAGATTTGACATAAGACAGGCCATCTTAAAGATCACCGGTCTTCAACAGGATCTGTTTCCAGACAGATGTTTCATCGAACAGCGTGTATTCGCGGCGCAGGCCCCACGGACCGAATTCGGCATGGCTGATGCCAAGCACAAAAACCTCGGCTCCGGTTGGTACACCGAAGACACCCCACCCATCGTGTTTGCCGTGCAACGTCCAACGAAGCGCGGCACGCGGCGGCATCATCGGGTCGTCCCGACCGATATGGTGCTGGATTTGGAACTCGGCATTCGGGAACGAGGCGCGCAGGCCCATCCAGAAACGATCAACCGGTCCCCAACTATGCCCGGTGGTGCCGCCGGGGTATTCCGACTGCACGGCCCGGTCATATTCGGCCTCAATAGCGCTCATATCCGCGCTCATGATCCGGGTCAGGATATCGGCGTATTTCTGACCCCATTCATTGTCATTGCCGCTGCCTTCATACGGGCCAGGCTGATCATTCGATGGGGTGTAAGGCCGCACGCAAGCCTCTGATCCGCCTTCGCGTGCGATCAGATCACGGGCATAGTCTTTCGACTCCCAGCCCATCTGCTGCACGATTGCACCCTGGTCCCGGATCAGCCACTCATCATTGATCTGGTTATTGATGGCGTGGCAGTCGGCCAGAATACGGTAGACCAGCTTTTTCCCGGTGGCCTTGCCGTACACCCCGTCCCCAAGATGGGTTGCAGTCGACAAAAGACGGTGTGAGGACAGCATCCCCTCTTCCGGCGTACCGGACCAGATCACGTCTTCGCCCAACAGCGTCCGATCCGGAAACTCGGCCAGCGTCGCCATCGTGGCCGCTATTACCCCCTGATTGCCGAAAACCACCGATCCGGGCGAACGCACGACAATGTCCGGCGCATAGTAATCATGCAGCGTGGCAATTCCGCGATCTTCCCAAATCTCTTTGGTGATCCCGATGATGTAATCGGGAAAGTCTTTGAATTTGGGATCAAACCCCTTCATGTTTTCCATCCTTCAGGTACGCGGGCCGATCCGCGAACGATCAGCGGCCCATCAATCTCTAAACGTCGGGGACCCATGCGCGGGTCATTGATTTTGCTTAGCAAGATGTCCACGGTTTCAGACACCATGCGGTTTGCCGGTTGTCGGACGGTGGTCAGGTCGTAGCTGGGCCAGGCTGCTACGGTAACGTCGTCATAGCCCACAACCGACACATCCTGTGGGATCTTCAGGCCAATTTCGAACCTGAGCGTGTCCATAACGGCGATGGCCATATGGTCGTTTGCAACAAAGACGGCCTCGGGCGGATCCGAGGCGAACATCCTGCGGGCCGCTTCCTGCGCCTTTTCGGTTCCGAAATTGCCGACCTCGCGGGCATGCAGCGCAACGCCTGCTTCGTTCAGCGCGGCCGTAAAACCAGCTTCGCGATCCCGCTGCGTCGACGCGCCCTCCCACCCGGCGATGTATCCGATCTTCTTATGACCGGCGGCCAGCAGGAACTCGGCCACTTTGCGACCGCCCGCCGTGTTGTCCGAGGTGACCGATGACATGGCCGGGTCATCCTGCGCCCGGTTAAACAGCACCATCGGCACACCGGCGGCACGGCACCGATCGGAAAGGTCCGATGACAATGCAACCGACGCCGCAATGATCCCATCCACCTGAAAATCAAGAATTTCTTCGACAACCTTGTCGATATTCTGCGCCGAGTTCGAGGCCATGAAAATCAAGACGTGATAACCACGCTCCTGCAGCGCGTTGGTCAGTTTTTCCAGCGCCTCGGGGTAGAACTGATTGTTCAGATAGGCGACCACAAGGCCAATGATCCGGCTTCTGCCCGACACCACTGCCCGGGCCAGAACATTTGGACGATAGCCCAACTCCTCTGCCGCTTTGCGAACCTTTTGAATGGTCTTTTTGGAAGCCGATGCGCCGGGGGTGAAAACACGACTGACCGCCGATTGGCTTACACCGGCCAACCGCGCAACGTCCATCGATGTGACCTTTTGTATTGCCATCAGTCCGCCGTCCAACCTCCATCCACCAGCATGGAGGTGCCCGTGACCAGCGCCGAGGCGTCAGAGGCCAGATAGACAACGGTGCCCATGATGTCTTCGATCTCACCCGGCCGGCCCAGCTTGATCTTGTCCAGAATCCAGGCGCGTTTATCAGGGTCTTCAAAGGTCGGGCGCGTCAGATCGGTCAGAATGAAGGTCGGGCAGATTGTGTTGACGCGAATTTTCTCCGGGCCGAATTCCAGAGCCATGGCTTTGGTAAACCCTTCGACAGCGAACTTCGAGGCGCAATAGACCGCACGCTCGCGCCCGCCGACATGGCCCATCTGGCTGGAGATATTGATCAGCGATCCTGACCGCCCGGCCTCCAACAACCCCCTTGCCACGGCCTGAGTCAGAAAATACGCACCCCGGACATTCACATCCATGACGGCATCAAAATCCTCGGGGCGCGTGTCCACAGCCTTGCTGTGACGCGCCAACCCGGCTGAGTTCAAAAGAACATCAAACGGGCCGCTTTGTGCCACTGCCTGCGCCGTCGCCTCGATATCCGACACATCTAACTCCAGCACATTGGCCTGCCAGCCACGCGCCTGCATTTCAGCGGCTATGTCTTGCAACGCGCCGGTCCGGCGCGCTGCTAATGTCACCTCTGCCCCGTGTTCCGCCAGCGCCACGGCACAGGCCATGCCGATGCCAGAGGATGCCCCCGCAACCAAAGCGCGCTTGCCGCTTAAACTGAAACTGGGGGTGCTGGGGAATTGGGGCATATCAAACCTCGCCGACCGGGAATGGAATCTCGCCCTGTACGCGTACCTTGTTGAATTCACGCAGCCGGGCAAAGACATCTACGCCCAGTTGCCGGTAGGCGTCCAGCAGGTCGACCAAAACCCAGTTTTCACGGATCAGACCATTCTCCAAGCGCCAGAAATCAAGGCTGCGCATGGTGATCCGCTTGCCAGATGGCGCAATGCCCATCCAACCGTCATGGGTCACCGTCTGGATCATGTTCGGCCAGCCGGTCACGGCGGCGTATTCAGCATCCCCGAAGAAATGATAGGTGATGTCGTCCACGTATTTGCCGCGATCCGGCATCCCGTTCAGGAACGGGATCTGATGCCAATTGCGGAACCCTGCAATGCCGCGCCCGGTGCCGATCCCTGCGGGGCCATACCAGTTCATGCGCGGATGCCAGAATTTCTCCATCTCCATCACCTCAGGGCCACCCTGGCTTGGGTGTTTCTTGAGGTGTTCCAGCATTTCAACGATATGGGCGCAGGACGCCTGAGATTTGGCCTCATCCCACGGGCCCGGCACAATTCCGTCTAAGGTGGCAGGGCCTGGAATACAGAACTCCAGACCCAAGGACGGCGCCATGGGCCAGGCTTTGGCCTGCATCATCACTTCGGGGATATCCCAGAGCGTCTGAATCTCGACCACTTGCCCATCCACGACGCGATAGAATTCGTGATACCGCATATGGGTCAGGTGCCCGATTGGCGGAATGTCCAGCCACGGGGCGACCAAGGTGCCGTAGTAATGACCGCCGCACCCGATCCAGTCATCGCCATGTTCGGTTGTGCCGCCCATCACGATCCAATCCCGTCGTTCAAGGTCGGGCATGGCTTTCAGCAGGGGCGCATAGCAGGTGTCATAGAGTTCCTGCGGACCGGTCAGATCACCGAAGGGATGCGGCATATGGATGACGGCGTCGGCGGCGATCACGCCCTTCAGCGCCGCCTGAACACGGACGTCGTCAAAGTCATACATCGCGGCCCGAAGCGGCGCGATCAGTGCCTTGTTCGCCGAATGGATATCGCTCATTCCGCCGCCTCTCGATAAGGCGCACCTTCGCCATAGGGAACATTGATGCCGCCATAGCGACGCACCCGGATATTGCACTGCTCAGCATGGCCAACGAAACCTTCGAGCATACACAGGCGCGACCCGAACTCGCCGATCATCGTTGCGGCTTCATCCGTCAGAACCTTTTGATAACTGTGCGTTTTCAGGAATTTACCGACCCAAAGACCACCAGTATAACGCCCGGCTTTCTTGGTGGGCAGCGTGTGGTTGGTGCCGATCACCTTGTCACCATTGGCCACATTCGTACGCGGCCCTAGGAACAGCGCGCCATAGCAGGTCATGTTCTCAAGGAACCAATCGTCGCGGTCGGTTATGACCTGCACATGCTCGGACGCGATGTCATCGGCCACTGTCAACATCTCTTCATACGTGTCGCAGACAATCACCTCACCATATTCATCCCAACTGACGCGGGCCGTGTCCGAAGTTGGCAAAATGCCCAGAATACGGTCGATCTCGGCCAAGGTGTCCTCGGCCAGTTTGCGCGAGTTGGTGAGCAGAACACAGGGGCTGTTATACCCATGCTCGGCCTGACCCAGCAGATCGGTGGCACAAAGCTCGGCATCTGCGGCAGTTTCATCTGCGATCACCATGGTCTCGGTCGGGCCCGCGAAAAGGTCGATGCCGACACGGCCAAAGAGTTGCCGCTTGGCTTCCGCGACAAAAGCGTTGCCGGGACCGACCAGCATGTGCACGGGCTCGATCGTTTCCGTTCCGATGGCCATGGCACCCACGGCCTGAATGCCGCCCATCACGTAGATCTCATGCGCGCCGCCCAGATGCATCGCCGCGATGACAGCGGCATTGGGCTTGCCCTGAAACGGCGGGGTGCAGGCGATGATGCGCGGGACACCGGCAACCTTGGCCGTCGCGACAGACATATGTGCCGACGCCACCATCGGGAACTTGCCGCCAGGAACGTAGCAACCCACAGACTGAACCGGGATGTTCTTATGCCCCAGGATCACTCCGGGCAAAGTCTCCACCTCGATGTCCAGCATTGAATCGCGCTGCGCCTGGGCGAAATTCATCACCTGCGCTTGCGCGAACTTGATATCCGCCAGTTCCCGTTCAGACAGCGATGCGATCAGATCATCGATCTGTTGCTGGCTCAGGCGATAGCTTTGGGGTGAGTAGTTGTCGAATTTCTCCGACAGTTCGCGCACAGCCGTATCCCCACGCGCTTCGATGTCTTTCAGGGTCGCCTCGACGACAGCGCGGGTCTTGGCATCATCTTCGGCCCTGTCGGCCTCGGGTTTGCCGCGTTTCAGATATTCGATTGCCATTATCCTGATCCTCAGTTTGCAGGCCGGGGCGGCGTTTTCTCGCCCCGGTCAAATGCTTCCCAGCCTTCGCCGTTGAAGACGTCCACGCCCAGCTGTGCGGCGACATGAGCGAAATCGACATTCACCCAATTGTCGACGATCTTGCCGTCGACAACTTTCCAGAAGTCCATGTAGCGGATTTCGACCCGCTTGCCGGTTGGGGCGATCCCCAGAAATTCGCCTGAATGGGTGGCTTCCTGGCGACCGAATGCGGCGGCCCATTCGCCCATGTAAAGGCGGGCCTCATCAATGCAGGTCTTGTCCGAAAACGCCGCCTGAAACGGGCGTTGCCAGTTGTCCTGAAACTGTTGCAGGCCGGTTTTGGTGCCACATCCCTGATTGCCCATCCAGCGGAAGCCCTGCGAGAAGAACTCGCCAATGTCGTCGATGCGATGATCGTTCAGCCCATCGACCATCCCTTCGATAACAGCGCGCGTTTCTTCGGTTTTGCTCATATCCGTGTCTTTGGTCAGCACGGCCTGTTCGGGGCGGGAGCCCTTCATGTGTCTCGTCCTTTTGTTGGTGCGTAAGGAATTTCCGTTTTTTCAGAGAGTGTTAATGCTCTGACAGAAAATCCCTCGGCATCCGGTTGAGCGCCGGATGGCGCCCAATGGCCTTATGTCGTGCAGACGCGCTCATCAGCCTTTCACCGCACCGGCGGTCAGTCCGCTGACGATCTGGCGCTGGAAGAACAGGATCAGGACGAACAGCGGGGCAGTCGCCGAGACAACGGCCGCGACGGCATACATGACCTTGCCTTCAACCTGAGTGGTGCCCATGAAGCTGTTGATGGCGGGAATGATGGTCTCATTCTCTTCACTCAAGAGCATCACGGCCACGGTAAAGTCGTTGTAGGCCAGCAGGAAACTGAACAGACCGGTGGTGATCACGCCGGGCCACATGACCGGAACGATCACATGCCGGAAAGCCTGAAACCGGGTGCAGCCATCGACCATGGCACTTTCGTCCATGTCTTTCGGGATGTTCTTGAAGAATGAATGCAGCATCCACAGGGTAAAGGGCTGATTGATTGCCACAAGCACAATGATGGTCGTTGGCAGAATGCCCCAGACGTTCCATTCGAAGAACCACAGCAGATAGCCTGAAACCAGCGTGATATGCGGCATGGCGCGGAATACCAGCGCCGCCATCAGGATCCAGAACGCATAGCGGAAACCGGACCGGGCCAATGCGTAGCCGCCCAATGTTCCGAAGGTCAGCGAGATGACCACGGTGAAGAAGACAACGATGCCGGTGTTCTTGAAGTTGAACCAGAAATCTTCCTCGATCCACGCGCCGTAATAACCTGCACCGGTAAAGGCGCTTCCGGTTTGCTCGATAGTGTTTGTGCCGCGCAGCGCGTTCATCCAGTCGGCTTTCGACAGGAAGTCAGCCTGAACCTTGAAACTGCCCCAGAAGGTCCAGAAGAAAGGGAACGCTGCGATGATCAGCCAGAACGCGACAAAGGTGTATGAGAACAGCTTTAGCGGGGTCATGCGGGATTGTGCTTTGGTCGCCATGTCGTGTCCTCAGTGAGATTTACGGGTGAAGTCGCGCCATGTGCGCACCAGCACCGGCATCATCAGAATGACCACGATGATGATGGTGATCAGCGAGGTCGCGCCAGCCGAGGCGTAAAGCGGATTGCCGCTTTCGCGCAGGTCGTTGAAGATAATCCAGCTGAGCGAGCGCGCATGGGCCTCGGCCTTGAAGCTGACGATGGGTTCAAAGACACGCAGATTGTCCATGATCATCATCAGGGTCACAAACGAAACCAGCGGCATCAGATGCGGCACAACCACATGGATCATGCTCTGCCATTTGCTGGCACCGTCGATCTGCGCCGCTTCCATCGTATCTTCCGGCACCGTCTGAAGCCCGGCATAGAAGGTGATGAAGCTGAACGGCAGGGTGTGCCAGACACCATACACCATCAACATGATCCACATCAGCGGCGTGGATGCCTTCAGGCTGAGGGTTGGATCATTGAAAAGCCGTTGAATTGTTGCTCCGATCACCCCGTCACCGTCGACCATCCAGAACAGGATCAAGGAACCTACCAGTGGGGTTACGAGGAATGGCAAAAGGGAAATGAAGATCGCAAGGCCCTTCAATGCGCGTGGCAGGTTGTTGACCCCAACCGCAATCGCCAAACCCAGAACCAAGACCAGAGGCGTTACAATGAAGGTATAGGCCAGCGTGAAGGTCAGAGCGTTGTAAAATGGCAGGTTGTAAACCTTCGACCAGAACTCACCCAGGCTTTCTGAAGTTGACCAGGCCTCCCCAATGTCGGCGAGTGCCAGATGTGACCGGTCGAAATACGTGCCCAGACCGTTGAAACGGCCCAGCGGTTGTTCTTCCCGCAGCTTCTCGGTCGCTTCCGTATCGACTGTTGTTGTCGGGTTACATCCAAACGGACCGCAACTTTCCGAGACGACCAGAACCTGCTCGTGTTCGACAAAAAGCGACTGGATAAACACCGACACGATCGGCAGCGCGATGAACAAGATCATCGCTGACAGTGTCGGCAGAACAAACCAGAAGAAGGTGCGGTGTTTCATAACATGCGTCCCGATCTAAATTCGAGAAAGAGAGGGGGCCGTGACAGCCCCCTCAAGTCGGGGAGATTTACTGGAGGAAGCCAGCCTCTTTGGCCGACGTTCTGTAGGTTGCCTCGACATCGGAAAGCGCTTGCTCCGCAGACTCGCTACCCTTCATGAAGTCAGACAGCTCCTTGCCAAGAGCGGCGTGCAGAATGCCGATCTGGGGGATCATCGGGTAGGGTTTTGCACCGCCTTGCGCCGTAGCAGCAACGCCAGCAGCGGCCGCCCCTGGTTCATATCCCTCCAGCAACCAAACGGCATCGTCATTGTTTGCCGCGACCATCTCGGGTGTCAGCGAGCTGGCGAGTGCCGCAAAGGTGGCCTCTGCTTCTTCATCCGACACGTTGGAGGCAATCGAGAAACCATCCCACCACAATGTCGAAGCCGGGGTCGATCCCCCGCCAACTGTCGGTGCCGCAGACAGAACAGTGTTCGAGGTTACCTCTTCCGAGGACCCTTCATCATCCAGAATTGGCGAGCCGCGCGAGCCCCACATGACGCCAAGTGCGGCCTGACCGGCTTCCCACAGGCCTTGCGTCTCGTTCGAGGCGTGAGTCAGGTGATCCGGGTGCGCGTATCCAGCCAGAGCCTTCATAACTTCAAGCGTGGCCAGACCCTTTTCATTGTTGATCGCTGGCTCGGCCGTGCCCGGCTCAAAGAACTCTCCGCCATGCCCAAGGTAGATCATGTTGAACACCTCGGCGAGGTTCCAGCCACCGTCACCGGCGCTTAGGTTCATCACGATCGGATGTTCCATGATACCGGCGGCGCGGATCATCTCGGCGGCTTCAAGGACTTCTTCGTAAGTTGCCGGAATACCGTCAAAGCCTGCCTGCTCCAGAATGTCCGTGCGCGAGAACAGGTGCTGCGAGTTGGCCATGAAGGCCACAGCCATGACGTTGCCATCGATGGTGATCAGAAGGTTGGGCGAGATATTTTCGCCATACTTTTCAACCAAATCGTTCAGCGGACGCACCAGACCGTCATTCATCAGCTGGGTCAGCGTCGCGTTGGCCAGAATGACCGAGGTGTATTCAGACGGGTTCGGCGTCAGGGCCGCGTTCATGATCTGGCGCGCTTCGGTTGTGTGGTTGGTCGAAAACTCGGACGCCCCACCTGCACAGTTTTCCTCGGCTGTGCCTGCAACGGCATGGATGGCCGGAAAATCACTGGCCAGAATTCGGATGGATTGACCTTCGGGACCGCAGTTCGCCGCATATGCAGCCGAACCCATCAATCCGACGAAAGTGGTTACGGTAGCTAGCTTTTTCAGAAACATCTCATCTCCCTGTTTCTCTGAAGTGTCGTGCGCGCCCCTGTCACGCACAAAGTTCTGGTCCCGAGGCTGATCCCCGGTGATTTACGGGGCTACTTTCAGATCCGTTCGCCGGTTTGGCCGTCAAACAGATGGCAAATCTCGACCGGCACCGAGATCGACACCATGTCGTCAATTTCAGCCCGGAAATTCTTGTCGGCCTTCACGGAAACCAGCGCGCCACCAACGCGAACCGAGATCATCGTCGCGTCGCCCAGCAACTCTTGGGTATAGATCGGAGCGTTGATTTGCCCCTGCCCGTTTTCCGCAAGCGTGGCATCTTCTGCGCGGAACCCCAGTGTCAGCGGGCCCTCGGGCGCTTGCACACCGGGAATCTCCACGTTCTTCGTGACAAAAACTCCGTCGCGAACCTCGCCTTCCATCAGGTTCATCGCCGGGTTGCCGATGAAGCTGGCGACAAATGTGTTGGCAGGCGTGTCGTAAATCTCGGTCGGGCTGCCTACTTGCTGCACGACGCCCTTCTTCATAACGACCACACGATCAGCAAGCGTCATCGCCTCGATCTGGTCATGCGTTACGTAGATGGTTGTCACCGCAAGCTCGTGGCTCAGGTTCTTGATCTGAGCGCGCGTGGAAACTCGCAGCTTAGCGTCGAGGTTCGACAGTGGTTCGTCCATCAGGAAGACATTCGGCTCGCGCACAATTGCGCGCGCCAGGGCGACGCGCTGACGCTGACCACCGGACAGTTCCGCCGGTTTACGATGCAGAAAGTCATCCAGTTCGACCATAGCCGACGCGCGGCGCACCTTGTCGTCATGGGTCGACGGGTCAATGCCGCGCACTTTCAGCGGAAAGCGGATGTTTTCGTAGACGTTCATATTCGGGTAGAGCGCATAGGACTGGAACACCATCGCCACGTCGCGGTCCTTGGGCTCCATATCGTTGACGCGCACCCCGTCGACCAGAATGTCGCCTTCGCTGGCATCTTCCAAACCCGCGATCATCCGCATGGTCGTCGTCTTGCCGCAGCCCGAGGGGCCCAGCAATACAAGGAATTCCTTGTCAGCTATGGTCAGATCGAAATTGTCGACGCCGACAAACGAACCCCATCGCTTGCCAACATTCCGCAATTGAATCTCGGCCATCAGCCCCTCCCGTCAGATTTTTTTGCATACGCTTGCAATAACGGTAGACTTAACTGCGGCATTTTGGCAAGATTTTTTTGCAATCGTATGCAGGGAGCGCCTTCACATGCCAGATTTTTCGGCGGAAAAACAAGTCATAAGAAACTTCTACGCCAAGCTGGACACTGCCGAACCGGGGACTGAAAGCAGCGTTTTGACCGAGTTCTACGGCTCGAATCACATATGGCGAGGCTTTCATCCCTTCGACGAAGTTCACAACGCAGCAGAGGTCGCACGCACCTTCTGGACCCCTTTGAAGGCCGCCCTGAAAAACCTGCAAAGACGGCAGGATATCTTTATGGCCGGGGCCAACGAGATTGATGAATTCTCATCGGTCTGGGTTGTCTCGATGGGGCATTTGATGGGGTTGTTCGACGCGCCCTGGCTGGGCATCCCACCGACCGGCAAACTGGCGTTTCTGCGGTATTGCGAATTCAACAGGGTCGAAAACGGGCAGATCACCGAGACAGCCATGTATTTCGACATACCGCATCTGATGCTGCAAGCTGGTTTGCAGCCCTTTCCACCGCAAACGGCAGCGCAGCTTGTTCAGCCCGGCCCCATGACTCATGACGGGTTGATTTTCGAACCGCAGCCTCCTGAAGAAGGGCAAAAGACCCTTGCCGCAATCAACGCGATGATCGCAGATCTCGGCCAATGGAACAGCGGTCTGAGCCTTGAGGATGAACTGCGGCGCACATGGCAAGAAGACATGCTGTGGTGGGGGCCGACCGGCATCGGCGCAACCTACACGATCCAGCGATATGCCAAACAGCATGCCGGGCCATTCCGGGCCGGGTTCACGGACCGGTCAAAGACCAAACATATCTGCCGCATGGCCGAGGGGCATTACGGGGGGTTCTTCGGATGGCCCAATTTCACCGCACGGCCCACCGGCGGTTTCATGGGCATGCCCGCCACAGACAAGACGAGTGAGTTCCGTGTCATCGACATCTACCGCCGCGCCGGGGACAAGCTGGCCGAAAACTGGATCTTCATCGATCTGCTGCATTTCTGGAAACAGCAAGGCATCGATATTCTTAAACGCATGCAAGAGGTGCCACGCACATGACCGGCTGGATCGACGCCCATCACCATCTTTGGGATCTAGAGGCGGTTCATTACCCGTGGCTGATGGCCCGCGGGGTAAAGCGCTTTTTCGGGGATCCGACGCCAATTCAAAGAAACTACTTACTGGGTGAATTCCGGTTCGACGCAAAAGCCAACGGCGTTTGCGCCTCGGTTCACATTCAGGTCGGCGCTGAAGACGGTCTGGCCGAGGCCCGCTGGGTTCAATCTGTTGCCGATGCCAATCTAGATTGGCCAATGGCGCAGGTCGTTTTCTGTGATCTCACCGCACCGGATCTGCACGACCAACTCGACGCGTTCCAACATCTAAACACAGTGCGCGGAGTGCGCCAGATCGTCGGGCGTGCACCGGGCGAGGATGCCCGGACTGGAACCAATGCCCTGTTGGACGATCCCCGCTTTCTCGCAGGATTGCAGGAGGCAGGGCGCCGCGGGCTGAGTTTTGATTTGCAACTCATCCCCGAACTTTATGCAAAAACCGCCCACATCCTTGCGCAAGCCCCGGACACGCAGATAGCGCTCTGCCACGCGGGCTCCCCTCATGACCGGAGCGTAGATGGCTTGAACCGGTGGGCTGAATATCTGCGGGCATTGTCAGAGCTGCCCCACATAACATGCAAGTTGTCCGGTCTGGGCATGTTTGATCACAGTTGGTCAGCCCAGAGCATTCGTCCGATCATTGATACTTGCCTCGCGCAGTTCGGAATGAACCGAGTGATGTTCGGGTCGAACTTTCCGGTCGACAGCCTTTACAGTAACTATACAACACTGATGAAAGCCTTCCGCGATCTGATCCCAGATCAGGCCAAGTCAGCGGTATTTCGCGAAACCGCGGAACGGTTTTATCGATTTGGTACTTCTTAGAGCGGTTAGCGGGTGCGTTGAAGATCTGGAAGCAGGTCAGAGCCAGCAGGCTTTGCGGCGGACATATTTCAAGTCTGTTCAGGTCAATCCCAACGACTAGGCTCAGCACCCAAACTACTGGATGCTGCAAAATGCAACAGAATCCAGCAGTGTCCGACCCTGTCAATCGAGGGCGATCCTTTGCGCTCGACTACAGCTGGGCGCGCGAGATTCTGTGTTACACTCAGGTCTTCAAGGCTTCGAAAATACAGATCACTTTCGAGCTTTGATCGTGCAGTATCGTGCCGGTCACCTACGGCTATTCGCCCCAAGCCGGACAAGCCGATACCCCAACGTTGTCGCTATTTTTTTAATTTCCAAACAACACGTTACCCGGAAATCAATGAATTAGTGACTCAAGAGTGTCTATTAGCTTAAACTTTATCCATTAACGGGTCGAGGTATTTCAATGAAATTGAATTCCAAAGAGCCTAGCTCTGAGAGTGGGTATCCTGAAACCAATATCATCATAATTTGTGCGCGCCTTCTTCAGGATCGATCTGAAAGAGGATCGCGCGATTTCTTACAATCAATGAGCGCGCTTCACTTGGGATCATTGATTGATCGGAAAAAATATAATCTGAAAATTCATTTGGAAGATTGGCATAGCCCATACAATTGCGCCGAGACTACTGGTGTGGATATCTGCGTTCTGACCGGACTCCAAACGGATTTTGACCGCATGCGGCAACTTGCATATTCCTTTCGAAGCGCCGGTGCAAAGGTGGTCGCCGGGGGTAGTTTGTGCACGCTGTTTCCAAGATTCGCCAGTCAATTTTTTGACACCGTCTGTGCAGGCGGGGTGGAAGCGTTCCGGGATTTTCTAACCGACTACGAAATCGGCGAAACGAATGAGATCTATTATTCGTCGTCGCATCAGATTCGAGATTATGAGATTGATCACGGTTTGCTTTCAGAGAATGGAATCGACCTGCCGCTTCATTTAATCGAGGCGTCACGTGGATGCAGCTTTCGTTGTGATTTCTGTGTTCTTCCGGCAGAAAATGCCCTGCACGCTAAATACAAATTGGAGCGGGTGGCCGCAACGATCGACGACGCAATCAAAAAAAGCCCGTCGGGCAGCGCTCGCGCCAAATACCCAATTATCTGGTTCATCGACAACAACTTTATCGACAACCGCGCCCACATGAAGGCAGTAGTCAACCTTCTTGCCCGCAACCCAAAAGTCAAAGCGTGGGGCGCAATGCTCACGCAAGATGCTTTGCGGGACCGGGATTTGATCAATCTTCTTGTTCAATCAAAATGCAAATACGTCTTTGTTGGAATTGAGTCGCTTGATGAGAATTTTCTGAAGAGCCACAGAAAAAAGCAAAACCTGTCACGCAGATCGAATGTCATCGACGACGTTATTTATGCCGAAAAGCAGGGTTTGTGTGTCGGATACGGGTATCTCTTTGACCCTGAGACAACATCTGTCGAGACAATGCGCCGACAATTGCGCCACATTGGCGATAGGCGCGATTTTCCGCTACCCTGTTATTGCAGTTTTGTGACGCCCTTACTCGGAACCGGATTTTTTTGGAAGTGCGCCCGCGAGAGGCGCCTTATGCCCAATGTCCGTCTGCGAGATCTGGATTGCGAGACTATCGTGGTAAACAACACGATTAGCTCCCATGATGAAATTACGGTTTTCGCTCGAGAACTGCTTGAGAGCCCCGGACGTCTGTTTGGCTGGGCAAATGTTGTTTCATCAACACTGTACCGGCTTTTCCGGACTCGCAGTCTTAATCCATATTTTTGGTTTATTGCTGTACGTTCCAACCTGCGCATGATGTCTTTTGCCTCTCGATATTCAGATGTGGCAGAGCGCAGTTTCATTGCCGGCCAAGATCGTCTGGATCCTCAATATGCCAATATACCGGACGGCATTACCGAGGCGGATCGAAGAAAGTATTTCGAGCCAATTATGATAACCGGCAACGACGGACAACTGGCAAGTTGGCTGATGGATGCTGCGCCCAAAGATGTATTGGAAACCGACGAGATGCACTTGATGGAGGCGCATTCATGCTGAAGGGTCAAAACTCGCAATCGTCAGGCGGCGAAAGACGTCAGATTACAGCTTTGTTTTGTGATCTCGTTGATTCCACCCAGTTGTCACAACATATCGACCCCGAGGACTTGCACAGCATTCTAGAAGGGTTTCGCGAGGAATGTATGAATGCGGCCCGGGCGGCGAACGGGAAAATCGGCGGCTTTTCCGGGGACGGTGTTCTTGTTTACTTCGGTTACCCAACCGCTCACGAGGATGCCCCTCGATTTGCAATTTCGACCGGGCTGGAGATTGTGCAACGCATATCAAAACTCAACGAACGGTTCTCTCTCGCGCTCGACAAACAGCTGCAGATACGTATCGGTATTCACACCGGAATAATGTTTGCGAACGATACGGGGGCTGACGAAGGGCCGGAGGCTGCAGAGATCGTTGGCGACGTTCCCAACGTAGCCTATCGCGTCCAAGGAATGGCAGAACCCAATTCGATTGTTATCAGCGCAAATACCCAACCACTGGTCTCTGGTTATTTTGACCTTGAAACGATGGGGTCGGTCGAGCTTAAGGGTGTTTCTGTTCCGATAGAGCTGTTCCGCGTCGTTTCCAGCCGCGATGTGCCCAACAAGCTCTCCATCCGGCTTCATAAAGTTGTCAGCCCTCTTGTGAATCGTACAAGCGAGCTAAGAATTCTCGAGGAGACGTGGAAGAGTACGACCGAAGGTCAGGGTCGCTGTATTGTCCTGATAGGGGAAGGTGGGATAGGAAAATCCCGCCTGATCAGGGTGCTGCGCAAAAAGCTTTCAGCTCAGGGTAATGCCAATATTCTATCTCTTTATGGCTCAGCAGAACATAAGAATGAGGGGTTCTTTCCCATCTTCGATGGTATAGCGCGGCTATCGGCATTGAACATGCCGGACGCGACCCACAACACCCCTGCTCAACTACACGAATTACTAAGTGAGGCAGAATTCGATGGCTCAGATCTCGCGAATTCCCTATCGCAGTTCTTAACCAAAGAACCCAAGCAAACGAGCGAAACGAGAGATTCCTGGGAGCTTCGCCAAAAGCTGGTTTCTGATCTGATCCAGTTTATTCTGTCACTTGCGGAACAGAAGCCGTTGCTTGTCATTCTCGAAGACGCGCACTGGGTCGATCCTTCAACGATGGAACTGTTCGGCCGTTTGATCGCGGAGATTTCATCACGGCAAATTATGATAGCAATAAGTTCGCGTGAACCGATCGCTATGCTAGCCGGAACCCTCGCAGTTGAAGTCGCGTTGGACCCGCTTTCTCGCGATGATAGCAGAAGATTATGCCTGCAAGTGGCTGATGAAGAAACTTTGGTAACCGACGCGGTTGACGCGATTGTCGCTCGGGCCGATGGAAATCCATTGTTTATTGAAGAGGTCACTCGCGTATTTCTCGATGCCGCCGACAAGGAAAGTCATTACGATTCAGGTACCAGCGGATTCCGTGTTCCCGCGACACTGCGGGATTCTTTGATGGCCCGATTGGACAAGCTGGGTCCGGAAAAGGAGCTTGCGCAAGTTGCCGCCGTTTTTGGCCGCAGTTTCGACAGGGCGGGTCTGAGTGCAATACTCGGATGGGATGAACTTGAAATCGACCAGGCACTGGAATCCTTGCTTGCGGCGGGACTGATCTTCAGGGTTATTCGAGACCCGTCCTCTGATTATCGCTTCAAACATGCGTTGGTGCGAGATGTGGCCTATCTGTCCCTTCCGAAACCGCGGCGACGGGAATTGCACAAGGTTGCGCTGGACTTTCTCAGAAAGATGCCTTCCGACCGCAGTTCCTGTTCGCCGCTTGTACTTGCACAACACGCGTCCCGGGCGGGGCTTGCCAAGATCGCGGCGACCTACTGGCTGCAGGCGGCGCAGCTTTCGTTGAATGGATCATCCAATCTGGAGGCAATCGCAAACCTTCGTCATGCGCTGGAAGAAGCAGAAAAACTGCCTGAAGGGCAAGAACGGGATCAGTTGGAGTTGGCGGCGCAAACCGCGTTGCTAGGACCATTGTTCGCAACCAAGGGTTTTGTTGCGAGCGAGGTTGAAACCGCAAGTGATCGCGCGCTTGAACTGTGCCACAAACTTAATGACACACAACGTTTATTTCCGCTGCTATACGCGCGTTGGGTTTCACGACAAACTGCCGGAGATGTCTATTCCGCACTGTCGCTGGCCCAAGAGTTTCTGTCACGGGCCCGGCGCGAGTCGCACGACGACGCAATTCTCGTAGGGCTGCGCCTAAGCGGGTTCTCACTCTTCTTGTCGGGCCGCCCCGCCGAAGCGCGCGAGCACCTGGAAGCGGCCTTGCATCAATACCAAACTGAACGGCATCGTGATCTCGTCTACTTCTATGGCACCGATGTACGTGTGATGGCACTGTGCAGCCTAGCGCTGGTCTGTTGCGCCGAGTGCCGCGGTGGTGAAGCCAGCAGGCTGATTGAGCGTGCGTTGGTTGAAGCGAAGGAATTGAACCATGCGCACACGCTGGGCTACGCGTTGTCATTCGCGCATTTTGTAAAGCTGAACACCGCGCAGTTCGACGAAGCTGAAACGATCTCGGAAACGATCTTTGACTTTGCAAAAGAGCGCAACATGCCATTCTGGGAGGTGCTCGCTGACGAATGCCTAGGCATTGTCGGGATCATGCAAGGGTATGCTGCAGAAGCAGTCAACCGCTTGGAAAGAGGTTTGGCGATACATGCCGAGACCGGGGACAACTTCGCTGAGCCGTTCAAGCTGGTTTTCCTTGCGAAAGCGTATGCGATGCTGGGAAGGCAGGATGAGGCGCTAACGGCCTTGCAGAGTGCCGAAGAGGCAGTCGAAACCGGAGGAGAACTTTGGGCCCAACCAGAGGTCATTCGAGCCAAAGCCGATCTGCTCGCCGCAGGGCGGGCTGCTGATCCGGCTGCCATTGAGGCCTTGTATTGTTCATGCATAGAGCAAGCCCGCGAACAAGGGTTCAAGTCACATGAGTTACGCGGCGCCCTGTCGTTCGCGGAATTCTTGGGCGCAACCGGGCGGCCTCGTGAAGCCGCCCAGGCGCTTTTGCAAGCGGTAGAGGGGTTGGACCCAGCCGCTGACAGCAAGGAAGCCGAAATGGCGCGCGCGATTATCGAGGGCCTGTCGAGCTGATCATCCCTCGAATTTGGAGCAAGGGCCAACAAAGCAGCATTCCTTCTTGCTGCAACCAGCAGGACAACGGTGCCGAGGGGCCAAAATCTCCCGGCGGGACAAGACCGGAGTAAAAGATGGCCGACCAAACCAAGAAACTCTCACCAGGGACCGGTCGCAGGCTGTTCATGAAGGGCGTCGCAGCGCAACTTTTGCTCAGCGGTTGTACGGTCTGGCCGCCACGCGCTTCCACTAGGCAACTGCCGATTCGAGCAATCGACCCCCACTGCCATGTTTGGAACGCGTCCGACATGCCGGCTTGGGGTTTCGTCTACTATGTGCTGCTAGGTCACGATGAAGAATTCGGGCACCCCGTAGGGGTGAAGAAAAAGATTTATGACCCATTGGTGGCTTTCTACGTAAACCTCATTTTTGGAAAGGCCACCACTGCCAGAGAAGAGCTAGAATTGCTCAGCGATGAAGGGTTAGAGGCAACAGCAAGGGCTAAGTCGGACGAGGAGTTTGAAGATGATTTGGCAAAAACATTGGATTTCTTTCTCAACCAACCAACCGTGGCATCGCAGTCATATGGCGTCGACGCCCAACCCTTGCGCGATATGATCGTCAAGGATCTCAAACTGACGCCTGACGGTTCCGAGTATAACTCCAGGACAGCTGCGCGCCGCGCGATGCGAAGCCGTTCCGTTCTCTTTGCACCTTTAGTGTTTGTGCGACACATGCGCCAAAACCGGTCGTTTCTGATAAAAGAAATGAACCGGATCTATGGTGGCGAAGCACGTGTAGGATTGTTCACTCCGGCGCTTATCGACATGAAGGCCTGGCTGGCTGGGGAGCCTGGACAGGAGTGCAATCTAACTGTGCGCAGAAACACCTACAGGGGCGATGTGCGCGACGACCAGCGTTCAAAACTGTTCGATCAGCTTATTCTTATGGATAAGTTGCAGCAAAAGCGATTTGACACGCCGTTTCACTGTATGGTCCCTTTTGATCCTTGGCGTCAGGCACGGGATAGACAAAAAGGACGCTCAGAACATTCGAAAGGGGATAATCACACTCGGGAAAGCGTGCAGCAGCTTTCTGCGTTGGGCATGGTGCAATGGGCTATTGATTGTCTCGGTTTTGTCGGCGTGAAGATTTATCCGGCAATGGGGTTCAAGCCATTGGAAAACGGTAAATTTGATCTATACCCGTGCCGCGCGATCAAAGAATTTCGACAGTTTCACAAAGAGTTAGATAAATCGCTCGAGGAGCTCTACAGGTGGTGCGTCAATGACGAAAATGACGTACCAATCTTGACCCATGCATGGAACAGTCAGGCTCCGGCCGATGGGCTGGGCAAACGGGCTAATCCAAAATACTGGCGGCCAGTACTCAAAAAGCATGAGTTTTCGAAACTTCGAATTTGTCTTGCGCACAATGTTGGACTTAAGCCGAATAAAAAAGGGGAGCTTCCAAAATGGACACATGAGTTTGGGAAGACAATGAATCTTCCTGATCGAGCTGTTTATGCCGATATCTCTGATTTAGGGGACATCCTGCTTTGGAAGAACAACTTAAGTAAATATGCCAGAGGTTTACGCGATTTCGTCGATGACTATGACGAAGACTGTAACCGCTTAATGTATGGCAGTGACTTCGCTGCTCTAAGCCGAACGCCACGCTACGCGCGGTATCCGGACAGAATGAACGCATTACTTGATGCCGCCGGATTTGACGAAGCGCAAAAGCACCGTTTCTTCCAGAAAAATGCGTTGGATTTTTTGGGTTTGCGCCCAGGCAGGAAAGCCTACGAACGCCTGCGTGAATACTATGCGCGACATGGCCTGAGCTTCGAGCGAATATCGAGCTTTAGTCAGTCAACTAAAACTTGACTGTCCAGCCGTGGATCTTTGTCGATGTCGAAAATGATTGGTCAAGCCTGTTTCCACAGTGTTTTCGTCGCGGCGTTTTGCCAGTTCGCTGGGATCTGGACCCATTGATTTGGTTGCCCTCGACGCGCCGAGATTATCAAAACTCTGAACTTCAGGAGGCGAGATGAGCAACTTGCTTTGGTTGACCGACGAGCAGATGGCTAGATTGAGTCTATACTTCCCAAGGGTCATGGCAAGCCATGCATGGATGAAAGGCACATGGTGCGGGGGTTATCTTCTTCAGTCGCAACGGCAGGAGATGGTCGGACGCTCCGCCCGCCACATACACTTCACGACCGCTGTGAGCGTTGAAAGTAAGTGGCAAACGCCATTGGTCAGAGCGCCGCTGAAAACAGGGTGTGTTTGCCCGGATCATGGAAGGGCTGACCGCCGAGCTTTCCGATCACAAGGCTATCATGATCGATGCAACCTATCTGAAGGCACATCGCACGGCTTCAAGCCTGCGGCAGGAATCCCGACAGGTCGGTGTCACCCTGATGGCGGTAAAGGCTGCACTCCGGACCAATTTCCGCCGATAGGAAAGGAAAGATACAGCGAACGGCGGCAATACGGACTGCAAACGCGGCATTTGGAGTGCAAGCCTAGGGTCCGAAATAGGCCACCAATTGCAAAATGGACTTGCCTCTACTCCCAGCGACAATCGACCCGGGTATTCACCTAGCTCGGCAGGTATTCCTCACTCCAAGACTCGGCGACATCGCGGGATTTGATCATCACTTCGATGGCCTCGCTCGAATAGCCAATTTCACCGAGGATCGTGCGGGTTGAAGTACCGAACTTCTCGGATGGCTCGACGGCAAAAACCTTTGCACGGGTTGGGCGCACCGCGTAGGGATCAAGCTGTGTGACTTCATGCCCGCTGGGGTGATCGGGATAAATCGAGAAAGAGTAGCTGCCGTTTTCAGTGCCCGGTGTGCCATCCGCCACGCGTGAATTCCTCGCCCGCAAGGCGTCAAGGTTTTCGCAGATTGCCACGCCGATATCGGCGGCGCGCAGCTTTTCCACCCAATCCGACGCAGGCAGGGATTGGAAAGCCGTCGCCAGATAGGCGGCGCGGTCTTCTTCTGGCAGATCAGGCAAATCCTCCAAGCCTTCGACTTTGCGGAACCTCGGTAGGTCGGCTTCGTAGGCGCTGAGCAGGACGTAGCGACCTGATGCGGTGCTATAGAACCGGGTCAATGCATCATAGCCATTTGCCTCGGGGCCTGATGGCTCGTCAAATAGCCCACGGCCCTTGTAATCAAAAGCAAAGGGGATCTGCAAAAGGCCGCTATTGGAACTGAGCGAGGTGCGCCCGCGCCCAATCCGACCGAAGCGGTATTTTTGATAAAGGGCTGCCGCTACGCCAAGCGCGCCACCAAATCCGCACATAACGTCGATCGTGCCCACATGGGCGTGCTCCTCTGGTCGGTCCATGGCACCACCAAAGCGCAGCATGATGCCGGTTGTCGCCTGAACCAGATCGTCATAGCCGATGTAATCGGTCCGCGTGCCCCGGCGGACACCGCTGAAACAATCGAGCTTGCAGAACAGCGCATCCGGGTTGAGCTTGCGCAGGCTGTCAGCATCAAGACCCATTTTCCTGATCTGATTGTCGGGTGCGTTCCAAACGATGACATCGACAGACTTCACAAGGTCTTCGAATACCCGGCGTCCGTGATGTGAGGTGATATCGGCCAGAACAGAGCGTTTGCCGCGCATCTGCGACATGCCATAGATGACGGTGTTCCAACTGTCATACATCGGCACCGATGGGTCGAGCTTGATCACCTCGGCCCCGAAGCGTGCCAGATAGCTGGCCGAATGCGGGCCCGCGATCACATTGCACAGGTCCAGAACACGCACGCCGGACAGCCAGCCTTCCTTGGCGGCTGTGTCAGAAGGGGCTGGGATCTCGGTGCGGTGTTTCTGCAATAGTTTCAGCGCTTCGTCGAAGTCGACCCATCGGCGGGGCTCGGGCTGCAATGCCTCTTCACCGCTTTCTTCCATCCAAACCACCGGGCCAGGTTGCGTCATGTCCCCGTAGATCGGGTCGTGAACGTCGATCATCAGCCCCGAGGTCTCGGCATATTCGTCGTGAATCCATTCCTGCAGCCAGCGCTGCGGCGCGCCGGGGATCAGCCCACGGCCGAACATTTTCTTCCACTCGTGCGATGTGCGGGTCATGAAGACCTCTTTCATCCGCGCGGCGATCTTGTCGGCCCAGAACTTCGGCATCGGATAGACACCCAGCGAGGTGTCGTGTTCCCATTCCGACCATGGTTTGTAGGTGTCTTCTTCTGACGTCAGCCCGTCCGCGACCAACTCGTCATAAATGCCGAGCACTTCCAGACAGCGGCGGGCGTGGTTCTTATGGCTGGGGCAGACCACATAGAACATGCGCCCGTCCTTGCACATGTAGCTTCGGAAGAACGGGTCCAGCAACTCCTGCAGATCTTCATATGTAACATTCATCGGCAGGCCTTCGATGCGCCGGCGTTCAATCTCGACCTCGCGCTGGGTCAGATAGCGCTCGGGCATGTTTTCAACCTTGATCGAGTTGTAGCAGAGCCCCTCCATCACGGCGGCTGCCAAGGGAACTTCGATCTGATCGCCAAGGCCAGTCACCTGACGGGACTGCAGAGCCAACACCGTGGCAGAAGCCGCGATCTGCGACGCGTAAGCCGAGGCAAGCGGCAGAGGAGAAAATGACGGGTTCAGCCCCATCAAAACCCGATTCAGCCCCATGTCGGTAAACACGCCGGAACTTGCCGCGACGATGCTTTCATAGGCACGCAACTCGCGCCGTTCTTCGTCGTTCGAGGCAAAACCGGGGATTGAGATCGTGATCAGCTCGGGCCTTTCGTCACGCATTGCCGCAAAGTCTATTCCAAGCGCGGCCAGTTTCCCGGGGCGGAAGTTCTCGACGATGATATCGGCCTCGGCGCAGAGCGTCTTGGCCCTGTCCAACCCCTCTGGTGTCTTGAGGTCCAGATTTACGATCACCTTGTTTCGGTTCAGAGCAGCATTAGCCGGGCTGTCCCACATCGGGCCGTCAGGTGGGTCGATATGAACCACGGTTGCGCCCAGATCGCCCAGCAACATCGCAACAGCAGGGCCCGCGATGTACTGACCGAAATCGACGACCTTCACGCCGGTTAGCGGAAGATTGGAAAACGAATTGCGCATGGGTCCTCCCGGAAACTCTTATACCCGCATGTCGACGTGTCTTATTGGCCCGCCAGCATCCAGCCTGCGGCCTTTTCTGCGATCATGATCGTGGGTGAGTTGGTGTTGCCACTTGTGATCTCTGGCATGACAGAGGCATCGACCACGCGCAGGCCGGCCACGCCCTTCATGCGCAGATGCGGATCGAGAACGGCGGTTTCATCGTCCTCGCGGCCCATCTTGATCGTACCAACTGGGTGAAAGATCGTGCTGGCAATGTCGCCTGCCAACCGGGCCAGTTCCTCATCGGTTTGATATTGGATGCCCGGTTTGAATTCTTCTGGCTCGTAAGCTTCCATAGCGGGCTGAGCCATGATTTCGCGCACCTGCCGCAGGCTTTGGGCGGCCACTTTCCGATCTTCGTCTGTGTCCAGATAATTGGGCGTGATCTGGGGCGGCTGACGGAAATCCGAAGACGCGATGCGGACATGCCCACGGCTGGTCGGGTTCAGGTTGCAAACACTGACGGTGATAGCGGGGAAATCATGCAGGTCTTCACCAAACGCCTCAAGGCTCAGCGGCTGGACATGGTATTCGAGATTGGCGTGCGGGCGCGTCGGATCCGAACGGGTGAAAGCACCCAACTGGCTGGGCGACATGCTCATCGGGCCCGAGCGTTTCAGCACATATTCCAGACCGATCTTGGCCTTACCTACAAGGGAATTGGCCAAGGTGTTCAGCGTCTTGGTGCCCTTGACCTTGTAAACCGCACGGATTTGCAGGTGATCCTGCAGATTTTCGCCCACATAGGGCGCATCCATCACCACATCTATCCCATGCTCTTTTAAAAGGGCCGCCGGACCAATCCCCGACAGTTGCAGGATTTGCGGTGAGTTCACGGCACCAGCCGACAGGACCACCTCTTTTGAGGTCGCGACCGCAATGGGTTGTCCTTTGTGGTGAACGACCGCTCCGGTGCAATGCAATCGACCGTCTTCGCCTTTTTCAAAGGTCAGCTTCTCGACCTGCGCCTCGGTCCATATTGTCAGGTTCTGACGCGACTTGGCGGGGCGCAGAAACGCCTTGGAGGTATTCCATCGCCACCCCGCGCGCTGGTTGACGTCGAAATAGCCCACCCCGGCATTGTCGCCTGCGTTGAAATCATCGGTCTTTGGAATGCCGTTTTCGACCGCAGCATCGGCAAAACTGTCCAGAACATCCCAGCGCAGACGCTGTTTTTCGACCCGCCATTCACCGCCATGTCCATGCAGGTCGGAAAACCGGCTGTTGTCGCCGGTGTGCGGGTCGGCGCCATCGTCCAGCTTGTAGTGGTTCTCATGAGCCTTAAAGTCGGCCAGCGAGTTTTCCCAACTCCAGGCCTCTTCACCGGTAAGCTTGGCCCAGTTGTCATAGTCGCGGGCTTGGCCCCGCATATAGATCATCCCGTTGATCGAGGAGCACCCGCCGAGCGTCTTCCCGCGCGGGTAAAGCAGGCTGCGTCCGTTCAAACCTTTGGCTGGCTGGGTCTTGTACATCCAGTCTGCGCGCGGGTTGCCAATGCAGTAGAGATAGCCAACCGGGATGTGTATCCACGGATAGGTATCGGGCTTGCCCGCCTCAAGCAGCAATACCCGGTTCTTCGGGTCAGCACTCAGCCTGTTGGCCATCAGGCATCCGGCTGATCCGCCACCAATCACGATATAGTCGAACCTGTTAGCGCCGTCAGACATGTTCGTCTTCCACCTGTTCTGTCGTTTCATTGCCAACTGTGCCGCAGGCGGAGCGATGAACCGTCTTGGTTCGTGGTGACCTAAGGCAAGCCGGTTTTGATGATTTCTGAAGCGCGCTTACAGAAAAAGCTAATGACAATTCGCACAATGCCATATTAGTAAATTTTATATGGACCGGTTTTCGAACATTAACACCATTCTGGCCTTTGTGACGGTGGCTCGTGAAGGCAGCGTTTCACGCGCAGCCGAGGTGTTGAACCTGACCCAACCGGCCATCAGCCATCAGATCAAGCGTCTTGGTGAAGAGACGGGGCTTACGCTGTTCAACCGAACGCCGACCGGGTTGCAGATTACCCATGACGGAGCGGCGGTCCTAGCGAAGGCGCAAAGAGTTCTCGATGCAGTCAGTGACTTCCACCGCAGCGCCCGCCAGCGCGTCGGTCGCCTGAGTGGAAAACTGACAATCGGCACGATCGTCGACCCGGAGTTCATTCGGTTGGGCCGTCTGTTGGCACATCTGCGCGCCGAGCATCCGGGCATCGAAACCGAACTGGTACATGGGGTCAGCGGAGACATCCTGACATGGCTCAGGCGGGGTCGGGTCGATGCGGGGTTCTACCTGTGTGGACCCGATGACCTTTCCAGCATCGAGTTGGACGGAGGCGATCCGGTGCACGCCATAAAGCTGGCCGATTTCACCTATCGCGTGATCGGGCCTGCTGGTTGGCAGAAGCAGGTGGAAAGCTCCGACTGGTCTTCGCTTGCAGCCCTGCCTTGGATTGGCACCCCCGAAGCCTCTGTCCACCATCGCCTTCTGGCCAAGGTCTTCGAAAGTCAGGACAGCCGCCCGAACGTGGTCGCCTTGGTGGATCAAGAAGCTTCGATGCTTGAAATGGTAAGATCCGGCATTGGCCTGAGCCTCTGCCGCGACGCCATCGCGCTCCATCAAAAACAATCCTTCGGACTTGCCGTCTGCAATTCTGTGTCGGTTCCTGCTTGCCTGTGTTTCGTGGCGTTAGAACGGCACAAGGATAGCCCGATGATAGCTGAGACATTCGACCTGCTGCACCGGTCCTGGTGAACTGGTTTTCAGAAGCGGCACAATGACTGACGTTGAAGCTGTGGCGGTTATCGAACCGCCCTGATCAGATGAAAGACCTTTTAGTCGCAAAAAAGGCAACACCTCGCCATTTTCGCCTCACGTCTTTCATCCAGCGCCTAGGCTGGCTTTCTGTTCAGACGGCGAAGCCGCCTGTTCTCGGTAGGCTACCGCGTGGTGAACGTGGGAGTGGGGCGAGGCAACGCTATTCAACAATGGTGGTGCGGCGCGCAGGCTCAGCTTAGGACAAGGCGCCGTTTAGTAGGGTCGCCCGTGGGGGGGAAGTCAGCGCCTTAACCGCAAACAGAAGAGCGTAGCATTTTTCAACGCTGGGTCAGTCGCCCAGCGGCTGCGGGCCTGTTCGTCCATGATAGGCGGTGAGGGATGCCCGGATCCGCCGCAGGTTCTCTTTGGTCTCGTCCGTCATCTCCTGCGCCACGGTCATTGCCAAGGCATCGACGATGGCCAGATGAGCGTATCGGGACGCGGTTGGTTTGTAGATGTCGCTGTCTTCCGGCAGGTCGGTCAGCAGGACGATTTTTGAGGCATTGGCCAGTCGCGTATTTGGCCGGGTGATGCAGATCGTTGTTGCCCCATAACCGTTGGCGACTTCGGCCGCGGCTACGATTGCGTCCGCTTCGCCGCTGGCTGAGACCAGAAAAAGCACATCCTCGGCCCGCAGAGACGCGGCGCGCATTTGCAGAACATAGCTGTCATTGGTGAAAAAGGACGGGATACCCAGCCGGAAAAACCGGTTGGACGCTTCCTGCGCGACGAAGGACGAACCGCCGCCAATTCCGGAAAACAGGATCTGGCGCTTGTCCAGACAGGCATCTCGGGCCGCTTCCAATGCGTTTGTATCGACCTGACGACGCATGGTCTCCATGGTTGTGAACATGGCGCCAAGCACCTGATCGATGGCGGTATCCGCGTCCGATCCTGCGTTACCGGGGTTGCCAAACAGGTATTGCGCGCTGACGGCGATGTTCTGCGCCAGACGCAGCTTGAAATCCCTGAACCCCTCGCAGCCAAGGCTGCGGCAGAACCGGACGACCGTTGGCTTGCTGACCGCGCATTGCTCGGCCAGATCGCCAATCGCCATGGCGCTGATGTCGTTCAGGTGCTCTTTGACATAGTCCGCGACCTTCTGTTCCTGAACGGCCAGCTTGATCTGACCGCTGTGCAGGGCCGAGATCAAATCCACAGCGCCCGAGCGCCCTTTGTGCGGCGGAAATTCGTTCTGGCCGGAGGGTTGGTCGTCGTTCGGCACGGTTTGGCCTTTCTGCATTTTCATGAAACTTAGTTACACAATTTCTTGTGAGCAAACAAGAAATGCCGGGAGATCGGGGCGGATACAGCGATATTTCGTAACTCAGTAACATTTTTTCGTTGATTTGGCGTCGAATCACACGCAAGATGAAACTCAGTTACAGATTCGCGATCTTGGGAGGGATGCGAATGTCCAACTGGTTTGCCGACGCAAGCGCGCGGATAAACTCTGTCATCGAGGGGATCGTTGCCGCGCTGATGCTGGCCCTGGTTCTGGATGTCTGGCTGGGTGTCATTGACCGCTATTACTTTCACTGGCAATTGCCGTGGCCCGAGGTGTTGGCGCGATACCTGATGATCTGGGCGGCGCTGCTGGCGGTGTCCTCGGGGATTGCGCGGCGCGATCACATCGGACTTACGGCGTTTGTCATGGTGCTGCCGCGCCCGGTTCGACGCCTTTTGCTGATCGGTATGGACGTTCTGGCACTGGCCCTGTTCCTGTATGTCGCCTGGTTTGGCATCAGCTTTGCCCAAAGCGGAGCGCCGAGACAGGCCATGATCTTCGGCGCAAGCCTTGCCCCGTTCTATGCGGCCATTCCCGTGGCGGCGGCCCTGTCGGCGGTGCAACTGGTGCTGGTCCTGTTTCGGGATCTGGGCACTCAGATCGACGAACCACCTTTTCCCCATGAGGTGGAGGATATGTCGTGATCGTCGCCGTCACATTTGTCGCCCTAATCCTGTTTGGAATGCCCATCGGGTTCGCCATTGGCCTGGCCGGGGTCGTGGGCCTGATCGACATGGGCGGCACCCAGTTTCTGGCCATCGGGCCCAGCAAGGTCTTCAACGGGCTCAACATCTTTCCCTTTCTCGCCATGCCCTTTTTCATTCTGGCGGGCGAGATCATGAACGACATCGGGATCACCAGCCGCCTTGTGAAGCTGGCGCAGGTTCTAGTGGGTCGGTTTCGCGGCGGGCTGGCCCATACGAACATGCTGGCATCGGTGTTCTTCGCGGGTCTGACAGGCTCGGCCACGGCGGATGCGGCGGCCTTTGGCCGGACGCTGGTGCCTGCCATGGTGAAAGAGGGCTACACGCGCGACTATGCCTGCGCCGTCACGGCAGCGGGGTCGATCATCGGCCCGACCGTTCCGCCCTCGGGGCTGATGGTGGTCTATGGCTCGCTTATGGGTGTGTCGATTGCCGGTCTGTTCGCTGCCGGGGTCTTGCCGGGTCTGGTCATCTGCCTTGTGTGCATGGCCGTTATCGCCATTGGCGGCAAGCGCGAGAACCTGCCCAAAGCCCTGCGCGGTGCCACCCCGCGCGAGGTCTGGGAGACGTTCGTATCTTCGCTGACCGCTCTGGCGATGCCGGTGATCATTCTGGGCGGTATATTGGGCGGTATTGTTACTCCAACCGAAGCGGCCTCGATCGCCGTCGCCTACGCGCTGTTCATCGGCATCTTTGTTTACCGGACGCTGAAGTTCAAAGGCTTCTACCGTATGCTGGTGCGCACGGCGCGTATCACCGGTGTGATCTTCGTCATCATCGCCTTTGCGGGCATTCTGGGCTGGTGGATGAGCTTTGAGCGCATCCCGCAACTGATCGCCGAAACCGTTCTGGGCCTGTCCGACAACCGGTATGCCGTCATTGCTATCATCATCGGGCTGTTGCTGATCGTCGGCATGGTGATGGATATCACCGCGATCCTGATCATCCTCGCCCCGGTTCTGGTGCCGCTGACGCAGCAGGTCGGGCTCGAGCCGATCCATGCCGGGATCATTTTCGTGCTGGCCCTGAATATCTCGCTGATGACGCCACCTGTGGGGGCCTGCCTGTTCGTGTTGTCCTCGGTCACGGGTGAACGGCTGGAACGGATATCGCTGAAACTCTTCCCGTTTCTGATCGCGGAAATTGGCATCCTCTTTGTCTTTGCCTTCTGGGAAGACGCGGCCCTGTGGCTGCCCCGGATGTTGGGCTTTGCCCAGTGACGAACTCATCAAAACCAAACCAACAGGAGAAGTAACATGAAGAAACTGCTCACAACCGTCGCGATGACAGCGACCATGATGGCCAGCACGGCGCTGGCCGAAGGTGGTGTCATCAAGTTCGGCCATGACAACAAGACCGACCCGTTTGAAAACCCCGCACATGCCTGTACGGCGGTGTTTTCGAACCTCGTGACCTCGGGCACCAATGGCAGCGTGTCGGTTGAGGTGTTTGGGTCGAACCAGCTGGGATCGGCAGCCGAGCATGTGCAGCAGGTGCGCGACGGGATCATTCAGGCGACGCTGACCTCGACCGGTGCGTTGGCCAGTTACTACCCGCGCATCGATGTGCTGAACCTGCCGTTTGCCTTCAACGGCAATGCCGCGACCTATGAGGTGTTCGATGGCGAATTCGGCGAAGCTCTGGCCGCCGATATCGAGGCCGAACTGGGCGATGTTGTCGTGCTGGGTTTCCCGGATACCGGAGGTTTCTTTGCCGTCACCAACTCGCAACGGCCGATCGCGGACCTGAAGGATTTCGACGGCATCCGTATCCGCACCATGACCCTGCCGTCACACCAGAAGATCGTGCAGGCGCTGGGGGCCGAGGCTTATCCGCTGTCCTGGGGCGAGGTCTATTCCGGGCTTCAGACCGGCGTGATCGACGGACAAATGAACCCGGTTCCGATCATCTCTTTCGCCAACTTCGCCGAGGTGCAGCAATACCTGACACTGACCAACCACCTGTTCTCGCCCTATACTTTCATGATCAACCGCGCGTTCTTTGAAAGCCTGTCCGAGGCTGAACAGGCCACGATCCGCACCGCCGCCGAAAACTGCGTCACCGCCAGCCGTGGCCTGTCGCGCATCATCGAAGCGTCGGACCGCGGGCTTGCGGGGCTGATGGACCAGATTCAGGTGACCGCGCTGAATGACGAACAGCGCGCCGCGATGGCCGCAGCAACGCAGCCCGCGTTCGAGGCGCATGTTCAGGAAAATCTCGACGACAAGGCCAATGAACTGCTGACCAGCTTCAAGGCTGCGGTCGATGGCGCCAACAGCGCCTCGTATCTCGACTGATCCTCCCAGACTGCCGGAGACAACCGGCAGCACCTTATGTCGGGGGCCGCGATACGGCCTCCGACCTCACCAGCGAATTGGAATGAACATGCGCGTCTTTTGTGCGTCCGTTGCGACCGAAACAAATACGTTTTCTCCCCTGCGCACGGATTTCTCGGATTTTGAGCAGAGCTTTTACGCACCACCCGGCCAACACCCCGAGACGCCAACCCTGTGCAGTGCCGTGTTCCCGGCATTGCGGAAACGGGCGCAATCCGGTGGGCTGGAGCTGATCGAAGGCACCGCCACCTGGGCCGAGCCCGGCGGTTTGCTGAACAAGGAAACATGGCAGCGGCTAAAGCAGGAAGTGCTGGATCAGGTCAAAGCCGCGCTGCCCTTGGACGGGGTCGTTCTGGGGCTGCATGGCGCGATGATCGCCGAAGGGTGCCTGGATTGCGAAGGTGTGCTGATCGAGGCCATTCGGGACATTGTCGGGCCGGACACGGTCATCGGCGCCAGTTTCGACCCGCACAGCCATCTCAGCCGGAAACGGGTCGACAATGCGGACGTCATCACCGTGTTCAAGGAATTTCCCCACACAGATTTTGTCGACGCGGGCGAATCTTGCGTCGACCTGACCCTGCGCGCAATCAAAGGCGAAATCCGGCCCGTCATTTCGGTTTACGACGTCCGGATGCTGGATGTCCTGCCGACCAGTCAGGAACCCATGCGCAGTTTTGTGGACCGGATCAAGCAGATGGAGACCGAAGGCGAGGTTCTGTCGGCCTCGGTCATTCATGGCTTCATGGCCGGGGACTCGCCGGATTTGGGGGCCAAGATCATCGTGCTGACCGACAATGACCCGTCCAAGGCAGATCGCATCGCCCGCAATCTGGGGGCAGAGCTGTTTTCCTTTCGGGGCCAGACCAAGCCAGACTACCTAACCCCTGCCGAGGCCTTGTCCAAAGCGGCACAGGCCCCACGCGGGCCCGTTGTTGTGGCCGATGTCTGGGACAACCCCGGCGGCGGCGTGGCAGGCGATTCAACCCTGATCCTCGAACAGGCCATCGCGCGCAATATGACCTCGATTGCATTTGGCACGATCTGGGACCCGATGGCCGTACGCCTGTGTCACGCTGCCGGGGAAGGCGCGGAATTTGACCTGCGCTTTGGCGGCAAAACCTCCGCTCTAGCGGGCAACCCAATCGACGCCACGGTCAAGGTCCTGCGCAACCAGCGTAACGCAGTGCAAAGCTTTGGCGCATCCGTTGTTCCGATGGGCGATTGTTCAGTCATTCAACTGGGCGGGATTCAGGTGGTTCTGAATTCGAACCGCAGTCAGGCATTTTCGCCCGATCTGTTCACCAATCTGGGTATCGACATCTCGCAAAAGAAGGTGCTGGTGGTGAAATCGACAAACCATTTCCACGGCGCGTTTTCCGACGTCGCAAGTGAAATCATCTATGCCGCCGTCGAAGGCCCCTATCCGAACGATCCGACCAAGACGCCCTACAAAAATCTGACACGCGCGATCTGGCCGATTGTCGAAGACCCCCACAAGGAGGCCGCAGAATGATCTTTCCCGAAATCGACACTCCGGCGGTTCTGATCGATCTGGACATCGCCGAGGCCAATATCGACCGCTTTCAGGCCCATTGCGCGAAATACGGGCTGGCCGTGCGGCCCCATATCAAAACGCATAAGCTTCCCTTGCTGGCCAATCGGCAAATGCAGGCCGGGGCCATTGGCATCACCTGCCAGAAGGTCACCGAGGCCGAAGCGATGATTAGTGAGGGTGGCATTGACGACGTGCTGATCACCTACAACATCCTCGGTGACACGAAACTGTCCCGCCTGCGCGCGCTGGCTGAGAAGACGCGCCTAACCGTTGTGGCCGACAACACGGAAACGGTAGACGGGCTGTCGCGGTTTTTCGCGGATACCTCCAAGCCATTGGGCGTGCTGGTGGAATGCGACACGGGTGCCGCACGCTGCGGCGTGACCTCGCCCGCGCAGGCGTGTGAACTGGCCCGTTACATCGAGAACAAGCCCGGCCTGACGTTCCGAGGTCTCATGACCTATCCGCCGGTTGGGCAGGAAGGCGCGGTTCAGGACTGGCTCAGCACCGCAAAAACCCGGATCGAACAGGCCGGGCTGACGGTCAGCGTGATCTCGAACGGCGGCTCTCCGGGAATGTGGCGGGCGCAGGACGTACCGGTTGCGACCGAATACCGGATCGGCACCTATGTCTACAACGACCGCTCGTTGCAGGCGCGGGGTATTTGTACTTGGGATGAGTGCGCCCTGAGCGTTCTGACCACTGTGATCTCGGTTCCTGCGCCTGACCGCGCCGTGATCGATGCCGGGTCCAAAGTGCTGACATCCGATCTGCTGGGGTTGGAGGGGCACGGATATGTTTTGGGCCGACCAGACATTCTGGTTCAGGGCCTGTCCGAAGAGCACGGCGTTTTGAAAGCCGACAAGATCAACCTCAAGGTTGGCGACCGCCTTTGGATCATCCCAAACCACGCCTGCGTGGTGACCAATATGGTGGATCAGGTCGAATCCGTTCGCGGCAACAGCCACCTTGGTCCTTTGCCGGTCGTCGCACGGGGGAAAGTGCAGTGATGCGTTGGGGACGGCGCGATGAGTGACCTGATCTGTCTGGGCGAGCCCCTGTTTGAACTGAACGCCCAACCGGACGGCACGTTCCAAAGCGGCTTTGGTGGCGATGTCTCGAACGTGGCGGTGGCGGCGGCCCGGCAGGGTACTAAAAGCGCACTGATCTCAAGCGTTGGGGCTGATCACTTTGGCGAGCAACTAAAGGATTTATGGTCACGCGAAGGGGTGGATCATACCCATGTGGCGCAGGTCCCTGATGGTGAGACCGGTATGTACTTTGTCTTCCACGACGAAGGCGGACACTGGTTCGTCTATCGCCGAAAGGGTTCTGCCGCGAGCCGGATGACCCCGCGCGACGTGCCCGAGGAAGCCATCGCAAATGCCGGGATGTTCTATACCTCCGGCATCAGTCTCGGGGTGAGCAACGAGCTGCGCGCGGCAACGCAGCACGCCATCCGCACCGCGCGCGCCGCTGGCGTCCCGGTTGCCATCGATCCCAATCTGCGCACAGCCCTGTGGCCGCTGGAACAGGCGCGCGCGGTCACGCATGACGCAATGCGAAACTGCCGGATCGCGTTACCCGGACTGGACGACGCACGGCAATTGACGGGTCTTCACAGCCCCGCAGACATCATCGGTTTCTACCATGATCTAGGGGCTGAAATCGTGGCCCTCACGCTGGGGTCGGACGGCGTCGCGCTGTCGCAAGGTGACGGCATCCACAGCTTGCCCGGGTTCAAGGTCGATGCCGTAGACGCCACCGGAGCCGGTGACTGTTTCAACGGCATTTTCCTGTCCACCTACCTGCGCACCCAGAACGCGCTGACATCCGCCGAGCTTGCCAACCGCGGCGCCGCACTGTCGACCACGGGCTTTGGCGCCGTCGCCCCCATCCCCTACCCAGATGAGTTAACAGAAGGAATAACCTGAATGTCTGAGAAAACAATCCAACGCCTGGGCGATGACAGAACCGGAGCAGGCGGCCAGCCACTACCCTTTGCGCCCGCAGTCCGGGCCGGGGACTTCGTGTTCATCTCGGGCCAGGTCGCGATGCAGGAAAACGGCGAAATCGAACCCGGCGGCATCGAGGCGCAAACCCGAAGAACCATGGAAAACCTGATCGCCGCTCTGGCACTTGCCGATTGTACGCTGGAGGACATCGCCAAGGTCGGCGTCTGGCTGGACGATCCACGTGACTTCTGGACCTTCAACAAGGTCTACGCGAGCTATTTCCCCAATGGCGGCCCCGCCCGATCCACTGTCCGCTCGCAAATCATGGTCGACGCCAAAGTCGAGATCGACGCGGTTGTTTATAAGCCGGTTGGGTGATCCGTAGACGGGCCAGATTGCAGGAAGCCGACGTTCACAATACCTTCGCTACTTTGGCGTCAAACTTGAAGATGCACTTGCAATCGCAAAAGCGATTAAAATTTCGCCAAACATGGATGAGCATTGGCACAAGAGACTGGGCGCGTCTGAGCGCGCCCAGTTTCGTCAAGTCGCGACGTGCGACACGTCTTTGTCAGGCGAGTATATGTCCAAGATGTTCCAGTGCCCGGTCGTTGGCGTCGGGTTGTTGATCATTGGCACGTCGAGCACGGTTGGCTTGCCGCTGGCGATTGCTGCTTCCAACGCGGGCAACAACTCATCAGCGGCGCTCAGCCTATGCCCTTCCGCACCATAGGCCCTCGCAATCTCGGCATAGCCCGGTCCGTTGGCGGGTGCGGCAGCTGATCCGGGGAAGGTTGTGCCATAGGTCAGACCGTAATGCGCCTTTTGCAGACCTGCGATGGTGCCGAAGGCGTTGTTGTTCATCACCAGCCAGATGATGCCCAGATCAAGTTCGACCGCCGTCGCCAGCATCGAGGGGTTTTGGCCGAAACCACCATCGCCAACCAGGCTGATCACCACGCGATCGGGTGCTGCCAGTTTCGCGCCGATCGCGCCCGGAGGGCCGAAACCCATCGTTGCGAATCCGCCCGGTGTCAGGATCGAACCGGGGGTCAGGATATCGAATTGCTGGCCAACTCCGTTTTTGTTCCAGCCAACGTCCGTGGTGATGATGGCGTCCTCGGGCAGGGCCTTGCGCGTATCCGCCAGAATGCGCTCGGGCATCATCGGAAAGGCTGCTGAGGTCGCCATGTCCACGTTGCGCGCTTTGAACTCCGTTCGGAATTCAGCGATCTTCTGTTCCAGCGCGGGGCGGTTGAAGCCGTCGGGATACATCTCGCGGGCAACGCGGGTCAGAACGCGCAGTGCGGCTTTGGCATCTGCGACCACGCCGATCTCGGTGGGATAGTTCCGACCGATCTCCTGCGGTTCGATGTCGATATGAATGACCTTTGAGCCGGGAATGTTGAACGTATAGCCGGGATACCAGCTGGAACAATCAGCCTCTTTGAACCTTGTTCCTACGGCAAAGATGTAATCCGCATTCAGGCAGGACTGGTTCACCAACTCGGTGCCCCAAAACCCGGTCATACCCAGCACCAGCGGATGGTCGTCCCGCAATGCGCCCTTGCCCATCAGGGAATGCGCGACGGGCAGGCCCATATGTTCAACAAACTCGCGCAACTCCTCGCTAGCCTGTGCCAACAGGATACCGCCGCCGACATAAGCGACCGGGTTTTCGGCCTTCGCCAGTGCTTCGACAGTCTCTCGCGCTGTTTCATCGTCAATCGACGGTTTCTTGAGCGCGCGCGTGTTGTCGCGGATACGGTCGAAACTGTCCGAGGGGATCACCTCGGAGAAGATGTCCATCGGCACATTGACCAGCACCGGCCCGGGCTGGCCACTTTCGGCCAGATGGAACGCCTTTTCCAAGATTTCGGCCATCAGGCCCGCGCGATCCACCCGCCAGGCACGTTTGACAAAGGGGCGATAGATCTCCCACTGGGCGGCGTCTGCGTGCAGGTTCACCTCTTGATGCGGATGCTTGCCGTAGTAATGCGTCGGAATGTCGCCTGCGATCACAACCATCGGGATACAGTCCAGCGCGGCATTGGCGACCCCGGTGGCACAGTTTGTCAAACCTGGGGAGAGGTGTGACAAAACCACCGAGGCCTTGCCCGTCACGCGGGCATATGCATCCGCCGCGTGGCTGGCGATTTGTTCATGGCGCACCGTGACGAAATCAATCGGGCTTTCGGCCAACGCGGCCAAAACCGCGATGTTCGTGTGGCCACAAAGCCCGAACACATGCTTGACGTCACGGCGTTCGAGGAAATCAACGATATGTTCGGCGACGGTTTTGCCGTCCAGTTTCGCTCCGTCCATCATGCGACCTCCTGCCCGTAGAACTCACCGAACAGGTCCGGCTCCGAGGGGCGATCCTCGGGGATCGGACGGCTGACCCAGGTGTAATTCATCATATGTTTCATGGTGACGTTTTCATTGGTGATGTTGCCGCCCCAGATGCCGCAACCAAGGCTGCTGGTCATGGGCATACCGTTGGTCCATGCACCGGCGTTGGCCTTGGACTGAGGCTGCCGCACCATCATGCGGCTGACCGGAGCCAGACGCGCGAGCCGGTCGATGTGATCGTCATTGTGGCTGTAGATGCCGCAGGAATGGCCCTTGCCCCCGGTGTTGTAGATCTGGCGGACTGTATCCAGCGCATCATCGAACGTGTCGAAATGGTAAAGCGCCATCAGAGTTGTCAGTTTCTCCTTAGAGAACTTGTGCTGCGGCCCGATTTGCCCCTGATTTTCGACCATCAGAAACTTGCGATCTTCGGGGATCGAGAACCCGGCAACTTTGGCCGTTTGCTGCGGCGGACAGGCGATGGTCGGGAACGTGCGGTTGCCCTTTTCGTCCCACATGGCTGCTTCGAGCATGGCCTTCTCTTCGTCCGAACACAGATACCCGCCTTCGGCTTCAAGCGCTTTGACCATATCGTCGTAGACCGAGCGCTGGATGATGATGTTACCGTCGGCTGAACATCCCGAGCCAAAGTCGGACGTCTTTGAAATACGCGTATTCTGCGCGGCGATATCCAGATCGGCTGTCTCATCGATGACGATGGACGAATTGCCCGCGCCAACGCCATAGGCCGGACGTCCGGAACTATACGCCGCTTTGACCATGGGCTTACCGCCGGTCGCCAGCGTCAGGTCGCAGATCTCCATCAGATGTTGCGTCAATGGGATCGACGGTTTGCGAATAGATTGAAACAAATCCTCGGGGGCACCGGCGGCCCGGCAGGCGGCGCGCATGACCTCGACCATCTCGAAGGTGGTATGGGCGGTTCGTGGATGCGGGCTGAAGATGACCGCATTCCGGGCATTCGCGGCGGAAACGCCGGTCACCGGCGGTGTCATCGCCGGGTTGGTCATCGGGATCAGGGATGCGATCACACCGGCAGGTTTGGCGTATTTCACCAGCCCTTTTTCTTCGTCGACTTCGACGATCCCGGTCGACGGCGTGCGCAGGACATCGCGCAAAACCATGTGAATCTTGAACCGCTTCGCAGGACGCCCTTCGCGATCTCCGATACCGCTTTCGTCCACGCCTTGCTGGGCCAGACGCGTGAAGGTTTTCTCGTTCCCCGCATACCACGCAATGGCCTGAGACAGGCGGTCCAGCCTGTCCTGATCCCAATCCTCGATTTCGGCAATGGCAGCGCGGGCGCGTGCCAGCATGTCACCCGCCATGTTGCGGTCATTTTCAGTGAGCTCTTTGCCCATGGTGATCCTCTTGGTGTTTTAGAATGGCTGCGTCGGGCATACGGCGCTGTGACCGCGCCGCACCGAATGTTCGCTTGGCGTGGCTGAGACAGCGACGCGCGTGTTCTTCATATCCCAACTCGGCAACGCGGCTTTGGTTGGGCAGTTCGATGGAATAGTCGACGGGTGGCATCCGTTCGATGATGCCGGTGAAATCGATCCAGCCCTCGCCGGGGTAAAGCCGCGCATCACGGGCCAGCTGGATCATGCCCTCGCGCGTATCGGCGATGCCGGGCAGGCAATCAGAGATATGCAGGAAGTGAAACAGGTCCGAGGGGACGTGCAACAGCTCTCCCAGATCCACGCGACTGAGGTGCAGGTAGAGCGTATCGACCAGAATACCGCCATTGGGTTGATCGGAAGCGCGGACAATATCCAGCGCCTCATCCAAGGTGCGCAGGCGGGAAAAGCTTGGAAACTCAAGGTCTACGGTCAGCCCGTAGGGCGCGGCCAGTTCGCAGGTTTCGGAATAGACGTCGATCAGAAAGTCACGATCATCACGGGTGTTGGTCCACGCGCTCATGATCATGCGCTTGGCGCCCAGTTCCCCGCCGATTTCCAGAGAAGGTTCAAAACTGCGCGGATCGACATCTTCGGTGATGCGCGCAATCTCGATATCCAGAACCTTCAGGCCGGTGGTAGAAAGAGCAGTTTTGGTGGCCTGCACCTGCGCCTTGTCGATCGGGGATTGAGTGAATTCACCGGGCACATGCATCGGAATGAACCGGGGGCTGACGGCATCGTATCCGGCCCGCGCGGCGATATAGACCAGCTCGGGCGGCGTACATCCAATCAGCGTCAGATGCGCCAAGGAATAGAGAGAGGGGCCTGCGCCAGCCTCTTCGGGTTTCACCATGAACGACAGCTCCACGTGTCTGCGAATCTCAAATTCATCACACGTAGTAAAAAATATCTGATATTTTTAAAAATATCAACTTTTAATGCTGGGGAGGAACTGAAAACGCCCGGGTAACAGCCCGGGCGTGTTTAACCTTTGTGTTGGCGGGGCTTTAGATGGTGACCCAATCGCCTCCGGACTGTTGAGAGCGCACAGAGGCGTCAATGAATCGGACGCCATCCGCGCCTTGACCGACGCCGGGATACGCAAGCCAATCTGCCGGAACGGTGACACCATCCCGGCGCGCGGCCACGGCCATGGCAAATTCCGTATAGAGGTTGGCCCAGGCTTCGATAATCCCCTCGGGGAAGCCGCGCGCGGTCCGGATCAGACGTTCCGCACCGGGGCCGATGCCGTGCCCGTGACCTCGGCTGATGATACGATCCGGTTCACCAAACCGATTGAACTTCAGCTGTTCCGAGTTCTCAAGGTCCCACTCCAAGCCCCCTTCGCTGCCGAAGATCCGCAACCGCAACCCGCCCCGGTTTCCGGGGGCAAGGCGCGTTGCCATCAATGTTCCCGGAACCTCATTTTGATAGCGAGTGAACATGAACACTGTGTCTTCCAAAGGCTTTGGCGCGCCGCAGACATGAAACTCGGCCCTCAGATCGGTCATGGGCAGGCCCGAGACAAAGCTGGCGAGATGCGCGGCATGGGTGCCGATATCGCCGACACAACTGGTCGGGCCAGAAATCTTCGGGTCCAGCCGCCACTTTACATGAGGCGCATCGGCCACATCTTCGGGCGTCATCCAGTCTTGCATGAACTCGACGTGGATCTGGTTGATCTTACCGATGCCGCCTTCGGCGACAATTTGCTTCGCCTGCCGGATCACCGGAAAACACGACATCGCATAACCGACAGCAAAGACCTGCCCCGTGCACGCGGCGATCTCCTCAAGCCCCTCGACCTCGGCAACTTCGTTGGTCAGGGGCTTGTCGCACAGCACATCAATGCCCGCCTCCAGAAACGCTTTGGCCGCTTCGAAATGAACGTGGTTCGGGGTGGTGATCATCACCGCATCCACACCATCCGGGCGCGCCGCCTCGGCCTTTGCCATCTCGTCGAAGGACGCATAGCACCTGTCTGCTGGCAGGAACCACTCGGCCCCGCGCGCCTTGCTGCGTGCGGTGTCGGAACTGAGCGCACCTGCGGCGACCTCCCACCGGTCGGTCATCCGGGCCGCCGTAGCCTGCGTGACCGAGATACGCCCACCGCCAACAACGCCCAGCCGCAAACGGCGAGACAATCGGGGAAAAGGACCGTCAAAATTCAGGGTTTCGGGTAGAAGCCGCTCAGCCATTCTGAACCTCCATGTCCGGGGCCCTTGCGCCTTCGGGCAGGATTTCAACCGCCATGAAGATGCTGGGGGTAATCGTCTCGTACTGATGCCAAGGATAGTTGCCTTCGGCGTCATACATCGGCTTGTGCGTCGCGCCGGGAGCCATGAATTCTTCGAGATAGAGCGTCTCAACGTCCCGTTCGCGGCATTGCTGCATTTTGCCAAAGCCTACGATTTGCGTATGCACTTCGCGAAACCCCGGAACCGGACAGAACGGATGATCCTTGTGCAATCCGACATTCAGTGGAACCGAGCCCGAGTGGTACATGGTCAGTCCAACGTTACCCACGAAGACCTTTGGCGACATATAGTGGCTGACACCGCGCAGACGCTCTTCCTGGCGAACATCAAAGGCTGAAGGCCATGTATCCTTCACCCATGCGAACAGCGCATTGTCATCGGCGTGGGCGTCGAAACCATGAACAATGACCGCACGTTCCACGTTTTGGACGGTGCTGTTCTGCACGATCACCGACGAAAGCGGCGCAACGGTCTGATCCTCGACCGCGAGGTCCCTTCCCCCGAGGTTCAGAACAATGGCACGACCCTCGACAGATACTCTGTCTTCATCAGTGATGTGCTGGACGCGAAAGAATGGCTGTGCAAAGTCGAGTGTCTCAATCGGCATGGACCAGCTCCTTCCTCTCATCGTTCAGGAAATCGAACGGCAGAGGTGCAGGCGCTTCGCATCGGCTTTCTATTGTCTGGTAGGCACCGAATTTCGGTGCCCGTTCAATCGCGTCCATGACCTCGAACACGTGGTAGGCCAGCGCACCACTTGCACGGGGTTGGCGTCCTTCTTGTGCCGCCAGGGCAAGATCCAACAGGCCGAGGCCACGGCTGTCTTCGTTAAACCCGTGTTTGTTTTCGACCACCTGCCAGTCTTCGCGACCGGTTGGACGAGGCTGATGAGACCAGCGCGAGGTCTCCCGCGTTTTCAGCCAGACATCCCCTTGAAAGATATTGGCACCATGAACCGGGTCAGGGTCGGGGATGCTGATGGTCCCGTCTTCACCATAAATCTCGAACCGGGGCGCTTCGCTGTCCCAGATGTCGAAGCTCATGGTCATCGACCCGATTGCGCCGGATGAGAACTGCAGCAGGCTCAGGGAGTGTGTGTCGACCTCGACATCCATCCATTCGCCGTTGCGCGGGCCATTTTCGATCATCCTTTTGTCGAACGTGCGTCGCGCCATTCCTGCGACGCGGTCAACGGGACCAAGGCAACAGATCATGGCAGTCAGGTAGTATGGCCCAAGGTCCAGCAAGGGCCCGCCACCCGCCTTGTAGTAGAAATCCGGGTTGGGATGGTGGCGTTCTGTCCCGTGGGTACCGACATGGGCGAAAACCCCTGTTGGATTCCCAATCGCGCCTTCATCGATCAACCGACGAACGGTCTGCCAACGACCGCCCAGAAACGTGTCGGGCGCGCAGCCGACCAGCAACCCCTTTTCCGAGGCCATGTGCACGATCGCCCTTCCATCCGTTCGGTTCATGACCAGTGGCTTCTCGGAATAGACGTGCTTGCCCGCCTCCAGCGCGCGCAGGCTGATTTCGGCATGGGCGGCTGGTATTGTCAGGTTCAGAACGCAGTCAATCGTTGGATCTTCGAACACGTCATCTGGCGTGCAGGCCCTGGAGATGCCGTATTGATCCGCCTTGGCGCGGCTTTCCAAAGGATCGAGGCTGGCGCAGGCCACGACCTCGACGTTCGAAAATTTTGATAGTGTTTTTAGATAGATATCGCTGATACGACCACAGCCGATAAGGCCGACCCGGAAGGATTTCGATGTCTCACTTGTCATCATTCCTGTCTTCGTAGAGGGGTAAGTAATTCGGGGGCATGGGCCCTTTGTTCCGACCGCCCTGGCCCATCTGTTCCCAGGCGTGGGCGAGTATTCCAACCGAGCGGGACAGGCAGAACAGCCCCCGCGACAGGGGCGCGGGAAAGCCAAGTTCGCAAAAGATCACCGCCGTTGCACCGTCGATATTCATGGCGATGGGCCGACCGCCGCGTTGGCGGCCAAGCTCGGCCTGCACCTCTTCTCCGATATCGGCAAAGCGGCCGGAAACCGTGCCTTCTGCCGCCGCATCACGAACAAGCTGCATCAGCCGGGGCGCGCGTGGGTCGACGGGTTTGTGGAACCTGTGGCCAAAGCCCGATACGATCTTGCCGTAGGTCTCGCGCCAGCTGTCCAGACCGTCCCGAACCGCGTCATTCAACGAAGCCCCCGCATCCATGCGGGCGGCGATATCATAATACAGCTCGGCGCATTGCTCCCCTGCCCCGCCATGTACATCGCCCAGCATGTTCACCGCAGTCGCCATCGCGTTGTTGAGACCAACCCCGCAGGTCGCAGCCATACGCGCCGCCGCGATCGACGGGGCCTGTGGGCCGTGATCCACGCCTGCGACCAATGCAGCCTCGAACAAACGCGCCTGCGCGTCGCTGGGCAGATCGCCCCGCACCATCAGCCAGATCATCTGCGGGAACGAGACGTTCCCGATCAGGTCCTCGATAGGATAGCCACGAAAAGCGATCTGGCCGGGTTTCATGTCGATGATCGAGGTTCGCCACCAATCGCGGACCGCGCGCTCATCATTTGTCATCTGTGTGGTCATTGCGTCTGCACCTCTTTCACCGCTTGGGTTTTGCTTTGTGCAGCAAGGCGAATGGGCGCGTTGCGCGCGCCGTACCCGGCATAGCCCATGCGGCGTTCAACAATTTCGAAGAAGAAACCGTTAAAGATGGGGCGGCTGTAGATCTGAAAATACTCGGCACCCGTTGCCCGGTCGTAAAGGATGTTGCCCTGACGCATCTGGGCGATCAGATCGTCATCCAACCCGAAAGTCGCTTGCAGATCGGCGTAGTAGTTTTCCGGAATCGTCAGGCTGGGAAAGCCGGACTTGCGCAATTGCGCCGAGGTTTCAAATATGTCGTCCGACTGAAAGGCGATGTGCTGAACGCCCGCCCCAAAGCCATCTTCAAGGAATGAGGCCGCCAGAGTCCGACGACCAACGGCCCCGTTCAGGTTCAGGCGCACTTCGCCCTCGGGGCTTTCGATAGCCTGGCTTTGCACAACACCCGACGGGTCGGCGACGTTCACGATGGGCGACTTTGCCATCTCAAAGGTCGAAATGTAGTAGAGCAGCCAGCTTTGCATCTCATCGTGGCGCATGGTCTGGGCCAGATGGTCGATGCGACGCAGACCGGCGGGTTGGGTCGCCTTTGTTTTCGCAACCGGCTCGAATTCGATATCCCACACCCGATGCAGATCGGATTTCTCATCGATAAAATGAACGACGTTACCACCGACACCCCGAATGGCCGGGATATCCAGCTCTCCGGTTCCTACCGGCTGCGAAAAATCCGGGGCCCCCAGCGCGGTAGCCCGCTGAACCGTCTGATCCGCATCCTTGACGCGCAATCCCATGTCACAGACCGATGGGCCGTGGCCCAGCAAGGCTGAATGGGCGAAACCTTCCTTTTCGGTATTCACCACGATGTTGATCGCGCCTTGCCGCCACAGCTCGACGGATTTGCTGACGTGCTTTCGCTCCATTCGAAAACACATGGCTGACAGCATGTCTGCCAGCTGCGCACCGCTTACCTCGTCGGCTGTGAATTCGACGAACTCAAAGCCTGACGCATAGACACGTTCGGGCAGTTTCGGGATGCCATAATCTGCGCTTGGTTCGGTCCGCGACACCTCATCCAGAAGGTTTACCAGCGACCTGTAGCTGTCTCGGGCCAGTGTGCGACCTCCGGGTTGGGGGGCCGCCTCGTTGACGCGGGCGATGGACCAGGGCCCCTTGTACCCGGCGCGGGACAACACCCGCACAAAGCCCGCAAGGTTCAGCGCCCCAAGCCCCGGCAAAAGCCCAAAGTGCCGTTTGAGCCTGCGAATATCCATCTCAAGCCGGGGCGCGTCGGACAGTTGTACATGGAACAACCGCTCTCCGGGGGTGTCCCTAAGACGGGCTGGTTTGGACCCGTCGGCAAGCGAGAAAAATGAGTTCAGGGCCAACCCGAAATGAGGGCTGTCAATTGCCTCGACAATGCGTAACGCCTGCTCATCCGAGTGAACAAGATCGGACCATGGCAAGCCCATATAGGCCAGACGCAGCCCTATCTGTTTGGCAATTTCGGTCGCCTCGCCAAGGTCCGCGATCACCTGTTCTTCGGTGGCATCAGTGCCCACTTCGAACGCGGACCCCACAAGCAAAAGATCTGTGCCCAACGCATCCATCAGATCGAATTTACGCCTTAGCCGGTCAAAGGCGCGTTCCCGCCCCGGGCCGGTCTGACCTTCGAGGTTATGGAACGGCTGCAGCAGGCAAATCTTCAGACCGAGGTCCGACGCAATATCGCGGATGTGCGAAGGCGGCCCGTCAAACGCGGTCAGGTCAGGTTCGTGCAACTCGACGCCGTCAAACCCAGCCCCGGCGATGGCATGCAGTTTCTCTGCCAGATCGCCGGGTATGGAGGTTGTCGAAACCGACAGGCACATTACCCCTGATACCCGAACAGACGCGGCAACCACAGGACCAGATCAGGCATCAACATCATGATCATCAGCGCGAAGATGAGCACCGCCAGAAAGGCCCAGATTTCCGAGATGATTTCGCGCAGCGGAATGTCCGTCACGGCGTTGATCACGAAAAGCAGAATGCCATAGGGCGGCGTGATCAGACCGATCATCGAGTTCACGACGACCAGCACTCCGAAATGCACCAGATCGATCCCAAGCGCCTCGCAGGTGGGAATAAACAGGGGCACGATCACCAGAATGATCGTTGTTGCGTCCAGCACGCAACCCAGCGCAAGGATCAGCAGGTTAACCAGGATCAGGAACACAATCGGGCTAACATCCGAACCCTCCAGCAGGGCCGAAATCGACTGTGGAATCTGTTCCTGAATGACGATGAAGTTCAGGATGAACGCACCGCCAATGACCACGCCCACAGCGGCGGAAGACCGCGCGCTGTCGACGAACACCTGATAAAGGCCACGGAAGGTCAGTGCGCGGTAGAACAATGCGGCCAGCAGCAGGGCGTAGAAGGCAGCCACGGCGGCGGCCTCGGTCGGCGTGGTGACGCCGCCATAGATACCATAGAGCAGGATCGCGGGCATAAGCAGTGCGGGGAACGCATTGGCAGTTTTTGCGGGCAACTCGCGCAGCGGAACAGGTTCTTCCAGTGCAAAGTTCCGCTTTCCAGCCAGATAGTAGTTCATCGCCATCAGGACGACGCCCATAATCAGGCCCGGCAGAATACCGGCCAAAAACAGCGAGCCAATAGAGGCTTTCGACACCAGCGCGTAAAGGACCATTGGAATCGAGGGCGGAATGATCGGGCCGATCGTCGCCGACGCCGCGGTAATAGCAGCGGCATAACCTCTGCTGTAGCGGCCATCCTTGGTCATCATCTCAATGATGATCTTGCCGATCCCTGCCGCATCCGCAACTGCCGAGCCGGACATGCCCGAAAAGATCAATGACGCCACCACGTTGACATGCCCAAGACCGCCCTTGAACCGCCCGACCGCAGCGACGCAGAAGTTCAGCAGACGGTCCGTGATCGACCCCGCATTCATGATATTGGCGGCGACGATGAACAACGGCACGGCAAGCAGGATCGTGCTTTTGTAGAAGCCTTGCAGGATCTTCTCACCCGCAAGCGCGACGTCCAGACCAGCGACACCCAGATACATCAGTGACGCCAACAGGATGGAATAGCCGATAGGTGTCCCGATGCCTGCCAGAACAAAAAGGGTCAGCAGGCAGGAAAGAAGTTCAAAGCTCATTTGCTTGCGTCCTCGTCGTCTTCCACGTCAACGCGGGGATGATCGTCGACCACGTTAAATCCCACGACCATTTCAAGTTCAGTTTTTGGTGGGCCGTTGCGCATGATGTCGAAGAACAGCCATGCATAGCGTGCGGCTACGACCAGCATGAACACGGCATAGATCGAAAACACCGTGCGCAGCGGTACCTTCTCGCCCGAGAACGGGTTGCGAACCGTCGCGGTCTTGCGGATTTTCATCCAGTCGATGTAGTCCCAGGTCGGCAGAAAGCTGTAGAGCATCCCAATGACGATGGCGGCGGCTGCGAGCATCGCAAAGACCTGACGGACACGTCGGGGCACCGACAGGTAGATGATGTCGAACTTCACATGATCCCGTTCACGTACGATGAAGGCGCAGCTGAAAAAGATCACCCAGACCCAGAGGATGCCGATCAGTTCAAGCGTCCATCCGGCGGGGGTAAAGAAGTACCGCAACAGAATTTGCAGAAGGAAGATCAGGAAGATTGCCGCCAGCATCCCGCCGGCAATCGCTTCGGTCAGTCGGGAGAACCCCTTTATGAAGCCTTTCATGGTGGTTCTCCCTTCCGTGATTGGTCTTAGTTGCCCAGCGCGTTGATCTGTTCCAGAACGCCGTCCGGCCACGACCCGGCAAACTCGCTTTCAAGATACATGGACTGTACCTGATCGCGGAACGCGGCCAGATCGGGCTCATAGACTTCCATGCCCTGCTCTTTCAGGAAGCTGACCAGATCCTCTTCCTTCTGAAGCTGCTTCTGGCGACCCGATTCCGCTGCTGCGTCCGCAGCTTCCTGAACCTTGGCCTGTTGTTCCGGCGTCAATCCGTCCCAGACCTCTTTGCCGATGGCGATGTAGTTCAGGTCAACCAGGTGGGACGTCAGGATTATCTGATTGGTCACTTCGTAGAACTTGGCATCCACCACGGTCGGCAGCGGGTTGTCCTGGCCGTCAACAGCGCCGGTGGACAGCGCAGTATAGACCTCAGAGAAGGCCATCGGAGTTGGGGCAGCACCCAGCGCCTTGCCAAGGAACTGCCACGCATCAGTGCCCGGCATCCGCAAGTTCACGCCTTCCAGATCGGCCGGAGTTGTGACCGTCAATTCATCCTTGGGTTGGCGCAAGTTCACCTGACGACGGCCCAGATACATGACCGACAGCAGTTTAACGCCCAGTTCATCCTCGGCTTTTTGCTTGAAGGCATCCATCAGGGGATCGTTGAAGACGGCAACCTGATGCGCCGCGTCCTGATGGACATAGCCGGCGGTAAAGATCGAAAACTCGGGGAAGAACTGTGCCAGTTCCTGCGCCGAGGTGATCGACATTTCCAGATTGCCCCGGCTGATGGCGTCCAGCTCGGTGCCTTGCGCGAAGATGGTGCCGTTATAGCTGGGCTCGTAGCTTGCGAAATCGGCGACCATGGGCGCAAAAACTTCGGCCATGGCGACCGAACGCTGGTCGGTCTCCGAGCCGGAGGTTGCGAGGCGCAGTTGCACTTTGTCTTCTGCCAGCACACCATTTGTTGCACTGAACAGAACACCGGTTGCGACCAGGGCTGATACAGCAGCCCGGCGGGTAAGTTTGGTAATCACTTTGCTCCTCCCTGAGACATCATGATGTTTTTTTGACGATTCCGAGTTTTGACCTATTTTGGACATTTTGCAAGATTTTTTACAAAATATCTGATATTTTAGATTACTGAGACCTGAGCCTGCGGTGACTGCTGATAGCTTTCTATCCTAACGGTTTCCCCCGTCCGGCAGGAATTTTGTATTGCTTCAATGACTTGAAGCGTCCTCAGCCCCTCCCACCCGGAGACAATCGGCTCTGCCTTGTGGCGCGCCACGTCAACAAAATGCCTGAGCTGATTGACCAAAGGGTCCGAAGCCCCCTTTTTCAGAGCCGTTGACGAGATCGGAGTCCACCAATCCCGTTGCCCGCCCGGATAATTCCAGAGCCGAAGGTCAGGGACGGATAAGGACCCATGAGATCCCCCGATCATATAACTGCTTTCCGTGGTTGATGGGTAAATCGGATATTCCTGGGACGTCATCTCCCAACTCCACGGGGCAACGATGCTGTCGGACACGGTTATTGTCCCGATCGCGCCGCCTTCGAATGTCAGCAACGCCCCAGCCACATCTTCGTTGTCATATCCGCGTTGCGATGCGGCGGACTGCGCCTGTACGGTCACGACCTCTCCGGCCAGATAGCGCAGAAGATCGACGTCATGGACCAGATTGACCGAGATGGGCCCCGCTCCGGGTTTCTTGCGCCAGGGCGCGGACTCAAAATACGCGTCTGGCTTGTAAAACCAGCAATTCGCATGAACCGCGCGAACATCGCCGATCTTCCCGTCTGCAATCGCTTCCTTGGCGGACTTGATCAAAGGGTTGTACCGTCGATGATGCCCGACCATGAGCGGCACATCTGCCTTCGCGGCCTCTTGTACCAGCGCAAGCGCTGCATTGGCTTCGACAGCAATCGGTTTTTCGACCAGAACAGGGCACCCGTGTCGGACGCATGTCAGCCCCTGTTCAACATGCAACGTCGTCGGGGTCGCAAGCACAGCGCCGTCCGGTGATTGGTGGGCAAACATATCCTCAAGGGTCTTGTAACACGCGACACCATGCTCGGCGGCATATGCACGGCCCTCGTCGCTGGGATCGACGACCGCCACAAGATCGACATGACGCAACGCCCGGATCGCGTCCGCGTGGCGGCGTCCAACAAGGCCAATGCCGATGATGGCAATGCGAAAGTTCTGAGACACTGTGTTTCCTTCCGGAGGGTTCGGACATCTCCGAAACCTGAATGTTCGACCGAGCAGCGTTGCCCAACTTGACCGCGACCGTATTGGGGTTTTTGCGATTCCGCAATAATGTATGATATTTTTATTTTTACCATACATCAGTTTGGATTGCTGATACCCCTGAAAAATGCTAATTGAGCGAAGAAACCAAGAATATCGGGTGAAACGCATGGCGAAGCAGCCGTCTACGATAGGTGCAAGCACCTATCAACGCATCAAGCGGGATATCATCTTCGGAGAGCTGCAGCCCGGCTCCAAACTGAAGCTGGACGCCTTGAAGGAACGCTATTCGGCAAGCCTGTCGACACTTCGCGAAACCCTGAACAGGCTTGCCAGCGACGGATTTGTCGAAGCACCCGAACAACGGGGTTTCCTGGTCACGCCAGTTTCACGAGAAGACCTGACCGAGATTTCTGAGCTTCGGGTCCTGTTGGAATGCCACGCTTTGGAACTGTCCATTGCGAACGGCGACACGGACTGGGAAGGCAACCTCGTTGCCGCACACCACAAACTGCACCTGATGGAGCAGCAGCTTCTCAAGGGCGACGAGTCCGAGAAAGAAACCTGGAAACGATATGATTGGGAGTTTCACCAAGCGATGATCGCGGCCTGCAACTCCAAAAACCTTCTGTCTCTGCACTCGATCATCTACGACAAGTATCTGCGGTATCAGATGCTCGTACTGACCTATCGCGGTGAAGAGGCAGTCAAGGAGCACAAGGGCATGTTCGATGCCGCATTGGCCAGAGACGCGAGCACCGCAAAGAAGCTGTTGGAAGATCACATCCGAAACGGTCTCGCACACACGCTGGAGGCTATGTAGGGCGGCATGCGGATAGCGTGCTTCGACCTCTTTAGGTCGATTTGGCGGAGACAGTCTTGAAACTCTACAGCGATATCGAGAAGTTTGTGGACGGCCCAAAGCGGCCGTTCGATCTTGCTCGCTAACGTTGCCCGCGCAATCCGCAACAAGGGCATTCGCTCCGCTTGATCGATTTAGGTTGCGGAAGAGGTCAGGACGGCGAGACGGAACGACCGTTCGTTTGGTGAAAGCGAACGGTCAGGCTGAAGCGAGATGAACACTGCATCGCTAGAGCCCCGTGTCGTAGCTGGTCAGTCGAAAGCTGTTTGGTTTGACCAGTTCGCCCATGGCCGCAAACTCGTCCGCCCAGCTTTGTGCTTGCGCGTTCAGGGTCTCCATATCTGGGCGATTGGTCCAATAGTTTACGCAAAGCCAAATACCGTTTTCACCTTGGCCCACGGTACGGTAGAGGAGAGTGTCGTTCTGGTTCATTTTTTGCGTGATGGTCTCAAAAAACGACCGAACATCCGTGGGGTCTGCGCCGTCGGCTTGTTCAAACATGACGATCTCAACATGATTCGGCACACGCAGATCATCCGCGCCTACTTTCTGGGTCTTTCCTCCCTTCAATCGCCTGAGTGGCATCTGCAAAGCTGTCGGACGATCGTCGGGTTGGGCCAGTGGCATGCCGTCAACAGGCCGCGCGCCAAAGTAGAGATGGCCGGCTGAGACATAGAGCACCTCATATTCTGTGGTAGGCGCATTCGCCGCTATCCCCATGACTGAGCATCCGGTTTCAAACACGTCCTGCTCATTGCCGACGGACCACTCTTCAGGTCCACAAGCGCCCGTCTCGGCTGAGTTCAGAAACCCCGCGAAGCCTTCCAACTGCGGCGTGATGGTCAGATAGTCGTTGACGATCAGATCAACATTAAGTGCGCCCTGCGCCACTTCGGATGCCCCTAGGATGTTGACGTCACCGCCAAACTTCAACTCCAGAAGCGGTGCGGAACAGTTGGCATCGGAATAAGTGGTGAAATGCGCATCGATGCGGCCGGGTGCAAACGTGATCGAACGCTTAAGGTACCAAGGTGCGACGCCATCCTGCCCGACCTGTGGGCGCAGTTCGCAAGCAATGCTTTCCCAAGTCCCGTTAAGATCAAACGCTCTATCCTGTGCCAGGGCAGGTGTGGCCAGTACACTGGCAGCAAGGAGGCAAAGTGTTTTCGAGGCCAGTTTCACAGTCTTATCCCCTCTCGGCTCATGATACTGCAACGCTGACAGAGCAGATGACATGAATCAAATCGATGAATACAATGCTTGCATGAGCAAGATTAATGGAAGCCTCGCAGCCCTCGACTTGAACCTGATCACCGCATTGGATGCGCTTCTGGACCGACGATCCGTTTCGGACGCAGCTTACGCCGTAGGTCGCACACAGTCTGCAATGTCGCACAGCCTTGCGAGATTGCGCGACCATTTTCGCGATCCGATTCTTGTTCGTGAGGGATGGACGATGCGGCTCACTCCATTTGCAGAAAAGTTACATCCCCGTGTAACGGCCGCGGCCGAAGCCGCAAAATTGATGTTCACAACCGATTTCGAGTTTGACCCTGCTACGACCACACGCCGCATTCATGTTGCGACGCCGGATCTTTGCACGTCGCTGTTCACGGATTTCATCGGCGACCTCGCAAACGCGGCTCCGCTCGCTTCCGTTGAGTTCCTTGAAGGGAACATGGCGCGGCAAGCCGTTTTAAGCTCCAAGGCAGACATTGGTTTGGGCTTTGGCCGCCAAAAATCGGACACGAACCTGGTTCTGCACAGAATTGCGCCACTCGAGTGGTGCACGTTCACGCCCGAAACGCATGAATACAGCCGGAATCCGACAACAGAGGTTTGGAGCGCATCTCGACATGTCCTTGTTGGATTAGGTGGTGCGCAAGAAGGGCCGGTCGAAAAGATGCTCCGAAAACACGGCATCGATCGCCATGTCGTTTGCTACGCATCAAACTTTTCTGCTGCGCTTAACCTCGCTTCGGAGACAGATGCGCTCATAACGACATTGCGCGCGCCGTTCGAGAAAACAGCACGGCTTTTGGGGATGTCGGCCCAACCAACTCCGTTTGCGATGCCTAAAGCGACGGCCGCACTGATGTTCCGTGCCGATCACGGGAACCCGTTTTCAATCTGGTTGAAGAAGCTCTGTCTGGGCGCTGTTTAGACGGTGTTCGTACACGACCTACATCTGGTGAATTGGGGTCAATCGGAGTGGGCGCATCAATGAAGTTAAAGCAACCGCTCACCAACTGCGAAATGGTGGGTAGGCCTGCTCCAATCGTGCGAATTTCCGTTGAGGTCGCTTCGCACGAGGCACTGTAAACTTCCTGTGGATTTTACCTGGGGGCAGTTGAAGATCCTCGAACGACGACAGAACCTTCAATCATAAGATCTTCATCGGAAACGCTCTTCCCATCCAGCAGACGGGTTACCGCGGCGTGGCAAAGTTCCAATGCAGGTTGTGAAACGGTCGTCAGGCGGGGGATTACGTGTAGTGCAAGGTCAATGTCGTCAAACCCGACTACTGACAGGTCATCTGGCACTCGTAATCCAAGATCGTTTGCCGTCCGCAGCGCACCAATTGCCATCTGATCATTTCCGGTTGCTATCGCACTTGGTCTGGGCGTTTCAGATTGGGTGAGAACCTGCCGCGCAAGTGCCTCGCCGCTGTCATAGTCAAACGTGCCTTCCAGTACATTAAGTGCCACATCGTCAGCACTCGATGCGAACCGTTCGACAGCTTCGACAAAACCCTGCTTTCTAAGCCTGCCAACTTCGGTGTCTTGTGGACCGGCCAGGTAGGCTATCCGTCTATGGCCAAGATCAAGCAGATACTCGGCCGCTTTTGCGGCCGATGCGGAATGATCGATACTCACAAGTCCCGCGGTGCCGAAGCGACGGTCCAGAGACACGATCGGGATGTCAGAGTTCCCCAGTGTGGCGTTGCTGGAATCGTTTGTTGCGACAATGACAAGCCCGTGCAGCGACTGTTCGAGCAATGCCGAGATCTGACGTGCTTCTGTTTCCGGATCGTCCATGGTTGTTGTCAGCATCACGGTGTAGCCGCGCGCTGACGCCTCTTTTTCGATCCTCATCGCCAGCTTTGCAAAGAACGGATTGGTGATATCCGGAACAACAAGTCCAATCACATTCACCTTCTTCGTGCGCAATGCGCGCGCGGCCTGATTTGGCTTGTAGCCAAGATCCTCGACCGCCTTAAGAACCTTTTCCCGTCGCGCTGGTTTTACCGTGCTGTCATGCGACAGAACTTTCGACACCGTCCCGACCGAGACCCCCGCAAGCCTGGCCACATCTTTTACTGTTGCCATATCCGAACCCGATTTAGCCTGGCCGAGTAGTTTACGGCCACAGTTGGTATTCTCAACCATTTGCCAAACAGTGGGAATATGACCTTTTCCTGAAACTTTCCAGTTGGTGTTTGAAGGGCGCGGATGTTGACGCCCCGCGCTGCGTGGTTGCAAACGCCGCTGCATCCATTGCGGTTACTATGGCCTGATCGATGGTCTCTTTGGCGGCCAATCCGTGTGCAAGGGCACCGTTAAAGCAATCACCAGCTGCAACAGTGTCGATTGCGGGAACATTCGGCGCGGTCATCTGACCGTCCTCGCCATCAATGCACCAGGCGACACCCAGCCTGCCCATTGTAACTATCGCGCCCCGCCGCACCGAAGAACACAGCGCGCGCGCGGCGATGCGTGCCTCATCCAGTGTGGTTGGCAACGTTCCGAGAATGAGGTGCGTTTCATGCGTGTTGGGTGTGATGATGTCGAAGGCATTCAGGATCGATTCACTCCAGAACGGAACGGGCGCGGGCGCGGGATCCATGATGACCAATCCTCCGGCTTCATGCGCAATGCGCGCGGCGGCCAGAGATGCAGAGATCGGAACCTCGTTTTGAAGCAGCACAACAGTACTTTGCCGCAGGGCATCCGCGTGGCGTTCAACCATCTTCGCGTCCATGACAGCATTCGCCCCTTGCGAAAGACGAATGATATTCCCTCCATCGGGTCCAACATCGATAAATGCCATGCCCGAGGATCGATCCGGCAACTCGGCAACCCGCAATTCGACGCCCGCTGCCCGAATGTCGGCAACGGCGTCGTGGCCAAAACTGTCTTTGCCGACGGCGCCGATCATCGTCACCTGACTGCCCAGCCTTGCAGCGGCCACTGCCTGATTGGCACCCTTGCCGCCAAGTGTGATCTGGGTGCTGCCCGCCGCGACCGTCTCGCCCACTCCAGGCCAGCGCTCGAGATACGATGTCAGATCGACATTGATGCTTCCTACAACAGAAATACGGGTCAAAACGCCACCCCGCACACCAGAATGACATTTGCGAAAGGTGTCGTTTCACCTGTGCGAATGATTGCCTTTGCCTGTGATGTTCGCGCCTTGAACTCTGCATGGGGCAGGACGGATTGTCCTACCGCCGCCCCATGATTGGCGGGCCAGACGGTCAGCAGGTCAGTGATCTTGCCGGTGACTATCGTGCTGGCTTCGGTCGTAAGTATCGCGTGTTCCACAATCAACTCACTTCCCAGTGCTGTCAGGACCTGCTGCAGATCGGGCACGCCGGCCGTCACAGCAAGGTCGATTATGGGTACGGCCCTAGGGTGTGGCAGCCCTGCATCTGCCACCACAACTTCATCGAGGTGGCCAAGCTCGGCGACGAGGGCACTCAGGTGCCGGTTCAGGAGGACGCCGCGTTTCACGCCGCCGAATACTTTGCGCGATAATGATCAAGAATGACCGCTACCACGATGACAACACCGGTGATCATCTGCCGCATGAAGTCACTCAGGCCGATCAGGATCAGACCATTGGCCAAAACGCCGATGATGATGGCCCCCAAAAGCGTTCCGATGACTGATCCACGACCACCGCTTAGGCTGGTGCCACCAATGATGACGGCCGCAATTGCGTTCAGTTCGAACCCAATTCCTGCAATCGGAGAGGAGATGTTCAGACGTGCCATATATATGATCGCTGCTATCCCGGCGGTCATGCCACAAATCGAAAAGGCTGCGACCTTATACCAGAACACGGGATGACCGGCCAGGCGCACGGCCTCTTCATTGTTGCCGATCCCATAGATCAGACGCCCGAAAACGGTGCGGTTCAGCACGAACCATGCAACTGCGACCAACCCAAGCGCAACCAGAAAGACCACCGGCACGCCATAGATCAGTTTTGAGCCAAACTCTTCGAAGGCAAACGGAAAAGAGTAGATCGTTTGCGCGTCTGAGATCTGAAGCGCTGCGCCCCGGGCAATGTTCAGCATACCCAAAGTGATGATGAAAGAGGGCAAAGCCCAATAGGCACTGATGGCCCCATTCAAAACCCCACACAAGGTTCCCGCCAGAACACCGGCCAATACGGCCAGAATGATCAGCTCTGTTTCGCCAATTCCGGGCAGTGTGATGGCTTTGCCTGCCACAATGGCGGCGAAGGCCATGACGGACCCGACGGACAGATCGATGCCGCCGATCAGGATCACAAAGGTCATTCCAACGGCCAGGATCAGATTGATCGTAATCTGCGTCAGGATGTTGGTGATGTTATTGGCGGACAGAAAATGTTCGCTGGCAATCGAAAAGAAAACCACGATCACAAGCAGGGCCAATCCGATACCTGCATTGTTGACGATAGATCGTAAAGACACAGCGTTCTCCCTTGATGCAGGCGGAATTGATTCAATCGTGCTCATGCCGTTTTCCTTTCAGTGTCGCTCTGCTGCCCGTAGGCGAGATGCAGAATTCGTTCCTGTGAAAATTCCGTCCGTTCCAGGCTGCCCTGAATGCGGTGATTGGCCATGACGAGAATACGGTCCGCCAGTGTAATCAGTTCGGGCAGTTCCGAAGAGACAACGATCATGGACATACCTTCGGACACCAGATCGCGCAGGATCGAGTAGATTTCTGCCTTGGCACCAACATCGACGCCGCGTGTCGGCTCATCCAGCAATAGAATGTCGGGATTCCGTGCAAGCCATTTTGCCAAAACGACTTTCTGTTGGTTGCCGCCGGACAGGCTGGAGGCCGCATCCGACAGTTTCCCGTATTTTAAATGCAGTCTGGCACCGCTTTGGGTCGCCAGTCGTCTTTCTTCGGCAAAATCCAGAAGCCCGCGCTTTGTTACCGAGGCCAGATCAACCAGCGTCGTGTTTGCCGCTATCGGCATATCGAGGATCAGACCTTCTTCTTTACGGTCTTCCGTCACGAAACAGATCCCGGCCGAGATTCCATCCCTTGGGCCTTTGATGTTCAACGGCGCACCGTCGCGGAACACTTGTCCCGACACAGTTGGATCGGCCCCGAATATGGCCCGCAGAACTTCGGTGCGTCCGGCACCCACCAATCCGGCAATCCCAAGAATCTCGCCCTTGTGCAGATCAAAAGAAACGCCGTCGGGCCCGGGATTGGCCATGGTGCGCAGGTTTCGAACCGAAAGGGCGATGTCACTGCTTTGTTTGACCTCGCGCCCATGCGCGGCATCGACCTCCAACTCGCGCCCGACCATATACCGGACAACGTCTGCTGATGTTACGTCAGTTATGTCTTTGGTCACGACCGTCTGACCATTGCGGAAAACGGTGACACGCTCGCAAATGGCAAAGACCTCTTCCAGATGATGCGATACGAACACGACGGTTACGCCCTTCGCTCTGATCCCGTCCACGATCTTGAACAACCGCTCGGTTTCGCGCTCGGTGAGCGTGGCTGTCGGCTCGTCCAGAATAAGGATGCGGCTTTCGCTTTGCAGGGCGCGGGCGATTTCAACCAACTGCCGATGCGCAATCCCAAGTGTTCTTACGGGGGTCGAAACGTCGATGTCACTTAGCCCGATTGCATCCAATGCCAGCCGCGCCCGGCGCTTCATTTCGCCCCGGTCCAGAATGCCAAACCGTTTGCGCGGGAGATGTTCGATCGAGATGTTTTCCGCGACGCTGAGATCGTTGAGCAGATTGAACTCCTGATGAACCACCTGAATTCCAGCTGCTTTTGCGTCATGCGGGTTTGATGGCTTATACGGTTGCCCGTCCAGTTCAACTGTGCCTTCATCAAAAGGGTGGACGCCGGAAAGCACCTTGATAAGGGTCGATTTTCCGGCGCCGTTCTCGCCGACAAGTGCATGGACCTCGCCCGCGATCAGGTCAAAACTAACCCCGTCAAGAGCATGCACGCCGCCAAAGGACTTTCGCAGTTTCTTCACAGTCAGGAGAGAGGTATCAGCGCACATTGGTTCGACCTTGTTCAGCCAGAGTAATGGATGCCCGATTAGAGGGGTAACGGGCATCCGCGAGAGTTCCACCTTATTTGGTAACCAACTCGATAGGGGTCTTGACCCACCCTTCCAGTTGCGGCCCACCGGCGATGACTTCAAGGGCGAGATCGATCGAATTCGCGGCCATATCGGCACCAAACTGATCCACCGACGCAAGCAAGCGACCATCCTCGATCATCGGAAGAACCGCTGGGATCGCGTCAAATCCGACCACCAGAATGTCGTCGCGCCCCGCAGATTCCAGCGCCTTGACCACACCGATGGCCATCGAGTCATTGGCTGCCATCACGCCCTGAATATCGGGGTTTGCCGTCAGCATGGTCGAAAAAACCTGGTTGGCTTCTTCGGTTTCCCAATGCGCGGTACGGCTGTCGAGCAGGTCAAGCTTGTATTCCGCAACCGAGTCTTCGAAGCCCATGCGCCGCTGATTGGCATTGTCTGCACCGGGATTGCCTTCGATGATAACGACCTTGCCGCCCTCGCCCAGAGCTTTGCCCAAGGCATCACCCGCCAGTTTCGCCCCGCCGCGATTGTCCGGGCCGACAAAAGCCAGTTCCACGCCCTGCTGTTCTTTCGCGCCTTCGTCCAGTGCGACGTCAAAATTGACCACAATGATCCCCGCTTCCATCGCGCGTTTCAGCGGGCGGACCATCGCCTTGGAATCTGCCGGGGCAACGACGATTGCATCGACGCCCTGCGTGATAAAGTTCTCGACCGCATTGATCTGGGATTCAAAATCCGTCTCGTTCTGCATCCCGACGGCAATCAGTTCATAGTCGCCACGCTCGACAGCGTGCGCCTCTGCCCCAACCAGCATGTTTTGAAAAAACTCATTGGCCAGCGACTTCATGATTAGGCCAACGACCGGTTTATCGTCAGCCGCCGCCATACCTGCGGACAATAGAATTCCGGTCGCTGCCGCAGCAGCGAATTTCATGAGCTTCATAAGAGCCTCCCTAGGTTTTCAGCTTGTTCGGAAAGGCAATCTTTCACGCCGATCCACCGTCTTTATACGAAGCCATCGAATCGCTTTTCTGTCAATATGAAACGTTTCATAATTGAATATTCAGGACCCGCCGAAAACACTTACCGCGCGTTTTGGAAAATTTACCTTATTATTTTCAAATGCTTATCGACTTTTCGCCACGCAGCGGATTTATGGCGACTAAAAACGATGGAACCAGGGACCCACGCTGAAGCGCAACGATGATTTTCGCAGCCGAAAGGCAACGGAAGCGTTTTCCGAACATTTCGTGAAAGCAATGATTCGCCATCGAAACCGTCGCTAAACAAGTGCTGAAACAACTTTGTTTTCTGGCACCCGGAATCGCAGGTTTTGATACCGTTGCCCCGCGGTTGTGAACCGCCAAGCCGATCCAAGCAACGTTGATGATGCCTCGCTTTACAGTACGGGTGTGCACACTGTTTCAGCGCGACGCCCGGCAATTGTTTGAGAACGGAGGATCTCAAATTTCGAGGCCTGCATTTCGCCGGCCTACAGTATTGAAAAAATGTATTCGTTTACATTTTTATGTAATCGTATACATTTTGAACAAAGAATCATCGAAACTGGGAGGAAAAACATGAAAAGGTTTGTCACAGCCAGTGCGATCGCAACTGCGATTTCTTTAGTGCCAATAATGACATACGCACAGTCGGAAGTGGTTGTTTGGGTTGCCGGGGAACCCGGTCAAACAAATGTCTACGATGATCTCGCCGAAGCCTATAATACGCAGAATTCGGATGTTACGGTGACAATCGTCAAGAACTCTTCCGACCTGTTTAACCCCGCTTTGATCCCCGCCCTTTCGGCTGGCGAAGGGCCTGATCTTTTCTCGTTTGGAACCGGCCCGGGTCAACCGGCGGCCCTTATTGCGGGCGGCCTCGTCGCCGATCTGACAGATGCCTATTTCGCAAATGACTGGAGCAGCACAATCCCCGAAGGCATCGTGGTGCAGACATCAAGCGACGGCAAGCTTTGGGCCTTTGGCAATGAGGTCGAGACGACCGGTATGTTCTACAACAGCGCAATCTTTGACGAACACGGAATTTCCGTGCCCACCACATGGGCTGACATGGAAGCCGCCGTGGCGAAACTGCAAGAGGCGGGCTTTGATACACCCATTGGTCTCGGCGCTGCCGACAAATGGCCCGTGTCGCATTGGCAGTCCATGATGTTTGGTCGCTACGCGGGTCCCGAAGGTATCGAGGACGTTCTATTTGGCGATGGCGCATGGACTGACGAGCCCTTTGTGGCTGCCTCGGCAAAACTGCAAGAGATGGGCAAAGCGGGCTGGTTCGGGCCGACACCGGTTGCAATCGGATATGGTGAACTGATGGACCGGTTTTGGGCCGGTGAAGTGCCGATGACCTTCACCGGACCTTGGGTGATCGGAGGCGGAACCGAGGCCGCAGGTGATCGCATCGACGACTTTAGCGTCTTCGCCGTGCCGCCACTTGAAGATGGCCAGATAATCCACCCCACCAACTCTATCGGCAGTGGCTGGTACATTCGCGAAAGCTCTGACAACAAAGACGCCGCGATTGACTTCATGAACTACATGTTCGCGTCGCAAGAAGGTCGCGTCGCGCTGCTGAACGCCGGCACAGTTCCGGTCGGTCCACTTGATCAGGCGCTGAGCGAGGCCCAGATGCCCGCGTTGGCCGTGGACATCTGGAAAGCATCGGACGATCACGCGGCAAACGGATCCGTTCCGGCGTTTCTGGACACCATCACACCGGGAAGCCTGACCACGGTTTCTTATGATGGGCTGCAAGCCCTGCTTCTGGATGTCATGACGCCCGAAGAATTCACTGCGGAAATGCAATCCGCATGGGCCGCCGCGAAGGAAGCCGGTGAAATCATGCTGCCCGGTGGCATCGCCGAACGGTAAGGCCTTTCGGCAAAACGCCGGTCCATGGGCGCCGTGCCTGTGGACCGGCGCACTCCCAAAGAACGACTCGCATTAGTCGAAGGTGGAGCCATGTTTCTCGACCCGGATTCCAAATTAGCGCAGCGCCTGAACCCTGTTCTGTTTCTGCTGCCCGCGCTGACGATCTACATCGTCTTTGCGATCTACCCGACCTATTCGGTGCTGGAATATTCCTTTACCGATTGGGACGGAATCAGCCCCGAGCGGAATTTTGTCGGGTTGGAGAACTATCAAAAACTGTTCTCTGACAAGATCTTCTGGGAGGCTTTTCGGAATACATTTGTCTGGTCCGGCGTGATCATCGTTATCAATGTCGGTCTTGGCCTGGTGATTGCCGCTATGCTCGCGCGGGTTTGGAAAGCGCGATTGCTGATCCAGACATGCATCGTTCTTCCGGTCGTGATCTCTCCGATGGCCGTCGCCACGATCTGGCGGTGGATGTATCAGCCGACAGGTGTCATCAATCAGGTGCTTGAGAATATCGGGTTGGGGGCTTTCGCCTCCCCCTGGCTGGGCAGCCCCGATGTGGTGTTATACGCGCTGGCCTTGGCACATAGTTGGTCGACAATCGGGTTGAGCGTCATCATCTTCCTTGCCGGACTTCAGGCCGTTGACGAGGACCTGTACGAAGCCGCGCGGGTCGATGGCGCAAATCCGTTGCAATCCTTCCGCTATGTCACTTTGCCCGCCCTGAGGCCTGTGACGGCTGTGGTCTTTATTCTGACACTCACGCAATCGTTCAAGGTCTTCGACATCGTCTGGGCCACAACTCAGGGTGGCCCGATCCGGTTCAGCGAAATTCTATCGACCTACATGTACAAACGCGGGGCGCTGGAGAACCAGTATGGCTATGGGTCGGCCATTGGCGTCGCGCTGCTGGTGATCGTCAGTATTGCAACGATCATCTACATGCAGATTCAGAACAGAGAGGATCGGTGATGGGACGCTGGATTCTGCTGTTCATTCTGGGCGTCATCGCTGTTGTGATGGTCTCTCCGCTCATTCTGACGGTCTTCACATCGCTCAAGCCCACGACCGAATTGGTGAACCCGCCGTGGTATCCGCCGATCAGCCTGACCTTCCAGCATTATGCGCGCGTTTGGACCGATGGTGGCTTTAGCGTGTATTTCTTCAACACCCTGATCATCTCGGTCGTTGATGCTGTCGTCATGATCTTTATCGCCTCGCTTGCGGCCTATGCCATGGTTTTCATGGAGTTTCGCGGCAAGGTGGTGCTGCAAATCCTGTTCCTGATTGGATTGATGATCCCTGTGACGGCCATTGTCCTGCCGCTTTTTCAAATCGTTCGGTCCTTTGGCCTTCTCAACACCCATCTGGGTGTCATCTTCGCGGACCTTGCCCTGGCCGTGTCGGTTTTCGTCTTCATGTTCTCATCGTTTTTTCAGGGCGTCCCCAAGGCGCTGCACGAAGCGGCCCGGATCGACGGTGCGACCGAGTTTCAGATTTACCGCCGCGTCGTCATGCCGATTGCCACACCCGCAGTGGTCACAACCGCACTGCTTGAGTTTCTCTGGAGCTGGAACGATCTGTTGCTGCGACTGCTTCTGTTGACCCAGGACGAAATGCGCACGCTGTCGGTGGGTCTGTTGAACTTTCAGGGGACCATGACCCGCGACGTGACCGGATTGTCCAGCGGTACCGTGATCATGGCGATCCCGGTCGTTCTTTTGTTCCTGTTCTTCCAACGCCACTTCGTGCGCGGCATGACCGCGGGCGCGGTGAAGTGAGGCGAAACATGTCGAAACCCCTTCTCATTCTAGATCAACACTTTCGCCAGTTGGAAGAATTATTCCGACCGTCTGCCTACACGGCCCTGGGCGAGCTTTGCGACATTCATGGTGGCGTAAACTGGGCGATGCCGCGGGCGGATTTTCTCGCACGGCTGCCGGACGCAGAGTTTGTCGCCGCCGCCAGGCCGGAGTTGAACCGGCAGGACCTGGATGCTGCCAAAAACCTACGCGCGGTGATCGAGGTTTCGGGCACCTTTCAAACCGGTCTCGACTATGATGCGTGTTTCGAGCGCGGTATCGAAGTGTTGTCTTGCGCGCCGGGATTTCGACGCTCGGTCGCGGAAATGGCGCTTGGTCTGATGATCGCAGGCGGTCGCGGCATCGTTGATGAGCACGAACGCTTCCGCGCCGGATCCGAAAGGTGGTTCAACGACAATATCGGCACGGATTTCTCGCTTTACGGTCAACGCATTGGGTTTGTCGGGTTCGGGTCCATCGCGCAGGAATGCGTACGCCTTCTTGCGCCATTTTCCCCAAAGATCGAAGCCTATGATCCGTGGCTGAAAGCAAGCGGAACAACGTTTGACGGTGTCGAATTCTGCGACTTGGAGCAAGTGACCACCAACAACCGCCTTGTCGTCATCGCGGCAACGCCCACCGACGAGAATTATCAGCTTGTATCCCGAACCCTTATCGAAAAGATGAAACCCGGGACGCTGGTTGTTGTGATCAGCCGGTCTCATCTCGTCGATTTCGACGCTCTTGTTGAGGCCGCCAGCGCTGGCCGCATTCGCGTCGCCAGCGACGTGTTCCCACAAGAACCGGTGTCCAAGCGCGCCGCGCTGCGATTGGTCGACAATGTCATCTGGTCGCCGCACCGTGCAGCTGCCGTGGAAGGTGGCCGCCACCCGATTGGAGATATGATCCTGCATGACGTTGAAGCGATTTTGTCAGGGTCCCCTGAACGGCGGCTGCAAGCTGCGTCTTTGGACACCGTAAGAAACATCATCCGTGCGCCACTGGCGGCCGGGTAAGGGAGGAAGAGATGGCTGGAGTTGAACTCAGGAACCTGTCCAAGGCTTATGGTAATGTCGAAGTGCTTCATGACATCAACCTGTCAATTGCAGACGGGGAATTCATCGTCTTTGTCGGCCCTTCAGGATGCGGAAAATCTACGCTGCTCAGGATGATTGCAGGCCTTGAAGAAGTGACCGGAGGCGATCTGATGATTGGCGGCAAACGCGCCAACGATCTGTCGCCGCGCCAACGCGACATTGCCATGGTGTTCCAGTCCTATGCGCTTTACCCCCAAATGACAGTGGCCGAGAATATGGGGTTCTCGCTCAATCTTGAGCGCCGTTCGAAAGATGAAATCCAAAAGAAGGTGCAAGAGGCCGCCGATGCGCTGAAACTTGACCCATTCCTTGACCGTAAACCGGGCCAGCTGTCCGGTGGTCAAAGGCAGCGCGTGGCCATCGGTCGCGCCATTGTCCGCAACCCGCAGGTTTTTCTGCTGGACGAACCGCTTTCGAATCTTGACGCGGCGCTTCGTTCGGAAACTCGGGTGGAAATCAGTGAACTGCATCAACGTATGGCAACAACGATGATCTACGTCACCCATGATCAGGTCGAGGCGATGACCATGGCGGATCGCATCGTGGTCCTGAACGGCGGCTATATCGAACAGGTCGGCAGCCCAATGGACCTGTACAACCACCCCGCCACCGAGTTTGTCGCGGGGTTCATCGGTTCGCCCAAGATGAACTTCGTCAAGGGGCGTTATGCTCAAGCCGTAGGTGCTTCAACCTTGGGCATTCGGCCCGAGCATTTTGCCGTCGGTCAGGCTGACGACGCATGGGAAGGCAAAGTGACTCTGGTGGAACGGCTGGGCCACGACACAATTCTATATGTGCGGGTTCCGGATGCAGGTGTTCTGACCGTAAGCCTTGATGGTCAGCAGAACCAAGATGTAGGAGACACCATCCACTTGCGACCCCAACCGGGATTCATCCATAAATTCAATGACCAAGGGCGGCCGATCGCCGCCTGAATCAAGTTGGAAGAAGATATGAGTTCAAAGCGTCCAACCGTCAAAGATGTGGCTCGCGAGGCTGGTGTCTCGATCGCAACCGTCAGTCGAGCCATGTCGCGCCCGGACGATGTGAAAGCCGCAACGCGCGAGCACGTGTTCGAGATCATGAAACGGCTGGGCTATCGGGCCAATCAGGCGGCAGGCGACCTGCGGCGTGGGCGCAGTAAAACCCTGCTCGTTCTGGTCTCTGAGATCACGAATGCCTTTTTCGCCGAATTCTTCAAGGGCATCGAAGAAGAAGCGCGCGCGCATGGTTACGTCCTTCTCATAGGCGACACCTCGGAAGACGCCGAAAGCGAGCGTGCGTTCTCGGACATGCTGTTGATGAACAAGGCTGGCGGGCTGATCCTGAACACAAACGGCTTTCTCGAGGATTTGTTGCCCAGCGACGCCAACGGCGTTTATTCAGGCCCGCCGGTCGTTTCTTGCGGCGGGCACAAAGAAATTGATCTGCCGACAGTGCGAACGGATGACGTCTTAGGCGGGCGTCTGGCCGCCGGGCACCTCATAGAACTTGGGCACCGCGATATCGCTCAGGTGTGTGGACCGCTACACACCAATGGGTTCGAGCGCCGCTATCACGGCTTTAACCAGACGTTGAAAAACGCGGGCATCCCACTGCAAAAAGACCGTGAATTGATGGGTCAGCTCTCGGTCGATTATGGTCTGGAGGCAGCCGAGCAATTGCTGGCATCGGGCAATCTGCCGACTGCGGTATTCGTTCACAACGATGAAACAGCCACCGGATTGCTGCACGGGCTGGTGCGCGCCGGAGTGCGGGTGCCGGAAGATATTTCTGTCATCGGCTATGATGACATGCCCTATGCCGCCATTTTCAACCCGGGCCTGTCCAGCATACGCCTGCCACGCCGCGACTGGGGACGTCTGGCTTGCCGAAAGCTCGTGTCGATCCTGAACGAAGAAGAAGGGGCCGACCAACCGATCATTATCGCCCCCGAACTAATCCCACGTGCAAGCACCGCCGCGCCACGAAACAACCGCTAATCGGAGCCTTTCATCATGATCCGCGCCGTCGTATGGGGCGAAAACGTCCACGAACAGACCAATCAGGTAGTCGCCTCGATTTACCCCCGTGGTATGCATGACTGTATCGCCGGCGCGCTCAACCAAGACCCGGAAATCGAAGCGACAACCGCAACTTTGCAGGAACCGGAACATGGTTTGCCCCAAAGCCGACTGGACGGAACGGACGTGCTGCTTTGGTGGGGGCACGCCGCACATGGCGGCGTCTCGGACCAGGTTGTAGATCGCATTTCAGATGCCGTTTGGGGAGGGATGGGATTGATCCTGTTACACTCGGCGCATTTTTCCAAAATCTTCAAAAAACTCATGGGCACGCCATGCTCAATAACCTGGCGCGAAGCTGGTGAGCGCGAACGCCTTTGGGTGACAGCCCCCGGACACCCGATCACGTCAGGGCTGCCGAACTATTTCGAACTCGAGCATGAAGAAATGTACGGCGAGCCTTTCAGCGTTCCGGACCCGCTTGAAACGGTTTTTGTCAGTTGGTTTCAGGGCGGCGAGGTCTTCCGGTCAGGCCTGACCTACCGCCGCGGGGCCGGTAACATCTTCTATTTCCGGCCAGGGCACGAAACCTATCCCACGTATCATGACGAGACTGTTCGACTGGTTCTCCGCAACGCGGTGAAATGGGCAAAACCATCCACAACACGCATCACCGATGTCCAAGCGGCGCCCAATCGAACGGTTGAAAACGCAATTGAACCTATCGAAGAACGCGGTCCAAAACTGCACTCGGACGGGGAAGATGGGTTTCGCTAGATGCGTCTTGTCGAGAACTTGACTAAAGCCAAGGTTGATCGCCTTTGCCCAACTACTCCGGATATCACTGTTGATGGCAACCGTACCCGCAAATGCTGAGGATGTGTGGCCGAATAGATCCTTGAGCCAAAGCCTGAACCTCTTTGGTTTGGCGAAAACAAGCCAGAAACACCTTTTCGGCCATTCTGGAACGGACTTCGTAACAGACTCTATCGGGTAACAGGTCAATGTCCGGTAGCGCTTTCATTGCTGCCGAGTCAGAAAAACCTCGGCGACGATCAGGTGCTTTTTCTTGGTCTCCGAATCCATCCGTATTGCCGTTTTACACATCATCGACCAGCGCGGATTTTGTGCAAGCCTGTCCAGATGTTTGAAAATGAAACGCCAATACAGGCCGTCCCAAACCTCTGCCCAAGGGCCTTTGCCCCAATGGCTCATCTTCCGGATATAGTTTGAACCCGAAAAATAGGGTTTGGTGGTCATCAGCCCACCATCGGCGTGCTGGCTCATGGCATAGGTGTTTGGAACCATGACCCAGTCATAGCTGTCCACGAACATCTCCATGAACCAGCGATAAACTTCATCAGGGTCGATCTCGCACAGGAACATAAAACCTCCCAGAACCATCAGCCGTTCGATGTGATGACAATAGCCAGTCTGCAGAATGCGCCCGATTGTGTCGTCAATCGGGTCGATGCCGGTGGTGCCATTGTAGAAAGAGGCGGGCATCTTGCGGCTGTGGCCCCAATGATTGGTGGTCCGCATCTCGACGCCAAGATGTTCATAGGTGGCGCGCATGAACTCTCGCCAGCCAATGATCTGTCGGATAAACCCCTCGACCGAATTGAGGGGGATATCCCGTGTCTGCGCGTGTTCAAGCGTCGCGTCCAGCACTTGTTTGGGCGTCAGCAGCCCGATGTTCAGCGCGGGTGTCAGAACAGCGTGCCAAAGCCAGCCTTCCCCTTCAACGATGGCATCTTCAAAATCGCCGAACTGACGAAACCGGCGTTCGAGGAATTGTTGCAACCAATCCGCTGCGGCCCCATGCGATGTCGTATAGTAAAGCCTGTCCAGCGACCCAGGCGCGTCCGGAAACTCAGAGATCACGCTATCCTTTGCAGCCTGGTCAACGGCGCCATGCGTGGGCCAATCAATCCACGGCAAACTGCCAAGCAGCGCTTTTGGAACCTTTTTGCGATTATCCCCGTCAAAGCTCCACCGGCCCCCCATTGGTTGATCGCCGTCCATCAAGACATCCAGACGACGACGCTGACTTTTGTAGAACTCGGCCATGAACCAACGTTTTCGGCCTGTGATCCACGCCGCGTTATCTGCACCTGTGTTCAGAAAGCCGGGCGATGGACGTATCTCCAGAGCGATACCCACAATCTCTGCGGCCTTTTCGACTCGATTTCGCGCAATGAAATCCACCAGATCCGCCATTACGACGCGATCAATCCCTGTCCTTGCCAGCCGCTGAAACAGACGTGTGCAAGCATCTGTCCGCATTTCATAAGGGTAAATTTCGGCATTCAAACCTTTGGCGATCAAATCCTGCTGGTAACGCGCCATGCTGGCCCGATGGAGCCAGAGCTTTTGCTTATGCATCCGCGCGGGATATCTCGCGTCGCCAAAGAACAATGGATCCTCGAACAGAACCACCAGCTCCGGGGGCTCTGCAAAACCCGGATGATCGGTAAATAGCTGGTTGGGCAGAAGGATTGTGGCAATGGGCATGGTCGTTCCGGCACGTTCTGTTTAGAAGCGAAATATGACGCGCCGTACCTTTGGCAAATAATTGTTCTTCTTTTGCCCCGGTCGCCGCCGTTTGCGCGCGCCGGAACGATTCATCGCAACAAGTTCAGATTTGCCAGAATGGTTGGGATTTTCTTTTTCAAAGTGAAAAAGCCGGATTTTGCGTGGGGCCAGGCGACACTATCGTACTTGCGCCTCACCCGGTGCAGCGAAACACCAGCCTCGGCCAATTTGGGTTCGGCTCTGTCCAGATGCGTCCTACGGGACCGATGGGTGGATAGGCAGTAGCGACGGTTCACACCCCGATCTGTTGGGCGGCTGCAAGGATCGGTACACTCCAGTCATCGACGGGCTGAGGCCGCATGTCAAAGCTTGCCAGCATGCTGTTCAATGCAGCCCCAGCAAATCCGAGCGTCGCCTTACCCATTGGCTGAGGAGACCTGCCAACATCCCCAATACACCTGCCGGTTCGTGCGACATAAGATGTGCGCCGCATAAACGCACGACCTCGTCAACGCGTGTGTAGAGCTGGTCCAAATTAGTTTCGCAGAGCCACGTTTAAAACTGCAAAACGACGGCCAGTGCAGATCCTTCCTTTCAACCACTCGCCCAACTACCTCTCGGAAAAGGACGTCAAAATGAATATGTTTGCCAAGACACCCTGTTTCTCCTCGGCTTTGCTGACCGGCGCTGCGCTGGCCGATCCGTACATGGAAATGAGTATTCCCCTAGAATGGGCACAAACTGCGGCCACAGTCGCATCTCAAAGCTGCGCAGGTATGGGATTTGCCACCACGGTTACGGTCGCAAACCAACGCGCGTAGCCCCGCGTCCAACTGATACGCGAAGGCGCGTTTCCCCACACCGTTCACACCAACAGCCGCAAAGCAAACACGGCCGCATCACGCCGCGAAGCGTCCTCGGTGATTGAGGCCCAAAATGAGCATGAACCTACGTTAGGTGCTGTCTTCAATTAAATCGGCCTGGTTACCCTCTCAGAGGACATCCCGATCGTTTACGAAGGCGCCGTCATCGGTTGCATCGGAATTGTCGGTTCTCTTGGTGAGGATGCAGATGGCAAGGAATTCGAAGACATCTGCGCCGAAGCAGGTATTGCGGCTATCAGTAAATATCTGAAGCCATAGTCCAGGCCAATTTGAACTGAGGGGCGTCCCTTGTTGCCCCTTCTCCCTACAACTTCTACAAGGTCTACTTTTGAATTAACCAGAGACTTTAGCGTAGTGTGGGAACAGAGCCGAGACGCCAGCTACATTTGACGATACGCTTTTCTCATAGATCAATCGTCACTTCACAAGCCAAGCCGCCTAAACGTTTCGATGCTCCGAGTTCTAGCTTCGCACCATATGCAGCCAACAAATCCACGGAAATAGACAGGCCCAACCCTGTCCCCCTTATAGAAGTGTCCAACCGACTGCCGGAACGCAAGACCTCATCTCGGGCACTTTCCGGAATACCGGGCCCGTCATCTTCCACGCAAAGTTCGATACCGCTGTCCGTGCGTTTCGCGGTGATTTGGAATGTTGCCCGGCTCCACTTAAGGGCGTTGTCGAGAAGGTTTCCGATCACTTCCTCGATGTCCTGAGGGTCCATTCGGACGCGAAGACCAGCCTCGCAATCCGAGACAAGCGTCTTCCCCTCGCGCTCTGCCATGACCGAGAACAGCCGGGACAGCCGTTCGACCGAATTCGATAGGTCTGTCCTGGAATGCGTCAGCTCTCCGGTGTTTGATGCACGCATGCGCGCGAGTGAACGGCTAAGCTGCGCGTCTATTCGGGTCAGGGCCTCTTCCGCGGGCTCGGTATGTGCTCCGGCGTCTGCCAGTTCGGCCAATTCGTTTCGCAAGATGGCCGTCGGTGTTTTGAGCGCATGCGCCAGATCCGCCGCCTGCCTTCGCGAACCGGCGACAATTTCGCGATTTCGATGCAGCAATTTATTGAGATCTTCCACCAAGGGGGAAACCTCGTCCGGGTAGTCTTTGGGAACCAGATCATCGCCCTGATCCCAGCGATGGGCCACATCGGCGCGCAATTTCCTGAGCGGGCCGACAATGGCGGACATCAGCAAAAGAGAACTGGCCACGCCGATCAAACCGACCAAGCCGAAGACCGGTAGCAAGTTTCTTTGTGCGGCGCTGCGTTCGTTGATCAGTTCGCTTCTGCTTTCGGCGACTGTTACGCCCCATTCCGTCCCGTCTTCGAACGTAATCTTCTGGTAGACGCTGCGAATGGCCTCACCATCCGGGCCCATGGTGTTCCAAACGGTTGTTTCGCCACTTGCGCTTGGAGGTTCGGCAATCGTTTCATCGAAGAGCGAGGCAGACGTATAGATGGCCCCGGCACTGTCCGTTACTTGCCAATAGCGTCCCGAGTAAGGCGTGCCATAGGCCGGGTCGAACACCAATTGTCGCAAGGTTTCAGGGTCATCCGTGGTGGCGCTGAGACCAACGACAAGTTGGGTATGCCGGTCCTGCAACGCTCCGTCGAACTGATCCAGAACGCGCGTATTGATGTAGGAAAACACCACCAACGTACCAACGCCTACCGACAAAGCTCCCGAGGCGATACCACCGAGTAAGGCCCGTTGACGCAACGAGAGCATCAGGTTGGATCGATCATGTAGCCCCGCCCCCTGACGGTAGTGATCAAATCGGAGCCCAGTTTTTTGCGCAGGCGTGTAACGAATACGGCAATCGTGTTGGAATCTCTGTCGCCGTCATATTCGTAGATATGTTCGGACAACTCAGTGCGTGACACCATACGACCAATGTTATGCGCCAGATAGGTCAGAACTGCGATCTCCTGCGCGGTCAAATCGACAGGAATGCCTCCTACACTGACCCGACCGTTTCGTGTATCCAGTGAGACATCCCCCATTTCTATCACGGGGTTCAACTGGCCGCTTTGGCGTCGCAAGATGGCACGAACCCGCGCGGCCAGCTCGGGCATGTGAAACGGCTTGGTCATATAGTCATCCGCGCCGGCATCCAGGCCGTCGACACGTTCGCTCCAGCCGTCTCGGGCAGTCAGGATCAAAACCGGGGTTTTGACACCCGCGCTGCGCCATTCACGCAGAACCGAGATACCGTCACGCTCGGGCAGGCCAATGTCGAGGATGATCATGTCGTACGGTTCGGTCGACCCCAGATGCAGGGCATCCGTCCCATTATTTGCCACATCGACCACGCGGCCTTCCGCACCCAACAGCTTTTTCACTTGCTCGCAAAGCTGGGGTTCGTCTTCAGCAAGGAGTATTCGCATATCGAGAAACTATAGGTAAAGGGTCGTCAGCTTCACGCTATTTTTTACCGCCGCCTTTTCCACCACCATTGCCGCCACCATTGCCGCCGCCATTACCGTTGCCATTTCCACCGCCGTTGCCGCCCCCGTTTCCGCCGCCATTGCCGCCTCCGTTACCGTTGCCACCGCCATTGCCGCCACCGTTACCATTGCCACCGCTGTTACCGTTGCCACCACCGTTGCTGTTGCCGCCGGCATTGCTGCGACCTGCGCTGTTTCCACGGGTGGCAGAGGCGCTCTGACCATTATTGCTTTTGGATTTGGTTGAATTGCGTGCGGCCTCGGAAATCTCGCGCCCGATACTTGAACGGTTCGAGACGACTGTGCCGGTTTGGGCATTTACGATCACACTGACGATCTTTCCGCCCGGCTTTTTGACCAGAATACGATAGTAAATCTTGTCCGTTTTGAATGCGCGCGCATCGACTGGCGTTCCACCGAAGGCTTTTTCCACGCCCTTGATGACACGGTTCAGCCGTATTGCGTTGCCGGACAACGTCGCCATGCGCAGTTCAGACTGTTTGAGTTCACGCGCGTCCGCATCCGCTTGCCCTCCGGACAAGACGGTCAGCAAAGCCACAACCAGAAATAACACTTTGGCTTGCATTACACCCTCAAACACAGTCGACGAAGACTATAAGGCCGGACGTGAACCGATGATGAACAAGCAGTTAGCCCTGCGTTCAAGCGACCTCAAGTTTAATGCAGCCCAACTTTGTTGATTCGACCAGGGATCATGCTGCCCGGATACAGCGGCTAAGCTGTGAATGCTGACAGCCGTTGCTGTGAGTTGTGAGGAGATTGAGATGAAAACCACCAATTGCGGACTGCTGAAAGCCTCGACAATCGCAATCGCCTTGTTGGGCTCAACAGCCATTGTCGCCACTGTCGCAACTCCCGATTTTGCCTATGCCAAGCCAGGCAACGGTAATGGCGGCGGCAATGGCAATGGCGGCGGCAACGGTAATGGTGGTGGCAACGGCAACGGCGCTAAGGGCGACAGCGGGGATCGCAGCTCTGCTGGCAATAGCGGTCGCGGGAAAGGGGCCGACAAAAGCCGTGGCGGCAGCAAGGCCGGGAAATCCGGACAGAGTAAAACAAAGTCTCAGTCTGCTCGGTCCGGTCAGAAGAAAGGCGGAGGGTTCTCTCTGAAGGACTTGTTCAAAGGAAAAAGCAAAGCCCGCAAAACAGAATCCACTCGCAAGGGCGCCACGACAACACGTGGAGCGCAAAAGGCCAAGGCGCAAAAAACGGTTCGCGAGACTGTAATTGTGGAAGAGTCGAAACGCCCTGTTTCCCGAACCAAAGGCAACCGTCTTGCAGCGCTTCTTGGCGCTCATCCCTCGGAACTGGGCGCGCTTAACGCGGCCAATGCAAGCCCAACTGCACTGGCCAATGCCGCACCCAATTCACGGGTTGGCAGAATAGCCAAGTACCGAGACACGGTGCTGGCAGGTGAGCCATTGCGTGAGGAACTGGAAGAACAGTTGGAGGTTCTTGCAGGACTGGAACAACCAGACCGGTCAGTTCAAGAAATCGAGGATGATTTGGAAGCCGCGCTGGGCGACGTTCAAGCCAACCGCGACAAGGTTGAAGAGCTTGAGCAGGCTTTGGAAGACGCGGGTGGTACAGATCCTGACATCGAAGCACAGCTGGCAGAAGCCCAGGCCGCTTTGGACGACTCGATCGAGGAAGCCCAGGACCTAAATGACGAAAGACAGGCCGCCATTGACTACAACGAAGCTGTCGAAGAGGCGGAAGAACTGGCAGAGCTTGTTGAAGAGCAGGACCTGGCTGAACGTGAAGCCTTGGAAGCAGCCGCCAACAAACCGGTCACCGACGCGGTTGAAGCGCAGGTTAAATCGCTTCTTGGGCTATGAACTGAAGCTGATTGCCCATTGTTGACCTCCACTCTTGGACGTACCGAAAGCCGGGACGGTCAAGGGCCTTTCGACGCTTCAAGCGTTGGCTTTCGGCAACCGCGGCGCGCACAAAGAAAATCCCGCCCCAAGATGGGACGGGATTTAGGTACAATTCCGATATTTAGGACGAAATCGAGAATTGTTCGGGGGTCAGCTGACTCGCCTTCAGACGTTTTGGTGAGCCTCGGATAGCCGCTTGTTTTTAATAATCTCTGTCAGTGCATTTTCGACAGGAGGGAAGCGACCATTGCTCGAATTCATCGTGGTTTGCAGACGCTCTTCAACAGATTTGCCGGCGGTTCGCATCGCAGCAGCTCTGCTGTCGTCTTCAGTCACAAAGGCAGGCTTGACCATCTTATTCCCCTTGTTTCCACCAAACGAACTAGGTGTCGTTCGATCCAACTCGATCACTATGCCCAAGCTTGGTTGAACGCATTGAGAATACATTGTTCACCTTCGGTTAATGTTGTTTACGAGACAAAAACAAATGAATTGTCTGGCCGCGCGACCCAGCTATTGCCCCTTCCGGTTTGACGATTTGGAAGGTCGTTAGGTGAGAATGTCGTGCGAAACAAACCAACGCGGCATAGCTCAAGTCGCCATCGACAAGCCATTCTCCGCCTATGGGTTGGATAAATCCGAACGGAGATCATAACTGGGATATGACGCAAAAGGAGGCAAAAGTGATGAAAACGGCATTGGGATTCGCGGCGACGTTATTCATCGCTCAGACCGCGCCTGTTTCGAGCGCGAACTTCGACGCTCATTCTCACAATCTTAAACATATTATCGATATTAACACGGAACTGCAGCCCGTTCTCGTTAAATCCAAAGCAAAACATTGCCCACCGGGATTGGCCAAGAAAGCGGTTCCATGCGTGCCCCCGGGGCAAGTCAAACGATATCGGGTTGGGGATTACATCTATGATGGGTATGTGCGTATCGACAATCCCAGCCGATATGGGCTGCGGCGAAACGGCTATTATGTGCGTGCCGGAGACTATGTGTATCAGGTGAACCGAGAGACGCACAAGGTGTTGAACCTGATAGGTGCCATAGCTGATATTCTTAACTAACTGTCTGCTTCACTGACTAAGTATGCTCGGTTATCTGCCGTTTCGACGCAAACCGAAAACGGGGCAATAGACTCGAACGGGATACTGGCCCAGCTTTAAGAGTTCTTCGGGGTTCAGGTGATCCAGGGCCCCGCGCTCGGCCAAAATATTGATCAGATCAACGCACCATTCATCGATCTCTACATCATCGCGGTCTGAAAGACGCTTAACCCATTTTCAATGGCCGGTTCTCCAAAGCCCACTCCAAACGGAATTACAAAGATGGTTATTGGAGCCAACCGCAGCGCTCCGCACAGGACTCCCCGCCTTGTCTGGACGAACCTACGGTTTTCATAACATATTTTGGGCGCAGCATTTTTCTAACCATGGTAAAGGTAGGGTTCAAAGCGCAATGCAGATCAACCCTTATAGTGGTTAGAAAGCGTCACGAACTACAGTACACACACCATTGTTCGACAGATTACAGGCAGGCTGGCATTGGATTCCCTGAACACGGCAAACTGGACGAACGACAATCAGGTCCTAAACGAGAAAATTGGAACGACCGCTGATTTAGACATTTTGGCTCAGAAACTCGGGCTGCCCAATGCGCTTCACTCTTCGTCAAACGAGACAATTCGTGCGTTCAGATCAAACCTGAGAAGTGCAATTTTGAACCCCGCACAATTTATAGATCTGAACATTGATATACAATTGCAGAGGCTTGAAGCCTTGCCAAACCGGTCTTTATTAAGCCTGCGCCGCTGGCCTTTGATTCGGCTGATCGCAATCTCCGCGTTGTCGATACTGAGCGATAAGCGCGCACTGACTCGCGTGAAGACGTGCCCCGGCTCCGATTGCGGCTGGCTGTTTCTTGACGAAACCAAAAACGCCCGGCGCAAGTGGTGCATCATGGAAACCTGAGGAAACAGAGCCAAAGCCTCCCGCAACTACTCCCGCCGGAAGCAAACAAAATAAAGAGCTTAGCTCAAATACCTGCGCGGCGAGCGATGGAGAGAAATGGGCTTAACTGATGTCTGCAGAGCAGAGGCTTGCACAACATGACGGTGCTGCGGTGAAGCAATTGAACCAGCAATAACGCTGGTTTTCTGACACTATGTTAGATAAACAAGCCCACATTCACGAGAAGCGTTGCTATGAAAATCGGTGAGATCGTCGAAAAATCAGGTTTGACGGAGCGAATGCTGCGCCATTACGAGAGTCTTGGGATTATTGCACCAACAAAGTCGGCAAGGGGTACGCGACTATACAGCGATTCCGACTTGTCGGTTGCGCGCTTGATTCATCGGTTGCGATTGCTGGATATCGGTTTGGACAGCCTCTCGGAAATAGCGCAAGAGCGCCTGAAACATCAGACCGGTGATGAGTCGGCATCATCTGTTGGGGGGTTGTTGGATAACCTTGCCGAGTTGCTTTCTGAGAAAGCGCAACAGGCTTTGGAACTCAGGTCTGAAATTGTCGAAGCATCCAAGACAGTCAGTAAGTGCCAGGGTTGCAAGAACGTTCCGGCTTCGGAGACTTGCCCGGATTGCCCGATGAATGATGTGGTCCATCACAATTCAGTGGCCGCGATGGTCTGGAAGTAGTCAGTAACGATACACCTGACCGATAATACGCCACCTGCATTCAAATTTTGTATTTTCGTGCAAGCCGCAAGACGCGAGTCGTGGTTCTGGAAACTCGATGCCGCCCCTGGAGGCCGCTTGGACCCCAGACCATGACGCCATTTCGGTCTCAAGACCCTCTGGTGTAAGCCACTTTGTGAGGTGGAACTGTGGGATCTCAATGCGCAGCCCCGGGAACCTGAAACCTTTATATCCGCTGACAACCCACTTTCGCTCCGTCTCCCAAAATGGGGAAATCGCTTCAAAGACGGGCGCATAGGCCTGAGTTACCTGAATTGGCAACTCTGCCACTCCCCATGAAAAGACAGCGAAAATCCCGCCGGGCCGCAAGACCCTTCTTACCTCATGAGTATGTTTTTGAAGATCAAAGTAGTGAGCCGCTTGCATAGAAAATAGAAGGTCTACGCTGCTTGCCGAGTACGGTAACGCCTCTGCACGGCACTTTTGCACGGGGACGTATTGCAACGACTTGCATGGCGGCGCGGAATCGGTCGCGATGACCCGGCTAAACATTGGCTGCAAGTATGCGGAAAACTCGGCTCGACCGGCTCCACATTCCACACATAAGTCTCGTTTGAAGGGCAAAGCAGCAAGCCACCGCAAGAAATCTGCGGGGCCTGGCTGCGTTGTGTGATCCATATCCTAGTTGATCATTGCGAGGAACTTTTGATGTTCGCCCTCATGCATCGTATGACTCTGATCAGGCTTAGGAAACTGCCCGTTCGTTGCGGCAGCGAAGTAGGCTCCGTAGGCACGTTGCATCTCGCCCCATACATCGCCGAAAACCTCTCGCTTTGGCGGGATAGGAAAGACCGAGCACCCGATGATATCGCTCGATACATGGAAAATCCCGTGCGCGTGAGGGCCAGATCCAAGGCTGGCCACGGCCACAGGTAGGTTTTCATAGCACCACTTCGTAAGCTCAACAGATGTATGCTCGAAGAGCGCCGCGAAAATACCAGCATCAATCGAAGCCTTCACCAATTCGACAATCTGGGCGGCTTCTTCGGCCGTTCGTCCTGCGGGAGAATGACCAGAGTTCATGACAGCACGTTCACCTTGAACACCAAAATGACCAACAACAGGTATCCCAGCATCTACGATTGCTCGGATGTGATCTACAGTTCCAAGAGAGGGTTCGATGTGGACCCCGTCAGCACCAAGTTTCACGACTTTTGCTGCGTTGCGCACTGACTCTTCAATCGAGATACAGGCCGTTGTGTTCGGCATGTTGCAAATGATGAACGGGGACGACGCGCCTCTGAGAACACCTTCCAGCATGTAGAGTTGTTCTTCGAAGTCGACCGTTGCCATGGACGGATGGCCCATAAGTCCCATGGGTCCTGGACTGCCGCAGCACAGAAGGTCCATTCCGAGCTCTTCTGCCATGACTGCACTTGGCGTGTCATGGCACTCCATGCCGACGATACGCTCGCCTTTTTGTACTTTTTCGGCGAGGTGCTTCAGTCGTGTCTTTCTGCGCATTGTCTTAGTTCCTCCCACTGCGTCTTAATTTTTGGTGAGAGTATTATCTGACATTAATGTTAGATTCGCAATCCTAATGGGAATATTAGGCCTATGACGCGAAACCTGAACTTCATAATCCAATCATGGCCGTATGGATTGCGCTCTCGCGTCTCCAATTCGAAGAGCGCACGGCGACACTAACCCCGACTGGCTCATGAGGCAGAGCGCAACGAAGCTCAGCTTCTATAATCTGCTGGCCGCACCACTATTGTCGAATAGCATTGCCTCGCCCCCATCCGCGTTCGCTACGTGGCAGATCAGCAGGAACAGGCGCCTTTGGCGTCTGATCTGCAAATCAGCCCTGATTTTCCCAAAAGGAAGTCAGATCAATAATGTCGGCCTGGAAGCTGGATAAAGGGAGTGAGGCGAAAATGACAAGGTTCTGTCGCTGGTGGCAGAACTATGTGTCGCCAGACAAAGCTGTGGAACGTCACTGTTTTCTGACTCAACCGACTTCCAAAACCTCAACAAATGGATAAACTGCGTCATCCAATTCTGACCCAAACGTCAAGCAATTCTGACCCAACATAGACAACGGCCATTCACTAGCGCTGCGGCTAAGGTCCGCGTTGAGCCAATAGGAGATCTCTCAGATTTTCGCTGCGAGCGCGCGCAGCACGAAAATCGCCGCAGGTGCTCGGTTTAGGACGCCGCGTGGTGGAAGAGATCGCTGCCATTCGTTCATGGCGCAGCGAAAATCTCGACGGCAATTCTCACATGCGTGACAAAGCCGCCTGTCGTCAGGAAGGCACCAATGGCTGCTGTCAGTCTCAATGAACAAAGCAGAGCGTGTCGAAGTCTTTTCTCCATGAGGCCACCTCCTGACCCGTATCGTCGCCGTTAAGGCCACGCTTTATCAGCCCGGCAAGCTGACTTGCATCGGTCGTCGTCATGCCCCAACGGACCAGTTCTGGCGTGCCAATGCGCAACCCGTTCATATCGCCGTCAACCGCAGCCACAGGCAGTCCGATGCCGCAGGCAAGGAATCCATTCGGGCGCAGCTTCTTCGACGCCGCCTGACCGCCACCAAAGGGTTCGGCCAATACGGCGAACTGGTGGGAGTTCGTAAATCCATCGGCCCCTACGAAGACCGAAACCCCCTCAGAGTCCAATGCCGCAGCCAAGGCTTGTGACATTGCGATCATCTCTTTGGCATAGGCTTCCCCGAAGTCGCGCCAATCCAGCATGGTCACCGCCAGAGCAGCCGTCTTCGCAGCATCGAAGTTGGCAGTCATCCCGGGAAACGCGATGGCATCCAGCGCCTTTGCTATCTCGGCATCGTTGGTGACGATCAGTCCGCCAGCCGGCCCCCCAAGGCTTTTGTAAGTGCTCATCGTCATGAAATGGGCCCCTTCCTTCAGCGGGTTCGACCATGCCCGCCCGGCGATGATCCCGCATTGATGGGCCGCGTCGAACATAACCTTGGCATCGACCTCGTCCGCAATTGTACGGATGTCGGCCACTGGGTGTTCAAACAGGTTCAGACTGCCGCCGATTGTGATCAGCTTGGGTCGTTCGGCCCGGGCCAATACTCGAAGCTGATCCAGATCGACCGTGTAGCCATCTGCGTTTACCGGAGCCTCGACCGTTCGCAGGCCGTAAAGCCCAGCACAGCCCGCGATATGGTGCGTCACATGCCCGCCAATCGACGCAGGCGGCGCAATAATCGTGTCACCCGGTTTGCACGTCGCCATGAATCCGTAAAGGTTCGCGATCGCGCCAGAGGGCACGCGGACTTCAGAAAATCTGGCGTCGAACACCTCGGCGGACAGCTGGGCGGCGATGACCTCGATCTCTTCGATCGCTTCCAATCCCATTTCATACTTGTCACCGGGATAGCCCAAGGACGGGCGCGAACCGATACCTGACGACAAGAGCGCCTCTGCCCTGGGGTTCATGACATTGGTTGCCGGGTTCAGGTTGAAGCATTCCTCCTCGTGGATCACACGGTTCCGTTCTGCGAGGTCCTGAACCCGGGCAAGAAGATCGGCCGAGGTATTGGACGCAGTCTGGTTGGCAATATCCTGAACCAGAGTTTCGCTCGTTCCGGGAACCCAGTTTCGCTGTGCAAGTATCATCCACCATCCTCCTGTTTGCGCCAATCTGGCGCCCAAAGCGTGACAGCGCAAAGCAGATTTGCTATTTCTTGGCGTAGAAAAACTAAGGTTAAAAATGAGTGTCGCCCCCAAACGTCCGAAAGGACCACCACTGAACGCCATGCGGGCCTTTGAAGCCGCTGCGCGCCACGTCAGTTTTGTCGCGGCTGCGGATGAGCTTTGCGTCACGCCCGGTGCGATCTCCCAGCATATCAAAACTCTGGAAGATTGGGCAGGCACGTCACTCTTTCGCCGAAACGCTCAAGGAGTTGAGCTTACAAAGGCCGGAGCATCGCTGATCTCGAGGTTCACATCTGCCTTTGACGCTTTGGCGGATGCAACGCGCGCCTTGCGAAACCTTGGACCGGACGTGGATTTTCACATCGCAGCCCTTCCCTCTGTCGCTCAGCTTTGGTTGCCTAAAAGACTGAACAAGATCAGAGCGCACTTCCCCATGATCAACTTCTCGGTCACGGCCATGGAAGCCCCGCCGAGCCTGTCGAGAGAACTGTTCGATCTGGCGATCTTCTTCGATGTGCCGGATGGATCCCCCGATCAGGTCGCGATTTGTGCCGATGAGATTGTTCCCGTGTGCGCACCTGCGCTTCTGGAACGGGGCGCAGAGTTCGAGACAGCGGCGCTTCTGCACGACCAGACCTGGGCAGATGACTGGGCCGTTTGGTCAAAGGCAACAGCCACGCCCACAAGCGATCCGACGCGCGGCCCGAGGTTTTCCCTTTATAGCCTTGCGGTAGAAGAGGCCAAGGCCGGTGCCGGCGTCTTGATCGGGCATCTTTGCCTGATTGAAGACGCCCTGGCGAACGGAGCGCTGAAACCTGCCAGCGAACGCACCTGCCATGCCGGGCGTCATCTGTGCGCTCAACTGCCTGATGTTGGCAAGCGGAGGCCCGAAACCGATCAAGTCGTTTCGCTGCTCTGCTAGAAGTTTCAAAACCCGCCCTTCGAACGCTGTGCGGCATTCGGGAGGCATGGGCTCAGACCGGCCCAATGCTGCCACGGCATTTCCCAACGAACAAGCAACCGGACAACGGCCGTTCTAAACGCCAGTTAGAGTCAGGTGTCAGCGCGATGCTGATGCCTGGGCTTGGAGGGAGGATTGGAGGACCTAATATGCCAAGAGGCCAACTTCCCGCAGTCACCCCGAAACGCAGAGCCTGGAACAGGGCCCGGACCGTCGGCCAGAAAATGTCGCTGCTGCCGAAACAGGTCTGGGCGAGCCACGCGCGGCTCGAACTGGCGCGTAATCTGCGCGACCTTGCGCTGTCCAACGTGGCCGTCGACAGCAAGCTTCGCGGATGCGATTTGGTGAAACTGTGCGTCAGCGATTTGGTCAGAGATGACGGCGTTCGCGAGAGTGTGTCTGTGACCCAGAGCAAACCCGGCGACCCGTTCAGTTTGAACTCTCGGTAAACACTAGGGATACCATTGACGCATGGGTCAAATCGCCGGGCATGATTGATTACCGTTTCGATTTCCCAGCCGGTTTCACGACCGCCGCCATTTCTCAATCCGCCAATATGACTGACTTTCGCGGGATATGTGCGCATGACCAAAGCTCAACGACCGCCAAAGCCAAAACCCATGCCGTACACCCCGGAGCCGGACCGCTACGAGCGGATGGCGTATCGGCGATGTGGGCGGTTCGGTATAAAACTCCCTGTTGTCAGCTTGGGGCTGTGGCACAATTTCGGCACAGACTCACCGCACGAAAACAAGCGCGCCATGTGTCGTGCGGCGTTCGATCATGGGATCACTCACTTTGATCTGGCGAACAACTACGGTCCACCACCCGGTTCAGCCGAAGAGGCATTTGGCGAGATCCTCAAAACGGATTTCGCGGGTTACAGGGATGAGCTGATCATTTCCTCCAAAGCAGGCTACGACATGTGGCCGGGACCTTACGGAGAATGGGGGTCGCGCAAGTACATGATTGCGTCCTGTGACCAATCACTCGCGCGCATGGGGCTTGATAATGTCGACATCTTTTATTCCCACCGCTTTGACCCCGACACCCCGCTCGAAGAGACAATGGGTGCCTTGGATCATATCGTACGGTCGGGTCGCGCGTTCTACGCAGGTATCTCGAGCTACAACTCCCAACGCACGCGCGAGGCGGTGAAGATTCTCAACGATCTTGGGACACCTTGTCTAATTCACCAGCCTTCTTACAATCTGCTCAACCGTTGGGTGGAGCGGGACGGTTTGCTCGATACGCTGGATGATCTTGGGGTAGGATCGATTGCATTCACGCCACTGGCACAAGGCATTCTGACGTCAAAATATCTGCGCCATGTTCCGGATGGCAGCCGTGCCACGCAAGGAAAGTCGTTGCTCGATGGCATGATCAACGAGCGGTCCCTGGCAAGTGTCCGTGCTCTGAACGACATGGCCGAAGCACGTGGTCAGACTCTGGCGCAAATGGCTCTGGCCTGGGTGCTTCGGGGCGGACGGGTGACGACCGCTCTGATTGGTGCGTCCCGGCCGGAACAGATCGTCGACTGCGCAGGCGTTGTTGATAATCTCGACTTCAGTTCTGACGAGTTGAAAAAGATCGATGAAATCAGTTCGGAAGAAGATATCAATTTATGGGCAAGGTCGTCAGAAACAGAATGACCAATCTTATTATTGCCAAAACCCGAGAACATTTGGAACTTGAGGTCATTGGCGGCTGCAGCTTCTGCAGCTCGGCTAAATAACTATCAAGACCAACCGGCCCAATCCGGACGTTGTCCGCAACTCGAAGTTCTGCGGCGCAGAGATCTTCAAGATAATTTTTGATCCAATTGCATGTTCTTTCTGCTCACACAGGCGCGACGGGCTGTTAACGGACTGCGGACACTTCTCTTTTCCGTTGTGCATCCCGGACCAGCGCCGCAAGCCGATAGAAGCCGTGTGCCATTTTTGTGTAGGGCGTCAGCAGGAAGAAGGTCAGGACCGATCCGAGGTGGATGGCCAGCAGTGCGGGCATCAGAGGCGTTG